>CAVAGJ010000014.1:0-68784 GCA_963588145.1 Coriobacteriaceae bacterium
AGTAAGCAAGCCAACCGCGGATGGCGATTCCTATTCCGTCAGAATCGGAAAGACCAACTTCATTGTCCGTGTTATGCCATCCGCAGATGCAAAAAAGCCACTGGAATCAGCACTTCGGGAAGCCTGTACACATGATATCCTCAATGAGACAAGACAGCGAAATTTGCTGAATTTAGAGAAAACAAAGAAAATATCTTGACAACTTTCTTCCCGAGGGAACCGGCTACCGCACAAAAACACGTTTTGCTCGTTTTTTCAATCTGCCGGAACTCATGGCTACCATTCGTGGTATGGTACGCAAAGATGTGGAACAGGCTATTGCTGCCGCCGACAGCTTTGATGGCTTTATCACGGAATTGCAGAACATGGGCTACACGATCAAATATGGCCCGCGTGTGGAACACATGGCTGTGCGCCATAAAGATGCCCAGCGAAATATCCGCATTGACCGGCTCGACCCGCGCTTTTCTGAAACAGCGCTGCGGGAGTACTACCACAAACTGCACCGTATGCCCACCGAAATGCAGCAGGAATACCGGCAGGAAAACGCCCCGGCAAAACCGAAATGGCAGCCCACAGAATTACAGCCCACTGTGCAGCGGGCGAGGTATCGCGGCAAGCTGCCGCGCCGGTATCCGAAGGTATCCGGCTTTATGGCTTGCTACTATCACTACTGCGCCCTGCTGCGCAAAGCCTACCACGGCAAAGCCACAAAGCGCTGCTACTTTTTGCTGCGTGAGGATTTTCTGCTGTTCAGCCGATACCAGCAGCAAACGAAATTCCTATGGGAAAACCATATTGAAACTATGGATGAACTGCTGGCCTACAAGGAAAGTGCAGAAGTCCAAATCCAACAGCTTGCCCGCCAGCGCAAAGTTTTATATCGGCAAAAGCGTGAGCCGGAACGTGCCGCTCGGGAAGAAAAAATCAAATCACTGACCCAGCAAATGAAAGCCCTGCGCCATGAGGTTTACATCTGTTCCGACATCGAAACAGATGCCGCCGAGGTGCAGGAAAAACTACGGCAAGCAGAAATTGCCGCACAGGAAGAACGAAATGAGGTGAAACAAGATGAACAACGGAGGCGAAGCAGCCGATCAGATGGTGCGGGAAGCCTTACAGGTTACCGAAGTAGCCATTAAGCTGTCTGCGCTGGGTATTAAAAATGCACTGGCCTTATCGCTGGCCTACGCCAAGGAAAATCCTAAAGTGAAAGGCAAAACCAGCCTTGACCGTCTGTTGCGGGAGGGCAAGGAACTAAAAATTATTGCCCTGCAAAGCAATGACGTGGGACAGTTTAAGGAATTGGCCAAGCAGTACGGCGTTTTATTCGCGGTCATCAAGGATAAGGCACAGAACGAAAAAGTTGACGTCATGTTCAAAGCCGAAGATGTCGCCAAACTGAACCGCATCTATGAGCAGTTGGGATATGCCATTCCCAAGGTCACTACGGCAGACAGAAAAAAAGACCCAACCCGCCGTCAATCCGGCGACAGCTTGTTGACGCGCGGGAAGAATCCTTTGGATATTGACCCTCGGCCATCTGTGCGGGCAACCATTATGGCACTGAAAAAAGCCGCCCGTACAGCAGCACAGGCACAGGAAAAAGTGCAGGATATTACTGCGAAGGAGGAGCGATAAATGTACGAACAGCGATTGCCCATCGAGGAGTGGAAATTCCAAAAGCAAAAGGAACGCAATGACACTATTGCCGCGCAGAAAAAAGTATTGCAGGAAGTTGTGCAGGATGGCCAGCGCCTTGCTGACTATCTGTACGGCAGGGGGCGGCTTGGCAGCCATATCACATCCGGCAATGCAGCACTTGTGCTGCAAACCCTGCCGCAAGCGCGGGTCGTATTGACCGCCAAAGACTGGGATAAATTCGGGCGACGCGTAAGCAAAGGGGCAAAAGGCATCCCGCAGCTTGTGCGCGTCAATGGCTATTATAATGTCGGCTCAATTTTCGATGTGTCCATGACCTACGGCAACAAGCCGTATCCGATTCCTGAAATCAAGCCGGAGCAGATGGACAAGGCCATCAAGGAACTGGAGCGCCTTTCTCCGGTCAACATCATTTTTCAAAATGAGGGCGTTGTCGGGTACGATGCCGAGCAACACGCGATTGTGTTTCCAACGGCCATGCCGCAGCGTGAAGTGCTGGCACGACTGCCCGCCGAAATCGTTATTGCAACCGCGGAGCAGCACACGCCGGGTATCTCCCAAGCGCCCTATCTACGAAAAACGGCTATGGCAGTATCGGTGGAATTTTGCGGGCGGTTTTCCCTGCCGATGCCCGATACCGCTGCTGCTGTTTTGGACGGGATGGATACCCACATTCCACCCGGCGAGGAACGCAAGGCGCTGGAGGAAATTCGGGAACTGTCTGTGACTATTGGAGACACTATAGAAAAAGCACTTGGCCTGCAGCGCGGCCAGAGCGCACCGCAGCGGGACGAGGCCCGCTAAACATCATGCGCCCGAATAAGGACCGTCGCACAGAAATTATTCTGTACGGGCTGTTGCTGATACCGCTGCTGTTTGCTGCCGCAGCGCTGGCACAGGCAACTGAACAGGCGCAGGGGCTGGCAGAAATCACCGCAGTGTTGTCCGAAATTCTGCACACCCCATCCATGCTGCGCTGGTGCGCCAGCACTCCAAAATTTCTGCTGGCGGTGCTGGTGCTTTATCCGTTGGCCGTCTACTGCTATATGCTCGACCAAGCAGACCGCCACCCCGGCGCGGAACATGGTACGGCCAAGTGGGGCAGCTCCCACAGACTAAACATCAAGTACCGCAATACCAAAGACCCCAAAGAAAATTACATTTTGACCGAGAATGTACGCTTCAGCACCGACAGCCACGCGCATAAACATAATCTCAACATTATCGTAATCGGCGGATCCGGCAGCGGCAAGACACGCTTTTATGTGAAGCCCAATGCGCTGCAACTGATTGGCTCTTATCTTTTTCTGGACCCCAAGAGGGAACTGCTGCGTACACAGGGTAGGATTATGGAAATGAACGGAATCAGTGTGACAGTGCTTGACCTTGTGCATTTTCAAGGTCATTACAATCCGATGGCCTATCTCGAAACCGATGAGGACGCCATCAAGCTGGCGTTCGCCATTGTCAATAACACCAAACCCAAGGATGCCCCCAGCGGCGGCGATAAGTTTTGGGATGATTCTTCTGTGCTGCTGATCTCCGCACTGATTCTCTATTTGATGTACGAAGCCCCTGCCAGTGAGCAGAATTTTTCCACATTGATGTATATGATTCTGAATTGCCAAGTCAGCGAAAATGAAATGGTCGAGAACCCCTTGATGATGCTGTTTGGAGAACTGGAGCGCCGCGACCCGCAGCACCCCGCTGTCCTGCAATTCAAGTCTTTTATGTTGGGTGCGAAAAAGACGCTGCAATCCATCTTGATTTCGGCAGCGGCGAACTTGTACATGTTCAACTCCCGCAAGTTTGCAGAAATGACTTCGCGCGATGAAATGTTCCTGCCGCGTATGGGGCTGGAGCAGCGGGCGCTGTTCATTGTGCTACCCGACAATGACACCACGTTCAACTTTATCGCCACGATGCTCTACACACAGCTTTTCGACCAACTGTTCAGACTGGCAGATTCCACGCCGGAATACAACGGTGCGCTCCCCGTCCATGTGCGTCTGATGATGGATGAATTTGCAAATGTTGCACTACCGAAGAATTTCAAGAATATTCTTGCTGTTTGCAGAAGTAGAAATATCAGCTGCGACATTATTTTGCAGAACATTGCCCAGCTAAAAAGCCTGTTCAAAGACGATTGGGAAGGCATAATCGGAAACTGTGACACCCTGCTTTACCTCGGCGGTAACGAGTACGGTACATACGAGTATCTTTCCAAAATTCTCGGCAAGGAAACCGAACGCACCAAAAGCCAAAGCATTGGAAAAGGCAGCCGGGGCAGCAGCAGCGACAGCCTGCAAACCGCTGGCCGTGAACTGTGTATGCCGGATGAAATCCGCCGTATACGGGATGATGAATGTCTACTGCTGATGCGCAGCGAGGACCCGGTAATTGATCGAAAGTATAACCTATTAAAGCATCCCAATGTAAAATATACACCCGATGCAGGAGGTGAGCCTTATGTAATCCCGCCCGACTATATGGGTGACGCCGTCACTATCACAATGGATGCTGTTGCCGCAGCGACAGCACCCGAAATCACCGAAGAAATGTACGAACAGCTCGACTACTTAGAAAAACACCCGGAGGAAAATTATTATGAAAATGAAGAAAACTTCTCTCAATACGACCAAGGTGACTGACCGCAAAATCAAGCGCCTTTATCTTGTGGCGGCGACGGTGGTTGCCGCTGCTTTTGTTATGGCCATGCCTGCCTTTGCAGATGATCCGCTGACGACCATCAACAATCTGAGCGACTTTGTGTTCAGCGCCATCAAAGCCATCGGCGCAATCCTGCTGGGCTTCGGCATCGTGCAAATCGGCCTTGCCCTCAAAGGCCACGATGCCAGCCAGCGGGCGCAAGGCTTCATGACGTTTTTTGGCGGCGTAGTCATTTACTTTGCAAAGGACATTTTGGATATGATTCTGTAATAGAAAAAGCCGCCAGCGTGTGCTGACGGCCAATAATTAGGCATTGATAGGTTCGACGGTAAGTTTCAACCCCAAGGGCTGCATGATTTTCAGCAGCGTGTCAAGGTTGGGAGTGGTTTTGTAAGATTCAATCCGCGCCACGGAGGACTGCGGAATACCACACATAGCGGCGAGATCGCGCTGGCTGATGCCCATTGCGTTGCGTTGTTCAACCATTGCGCCGACAATCTCGGCAATTTCCTCAACCTGCTCCATGTCGCCACGAGCCTGTGCATCGACGCTCTTTACATGAGCCTTGTAATCATTCCATGTTCTCATAAGTCAGCCGTCTCCTTTCTGCGCAAGTAATCATCACGTTCGGCTTTTGCTTTCTCAATTTCACGTTTTGGTGTCTTTTGGGACTTTTTGCGAAATTGATGCAGCAGTACGAAAGTGTTTTCTTGAAAGTAAAAGTAGAATACTCGATTGTTGCCCGGACGAAGCTCCCAAATATCTTCTTCAAGATGTTTGGTAATATTATCCGGCAACCGAGTACCTTTGCTTTGCAGCAATTCAATGTACAAGCTGATTTGCTTATATTGTATGCGGGCGTCTTTATTGTTGGCAGCTTTCTTGCGTAAATCTTCTAAGAAATCCCACAACTCAGAATTTCCGTCTGCCTTTTCGTAAAATTCAACTGTGTACATTGAACTACTCCAAATCCTTTTCTTTATGCTTATGATAGCACAAATGCTATCATAAGTCAACTACTCATCTGTTATCAAAATACGAAAGAAGGTGAAAACTTGAATCAAAACTGGATCGTCGAAAATCTGAACAACGCCTTTTCTACATGGAATGGAAAGCTGGGCGAGTTATGGGGGCTGGTAACAACCGACCCCCAAACTTTTAAGGGCGGCGCAGTGTGGAGTGTGATGCAGACCTTGCACAATGGTATGGTTGGCATTGGCTATGCACTGGTCGTGCTGTTCTTTGCTATATCGCTATGCAAAAACACAATGAATTTTCACGAGTTAAAACGCCCCGAAGCTGCGATCCACTACTTTCTCCGCTTTGTGGCGGCAAAGGCACTTGTGGGATATGGCATGGACATTATGCTGAATGTGTTTTCCATCTGTAATGGCATCGTCACAGATATGGCCGACAGCATGGGCGGTATCTCGGAAGCTATGGTGTCGCTGCCCACAGAAATGCAAACGGCTATCGAAAATGTGGGATTTCTCGCCAGCATACCGCTATGGCTCGTAACGATTCTCGGCAGCTTGTTCATTACGGTGCTTTCCTTTGTAATGATCCTTACCGTGTATGGTCGCTTCTTCCGTTTGTATATGTACACAGCGCTGGCTCCGCTGCCGCTGGCGGCTTTTGCTGGGGAAAGCACACAATCCGTGGGCATATCGTTTTTGAAAAGTTATGTCGGCGTGTGCTTAGAGGGTGCGGTCATTGTACTGGCCTGCGTGATTTACTCAGCATTTGTCGGTACGCCGACTGTGACAGGCGGCGAGGCAACCACTATTGTGTGGAGTTATCTTGCAGAAACAGTTTTCAATATGCTCGTATTGGTTGGCCTTATCAAAGGCTCTGACCGAATTATCCATGAAATGATGGGGTTGTAATATGCAAATTCCGATAAATAAAGAAATCCGCCATTACCAAGAGGAAATCTTTTTGGGGCTGAATCTGCGGCAGATGATTTGCTCCGGCGCGGCCATTGCCGTGGCAGTTGCGGTCTATTTGGGGCTGACCCCGCTGTTGGGTCATGAAACGGCGGGCTGGGTCTGCATTGTGGCCGCTGCGCCGATTGCAGCAGCAGGATTTTTTACTTATGACTGTCTGACCTTTGAAAAATTCCTGCTTGTTGTAATAGACAGCACAGTTATCAGAAACGATTGGCGGCTATGGAAAACTGAAAACAAATATTGCAAAAAGAAAAAAGGTGATAAGCATTGAGACTAAGTGAGTACGCATCTACGCGAAAAACGCGCGGCAGCTATAAAATGCCCCGTTCCGTGCAGCAGAGCATCCCCATCGACAGAATCTATGCAGACGGTGTTTGGCAATCGGAAAATGTGTTCAGTATGATGTGGCAAATCAGCGACATCAACTACGCCATGCAGAGTGACGCGGCCAAGCAGAATATTCTAACGCAGCTTGGCACGGTCTACGCGGGCATCCCCGCTGACTGCTGGATGCAAGTCTGCATCGTCAGCCAGCGCATGGATGAAAAAGCCTTTGCCCGTGATGTGCTGTACCACCGCGAGAACGACGGCTTTGATGCCCTCCGCGCCGAACGCAACCGACAAATCAAGGCCAACGCCCGCGAAAATGGAAATGTGGTGCAGCATAAGTACATCATCGTGTCCACGAACAAGCCCGGCGTAAAAGAGGCCCGCGAACGCTTTGTACAGGTGCAGGGGCATTTGCTGTCTGCATTTTCCGCCTTGGAATGTGCCGTCACGCCGCTGGACAACCGCGCACGGCTGGAGGTGCTGCACAAGTTTTTCCGCATTTCCGAGGAGGGTCGTTTTAACTTCGACTTTGATAATTGTGCCAAACTGGGGCAGGACTTCCGCGATTCTATCGCCCCGGACTGCATCCGCTTTTGCAAAAAGCATATTGAAATCGAGGATTTTTATGCCAAGTGCATGACGATCAGTGAGTACCCGCAGCAGCTTGATGATAAGTTTATCTCCGCACTGCTTCAGCAAGTGCCATACATTGTGTTATCAATCGACATTGAGCCGGTGGAGACGGAAGATGCCTTTAAGGAAATTGACAATGCCCAGATGAAAACCGATGCCGAGAAAGTCCGTTTCAATAAGAAATCCGTGGAAAATCTCGACTTTACTTCCTCCGTACCGCAGCGGACGCAGGAGCAGGACCGCATCATTGCCAACATTCGCAAAGAAATGACGGAAAATGACCAGCAGATGTTTTTGAGCCTGCTCACCGTCACTTACTTTGCTGACACACTGGAAGATCTCGCGTTGGAAACCGATGCACTGAAAACCACGGCGGCAAACTATAACTGCCGATTCACCGAGTTGTATTTTCAGCAGGAACGCGCCTTTAACACGGCCATGCCTTACGGCTTGCGCCGCATCGAGAGTGTGCGCACGATGCTGACGAAATCACTGACAGCACTTGTACCGTTCAATACCCAAGAAATTCTCACACCGGGCGGCATTTGTTACGGCAGAAACGCCGTGACCGGCAACCTCATCATCGGGCTGCGCACTAGCCTTGTCAACGGCAATGCGATGGTTGTCGCCACCTCCGGCGGCGGTAAATCCATGTTTGTTAAGTTGGAAATCCTTATGCTGTACCTGCGCTTCACAAAAGCACGTTTCTATGTCGTAGATCCCGAAAATGAGTACGCGCCCCTCGTGCAGGAATTGGGCGGCGAGGTTGTGAATATCTCGGTGGACAGCGCTACGCACTTTAATCCGCTGGACTTCAAATACGATAAGGCAACGAAAATTCCTCCCCATGTTGCAAAAGCAGAATTTGTGTTGAGCCTGTGCGAGCAGATAATGGGCAAGGAGCATATTCTGGCCGGTGACAAAAGTCTGATTGACGATGCTCTTGAAAACATCTATAAACCCTTGATGGAATCCCACTATACCGCGCCATGCCCGACTATCAAGGACTTGTGGATGGCACTGAACAATCAGCGCGATAAACGGTCAAAGGAAATCGCGCTTGCATTGCGGATTTTCGCCACCGGCAGTATGCAAGCGTTCGCCCAGCCCACCAACGTGGACATGAGCAACCGCCTTATCTGCTTCAATATCCAAAGTTTGGGAGAGCAGTTAAAACCTGTTGCCATGCTCTCTATGTTGGAGTACATCAACACCGCCGTTATGAGCAACGAACGCAACGACCCCAAGGCCGCCACATGGGTATACTTTGATGAAATCTATCTGCTGCTGCGCGATTCTTTGAGTGCCAATTTCCTGTACACAAGTTGGAAGCGATTCAGAAAGTACAACGCCTACGCCACCGGCATCACGCAAAATGTGCAGGACTGCCTTACCAACGACACCGCCTATGCCATGCTGGCAAACTCTGAATTTGTCGTCATGCTGCGACAGACCAAGGACATTGACAGCGTGGTAGAACTCTACGGCCTGTCCGAGCCGCAGCGAAAATATCTGCTGCTGGCACAACCCGGCGAGGGTATTATCAAGATGGGCAACAGCCTTATCCCATTCAACAACCCCCAGCCCAAGGACACTAAGACATATAAGTTGCTTACTACAAAACCCGGTGAAATGGAGGGAATCCTATGAGCGAGAAAGAAATTCGCGTGCTGTATGTGCAGCCCGGAAAATACCCGGAGGAGCGCACGATTCCCACACATTAAGGGCATTGCAGGAGCTTGTCGGCGGTGATATTGAATGTTGCCGTCCGTGGAGAGATAGCGTTTGCGTTATCTGCAACGACTCCGGGAAGATTGACGGTTTGCCGCCTAACCGTCTTTACGGACATACAGATTTTCTTGCAGGTTCTTTTGTGGTCTGCGGCAATGGCGGAGAAGAGTTTATCAGTTTGACTGATAGACAGGTTTTCTTATATGAAAGGCTGTATCACAACCCTGTTGTCTTTCTCCCCACGCCGCATGGCCTGTTGCCGATGAAATGCACTCCTGAACAGTACGAGCAATTCCAGCGCGATGGCAATAAGCTGAAAATCAAACCCATCGACCACGGGGAGCGGTAACACTATGATTCTGCACAGACAAAAAGCGGGGTGCCGACCGCCGTAGAAATCAAGAAGCACAACTTTTATATAAAATAGGAGGATGCCACCATGACCGACCCCAAATTTATGACCCCTCCCCATCGTAGGGCATACTTAACCCACCTCAACCGCTGCAAGGTGATGGACAGCTACCACCGCGCACTGATTTACATCTTGACAGCAGTTCCCGCACTTCGTAATAACATTGACGCTTGTTTCAATTTTGAAAAGGACGAAATCAAGCCGGAATCGCTGGCCGCAGGATGGCAGACCAGCGGCACAACCAAGCTGACACGGTTTGCCTATAATCTTTGGAATGGATACGATGACAAATCCTGTACACCGTATGACCTGTTCGACTGCTCCTTTGCGCCGTATATGTACGAAGCCGTAAAACTGCGCTACCCGGAATATACGCGCCAGTTGGACGATGTGGTAATTGACGATGCCCGGAATTAAAGCAAGGCGCAAGCAGTTTGTGCGCAAGACACTTATGCGGGCCAAGGCGCAGAGCGAACGCACCGCCGAGCAGCGGCAGGAATCACCCGAAGAATACGCACAAACCGAGGTGCAGCAGGGCATTTCCGATGTGGCTGCCCGTACAGGCAACACCGCCAGAAGCACTGCCCGCATGAGCTACCGCAAGTTTCGTGCAATGCAGGAGAAGCGGAAAAATCTCACCTTGCAGGGCAGCACCCAATCTGCATCGAAGCCGACTGAAAAAGAGAAAGTCACTGTTCCAACGCAGACCGAGCGCAGGGAAATGTTCAAAAAGCAGCGTTTCCGGCAAAAGGCCATCTCAGCCAAAATGCCGCCGCAAGCAGCTACCGTACCTGCCGCCCAGCCAACGCCGCCCTACCGCGCCCAAATGCAGCAGCACTTAAAGCGGCAGCACCTGACCCGCGAGGCTGTGCGCCGCTATCTGCAAAAGCAGACGGCTGCCACAGCGGCGGGCAATACCGCTCCCGTCGTTACCCACGCACCCAAGTTGCCCACAAGCAGCAATAAACAAGCCACGGTTGAAGCAATCAGCCGTGGCGTTCATTATATCGCAGCCAAAATCAAGGTTCTGCTCTCCCAAACCGTGCGGCACGCCGCGCAATCGCTGCTGGCTCTGCTGGGCGCTGGCTGCGTGGTGTTGGTGCTGGCAATGGTGATCGGCGCGGCGGCTGCGGTCATCGGCTCACCTATGGGCATTCTGTTTGCCGATGAATCCGGCGACCCGAACAGCATCTGCCTTGCCGAAATCGTTGCCGAAACCAACGCCGACTTCGGCACGGCTATCAACGACATTGTGTCGACGCATCCGGAGTGCGGCGAAACCACGATGGAATACGACTACGAGGACGGTCACACTTGGGCGAGCTACTGGCCCGAAGTGTTGGCCGTCTTTGCTGTACAGAACAACCTGAACAACGACGGTGATGTGGTCGTCATTGACGAAGGCAAGAAGCGGTTGATTCAGGACACCTTTTGGACGATGCACGAAATAAGCGCCGAGGTGGAGGAAGTAACCGTCACACCGGAACCGACTGAGGACGAACCTGACCCGGAGCCGGTCACGGAGTACATTCTGCACATCACGGTCAGCAGCAAATCGGTGGACGCGCTGGCAGATTTGTACCACTTTACGCAAGACCAGCGGGACATTTTGCACCAGCTGCTATCCGAGGAAATGCGCCCCAGTCTGCTTGCCCTGTGCGGCGGGATTGCCGTTGCGGACGGTGAATTGTGCTGGCCGCTGCCGGGTCACACCTATATATCCTGCCACTTCGGGGAAGTGGACGCCTTCGGCAATGCTGGGCATCGCGGCACGGACATTCCCGCGCCGGAGGGTACGCCCATCTTGGCTGCCCACAGCGGCACGGTGCTGGTCAGCGGCTGGAACGACAGCTACGGTAATCAGGTTCTGCTGGATAACGGCGCGGGTCTGTCCACACGCTATGCCCATATGACGCAAACTGCCGTTACCGCAGGTGAAGCGGTAACGGCAGGGCAGGTTATAGGTTATGTAGGCAATACCGGCGACAGCACAGGTTTCCACCTACATTTTGAGGTTATGCAGAATGGTGTGCGTGTGAATCCTATGGATATGGTTTGTCTGCAAGAGAAGAAACAATAAGTAATCGGTTATCCTGACAAAAGCAGCCTTGAAAGTGTTTTGGCACTTTCAAGACTGCTTCATTATTGTTTATTAACGAAGGCAAGAAGCGGTTGATTCAAGACACCTTTTGGGCGATGCACGAAATAGGCGCCGAGGCGGAGGAAGTGACCACCACGCCGGAACCGACCGAGGACGAACCCGACCCGGAGCCGGTTACGGAGTACATTCTGCACATCACGGTCAGCAGCAAATCGGTGGACGCGCTGGCAGATTTGTACCACTTTACGCAAGACCAGCGGGACATTTTGCACCAGCTGCTATCCGAGGAAATGCGCCCCAGCCTGCTTGCTCTGTGCGGCGGGATTGCTGTTGCCGATGGCGAGTTGTGCTGGCCGCTGCCGGGGCACACTTATATATCCTGCCACTTCGGGGAAGTGGACGCCTTCGGCAATGCCGGGCATCGCGGCACGGATATTCCCGCGCCGGAAGGCACACCCATCTTAGCTGCCCACAGCGGCACGGTGCTTGCCAGCGGCTGGAACGACAGCTACGGCAACCAAGTACTGCTCGACAGCGGCACAGGGCTTTCCACCCGCTATGCCCACATGACCGCGTTTATCGTCACGTCCGGTCAAACCGTGACCGCAGGACAAACCCTCGGATATGTCGGCAGCACCGGCGACAGCACTGGCAACCACTTGCACTTTGAGGTGATGCTGAATGGAGGATTGACGGACCCGATGCTCTTATTTTGATTTTGCATTGATCAGGCTTTCTTCGTCACATACCTCTTGCGCATGACGGAGGTGATCTCGATCTGTGTACCGAGCTTGTGGTGCAGCTTGGCGATGTGCATATCAACCGTGCGGGTGTGAACGGGCGCGGTGATGCCTCAGACCTGCGCCAGCAGCTCGGGGCGAGTGGTGATGCGACCGGCGTTGTCAAGCAAATACAGCAGCAGAGCAAGCTCGGTCTGTGTCAGGTACACGGCTTTGCCGTTTTGCGATACCTGCCGTGCAGTTGCATCGATTTGTAAATTACTGTTGCTCATCAAAATCAATCTTGGTTTCTTTGTAAGATTCAGCAGGAAAAGTTTCCGTCAACACGCAGGGGCAGCGTTAACAGCCCCTGCCAAAATTACAGCCCCTCCAAATTGACGCCCGCCCACTCGTAGGCTTCCGTCAAATCGTCGCCGATGGCCCACGCAAGCGCCGCGGCTGCAACCACCAAAAATATCGGCACCCACATCAGGTTGTACGGCGCACCGGCGGCGTTGGTGCCCTGCGTTTGGCACAGCGCGGCGGCGTGGAACAGCGGGTAAAAGCCCAGCCACTCGATGCCGTTGCTCATGCCCGAAAGCGCCAGCAGCGCGGGTAGGCAGTAGCCGACTGCCGAGACGAACAGCGCCGCCAACAGGCTGCCCAATTTTTGCCCCAACCACAGCGTCAGCCGCGCCATGCACAGGCAGGCTGCCGCGCGGCAGAGCAGCCAAAACAGCAAAAGATCCGACAGCGTGATACATTTCGGAACGGCTTCCAACTCGGAAATGCTCATCGCGGGGGCCAACAGCGCGGGCAAGCCGTAATCGCGCAGCCCCTGCCACAGATGCGGCAGCGCCGTGCCTGCCGCAATCACGATGGCCGCCAAATTGCTTTGCCGCAGTTTGGCGCGCACGGTGGCGCGGCGGCCTAAGGGCGTCGCGCGCAGCACGGTCTCCATGCCGCCCTTGCGCTCCATGGCAAACAGACCGCTGAAGCACAGTGCACACAGCAGCCCCGCCCACAGCGTATCCTGCACATTGGCGGTGCCGGACAATCCGAACAGCTTTTTGTAGCCGCTCTCGTACACCAGCCACGCGCCGGGGTGCTCCTTTAAGTAGTAGTTGATATTGTTTTGCACGACCTGCTGGTAAATATTGTACTTCTGTTGCAACGCGCCGTAGGCCAGCATCGCCTCGTTGCTCAGCTCTCCGCGCGCCACGCGCCGCTGTACGGCCAGCATCGGGGCGAACTCCTCGCCCTGTGCAGTCAACCAGTCGCGGCTCTCCGCCGTCCACGGACCGGAGATGTGCTTCATGTAATAGGCATAGTAAATTTCGTCGGCGTCGATGTAGCTCTCACTCGTCACGCCCTGATACACACCGAACACCAGAAACGCCGCAAGAAACACCGCTGCGCCGTTCAGCACAAACAGCTTGCGGCCCTCTTCCTTTATAATAGAGGTCGCTTTCGTCCTGCGCGTCAGCCCCAACACAAGGCCGCGCTTGGCGGCGGGCAGCAGCTGTGCGCGGGCGAATACCGTGCAGAACGCCGCAGCGAACAGCGCTCCGTAGAACACCGCCGCCGTCCACTCGACCAGCGGCAGCCCGATCGGTGTGCCAAACCAGAACAGGTTGCGATAGTTGCCGAGCAGCTCGTTGGTTTGCAGCAGGCTGACGAGGTTTGCGTATTTGATTACGTTCAAATGGCTCGTGGCCGGAATAGCCGCGCGCACGCCGTACATCGCCAACGGCAGCGCCAACGCGCCGATCCAGCCCGCGGCGGCGCGGCGCGCCGTCAGCGCCGCCAACATGACCCAAAGGCCCATCACGAACGCCCCGGCCCACTTGGCCAGCAAAAACCGCAGCAGATACCGCCCGACCGTGATCTGCATCGTGCAGCGCATCAGGGCCGGCACGCTCTGAATCGTGCGCGTCAGCGGGCCCAAACCGAAGCTCGCACCGCAGTAGGCGAGATTCACGCCGTACAAAAGCGCCAACACAGCCAACAGGCTGACGCCGAACGCCGCTAATTTGGCCAACGCCGTTTGCAGACGCCCGCCCGGCAGGCTGCGCACAAGGCTCAGCAGTCCGCTGTCGCGCTCCTGCCGCACAAGGATCAGCGCCAGCAAGAGCATAGATGCCAGCAAAATCAGGTCGGTAAAGGCGTAGGAGATTGCCGTGTACAGGCCCTTTTGCGGGTAATAGTCGATCTCGGTCGCAGTCAGCCCCGCATACACCTTGGCCGTGGCTTCGATGTTCTTTAAGTCGTAGCCGGTTTTGTCGTTCTGAAAGATCGAGATGCCCGCCAACTGCGTCGCTTTGGTCTGCACGCCGTCCAGAAAATCGGTGTAGGCGGCCACGGTGTCGTACTCGTTCTGCAGCTGATTAAACAGGCGATATTCGGTGTTCAGGTCGTCGGTGAACAGTGTATAGCTCTTGTCCTTGTATTCCTGCTCGTAGGCATCGAACATCGCAGCGTTCTCGTCGCGGTAGGCTTGCAGGTAGCTGCTCCCGGCGTAGGCCATATCGCGGTAGAAGCCGCCGATCTTGACAAGGCTCTCAATCTCGGTATATTTCCCGTGCAGGTACGCGCCCTTTTCTTCCATTGTCAGGCCGTCGAGCTGCGCGCCGACGGCGCGGTAGACCGCGGCGGACGGCTGCCCCGCGGTCGGGCGGGTGCCCATCCAGAGCAGCAGCAGATTGGCGGCGGCCAGCACGGCCAGCAAAAGCGGGAACAGCCGGTTGCCCCACACCTTGCGCAGCTCGGCCCAAAACAGACTCATTTGCCGTCCCCCTCGCCGAACACGTTCAGATACACGTCCTCCAGTCCGCCGCCCGGGGCGTAGGTTTCAATCAGCTTCGGCACGGGGGCGGCATCCACAATTTTCCCGGCACGCAGCAAAATCACTTTTGTTGCCACGCTTTCCACGTCCGAGACAACGTGCGTTGCCACCAGAATGATGCGGTCCTGTGCCATGCCGGCCAGCAGCTCGCGCAGGCGCACGCGCTCCTTGGGGTCAAGGCCGGCGGTCGGCTCGTCCAAAATCAGCAGCTTGGGGTCGCCCAGCAGGGCAGCGGCCAACAAAAGGCGCTGCTTCATGCCGCCGCTGTACGCCGAAAGCCGCTTGTCGAGCTCGTCGGTCAGATTCACCGCCCCCGCCACGCGCGCCACCTCGCCGGGCACGGCGGCGCGCGGGATTTCCTTCAGCGCTGCCATGTAAGCGAGGAAGCGGCGGCCTGTGTAGCTTTCGTATAGCCCCTGCTGCTGCGGCATATAGCCGAGCACGCGGCGGAACGCGATGCCCCGCGCAGGGCGGCCGCACCACAGCACCTCGCCCGAATCGGCGGCCAACCCGCCGGTAATGATGCCGATCAGCGTGCTTTTCCCCGCGCCGTTCGGCCCCAAAAGGCCATACAGGCCCGGGCCGAGGGTGAGCGACACCCCGGCCAGAGCCTGTTTGGTTTTCGGCCTGCCCTGCCCGCGGCGGTGCAGCAGCGGGGCAGGCAGCAGATAGGTTTTGCGCAGATCGTTCAGTTCGAGATCGATTTCATGCATCTGGTCCATAGTGACGTCCGTTCTTGTCCGCGAAAATCTTGTATGCTTGCGTATCAGCCGATTTTTTCAAAATCGCGGTAGTTGGCATTTCCTGACCAATAGTCCGCTTTGGAAATCAGCGCATAGCGCCTCTCGCCGGTCGAGACGTATTTAGACGCACCATCGTCTGCCTGCACAGCGGCAGTATCTTGCACTCCGGCTGCCACGAGATAGGTGTCGGCATCTTTCGCTGCAACGACAGCGCAAGCGGTATCTTTATCATAGAGCGAGTAGGTCAATGTCCATGGGGAAGGTTCCTTGTCGCTTTCCAATACATAAAATCCGTCCGCATATTGTGAGTCTGCACCAGCATTTGAGCATTGCTCAAATAGTAGTTTGCCATCGTCGGCATAGTAAAGGTTCACATAGCTGACTGCCTGATCGGGCACCGTGTACCCCGCCAATTCGGTGTCTTGCCCAGTGGAAAGGTCAAGGAGATGAAAATGATCGCCCTTTTGATAAACCAGCGTTTGACCGTAAACGGCGGCAGGTTGCAACACGCTGGAAGATTCTGTATAGAGAACGGCTTGCTCCCCAGTGACCGGGTCATAGGTGAACCATTCCGAGTTGTCGCCGGACGTGCTTTTCAAAAGCAGTTTATCACCTACAACGCCTTTGATCCATGTGCTGTCCATGGAAAACATCTTTTCGCAGGTTCCGGCAGTTGGGTCGATGCGTACCAGAAAGCTTTCCATTGAGTTGTCGGAGGTTTCCCACATACAGGCATAAATAAAATCCCCGTCTGTGACCATTGGGCGCAGAAACTCTTGGTTGGCTGCAAAGGTGATCGTTTCGGTTCGGTCGGAACCGTCTAACCCCATCGTTTCGATGCGCGGCAGGGTTGCGTTTTCTTCGGCATGAACATTGCCCGGATAAAACAGCACCAGATTTTGACCGACAATTTCCGGCACGATGCCGCCCGCCGAATAGGGAAGATACCCGCTACAGGCGGCTGTATTGTGCGCACAGTTCGGTTGGGAGCATAGTAAAAGCTGCTGCATGGTGTCGTAATCGCAATACATCAGCGAGGTGGAATCGTCACTTCGGACTGCTGCGCTCACAAAATAAAAGCCCTTTGCGCCTGCGGCACCGTAAGACCAGCCATCATTACTTTGCAAAAGTGTCAGCGGTTTGGAGACAATGTCCGATGCAGCTTGCGATTCTGCTCCGCTTTGTTCAGAGGTTACAGTGACGTTCTTGGCACTGTCATGCGATGAACAGGAAACCAAGACCATCATTCCAAAGAGCGCTGCCACATATAAAAATTTGTTTTTATTCATAACAACTTCCCTCAAAGTATTCTAAAATGGACAGACACAAACTATGTCTGCCCATTTTAGTTTAGTGCCAAAACAGTTCTAATGAGTTCCGAAATTACGAAAGTTCATTCCAATACTGGATCGAAGAACTCCAAAGCACATTATGAGTAGAGTCGGTCAGCGCATGGACATACAGACCAGAACGAGCCAATTTGATGCAGAAACGCGCCATATCGCCGATAATCTGGACACGGGAATCTGCATCATTCGACGAATAATCAGGATAAACGTTGCAGTTATTCGTGTTAGTGTTGATGTTAAGTGTATAGCGGTTTCCGCTTGTATCCGTGCGGTTATTATACACTTTCTTCACATCACGAACTTTATTCGTGATGTACCATACCTGATCATCCGACGTTGTACGGGGATAAACGGTAACATCACGCGATGCATACACACCGCCAGTGCCATACAGGTTCAGATACACATAGTCACCAGCAATGGTGTTGTTCTTGATATGATAGGTATGAGTCGTGCCGTTGTCAAAATCGGCAAACGCCGGTACAGCCATAGCCATAGCCATAACACAGGCGATTGCAAGGGTGAGAAAACGTTTGCTGAGTTTCTTCATGATGTATTCCTCCATTCTGAAAGAAACTTGTATCGGGTTTGTTTCGGGGCGGATATATTCAGCATCTGCGCGCCGATGCTGGGAACCTTTGCTGTGCCCCCAAAATACCACAGCGTTCCCCCGAAATCTACAAAACCTGCGCAAGTGACAGAAAATCGTGCGTGAACGCAAAAGCGTGTCTGCCCCCACCGGAGGCAGACACGCCGAGCAGCCAATGCTTTTAACGATAAAATTCCTGATACAGCCGCCGCAGAATATCCAGCTTTCGGTCACTGAAAGCAGCACCGTGGCTGGTAGGTGCTGCAAACTCCTGCGCCAGATCGGTCAACAGCTGCACGCGGTTCTCGCTCATCTTTTGCAGCGGAAGGGTGCGGCTCTTTTCGCCGTACAGCAGATAATCCAACGAAACATGAAGCGCTTCCGCCAGTGCTGCCGCGTTTTCCAGCGTCGGCACGGCAGTATCGTTTTCATACGAACCGATGGTCGAGGCTGATTTGCCAATTTTCTCGCCCAACTGCTTTTGCGACAGGTGTGCGTCCCTACGCAATTTACAGATGCGCTTGCCCATATCAAACATACCAAACGGCCCCTTCCACTACCTTATAGTGTACCGTTTGACACGCTGATATATCTGTTATATAATCAGAAAAACAACAGTAATTCTGCGATTTTAGGCAAGATACTTGACAACAAGGGGGGCAAAAGATTATGTTTGCAGCAGATGCCCGCAAGCACACGCCGGGCAAAAATGCCGAAAAGGAGAATCTTTCCATGCGCATACTGGTTTGCGATGACGACGCAGCCTTTGCCGGTCAGTTGGCGGAAAAGATAGAGGCCATCGTAAAGCCGCAAATGCCGCGCTCCGCGGTGAATTGCGCCACAGATGCAGCGCAGTTGCGTGCTTTGCCGCTGGCAAAATACGATCTGGCTTTTTTGGATATTGATATGGGCCCGCTGAACGGCGTTGATCTGGCCCGTCGCCTGCATGAGCTGCGCCCCGATATGCTGCTGATTTTTGTGACGAACTACGTCGAATACAGCCTGCAGGGGTACGAGGTGCAGGCGTTTCGCTATCTGCTGAAAGCCGAGATGCCGCAAAAGCTGGAGCGTTATGTGCAGCAGGCCCTTACCGCATACCGCAAGACCCGCGATACGGTTCGCATATTTTGCGATGGCGAGGATGTCGAGCTGCAGCCGCAGCAGATCTTGTACGCCGAGATGTCGGCCCGCAAGGTATGCCTGCACCTGCAGGGGGCCGACCGGGCCTTGTTGTACACGACCGCTACCATGGCCGATTTGGCTGACCTACTGGAAAACCACGGCTTCGTGCGCACACACAAAAGCGTTTTGGTCAATATGGAGCACATCCGCGATCTGCAAAGCACGCGACTGTATCTGCGCGACGGAACCGAGCTGCCGGTCAGTTCGCACACAGCCAGTGCCGTGCGGAAAATCTATACGCAGTGGAGGAGCGCGAAAAAATGGGTTATTGGTTAGGGATCGTTTTCAGCTGCTTGGACGTGCTGTGCGTGGCCGTTTTTTGCGATGCGTTTCTTGAAAGAAAAACAAGAGGCTTACGCTTTGTAGTTGGGGTTCTGCTCTGCGGAGTCTTGTCTTATATCGCTACGGTTTTCGTTTCGCATATTTCGGAAGAATCGCCGATAACACTTTTAAAATTTGCCGCACTTATTACGGTTTACTTCGTTTTTGCATCCTTGCTTTATACCGGGAAATTCTGGTTGCGGCTGCTGGTGGTTGTTTTGGCGTATACAATTTCCACCTTGCTGGAATTTTGCGTTCTTTATTCTCTGCTGGCATTGCTTCATATTCGTTATGATGAATATGTGGCGAATATGGCGCTCTATTTTGCAAGCGCAGCTATAACATATAGTCTCAAATTCTTACTTTCTTCTGGAATCAAAAAGATTCACAAGCCGATGGTGGCAAGTTCCGCCAGCATCAAATGGGCACCCCTGACAATTGGATTTCCACTTATTTCTCTGGTTGGTATGTCAATTTGCTATTACTTATCCATGAACGGCAAAATAGCAGTCGCATTTGTACTTTTTTCAAGTGGAATTCTGCTGGCAACCAATGCCGTGATTCTGATTTTGATAGATTTGACAGAAAAAAACAACCTCGCGCAGGAGCAGCAAAAAACGCTTAACGAGCAGCTGCGCTCCCAGCGTGCCAACATTGATGCCTTGAGCAGCGCCTACGCCACACAGCGCAAAATGACGCACGATTTTCGGCATCACATCGCGGCCCTTTCCGGGATGCTGCAGGGAGGCGAGACACAACAGGCACAGGACTATCTTGCCGCTTTGCAGGAGCAGCAGACTGAGCGTGCCCTGATGGTCAACACCCACAACTCGACCATCAACGCCGTGCTGAACCAAAAGGGCTATGCCGCTCAGAAGCAGCATATCGATATTCAGTTTGAAGTCAACGACCTGTCGCCCTTGCAAATCGAACTGATTGACTGCACAGTCGTGCTGGGCAACCTGCTGGACAACGCCATCGAAGCCTGCCTAAAGCTGGAGGAAGCAAAGCGCCGCATTGAGGTCAGCGTTTTGCGGGACGAAGCCTACGCGGACGGCGATGCCAAGCTGTATGTCTCGATTATCAACACCAGCCTGCCGGTCCACATCGAAAAGGACTGTATTGCCACAACAAAGTTGGAACCGCATCTGCACGGCTTTGGTCTGCCCTGTGCCAAAGAGCTGCTGCGCCGCAACAACGCCTTTTACACGATGGATTATCATGACGGTGCGTTCCAATTCTGCTTTGAATGGCCCGATGTGGCCTGCAATTCTTGCGTTCACGCATGAGTTTCTGTCACTTGCGCAGGATTCTTGGCACTTTAGCCTGGTTTGCGGTAGGATAAGGGCGAAAGATGACAAGGAGATGCCGATGGAACAGATTGCAAAAAAGCTGACGCAATACTTTCTGGCGCACGGTCTTATCAAAGAGGACGACGCCGAGGTGTGCCAATACGCGCTGTACCGACACATTTCCCGCGCCGTGGGCCTGATTGCTCTGACACTGCTTGGTGGGCTGATTACGGATTTCGGTTTGGCTTTTTGCTTTACCGTTTCGTTTCTTTTCCTCCGTGAGCGCACCGGCGGCTACCATGCCAAAACAGAATGGCAGTGCGCATTATACTCTGCCGCCATGATTTTTGCAACGATGTTCGCTTTACCGATTTTTGCGGAGGAGCCCAACAATTATTGGGCAATTATGATTGCCTCCTCTGCCCTGATATGGGTTTCGTCACCTGCCGATAATAAGCAGATACACCTTTCCCGTGCGGAAAGCAAGGCGATGGCAAAGCGCGCACGTTTGCGGCTATTGCTTCTGGACGCTGTTTCGCTTGCCCTGTTGGGCGTCCATGGCCACCTTTTCGCCAGCTCCATTGCGTTGGCGGAACTTTCGGTCGCAGTTTCCCTTATGATGGCCACAGCCGGTTTTGGCATACAATAAATCTTTATAAATCAGGAGGAATCCACTCATGAAAGAAACCATGCAGCAACATTTGCACACCGTTGGGCAAAAAGCCATTCAGAACGTGATTCGCCACGAATACGGCGATTGGCCGCCCAAGAGTGGGGGCCTTTATTACCAACCCCACCGCCCGGAGAAAAAGCCCGCGGCGGCCCAGCCCCAGACCCCCAGCAAGTGACCCCATCTTAGCAGCTGCGCCATCGCCTCCACGTTTCCGAACACAAAATGAGCCTTGACCTTGGCAAAAGCGGCAGCTATATGCGCAGTATTTCAATCGGCAAGGCATTGCCCTCAATGCACGAATTTCTGCGCATCTGTGAATACCTCGGCGTAACCCCGCAGGAATTCTTTACCGGTGCCGGGGATGAAACCGACCGTATCAACATTTTTAACCGACTGCAAGACCTCGATGACGGTGACATACAGAAATTGCAGACATTCTTTGGTTGGATGGAAGAAAAGTAAATCCGCTTTCTGCCCGACAAGTTTTTGCTTGCCGGGCTTTTTCTTTTTGTGGAACATATTTAGTTGAAAGGCGTATTGCATGGCAGATGTGCTTGACGCTCTGGTAAGCGGAGCCATGCCGTATTAAGGCAGAAACCCCGTCAAGCGCTACTGCGTCCTTTCAAAAGTCCCTTCGCCGCGTAATTTTTCGTGTATTATTCGTATGCCAGATGTGTTTTGTAACCATCTGGCGTATTTTTTTGTTTCTTTTTTGTTTTGGCGGCAGAGAACCGCCGTTTTCTGCCCGCGCACCTCCTGATTTTTGAGGACTATTCAATGAAACTCAAAATTCAGGAGGTTATTATGTCTCAATATAAAGATTCAAATAAGTACAAAATCTACGGTGAGGACGCCATTCTGGCGGCAAGGTTCGATAAATATCTGGATGCGACATTACGTAATTGCCGCGCAGATTACTTGAAAGCCCTGAGCAAAAGGAAACAACGGGAAATTCCTTACGAGGACTTGCCGGATGCCGAAAAGGAAACTGTGCAAGAGAGCAGTGCGGCAGACGATGAAATTGAATCCCTGCTGTTTTGGGAGGCACTGAAAACACATCTGCATCTTCTTACTCCGAAAGAGTGCGAGACTATGATTTGTCTGTACATCAAACGGCTTTCTGTGAAGGAAACTGCAGCACGGATGGGAGTCAAACCTGCTACTGTTTCTTATTATAAGAGCCGCGCGATTGATAAAATCCGTGATGAAATCAAGGAGGACTACTAATGGGGAAGTATCGTGATTTACTTATTTCAGCCAAGCATAATAATTCTGAGGCAGTGATGGAACTGTACAAGCGATGCCAGCCAACCATCAAAAAGTACAGCTACGTCAACGGAAAATTTGATGAGGACTTGTACCAGAACCTTGTGATTGCGTTTCTTGGCGTAATTGAAAAATTCAAATAACGGAAAGCGGGGCTTCGGCCCCGCTTTTCCTCTTGTACGTAGTAAATCTCGATGGTATTTAGTGGAGTGATGTCGTTGTGACCAGCCCATACTAGCTTCCACATTGTTCTTTTTGGTAGGTGGTTGGCGATACACCATAGTATTTTTTAAAAACGGAAATGAAATGCTTTGTGGATACAAATCCGAGCTTTTCGCCGATTTCGTATATTTTGGTTTCGGGTGAATCCTTCAGGTAAGCGGCTGCACGTTCCATGCGGATCTGCATAAGGTATTTGCTATATGAGATTCCTAGCTGCTTATGGAAAAGATTACTTAAATAACTGCTGTTTACGTTGCAGTAATCAGCCACTTCGGACAAGGAGATACTTTCACAGAAGTGCTGGTTAATATACTCTTTTGCCATTTTTATGACGGGCATCGTATCCTGCGTAATTGTCTGCTCTTTTCCCAAAAGGCAAAAAACAGACTGATATACAGCGTGAGAGAAGTTGGCATCAGAAACGCCACCAGCACAAGAAGTACAAAAATCCGTCAGCTCTTTCCAAGCGGATGTCAAAAGAGTATCCTCAATAAGAAAACGGTCAGTAATGCTCTGAATCATATAACAGCCCATTTCCCAAAGTGCTGCGGAATTCTTATGCGGAACCAGACTGCACAACTGGTCAATATCTGTACGCAGAGTTGTTTCTTGGGAAGCAGCAAAATCAGAAAGCACCTTTTTATTTGCCTTTTCAAATTCGATGATCTGCTGCTGATATTCGCTTAGTAGGGCGTAAGAATGTAGCTCGTTCGATGTGAACAGCGGCAACGAGCGCAAACCGGCAATACTTGCAAGGGAATAGGATAAATCCATACTGTCACCCACTATGCGTCCGGCAAATAAATTTGCATCCTGCGCAAAGCGGAACGATGCCGAAAAGTCACTCTGAAATTCATGGAGATTTGCAATAAGAGCCGCTTTGGTCTCGCCTTCTGCCACAATATAAGTGTCACCATTATTCCCGAAGAAAGGTGTCCAGTTGTATTTTTTACACAAAGAAACAGCCGCGAGGTTCTGACGATAATTGCGAGAGTGTGCCTCCGTAGGAAGAACGGCATTGTCGCGGGCAATAGGCAGCAATGCCGCTTGTATGACACAAGCATACGGAAGCATAGGATCGGTGTCCGTGCTGGAAAAGACTTTATAACCCTGATAGATTCCGTCGCTGTCATCCTCCAGTATGGCACGGAACAGCATTGCGCGAGGGTTGGCGCGTTCTTCCTCGGTGGGATTGGCGAGCAGTGTGGGCGTATGTTTTTGCAGGCGCTTGCTGATGTCGTTCAGCAGGTTGATGAGATCATCATCAACCAATGGCTTCAAAAGATAATCCTTTACGCCATACTGGATAGCTTTTCTGGCATAAGCAAAATCGTTGAAACCAGAAATGATGATGACAACGGTGTCAGGATAATTTTCTTGGATAAATTTCGCAAGGTTTAACCCGTCCATGCCGGGCATCTTAATATCTGTGATAACGACATCGTAAGCAGCCTGTTTCAAATATTCGATTGCTTCAATTCCATCTCGCGCGGTGTTGGGAACATCAAAGCACGTGGAATGTTTGGGGATACTTTTTGAAAGCCACGTTCGCATAAGTGGCTCGTCATCAACAACAAGGATATGGTTCATTGAGTTACCTCACTCTTAGTAAAGGGAAGGCTAATAGAAACAGTTGTACCACTGCCGGAGGAAAGAATGTCCAGTGATGCAGCGTTTCCGTATTTCAACCTCAGTCGCTTGGCAATATTGACTAAACCAATGTTGCCTACATGAGCCGGTTCAGTTTCATCATGGCTGGGCGCGCTGATACGTTGCTGCAATGACTCCAGCGCCTCTGGCTTAATCCCCGGACCGTTATCAGATACTTGGATAGAGTAGTGGTTCTGACTTATGCAGGAAATGATGTGAATTACAGTTTGCCCACGATTTTGTTCACAGGCATATTTGACTGCGTTTTCAATCAAGGGCTGTAGGGTAAGTGATGGAATTTGTTCACTATATAGTTCGGAAGAAACAGAAATGTCATATTGCAGTCGATCTTGATAGCGTAGCTGTACGAGTTTTAAGTACGCTTGGCAAATATCAAGCTCCTTTTGCAACGAAATGTCTTTGGAAACATTCATAACGCCGCCTAAAAATGCGGAAAAGGACTCGATGGCTCTAATTGCAGTATCATACTCCTCACATTTAATGAGGAGACTGATTGTGTTCAGGGTGTTATACAAGAAATGCGGACGAATTTGGCTGCACAAAGAATTGTACTGCGCTTCTTTTGCTAGATATTGCGCCTGATAGATTTCTTTTGCCAATTGTGCATTTCGATCAATGACATTTTGCAATGCCTCTGTCATTTGGTTGAAGGATTCAGCCAAGTAGCCGATTTCGTCGTTTGTTGTGACATGAGCTTTTACGGTTAAATCGCCGTCCTCAACATGGTGCATGAGGGCAACAATCTCAAACAGCTGCTGTGTGAATTTCTGAATGATGATGTAGAAGCCAATATCAGCAAGCATGATGCAGAATATCGCCAGTGCAATGCTCTTCATAAGATTGGAGCGCAGCGGAGCCATCAATGTGCGGTAAGAGTGCAACGCCACAATGTTAATGCTGTATTGGAGCGACAGCACATTTACCAGATATTTTTGGCCATTCAGTGTAATGGTTCCGGATTGCCCGATTTTATTTCCCTCGGCCATTGCGTCTTCCAAACCGCTGGGAATAGGCGCAGAGCGATACAACACCTGATTCTGCGAGTTTACAATTAAAAGCAGACCTCCTGCATTTAGATTGATTTTATTGCAAATTTTACTGATACCGGAATAATCCGCATCGACTTTTACAACGCCGATGGTTTTGCTGTTATCGTTTTTGCTTCTGAGCTGGCGAACGACCGAAAATACGGTGGTTGGCTTTTCACCGTACACTCTTTCCATGTGCGGTTCAATAAACAAAGGTTTGGTGGTTTCTTTTGCTTCGTTATACCAAGAGCTTTCAGCATAAGTGGCAAGGTCTGGCATGTCGTTCGGGGTGCGCGTATAGCTGTAAAGCGAATCATCGTTTGCTATGTATACACGAAGAATTTCACTTCGCGGAAGAGTCATAACCGAGGAAAGAAATCCTTCTACGATGCGCTTGGAATTTAGTTTGTCGCGGGAATTCGTTGGTGAATACTCTAGTTGAGAAAGAACTTCATCATTATAATAAGGGGTGAGCGTAAGGCGATACAACTCGTCCATATAAGTACTGACGTTGGTTCCGGCCTGCTCTATTGTTTGTTGGGTTTGGGTAATCGTCTGTTCTTGTAATTGCTGTGCATTCCAATGGTAGGTAAGGTAAGTAATCGCCAAAATGACGGCGAGGTTTACAATACTGATGGCAATGACCAACCGGGTCTTAAAAGATTTTTTCGATTTGTAAGGGGTCAATTTCGGCACCCTCCTTCCATAATAATTATAAACTCATGAGGACATAATGTGCAATGGGAAAAGCTAAATTCCTAAAAAAGAGAAACCTTTATCTAAAATTTTGGGTATTTATTACAATTACGACTGTGGTACAATAGAGACATAAGGAAGGCGCGCTTCCAAATGATTTTCCGAATTTCAAACTGATCAATTTGAAATTCAAATCACATAAGGAAGGAAGAATACTATGAAACTTCGTAAGTTCGCTGCAATGACGATGGCAGTGGCAATGCTCGGCGGCACGTTGGCCGGTTGCGGCGGCGCAGCCAGCAGCACGGCATCCAGCAGTGCAGATTCTACCCCAGCTGAAAGCACCTCTACGGCAGAAAGCACCGAAACCTCCGGTGAAAAAGTAAATATCAAGCTCTTTACCGGCAAAATCGAAACTATCGATGTGATGAACGAAATCATCGATGAGTTCAACGCTTCTCAGGATCATATCGTTGTTGAGCAAGAATATCAGAAAGATGCCAGCAACGTCATCAAGATCAAATTCGCCTCCAACGAAGTACCTGACATCATGACCACCTACGAACAGGGCTTTGTCGATGAAGGCAAGTACATGGACATCTCGGACTTGAACGAGTTCTGGGACCGTATGTCCCCGGATATGAAGGCAGCTTGCACGGATGTGAGTTCTGGCAACGTCTACCGTATCTGCACAAATATGACGATGGCTGGCTTCTTCTACAACAAGGACATTTTGAGCGAAGCTGGTTATACCGAGTTCCCGACCGAATGGGCAGACTTTGAGACCATGCTGGAGACCATCAAGGAGAAAGAGCCTGATGTTACTCCGTGGTTCATCTTCGGCAGTGAGGCTTGGCACCTTGGCCACCTGATTGAGTTCCTGCCTCATGGCTACATCAAGTCCACGCTGGGCGCTGTTGACGCTAAGAAGGCTTTCTTGGCCAACGATCAGGACAAGCTCCAGTTTGCAGCAGCAGATGGCCCGATGGCTGTTTTTGCTGAGGATTTGGCCGATCTCCAGAATAAGGGTCTCATCAACGCTGACGTGCTGACTGCCACGAACGACAACTGCGTACAGGACTTCGCAAACGGCAAGGCCGCCATGTTCAGCAATGGTATGTGGGCGCTGTCCAGCGTTCTCGAGGCCAACCCCGATATGGCAGATAAGATCGGTTTCGCACCGTATCCCGCTTATATGCCTAACTCCAAGCCCGTTGTCCTGAGCGCCGAAGATTCCGGCTACTGCATTTCTGCAACGACCGAGCACAAAGAAGAGTGCATCGAGTTCCTGAACTTCCTGTTTAACCCTGAAAATCAGAAGAAGTACAGCGAAGTTGCCAAGGCTCCCAGCGCATTTACCGATGTTGATGCTGAGTGGGCACCTGAAAACGTCGTGAAGGAAGTCAATGCTGCCCTGAAGAGCGCTGCCAATATCGGCTTCACCAATGAGAAGCCCGCCGGTTTCTCTGGTGACGATGCAGGCCGTATGGTGCAGGAACTGCTGGCTGGTCAGTATACTCCTACCGAGTTTGCCGAGGCTTATGAGAAAGCCTGGACGGATGGTATGGCATCTTAAAACGACTCTTTTCTCCTTCTAAGTCGTGCGTATCTAATCTCAATAGGTGACATACAAGCAGAGGCGCACCGCATAATTCACGGTGCGCCTCTTACTTGTAAATGCAGGTGTATTACATGAAAAATAGAAAAATCGGTCTACATACATTTATGGCTGTGCCCGCTTTTGCTTTGTATTGCCTTTTCTTTATTTATCCGTTGACAAAAGGCATTGGTATGAGCCTGACAAACTGGAATGGCTACGGGCAAGCCGAATTTATAGGTCTGAAAAACTTTGTTGACTTTTTCAAGGACAGCCGTGCTATTTCGGATATAAAGACGACCGTTCTGTTCGCGTTAGGCAGTGCGCCGCTACTTAACATTGTCGGCTTGCTGTATGCTCTCATGATGAACAGTAAGTTCAAAGGAAAATCTGTTGCAAGAGCCTGCATCTATATGCCCGCTATCATCAGCCCCCTGATTATGGGTTATATCTGGTATCTGCTTCTCCAGCCGGGGCGCGGCGTTATTTTCAATTTGCTGGACCAGATGGGGCATCCCGAATGGTTCCCCAACTGGATGAGCAGCTATGCTTCAGAAATCGTTGTGCTTGTTCTCGTGAATGTTTGGCAGTATGCTGGCATGACGATGATTATCTATTTGGCAGGCTTGCAGAACATCTCGCAAGATTTGTACGATGCAGCAATGATTGATGGTGCTACTGGCTGGCAGAGCTTCCGTTTTATTACGTTGCCGCTGCTGGTTCCTTCCATTCGTATCAATGTGGTTACCAACATCATCGGTTCGCTCTCCGTGTTCGACATTGTAATGTCGCTGACGAGTGGCGGTCCCGGTTATCAGACGGAAACATTAAGTATTTACATTATGCGTATGTGCTACGGCAGCAAAACAGGCTATTCTACGGCAGTTGCTATGATTATGTTCTTGATCGTCCTGATTCCTGTTTTGATTTCGCTGCGCCTGACACGCACGAAAGATTGATAACTGGTGGTGGTTAAAATGAAATCAAAAGCAACTTTCCCGCGCTATTTGGCGATTATTCTGATTTGTTTGCTCTGCCTTTGCCCGTTTGTAGTCCTGCTGATTTTGTCTCTGAACGAACCCGGCAGCAATATGTACGATGGCAATGTTCTGATTCCGGATTTCTATTTCGGAAACTATGCAGAGGGGTGGGCTAAATCCAATATTGGTCGAGCTATGATCAACTCTGGCATTATTACCTTGACCGCATTGCTGTTGATTGTTTTCCTCGGCGCAATGGCTGGTTATGCTGTTGCCAGATACCCGAACAAATTCAACCGTATGGTGTTCAACATTATGCTTTGCTGCATGATGATTCCCGGTATTATCAATACGGTGCCGCTTTACACTTTGATGATCAAGATCAAAGCCATAAACACCTTGTGGGGCATGGCTTGTGTTTGCGCAACACTTGCATTGCCGCAGGCGGTCTTTGTGTTCTCCGGCTTTATCCGTGCCCTGCCAAGAGAGCTTGAAGAAGCAGCTGTTATTGATGGCTGTACGCCCTTTATGGCATTCTGGCGCATTGTTTTTCCGCTGCTGATGCCCTCCATTTCTGCGGTTGTTATCTTGAATGGCTTTGGCATCTGGAATAACTACTCGCAGGCGGTCTTTTTCCTGCAAAGCAGCGCAAAGCATAATGTGCCGCAGGCACTGTCCGTCTATTTCCAGCAGTTCGCAGGAGCCAAATGGAATCTGATGGCAGCTACGGCGGTCATTGCCATTGTGCCGGTCGTTGTAATTTTCCTTGTTTTCCAGAAGAGCCTAATGAAGGGTCTTACGGAAGGTGCTATTAAGGGGTAAGGAGTTATAGAATGGACATTTATCCGTCAAAAGCACAGTTTAGTACAAATGAAACTGTAACCCTTTGCCTTATCTGTGATGATGTACTGCCCATCTCCGTCCATATCCGGGTACTGCTCCTCTCCAAAACAGTATGGGAGCAGAACATTGTATTGGCGGAGAAAAAAACAACGGTATCCATAGGCTCTTTCCCGGCAACCTTTGCCGGATATGGCGTGAATGTCTATCAGCAGGGCGATTTGGTGAAACCGATTTTGCAGACAGCCTTTGATGTCGCTGAATCTCCCAGAAAACTTTTAAGGTATGGATTTTTAAGCGACTTTACAGAAAGAGACCGAGATAACGGCGCACTGGAATGGCTGTTGAAATGCCATATCAATCTGGTACAGTTCTATGACTGGTCTTACCGCCACGATTCTCTTGTGGCTCCGCAAGAGGATTACCATGATATGATGGGCAAAGAAATCTCCGGCAGTACAGTTAAAGCAAAAATTACAAAGGCAAAAGCGCTGGGGATGCACCCAACAGCATACGGTGCTGTGTACGCCGCCAGCAAGCCATTTTTTGAAAAGCATCCGACATGGGCGTTTTACAATTCCTGTCAGGAACCGTTTGTATTTATTGATGTGTTCTACATCATGAATATTGCGGCGGACTCGCCCTGGCGAAAGCATCTTTTCGAGGAATACCAAAATGCAATCAGCATGATGGGATTTTCCGGCATCCACATGGACACCTATGGATTCCCCAAAACAGCATATTCTCATCTGGACGCAATCCCCAAGCGAATCAAATTGGAAAATGAACTTCCCACGCTCATTGATGAAACACGCGAAAATGTACATGGTGAAGAAGAACCCTATTTGATTTTCAACAATGTCGGAGCATGGCCTGTCCAGAGAACTGCGGATAGAAAGCAAGATGCTGTCTATATTGAGGTGTGGCCTCCTTACGAACGGTATGCAAGCATCGCGCAGCTTATCCGGGATGCAAGAACTTATGCCAAAGATGACAAAAGTATCATTTTGGCAGCCTATCTGAAACCGTTCCGGGAAGGCAAACGTGAAAAAGCTCTCCCCGCTGCCAAGCTGCTGATGGGAAGTATTGTTTCAAACGGTGCCACACATCTTTTGACCGGCGAAAATCAGACGGCTCTGACACAGGGATATTACAGCGATTATACAAAGTTCAGCAATTCCGAAGCCGAAGCAATTAGACGATACTACGACTATATGATTCGGTATGAGAATTTGTTCTTTGATCCTGAATTGCAGGACATGACGATGACCCATACCGGGTGGGATAACTATGAGTATCAATGCACCAGTCATAAGGTGAGTTCTTACGGTGAAGCAGGGAAAATCTGGATGATTCTCCGTGAAAAAGATTATCGCAAGTGCATCTATTTACTCAACCTGTGCGGGCAAAGCGAGGATTACTGGAACGAAGGCAAAGAAGAACCCGATACCCAAAAAGATATAAAATTTACGGTACAGGTTGATACCCCGGTTGAAAGAATTTGCTTCAGCACACCCGACGGAGAAAATATGGACGCGGTAGAGCTTCCTTTTACAGAGAGGGCTACAAAAACCGGAATATTTATTGATTTTATCGTACCAAGCCTGAACTATTGGACAACCATTTGGATCGACACAAGAAAGGAAACAATATGAAAAAGCATCATTTTATAAAGATGTCATCCATTGCACTTTCCCTCTGCGTTGCATTAGGTACATTCCCTGCAACGGCGTTCGCCGATGATGCCAATGCAACAACCATCACAAAAGCGTATGTTGATAAAGCAACCTATACGCCGGGGGAGGCGGCAACGATTTACGTTGATGTTGATGGCGCGGCTGGAACGAAGACGGCGCATATCCAAATCACTCATCTAAATGAGACTGTTTGGGAAAATGACGTAACATTTACCGCGAACGGCGGAAAAACAACGGTCCCAATCAGTTGGACTCCGCCGACAACGGATCATCAGGGATATTTGGTGTCCATTACGATTGATGGAAAACAAATTGTGACGGCAATTGATGTGTCCAGTGATGTGACAACTTATCCCCGCTATGGGTACAGTGTCGATTTTATGCCCGGTGAGACTTCCGTCGAAAGCGATGCGATGATGAAAGAACTCGCACAGGTCTATCATGTTAATATTGTTCAGTATTATGACTGGATGTATCGGCATGAAAAAATTCTCCCCGATGAGGGAGATGAGTGGGTCGATATGTTCGGGCATACCCTCTCAAGACAGACAATTCAGCAGCGCATTGATGCTGGTCATGCCTATAATCAAAAGGCAATGGCCTATCAGATGTCTTATATGGCACGTGAGGGGTACACAGAAAATGGTGTAGATCCGAAGTGGGGGCTGTATTCCAGCCAAACCAATCATAATATTGACTATGATTCTTCTAACAACAGCACGATTTCTGGAATTGACCAATATCTATTTCCGTTGGAAGGAAAGCCCGCGCCGTTGCTCATGACTTTTAACCCCTTAAATACGGATTGGCAAAATTTCATGGCGAACCAGTATAAAGGGGCCGTAAATATTTTAGGCTTCGATGGGATTCAGATTGATCAGATGGGCGATTTCTGGGGCAGAGATGCACAATATTATGATTACGATGGCAATTATGTAAATTTGGGCGAGTCTTTTGCGCCGTTTACAAATGCAATCAAGCGTCAGCTCACGGAGAACAACAGCGCAAAGAATATTGTTACAACGAACGCTGTTAATGGTGGCTCGGAAGATTACTTCTCGTCAAATAGTATTATCTCTACAGCAAATACTGATTTTGCGTTTAGCGAGCTGTGGGGCAACAGCGATAGCTATAAAAAAGTAAATAACTTTATTAACTGGCAGAAGATGCAGGACGGCGGCAAGGCTATTGTGCTGGCTGCATATATGAACCAGTATGACATCAATGGCACTACTTATTCTTATAGCGATGCGCAGCTGACCGGCGTTCACACAAACAGCGAGAACGGCGTTACCTACATTACAGGTTTCGATGAGGTTGGAAACCGTGCAGAAATAACGATTGAAGCCCCCGAAGATGGCAACTATTCTCTCGTTTTCTTGGCTGCGAATGGAACGGATACGCAGGCAAGCAAAAGCATCTACCTTGATGGCACAAAGTACATGACTGCATACTTTGATGCAACAAGAAATGGTGTTATTCCCGCAGAGCCTGACTGGTATTATTATTCTTATGATGCGTCTTTTACTGCACCTAAAAATCTGTATCTCACAAAGGGAACGCACACATTGACAATCCAGCAAGATGCTGATGATAAGGGTGGAGACATTCGCATTCAGACGGTTACTCTTGGCGTGTATGACGAAAATTCCGTCCGTTTGACAAACGCTGCAATTGCAGCAAGTGGTGCAATGCATATTGAGATGGGCAGTGGAATGTCTACAACGGCGAACAGTGGTGGAAACTTCAACGATGTATCTTTGCTTGGAAATCCGTATTATCCAAAAGCTGCAAAGTCGATGACCTCTAGCCTTAAGCAGGCAATGTATAATCAATATCAGTTCATTACTGCCTATGAGAATTTGCTTTATGATGCTGACGTTCTGCCTTCTGATACGGGATTCCAAAACATCAGTATTTCAAACGAAACAATTTCTGGCGATGCGAAACCGGGCACAATTTGGTATGTCATTAAGAACAAGGGTGACGACTATGGTCTGATTCATCTAATTAATCTGACAGGCGAAAATGATGAAGATTGGCGTGATGTCACCGGTGCTCCCAACGTAAAGCAAAATCTGACTGTAAAGTATTATATCCCGCAATACAAGGATATAAGTGGGGTTTATTGTGCTACCCCTGACACAGGTTGCATCAGCAATGCATTGGCATACAATGTGCAAGTAGATGATGCTGGTAAGTACGTCGAAATTCAGGTTCCGTCGCTTGAGTATTGGGATATGATCTATATCCGTTATAACGACAATACCTTGACGGATACTGTCGAGGCGGAGAATTCGATTCTTACGAATGTATCCACGAACAATAATCATGGTGGATACTCTGGAACGGGCTTTGTTGATTCTTATGGTGAAGCTGGAGACGCCGTTACGATGGACTTCTTTGTTCCGGAGACGGGAGACTATAAGCTCTCCTTTGTCTATTCCGCTGCTGTTGATGGAACGCCGAAACGTGAATTGTATATCAACGGATACGGATATGACAGTGTTTCTTTCCCGGCGACAAGCAGTTGGGAGGAATGGAATACAAGCGAAACTACAGTTCATCTCCGCGCGAGCATTCAACGCATGGTGGTTTGCTGCGGCAATGCAGACGACGGATACATCAATTTTGACTGCGTTCATATTTCCAAATCTGCTTAAAGGAGCGTGAGCAACTATGGCAACCGCAACAAGTCCGTGGTGGAAAAGTGCGGTAATCTATCAAATCTATCCACGCAGTTTCCAAGACAACAATGACGATGGAATTGGCGATCTTCCGGGCATTACCAGCCGCTTAGACTATTTGGCTGATTTGGGAATCGATGCCATTTGGCTTAGCCCGGTCTATCGTTCGCCGCAAGATGATAATGGGTATGATATTTCGGATTATTGTGATATTGACCCTATGTTTGGAACGCTGGCCGATATGGATACGCTGATTGGTGAAGCAAGGAAGCGGAATATCCGTATCATTATGGATTTGGTATTGAACCATTCCTCGGATGAGCATCCTTGGTTTCTGGAAGCAAAGAAAAGCAGAGACAATCCTTTCCATGATTACTATGTCTGGCGGGACGGGAACGAAGATGTGCCGCCAAACGACATGAAAGCCTGCTTCGGTGGTTCTGCATGGACTTGGGTGCCGGATGTACAGCAATACTATTTCCACCAGTTTTCCGTAAAGCAGCCGGATTTGAATTGGGATAATCCGAAAGTTCGAGAGGAAATCTATAAAATTATCAATTTTTGGATTGAACGTGGCATCGGTGGCTTCCGGCTGGACGTGATTGATCAGATTGCAAAAGAACCTGATTTGAAGATTACGAATAATGGGCCTATGCTGCACGCTTATATCCGGGAGATGAACCGCCATACTTTCGGGGGAACCGATCTTGTGACGGTGGGCGAAGCGTGGGGAGCCAATGTGGATAACGCGAAAATCTACAGCGACCCCAGTGGCCGGGAGTTCTCTATGGTTTTCCAATTTGAGCACATCGGGTTGGATCAGATTCCCGGAAAAGAAAAATGGGATTTGGCACCGCTTGATTGGATGGAACTAAAGAAAGTCCTTAGCAAGTGGCAAACCGGGCTGCATGGCTGCGGCTGGAACAGCTTGTTTTGGAATAACCACGACCTTCCACGAATCGTATCCCGCTGGGGTGACGATGGAAAATACCGCGTAGAATCTGCAAAGATGTTCGCTACCTTGCTGCACGGTATGCAAGGAACGCCCTATATCTATCAGGGTGAAGAACTTGGCATGACAAATGCGCCGTATGATATATCGGACTATCGTGATATTGAAACGCTGCACATTTACCGCGATAGACTGGCGGAAGGCTATGCCGAGGAAGATGTCATGCGTTCTATCCATGCCAAGGGACGTGACAACGCCAGAACGCCAATGCAGTGGGATAGCAGTGAAAATGCTGGCTTCACTGTAGGGAAGCCGTGGCTGAAGGTAAATCCGAACTATCTGCAAATCAATGCCGCAGAAGAGTGTAATACCGCAGATTCCGTATTTGCCTATTACAAAGCCCTCATTGCCCTTCGTAAAAAGTATCCCATTTTTGCCGAGGGAGATTACCAACTTCTTATGGAGGAAGACCCGGATGTATTTGCCTACAAGAGAATGTGGAAAGAGCAAACACTTTATGTTATCTGTAATTTCCATGCAAAGGAATTGAACGAGGTGATTCCTGAAGAATATAGAAAAGGAACATTGCTGATCAGCAATTATGCAGAGCAAGGTTCTAGCTTGAAACCATACGAAGCTCGAATTTATTTAGAGCAGCGTAATTAAAACGCATCGGATTTCCAATAAGCAGTAGACCACGTCATGGGCCTCACCAGCGTAAAGAAATACGATGTAAGTACAATTACATTAGTTTTTCGACCCGACAGCTTATTCGGCTGTCGGGCCTTTCTTTGTGTTTGCCTTCAACAAATCGCTCGTTAAAACGTAACATTTATATATTAGGTTCCCACCCTCATGTCTCACGAGTCGAATCGCCTCACATTCGTATGCTTACAGTATAAAACGAACAAATTTCAGCATCAAGAAAAAAATTTTGATTTTTCTCTAATTTTTTTCTCCGAAAACAGTCTTTATATTATGAGAGCAAAAATAAGGCTCTCTCCCCTTGAGAACCTTGAAAGCAGAATATCCGAATCACCGGCTACATAAAACTGGCCCTGCCGCAACCCAAGGAGCGCTTCGGCAGGTGCGTCCCGGCTCTGACGCGATGATACTGCTTTCACGGCGGTGGAGCGCCCCCAGAGGCGGGAGAGGTGGCGTGGAACACATACCTCAAGCGAAGGGCCAGCAATCATGATACGCACCGTGGCGATGCTCTCAAGGCGTCGGCGGTACTGCCAACAATGTGGTACAGGAAGCGGGAGCTGTTTCCAGCAGCCGGGCCGGTGGTTCGCCCTTATATCCGGGAAGTAGTGTCGAATAGGGTATAAAATTTGATTTCAGATTATGGCGGTCACTGGCTTTGGCTGGTGGCCGCTATGCTTGTGGAATCAAATATGATACACATGAAGGAGGAAAATCTATGGAAATGAATTCTGTTATAGCTACGGAAATTGTAGCCGCAGAAGTGGAGCACATTGTGTTGCCGCAAATCGTCAGCATTAAGCAAGCCAGCCGAATGTTGGGGCTGCCGCCGTATTATCTGCGACGGCTTTGCAAAGAGGTTCCCGGTGTGGCATTTCAGTCCGGCATCAAGTGGTACATCAACTTGGGAAAACTGGTTGATTACTACAACAATTCGGGCAGAAATGCCGCTGGGTAAGAGCACAAAAGGATCGCAATGTCAAGGGTGTCGTGCGTTCCGGCGACAGCCTACCACCTTTATGGCAAATGCTGTATAGTTTGGCTTGTCAGAAAAACAAGCCAAGGAGGAATTGAAAATGGCATCTATCGAACTGCGCACACCCAAGAACAAACCCGCTTACTACAAAATCACCGCAAACATCACCCTCAATGGCCGTACCATACGCAAATTTTCCCGCTTTGAGTTTGACCCCAAGACGCTGAAAACCGCAAAGCAGCGCGCAGCGGCAGCCACGGCAGCAGCATTTGAATTTGAAGCAAAAGCACAGGAAGAAGCCGAGCGCAGCCTCAGCGGTGCAAGCAAGCCGTTCCGTGAAGTAGCAGACGAGTATATTGCTTCCACCAAAGCAAAACTGGAGCCATCGGCACTGCTGCGCGGTAACTATGATTTTGATAAGAACAAGGCAAACACATCGCGCAACAAAATCGGGTATCTGAAAAAAATGGTTGATGTGGCCCCGTGGTTTGTAGAAAAGTCCATCTCTGAAATCACTAAAGAAGATTGCGAAAAAGTTATTGAGGCAGTCAAAGAAAACGGCTGCGTCCGCAGCGAGTATGCCGTTATTCTGCCGGAATATGCGGCTATGAAAAGTACATCTTATGCCGCCATGGTAGAAGGCTATGATCTTTCCGCATACACAGCTATGAAGTGCTTCGGCGGAGCGGCGGTTACGATGAAAACAGCAGAGGAAGTTTCAAAAATTCTTGGCGTTTCCGTTCGTGATGCGTTCTGCATTGAACGCAAAGAAAAGCCTCTGGCTCCAAAGACAATTCGGGAATATGTGCTGTTCGCCAACCAAGTGCTGCACTTTGCAAACGAGCGGTATCATTCTGTACAGGCTGAGTTCAAGAAGCCGGAAAAAGGAACCCGCCCTCGGTTTGTAGACTGCATCCATGAGGACGAGGTCAAAAAACTGATGGCAGAAATCAGCAAATACCCGATTCAAGAGCAGGCCATTGTGCTTTCGCTTCTGAATACGGGTGTGCGGCGCGCTGAGCTGGCAGGGCTGACATGGAGCGACTTCAATTTCAGAGACTGCACCGTTCACGTCAACAAAAGCCTTTTGGTTTTCAAAGACTTTGGGTATCAGCACACAACCACCAAGGAAAGCAATGACCGCTATATAGATGTGGCCCCCGAATATATGACCTTTATGCAGCGGTACAAAGAATGGTGGGATACCAAAAAGAAGCTGATGGGAGCCAGTTGGCAGCGGGATATGGTGACGAACAAAGAGGATAAGCGTGAATCGCTGATGAAACTGGTCGGGCAGGAATTTGTCATCATTGATGACTTCGGCTGGCCGCGCAACCCGGACGGCTATAACAAGCTGGTAAAGCGTGTGGCGCAGAAAGCGGGAATCAGCGACATTCACCCGCACATGTTCCGACATACCTTTGTCAGCCTGCTCATGTCGAATCCTGACATCGGTGTTGCAACGGTTGCCGCTGAAGCAGGTCACGCCCAGCCGAGCACGACTTTAATGATTTACACCCAGCAATACAAAAAACGCCGGGAGTCGATACGCAATCAGTTGAGCCGTGAATTGTACGAAAAATAAAGAATCGCAGCTGTGTCATCTTAAAAAATAACATAGCTGCATTCTTTTTATGGGCCGTGAGGGATTCGAACCCCCACTGAACCGGTTATGAGCCGGTGGCTTTAACCGTTAAGCTAACGGCCCTTATTATGATGAAGAAGTGCTGTTGATGGCTAAATCGCCAACTTATCGCCAAAGCAGAAATCTTGGCGATGAAGTTCAGCAAAAATCGCGGCACTTCATCATATTTGAAAGTAGAAATGATTGGGTCAGCCGGTTATGAGCCGCCAGCTCTAACCAACTGAGCTAATGGCCCGCACAGTTGTAACTTATATTATACCAGAATTTTTTCCCATTGCCAAGAGGTATGTCCCCTTTTTTCATACAATGGCGGTAAAAAAAGGGTGTTCTGCATGCGGCGCAGTGGCTTATTTTTGGCGTTTTCTGCTCATCGTCTGCTTTTCAGTACCGTTCTGAGGGTGGCAGCACAGCCCACTACTTAGACCAGCTGACCGACCAATTGGCCGTACTGAACACACTGGGCATTGACCACATTGGTTTGTATCGTTATGATTTCCTATTTAATAACACCGCCTACCCCGCCCTACAGCAGCCGAGCGGGACAGCCTGGCACCGTTTTGTCACGGCGGCTGATTCAACAGCCGGGGTGGGTGTTCAGCCGATAGCCGACTTTAAACACCGTTTGGATTTCTTTATCCAGTCCCAGCTTAGTGCGCAGGCGGTTGATATGTACATCCACCGTGCGGCTGGCACCCACATACTCATAGCCCCAGGCCGTAGTTAGCAGTTCGCCGCGGGTCAGGGCCAGGTCGCGCTTGCGGATCAGCATTTCCAGCAAGGCATACTCCCGCGGGGTCAACCGTACAGCCTTGCCGTTTTTCCACACGCGGCGGACGGTCAGGTCCACCCGCAGGTCATTAAGGACAAACACCTCATTGCGCCGGGCCGCTGCTTCCTGGGCAGCTTTTACGATCATATCTTTCGTCATGGCTGTTTCCTTTCGTTGTTGTATACCTATATATAATAACGACAGATGTTTCAGTTTTGTTACAACCCCGGCCAATTTTTTTATTTTCCCCCGCCAATTGTTGATTATTTAGGCCTTTTCCCCAGGGTTTCCTACACTTTTCAACACAGTTTTCCCCAACCATGTTGAAAACTCGTATTTTACGTAGTATCGTACAATAGCCAAAATTACACCTTTTTCCTGTAGAAATCACTACCAGGTTTTCCACAATGGGGATGGACTTTTCCCCTGCCGATTTCTGCCTTTGCGGCAGGTTTTGCAAAGTTTTCCACGAAATAAAAGCTTCGCTGTACCAGCAGTTTTTTGTTGTTTTCACGGGATTCAACCGGGTTTTCAACATTTTCAACACAGTTTTCCACATTTCCACGGTGTAAAAGAATGGATTCTTGTTGAAAACCCGGTCGAAACTGTTTAAAACTCTTAGTTGTAAATAAATTGTAACAGCTTTCCGCCATCTGTCTAACGGCTCATTTTCTGCAGAACAAAGGGATTTTCTGCACTTTTTTCCATTCGTTCAAAGTCCATTCACATGCCGTTCAAAATTATGGTCCATGATATACTAGTAAAAGCAAAGGAGGAATCCCTATGAAAGAGACCACACCGCCAAAGGATCCCAAAAAGAAACTTTGGATCGGTTACGCCATTGTTATTGCGATTTTGTTTGCCTGCAATCTGTTCCTGTTCCCGGCCATGATGCAGGCCAAAGTCAAAAGCGTGAACTACAGCACTTTCTTGCAGATGCTGGAAAACAAACAGCTTTCCACCGTCCAGATCGAAGATCAGCAGATCTTCTTTGTGGATAACGAGAAAAATTCCTACAAGACCAATGCCATCGCCCAGGACAACAACCTGGTCACCCGGCTGGAGGATGCCGGGGTCGAGTTTGGCACTGTCTACCAAAGCCCCACCATCTGGGACAGCCTGCTGAACCTGGCGATCTCGCTACTGCCGATGATCCTGCTGTTCTGGTGGCTGAACCGCTACCTCGGCAAAAAGATGCAGAGCATGGGCGGTGCCAATTCCATGCTGTTCGGCGGCGGCAAATCCGGTGCCAAACAGTATGTAGTGGATGACAAGACCGGCATCAAATTCAACGATGTAGCCGGTGAGGATGAAGCCAAGGAGAGCCTGCAGGAAATCGTTGACTTTCTGAACAATCCCCAGAAGTATGAGGACATCGGTGCCAAAATGCCCAAGGGTGTACTGTTGGTAGGCCCTCCGGGTACCGGCAAAACGCTGCTGGCCCGCGCTGTGGCCGGTGAGGCCGGTGTACCTTTCTTCTCCATCGCCGGCAGCGAGTTTGTGGAGATGTTCGTGGGCATGGGAGCTTCCAAGGTGCGTGACCTATTCAAGCAAGCCAGCGAAAAAGCACCATGCATCGTATTTATTGATGAGATTGATACCATCGGCAAAAAGCGTGATGGTGCCAGCGGTCTGGGCAGCAACGATGAGCGCGAGCAGACCCTGAACCAGCTGCTGACTGAGATGGACGGTTTTGATGCCACCAAGGGCGTTGTGATTTTGGCCGCCACCAACCGTCCGGAATCCCTGGACCCGGCGCTGACCCGCCCCGGTCGTTTTGACCGCCGTGTGCCCGTGGAACTGCCCGACCTGAAGGGCCGCGAGAGCATCCTGCGTCTGCATGCCAAAAAGGTCAAGATTGGCCCCGACTGTGACTTCCCTGTTGTGGCCCGCATGACCCCCGGTGCTTCCGGCGCGGAGCTGGCTAACATCATCAACGAGGCCGCGCTGTGCGCCGTGCGCCACCACCGCAAGGCCGTGACCCAGTACGACCTGCAGGAGGCCGTGGACACCATCCTGGCCGGTGCACAGAAGAAGAACAAGATCCTGAACGACAAGGAAAAGTGCATCGTGGCGTACCATGAGGTCGGCCACGCGCTGGTGGCGGCACTGCAGTCCCACAGCGCGCCGGTGCAGAAAATTACCATCGTGCCCCGCACATCGGGTGCGCTGGGCTTCACCATGCAAGTGGAGGACGGCGACCACACCCTGATGACCAAGGAAGAAATTCTGGACAAGATTGCCACCTTTACCGGCGGCCGCGCGGCCGAGGAACTGATCTTCCACTCCATCACCACCGGCGCTTCCAACGATATTGAGCAGGCTACCAAGATGGCCCGCGCCCTGGTCACCCGTTACGGCATGACCGAGGACTTTGACATGGTGGCCCTGGAGACCGTAAACAACGCCTACCTGGGCGGCGATGCCAGCTTGGCCTGCAGCGAGCAGACCGCCAGCCGCGTGGATGCCAAGGTGGTGGAAATCGTGCAGGAGCAGCACAAGAAAGCCTACAAGCTGCTGGCCGACAACCGCCGCAAGTTGGACGAAATTGCCCAGTATCTGTACGAAAAAGAGACTATCTCCGGCGAGGAGTTTATGCGAATTTTGAACGCACAGCCGCAATTGCCCGCCGCAGCCCCAGCAGATTCCACAAACAATAGGCTGTGATTTTGGATGTTTTTTGTTTAAATTTTGCTTGACGAACGTTGTTCTGCCCTGTATCATTAAAGAAAACTTGTCAGTGAGAGGGGGCAATACTGAGTGACTTTTGAAGATCTGCAGGAACTGCTGGCAGAGCAGTTCAGCTGCGATATGTCCGAACTGGAACGCGGTGTTACGCTGGCCGACCTGGGCGCTGACCATGAGGATATGGTCGAGCTGGCCTGGGGCCTAGGGGAAGCCGTGGGCACGGAGATCGATGAAAGTGATCTGAGCACGGATTTCACGATTGGTGAACTTTGGCGCTTTATCCACGAAGTAGAAGAAAACTCTGAACTGTGACCCTTAAGTCCCGCAGCAGAAACGATAAGAACCTGTCCCTTTTTACGGGGACAGGCTCTTTTTTTACTCTATGGCGCGGAATCTTAGCCGCGGGTACCCGCAATGCTGGAATCGGTGCTCCATCCCTGCAGGTCGGTGGGGGTCAGGCTAGACAGCCAGTTTTCGTGTTGTTCTTCCCACTGGTCCCAAGCGGCCTGGCTGCGGATGGTGGTGCCGGTTTCAAAGGCATCGTCCCAGGGATTGGCGGGGTCGGGATCGGTGGGGTCCCAACCGCGCTTTTCGGTATCGGTAGGGTCTGTATAGATCGTGCCGGGCTTGCCCATAGGGCCGGGGTTGGCGGCATCGGCATAAATCAGTACCGGCGTCCCCAGCGGGCAGTTATCGTAGATCCACTTAACATCCACGACCTCCAGCCGGATGCAGCCCAGGCTGGCGGATGTTCCCAGCAGGTTGTACTCGTCGTACTCAATGTCATCCTTATGCTGGCTGTAGTAGGGCACACTATGGAACAGGTAGGAGTCAAAAATGCGGGTGGCATACTGCCCATAGCTGGGCCCCATCAGTAGTCGCCAGTCATAGTCCACCGGCGTGGCGTGGTAGCCCAGCGGGGTATCCACGCCGCCGCTGCATACCATAGCCATAAAGGGCACCGTGTAACGACCGTCCTCATCGGCTGTGTAGACCGTCACCACGTTGGCGTCGCGGTTTACTGCCAGGAAGTAGGGTGCTCCCTCTTTGGCCTGCAGGGTCATGCCGTAGGGGGCGTACTGGGTCTCCAGCGTCTCCATGATTTTTTTGCCAGCCTCGTTCCAGGTGGAAGGATCGGTGATTTGCGGGGCATCCTTGGTGGCGTTGCTGGCCGTGGATGCCATGGCTTTGGCCTTCTCCGGTATCTGGGTGGGTTCCGGTGTCGGCTCCACTTCCTCAATCACGGTCTCCACTTCCTGCTTTACATCCTGCTCCACTTCCGAGAGTACATCCTCGGCCTGTCCGCAGGCAGAAAGCAGCACAGCCGCCAGCAATACCGGCAAAATACGGCGCACGATCGTCATAGACTCTCCTTAGTGTTGTTTGGTCACTCCGTACTCGGTGCCTACAAATTTTTCAAAGGCCACAAAGCTGCGGCGAACCTTCTCGGTCTCGATGCAGTAGGCCATGCGGAAGTAACCCGGGCAGCCGAAGCTGTCGCCCGGCACCAGCGCCAGGTCGTACTTCATGGCTTTCTGGCAGAAGATCTTAGCATCCTCCTCCAGCGCTTTCGGGAAGATGTAGAAAGTACCGTCCGGCTTGCAGACGGTAAAGCCCAGGGCTTTCAGTTCGTCATAGATCAGTTCCATGTTCGTCTCGTAGACAGACAGGTCGCTGGTCTCCTCCAGGCATTCAGCCACGGCGCGCTGGAACAGGCCAGACGGGCAGTTATGGCCGGTGCCGCGGGAGATCTGGCCGCACATCGGCACGATGTAGGCGGCATCCTCGCAGCGGGGGTTGGCCGCCACGTAGCCGATACGCTCGCCCGGCACACTCAAACTCTTGGAGAAAGAGTAGCATGTCAGCGTATCATCGTAGAATTTCGCAGGATACGGGATAGTCTTGCTGCCAAAAGCGATTTCACGGTAGGGTTCGTCCGAAATCAGGAAGATATGGTGGCCGTACGCGGCGCTCTTTTTCTTCAGGTAATCGGCCAGCTGGGTCAGCGTTTCGGCGCTGTAGGCCGTGCCGCTGGGATTGTTGGGCGAGTTGATGAGCACAGCGGCGGTGTTCTCGTCCACCAGGCCGTCCAGCGCATCAAAGTTGATCTGGAAATCCTCGCAGCGGGGCGGCGCTACGCGCAGGTTCAGCCCTGCGCCTTCCATATAAGGCTTGTACTCCGGAAAAAACGGTGCAAAGGTGACGATGTTTTGCCCCGGCACGGCTATGCAGCGCACCGCGTGGGCCAGCGCACCGGCAGCACCGGTGGTCATAAAGATATGGTCGCCGGTGTAGTCCATGCCAAAGCGGCGGTTGAGGCTTTCGGCCACCTTAGCACGCACATCGGGCAGGGTCAGCGTGGGCGTATAGCCGTGCAGCGTGACCGGGTCCACGTGTTCCAGCAGATCCAAGCAGACATCGGTAAACTTCTGCGGTGCGGGCACCGAGGGGTTTCCCAGCGAGTAATCAAACACGTTCTCGTATCCGATTTCGACACCGCGGGCGGTGCTCCATTCAGAAATCTGGCGGATCACCGATTTGGCCCCCAGCATGTCTTTATAATGCTGTGCGATCATAATAACAACACTCCTTTGCGAAAATCCGTTCTTCCTGCGAATCCCGTTTTTTCGATTTTTACTGCAAAATTACCTTTTCCAGGTCCTGCATGGTGGCGGCCAGGTACTCTGCTCCGGCCTGCTGCAATTCCTCTTTGGTGCGGAATCCCCACAGCACACCGCAGCAGGGCAGCCCGGCATTGTGGGCCGTTGCCACGTCCACATTGCTGTCGCCAACGTAGAGCACCTCCCCGCTCTCGGCTGTTACGCCTAGTTTTTGCATCAGGGCGCGGGTACCTTGCAAGGCGGGTTTTGTGGGCACATCGGGCAATGCGCCGCGCACGATTTCAAACAGGCTGCTGTCAAAGTACCGCTCCACCACGGCGCGTGCAAATTCATCAGCTTTATTAGAGAAAACCGCCATCCTAACGCCATTTTTCTGCAATTTCCACAGCAGTTCCGTCATACCAGGGTACGGGGCGGTTTTGTTGTGCATGTGCGCACCATATACTGTATCAAACTCAGCCAGCGTCTTTTTCAACGTTTCGGGGTCGCGCTGGTCTGCGGGGCTGAAGCGCTCTACCAGTTTAGGGATGCCATTGCCGACAAAGTATTTATATTGTGTGGTGTTATGTTCCGGCCAGCCGTGGGCTTTGCACACACGGTTGGCGGAATCGGCCAGATCATCAATCGTATTCAGCAAGGTGCCGTCCAGGTCAAACAGTACGGTTTTAAACATTTCGTTCACCTCAAAATTCTCAGGTTCTTCCCTATTATAGTTGTATTTGCTAAAAACAGCAAGGCGAATTTTTCCAATTTACCCCCAACTCCAGAAATTCCTTGTAAAATTATGGAAAACCTGTGTCACTTTCGACATTTTATGGTATGATATACTTATTATAAAGGAGGCTTTACCCCAATGGAATTTTTCTTGGATCTTCTGCGCTCGGTGATGTATGGCATCATCGAGGGCATTACCGAATGGTTGCCGATTTCCAGTACCGGTCACATGATCTTGGCGGAGCAGGTGCTTAAATTCAGTTTTAGTGCTGAGTTTATGGAGATGTTCCGCGTGGTCATCCAGTTGGGTGCAATTTTGGCGGTCGTGGTGCTGTATTTTAAAAAGCTGTGGCCGTTCTGTGCAGACAACGGCCGGGATTCCGGTTTTTCCCGCCATTTCCGTTGGCCGGTGGTGCGTCTTTGGTGCAAGATCATCGTAGCCTGCGTCCCGGCTGCGGTCCTGGGCCTGCTGCTGGATGACTGGCTGGATGCCCACCTGTACAACAGCGTTACCGTGGCCCTGATGCTTATCATCTACGGTATTGCGTTTATCCTGATCGAGCGCCGTCCCTGCGTACCCACCACCACCAAGCTGAGCCGCATCACCTACAAACAGGCGCTGATCGTGGGTGCCTGGCAGGTTCTGGCGCTGATTCCCGGCACTTCCCGCAGTGGTTCCACCATCATTGGCGGTCTGCTTTGCGGCATGAGCCGCCCGGCTGCGTCTCAGTTCACTTTCTTCCTGGCGATTCCGGTTATGGCAGGCGCTTCCTGCCTGAAGCTGGTCAAGTTCCTGGCTAAGGGCGGCGTGTTCACCCTGGCTGAAATCTCGGCCCTGTTGGTTGGTTGCATTATGGCTTTTGTGGTCTCCATGCTGGCGATCCGCTTCCTGATGAACTACGTGAAGAAGCACACCTTCACCGCATTCGGCTGGTATCGCATCGCCCTGGGCATCCTCGTCCTCGGCATCTGGGCGTTGCAGACCTTTGTGTTGGCGTGACGCAGTAAGGTTCTATGTCCTTTTCTTATAAGAAAAGGACCAAAATAATTTTCAATTAAAAATGGGAGGTATGGCCTGCGGCCATATCTCCCATTTTTGTTTAGAATTTCTTCTGTTCTTTCTTTGTAAAGAAAGAACAGGGAACTTTACCCCGTCACAGCAAAAAGGTCCCACCTGCTTGCGCAGGTGGGACCTTGGTTATGCTGTTAGCTTACCTATGCAAATTACTTGTACAGGTCGACCAACTTGGTCAGGTGCGTGTAACGAGCATCGGCCACTTCCTGGTTCTTCTCGAACAGCTCCTTAGCACGATCCGGGAAGGCACGTGCCAGACGGCTGTAACGGGTCTCGTTAGCCAGGAACTCCTGATACTTGGACATATCGCCAGCCTTGGATGTCAGGGTGAACGGGTTCTTGCCCTCTGCCTTAGCAGCGGGGTTGAAGGAGAACAGGTTCCAGTAACCAGCAGCAACTGCCTTCTTCATCTCGTTCTGGCAGTTGGTCATGCCGCCCTTAACACCGTGCAGCTCGCAGGGAGCATAGCCGATGATCAGAGACGGGCCGGGATAAGCCTCGGCCTCAGCGATGACCTTAACAGCCTGAGCCATGTTAGCGCCCAGAGCGATTTGAGCAACATAGATGTAGCCGTAGGTCATGCAGATTTCAGCCAGGGACTTCTTGCTGATTTCCTTACCAGCAGCAGCGAACTGGCAGACCTCACCGATGTTGGAGGCCTTGGAAGCCTGTCCGCCGGTGTTGGAGTACATCTCGGTGTCGAAGACCATGACGTTGACATCGTGGCCGGAAGCCAGGACGTGATCCAGACCGCCGTAACCGATATCGTAAGCCCAGCCGTCGCCGCCGAAGATCCAGAAGCTCTTCTTAGCCAGGTACTGCTTATCCTTCAAGATCTCAGCAGCCTCAGCGCTGCCGTCAGCCTCGAGAGCTGCGACCAGAGCCTTTGCGGGAGCATCGTTAGCCTTGGTGTTGTTCTTGGTGGCCAGGAAGTTGTCAATGGCAGCATCCAGGTCAGCATTCTTGCCCTTCAAGGCCTCAACCTTGGTGATCAGGTTGGCGCGGACGGTCTCATAACCGATCTGCATGCCCAGGCCGTGCTCAGCGTTGTCCTCGAACAAAGAGTTGATCCAGGCGGGGCCGTGGCCAGACTCTTTGTTGGTGGTGTACGGGCTGATAGAAGCGGTACCACCCCAAATGGAGGAGCAACCGGTGGCGTTGGAGATGAACATCTTCTCGCCGAACAGCTGGGTAATCAGGCGGGCGTAAGAAGTCTCGGCGCAGCCTGCGCAGGAGCCAGAGAACTCAAGCAGCGGCTGGTTGAACTGAGAACCCTTGACGGAAACCTCGGAAACAACGCCGGGGACGTTGTCCTTCTTGCGGATGTTCTCGACACAGTAGTCGAAAGCAGCCTGCTGAGTGGACTGGCTCTCCTGCGGCTTCATCTCGATAGCCTTGGTGGGGCAGACGGTAACGCACTCGCCGCAGCCCATGCAGTCCAGAGGAGAAACAGCCATGGTGAACTTGTACTCGCTTGCCTTGGGCTTGGTGTCGGCCAGCTTGGTGCTCTCGGGAGCGTTAGCAGCCTCATCAGCAGTCAGGCAGAACGGACGGATGGTAGCATGAGAGCAAACGAATGCACACTGGTTGCACTGGATGCACTTCTCAGCAGACCACTCGGGAACCATAACAGCGGTGCCGCGCTTCTCGTAAGCAGAAGCACCCTGCTCCCATTCGCCATTGACGTTGCCTTCGAAGGCAGAGACAGGCAGGCTGTCACCGTCCATACGGGCGATGGGCTCCATGATGTCGCGAATCTGCTTGACCAAGGCATCGGGTCCCTTCAGGGCCTTCGGAGCCGGATCAGCAGCGGGATTGGACCAGGAGGCGGGGACCTCGACCTTATGGACAGCGTCCAGGCCGGCATCGATAGCCTTCCAGTTCATCTGGACGACAGCGTCGCCCTTCTTGCCATAGCTCTTCTTGGCAGCGGCCTTCATGTACTCGACAGCATCGTCGATGGGCATGACATCGGCCAACTTGAAGAAGGCAGACTGCAGGATGGTATTGGTGCGCTTGCCCATACCGATCTCGATAGCCTTATCAATGGCGTTGATAGTGTACAGCTGAATGTTGTTGTCAGCGATGTACTTCTTATCAGCAGCGTTCAGATGCTCGTCCAGCTCCTCATCGGTCCACTGGCAGTTGATCATGAAAACGCCGCCCGGCTTGACATCCTGGACCATCTTCATGCCCATGTGGATGTAAGCGGGGTTGTGGCAAGCCACGAAGTCAGCCTGGTTGATGTAGTAGGGGCTGCGGATGGGCTTGTCGCCGAAACGCAGATGGCTGATGGTAACGCCACCGGTCTTCTTGGAGTCATACTGGAAGTAAGCCTGAATGTACTTGTCAGTATGGTCGCCGATGATCTTGGTGGAGTTCTTGTTAGCACCGACAGTACCGTCGCCGCCGAGACCCCAGAACTTGCACTCCTTGGTGCCGGGGGCGGAGGTGATGGGAGCGGGCTTGACCTCAGGCAGGCTGAGGTTGGTCACGTCGTCGGTAATACCGATGGTGAAGCGGGGCTTCGGAGCGTCCTTCTCCAGCTCGGTGTAGATAGCAAAGACAGAGGACGGCGGGGTGTCCTTGGAGCCCAGGCCGTAGCGGCCACCGGTCAGAACGACATCGTTCATGCCAGCCTCACGCAGGGTGGTGGCAACATCCAGGTACAGGGGCTCGCCCAGGGAGCCGGGCTCCTTGGTGCGGTCCAGAACAGCGATCTTCTTGACCGTCTTGGGCAGGACCTTCAGCAGAGCGGAAGAAACCCAGGGACGATACAGGCGGACCAGAACCAGGCCGACCTTCTCGCCCTTAGCGGTCAGGTAGTCAACAACTTCCTCTGCAACATCGCAGATGGAGCCCATAGCGATGATGACGCGGTCAGCATCCTCAGCGCCGTAGTAGTTGAACAGGTCGTAGTTGGTGCCCAGCTTCTCGTTGATCTTGGCCATGTACTTCTCAACAACGGCAGGCAGGGCCTCGTAAGCGGGGTTGCAAGCCTCACGATGCTGGAAGAAAACGTCGCCGTTCTCGTGAGAACCGCGCATCTTGGGGTGCTCGGGGTTCAGGGCCTTAGCACGGAACTCCTCGACAGCCTCCATGTTGCACATTTCCTTCAGATCGGCGTAGTCCCACTTCTCGATCTTCTGGATCTCGTGAGAAGTACGGAAACCGTCGAAGAAGTTCACGAAGGGAACATGACCCTCGATGGCAGACAGATGAGCCACGGGAGACAGGTCCATAACTTCCTGCGGGTTGCTCTCAGCCAGCATAGCGAAGCCGGTCTGACGAACAGCCATAACGTCGCTGTGGTCACCGAAGATGTTCAGGGACTGGGTAGCAACGGTACGGGCAGACACGTCAAAGACGCAGGGCAGCTGCTCAGCTGCGATCTTGTACATGTTGGGGATCATCAACAGCAGGCCCTGAGAGGCGGTGAAGGTAGTGGTGATAGCACCAGTACCGAGAGAACCGTGCACGGCACCGGCCGCACCGGCCTCGGACTCCATCTCAACAACCTTGACCTGGTTGCCGAAGATGTTCTTCAGGCCGGCAGCGCTCCACTGGTCAACAGTGTCGGCCATGGGGCTGGAGGGGGTGATGGGGTAGATGGCAGCCACATCGGTGAATGCATAAGCTACATGCGCCGCAGCGGTATTGCCGTCCATAGACTGTTTTGCTCTGGGCATTTTTCTTCCTCCGTTTTCATTAGAGTGTATTGCATTCCGCGCGGGTGTCATGCCGCACGGGCCCACGTTTATTTATCGGCAACCTGTATTTTGCTCCGGGCACACTGATAGATAAACGCTTTTGCATAGCTTTATTGTACCAAAAACTGCCCCCATTCGTAAAGGGGTTTTATTTAGAATATTGCACAGATTTTTTTGTTTGATGTGTACATTTTGACCATTTTCACCAAACGGCGGTTTTTTTACCCGTTTTGCAGGGACGTTTTCAGGACTGTTATATTTTTATCAATCGTAGGTATGCTTAATTTTGAATGTCAATGACAGTTAACACAGACTCACTGACCTTAAACTGCACCTTGTATCCGCCAAAGTCCATGGCATATACGCGGTCCGGGTCATGCTGGTAGGCGGGGCGCGGATCGTTTTTCAGCACACCTAACAAAGCTGCCCGCTTATTTTCCGGCAGTTTGTCCAAAAGCGGCTGCGGGCACTGCACTTCCAGCGCATAACTGGCGGTCTGCTCGGTAAAGCCGCCGCAGGCCTCGGGGTGGGCATCCACATAAGGCAGGTAGGGCTTGATATCAAAAATTGGCGTACCATCCAAAAGGTCGGCCCCTTTTACCAGAATATCCCCGTTTTCGATGCCTGCCAATTCCACGCAGGAAAGCCCCAGTGCGTTGGGCCGGTAGGGGCTACGGGTTGCAAACACACCGCGCCGGGCGTTTCCACCCAGCCGGGGCGGACGCACGGTGGGCCGCCAGCTTTTGCCGGCAGCATATTCGGCTGCCACCGTTGAGAACTGCCAGATCAGCCACAAGTGGCTGTAGCCCTCCAATCCCACCAGGGCGTTGGGGTCGCGGTATTCCGGTTCAAACACGATGCGGGCGGTCAGTTCCGGCACCAGTCCGCTTTGGCGCGGGATGCCGAATTTATCAGTAAAATCACTTTTTATATGAGCAATAGGACGGATGATAGTCTCCATGGTAACACTCTCCCCTCTTTTTCCTATTATATTAGAGATGAGCAAAACGCATGTTTTGCAAAATCAAGACGCAACATACAGAAGCCAACCATACTAATTCTACTATATGCTGTATAGCCTTTGCGAGCAAATTGGAGTTTTGCTCATCCCTATATTATATAAGAAACGGGTCGATATTTCAAACTTTTACATCTCCCTGTCTTCCTATTTTTTACGTTTTATGGTATAATAGGCATATCTTATTTAAGGGGGCGAATCTTTGGCACCCATCATACGAACGGAAAAACTGCGCAAGGTCTACGCTGTTGGAAAAGAGCGCGTTGTAGCGCTGAATGACGTGGATCTCACGATTGAAAAAGGCGAGTTTTGCTGCATTGTCGGCCAATCCGGCAGCGGCAAATCCACCTTATTAAACCAGCTGGCCGGGCTGGAAAAGCCCACCCGCGGCAAGGTATTCATCGGCAAGCATGAGATCAGTGCCATGACCGAGACCGAACTTGCGCAGTTCCGGCAGCAACATCTGGGGTTCATCTTCCAGAGTTACAACCTGCTGCCCACGATGACTGCCGCAGAAAATGTCGCATTACCGTTGATGTTCAAAGGCATTGATAAAAAGACCCGCTTGAAGCTGGCTCGTAAGGAACTGAAAAATATGGGCCTGCTGGGCCGCGCTAACCACCTGCCTACCGAGATGAGCGGCGGCCAACAGCAGCGTGTGGGCATTGCACGCGCCTTTGTCAGCAATCCAAAGGTCATTTTTGCGGATGAACCCACCGGCAACCTGGACTCGAAAACCAGCAAACAGGTGCTATACCGCATGCTGGAGCTGACCAAGAACCAGCAGGTCACCTTTGTGATGGTCACCCACGAGCCGGAACTGGCCGAATGTGCCGACCGGGTGGTAACGATTCTGGACGGCAAGGTCTGCTCCAATGTAGTGCAGGACGAAGCCACCAAAACCCGCAACCGCGAAGCGCTGTTTGCCGACCTGCAGGGCGATATGTCCATTGGCGGTGACGCGGCAAAAGAAAAGGTATAACAACACTTTACATACGGAGGATCTACCCTTGAAACGCTTATTTTCCCTGCTTATGGTGCTGTCGCTGGCGGCGGCGCTCTCCCTGCCCGTCTGGGCCGATGACACGGCAGACATTACACCGACCACCACCCCCAACACCAGCACGTCCGCCACCGAATCTGACGGCGTTTATGTGACCGGCTACACCGTGACCACCCCCGCAGGCGGCGAGATCACCACACTGGGTGTTGGCGACCAGGTCAACATTGTGCTGCAGGTGGTGGACCATTCTTCGGCCCAGTACGCTGTACAGTCCGAGGACATTGTGGCCCGTATCAATTCTTCCATCTTCACCTACACCGGTACTGGCGAAATTGGCCAGCTATTTGAAGGCAACGATGACCCTGACACCAACCGTCTGCAGCGTGTTCGCAACGGCCAGGCCAGTGACGAGGAAAAGGCCGCCAACGCTTACTACAACTATTATAGCTATGTGCTACTGTTTCGCGATGTCATCTACAACGGAGGCGGCAATACCCTGCCCATCAACCTGAGTTATCTGGACACCAGCAAGCCTCTGCAGCAGTTCAGCGTAACGCTGGGCCAGTGTGTGGACAAGGACCAGACCATCACACCGAACCTGATTGTCCGCACTTCCAATTACGGCGACATCGTAACGGCAGGCACCGCCTTTACCCTCTCGCTGGGCGTGTATGCCACCGATGGTAATGAAACGCTGAACGATGTTATCGTCTCGCTGACCTTGCCGGAGAATATCTCACTGGGCGGCGGCAGTCTGTCCAACTATGTGGGCAGCATGGATGCTAAGTCCATGCGGGATGTCACCTTCTCTGTGCTTCCTGCCGCTGGTTTTACTGGCACCGTGGCGGACATTACCGTAAACATTACCGGTACCGGTGCCATTTCCGGTAAGGCTGTTACTTCTACTACCGCCATCTCGGTGCCCATCAGCCAGCCCGACCGTTTTGAGGTGGGCCAGCTGCAGCTGAGTTCCGAATCCATCATGGTGGGCGATACTGGCAGCGTTACCCTGAGTTATGTCAATAAGGGCAAGAATCCCATCGGCAACCTGGAAGCCCGCCTGACCGGCACCAACCTGGGCGGCGAAAATTACCAGTACCTGGGAAACCTGAACGCCGGCACCGAGGGTAGTGTTGACTTTGACATCACCCCCGATGCCGCTGGCAATATCTCCGGTGTTATCACCCTGAACTACGAGGATGCCAGCGGCAATCCCCGTACTATCAGCAAAGATTTTACCGCCACAGCGGAAGAAATGAACTACGACGATTCCACGCAAGACTATGACCCCAGCATGGATGTACCCCAACAGACGGGCATGCCGATCTGGGGCTGGGTGCTAATCGTAGTCTGCTTGGGCGCTGTGGTGGCCGTGATCGTAGTCGTGGTTCTACGCAAGCGTAAGAAGGCCAAAGCCCTAGCTGCTTTGGATGAGGATAGCGATGAAGATATCTGATGAGATCAGCCTTTCGGCCCGCAACCTGCTGCGCCGCAAAGGCCGCACCGCATTGACGCTGGTGGGCGTTGTGATTGGCACTTGCATGGTCGTGCTGATGATTTCCCTGGGAATTGCCCAGAACCAGGCCAATGACGAAATGATCCAAAGCTGGGGTGACTTGACCCAGATTGAGATTTACGGCGGTGGTGTCTCGCTGGGCAGCGATGGCAAGGCTATCAAGCTGGACGATGCTGCCCTGGGCGAACTGCGCCAGATGGACCATGTATTGGCCGCGACTCCGTTTACGAACCCCTATAATTTAGATGGATACATTTCGTCCGGGCGTAATGACCGTTATCAAACCTACGTTGGAAACATTACGGCACTGGACCCTGTAGCCCTGGAGCCAATGGGTTTTGCGCTGGAATCAGGCCGTTGGCTGGATACGACCGTCATCAATGCACAATCCAAGAAGATCCCGGTCCTCGTTTGTGAGTACACCGGCTACAATTTTTACGATACCCGCCGCAGCGAAAACAGCCCCAAGCGTTACCGCTGGCAGGGGCAGACCGATGCCAATGGCAACGAAGTGGAGCCGTTTGTAGACGTAGACAAAGACAAAATGACCCTTACCATTACCTACGGCGATAACTCCAATACTAAGACACAGACCTGGGAGTTGGAAGTGGTAGGCAAGCTGCAACAGGATGCTTCCAAAGGTTGGTGGACCCAAAGCGGCATTATCATGAGCATGCAAAATTTGCAGGTAGTGCAGACCGCTTACAACAAAATAGCAAAAATCAAACAAACAGATTCTTCTTACGACCAGGTTTATGTAAAGGTCGATGACTTGAAAAACGTGAGTGATGTGGAAGATGCTATCCACGATTTAGGATTCCAGAACACCTGGTCCTCGAACCAGCAGCGGGAGGACATGCAGAAGCAGGTTTTCCGCAGCCAGATGATTTTTGGCGGCGTAGCGGCAGTTTCCCTGCTGGTCGCGGCCATTAACATCATCAATACCATGACGATGGCCATCTACGAGCGTACCCGGGAAATTGGCGTAATGAAGGTCCTGGGCTGCGAGATCAACAACATCCGCACGATGTTCCTGATGGAAAGTTCCTGTATCGGGTTTATTGGCGGCGTGTTGGGTGTTCTTATCAGTCTCCTTGTCAGTTTCGTCCTGAACAACCTGACAACGATCATGGCATCCTTTGGCCAGTACGTGGATCTGTCCGGCATTATGGGCGGGTACGGTGCATCCAGTTCGACCATCTCCATCATCCCGCCCTGGCTGATGCTGGGTGCCCTGATATTTGCGACCCTAATTGGCCTTGTTTCCGGCATTCTCCCCGCCAACAAAGCTGTAAAAATTAGCGCTTTGGAGGCCATCCGCCACGACTAACTTTCCTTGAAAAAGAAAGTTAGCAAAGAAACTTTAATCCTATATCCCGTGAGTGGGATACTGCTTTTTACAGCAATACAAAAGGACGATGCAGATTTTTTCTCTGCATCGTCCTTTTTATGTTATTTGATTAAAAGTTTCTTTGGTTACTTTCTTTTCAAAGAAAGTAAAAGAACCCCTTCGTTATTCTTCGCCTTCGTCTACAGGTGCGCTATCCTCGGCGTCTTCCTGGGCGAGTTCTTCGGCTTCGATGGCGGCCAGTTCCTCAGGGGTCGGGTCGGTTTCACCCTCGTTGTCGATCTGAACAGTCTCGGCCTCATTGTCGCGGTCCACGCGGGCCACAACGGCAACCTTGTCACCCTCGGTCAGGCGCATGACGCGCACACCACTGCCGTAACGGCTCTGGGTGTTGATATCGGCTGCATGGATGCGGATGAGGATACCATTCTGGCTGATGAGAATCAAGTCATCGGTATCGTCCACAATCTTGATACCGGCCACGCCGCCGTTATTGTAGTTGCGGATACCCAAACCACCACGGTTAGTGATGCGGTAATCATCAATGCGGCTGCGGCGGCCCTTGCCTTCCTCGGTAATGGTCAACACACTGGCACCCGGGCGGCAGACACCGGCACCGATGACATAGTCACCCTCGCGCAGTTTGATAACGCGCACACCGTGGCCGGTACGGCCCATGGCGCGGGCACCGCTCTCGGTAAAGTGGATGGCAGCACCGTCATGGGTGGCAACAATGATTTCATCGTCACCCTTGGTCAGGTGGCTCCAGACCAGGCTGTCGCCCTCGTTCAGGGCAATAGCGATCAGACCCGCTTTACGGATGTTGCGGAACTGGGACAGCGGCGTACGCTTGATAAGGCCCATCTTGGTAACCATCGTAGCGTAGGTGTTGTCCTCGTCCACATCGGCAGCCTGCTGCAGCATCAGGGTAACTTTTTCGCCCTCCTGCAGTTGCAGCAGGTTGACGATATGGGTACCCTTGGCGGTGCGGCTGCCCTCCGGAACCTGGTAACCTTTCAGGCGGTAAACGCGGCCCTGGTCGGTCATGAACAGCATATAATCATGCGTAGAACCGACAAAAAGTTCCTCAGTAAAGTCATCGTCCTTCTGGGTCATGCCCTGCACACCGCGGCCACCGCGGTTCTGTGCCTGGTAGGTGTCCAGCGTGGTACGTTTGATGTAACCCTCGTGGGTCAGCGTGAAGACGCAGGTCTCCTCGGGAATAAGATCCTCGATATCCACCTCACCGGAGACAGCCTCGATGGAGGTGCGGCGCTCGTCTCCGTACTTGTCGGCCAGGGTGGTCAAATCGGTCTTGACGATGTTCTTGACGTGCTCGTCATTGGCGAGGATGTCCTCATAATCGGCGATGGCAGCGCGCAGTTCGCCCAACTCCTGCTCGATCTTAAGGATTTCCAGGCCGGCCAGACGGCCCAACTGCAGCTTGACGATGGCATCTGCCTGCAGTTCATCAAAGCCGAAGTTGTCCATCACAGCCTGGCGGGCCTCGGCAAAGCCGCCCTTGCAGGCACGGATGGTGGCGATGATCTCATCCACGATGTCAACGGCCTTATGCAGACCTTCCAGAATGTGCTCGCGCTCCTTGGCTTTCTTCAAGTCAAAAGCGGTGCGGCGGCGGATGACCTGCATCTGGAACTCAATATAGCGTTCCATCATGGTTTTCAGGCTCATGATCTTGGGCACACCATCGTCCAGCGCCAGCATAATGACACCGACAGTGTCCTGTAGCTGAGTATAGCGGTACAACTGGTTCAGCACTACCTGGGGGTTTGCATCTTTCTTGATCTCGATGACGATCTTCATGCCGGTACGGCTGGAAGATTCATCGTTCAGGTCGCTAATGCCCTCAATGCGCTTATCTTTGACCAAGTCCGCAATAGACTCGATCAGGCGGGTCTTGTTGACCATGTACGGGATCTCGTTGATGAGGATCTCGTAGCGTCCGTTTTTCTTTTCAATGATCTCGGCACGGCCGCGCAGCGTGATTTTGCCGCGGCCGGTAGCGTAGGCAGCACGAATGCCAGAACGGCCCATGATGATGCCGCCGGTGGGGAAATCGGGGCCTTTGACATACTCCATCAAACCAGCCAGATCGATTTCGGGGTCATCAATTAAGGCGACCATACCGTTGACGATCTCGCGCAGGTTGTGGGGCGGGATATTGGTAGCCATACCGACCGCGATGCCCTGGCTGCCGTTTACCAGCAGGTTCGGGAAGCGGCTGGGCAGGACGTGGGGTTCCTTTTTGGTCTCATCAAAGTTGGGGTCCCAGTCGATGGTATCTTTATCGATATCCGTCAGCATCTCGCAGGCCATTTTGGACATGCGGGCCTCGGTATAACGGTAAGCAGCCGGGGGGTCACCGTCCACGGAACCGAAGTTGCCCTGGCCATCGACAAGCGGGTAACGCAGGCTGAAATCCTGGGCCAGACGAACCATGGCATCGTAGACAGAAGCATCGCCGTGAGGATGGTAGGAACCCAGCACAGCACCGACAGTATCGGCGGATTTGCGGTAGGGATGTTGCGGGTCGTTGCCGCGCTCGTGCATCGTGTACAGAATACGACGATGCACGGGTTTCAGGCCATCGCGCACGTCAGGCAATGCGCGCGCAACGATAACAGACATCGAGTAGTCCAGAAAGGCCGTCTCAATCTCCTGTTTTACATCGCGCACAATGACCTTGGTGCCGGACCCTGGCACCATGATGATATTTTCTTCCATTCTATCACCTTAAAATAAATCTTATCTCTATTTCAACTTAACGGGAAATCTAACTAAAGTTTCTTTGCCTACTTTCTTTTCAAAGAAAGTAGGTTAGACATCCAGGTTGGCGTACTTGGCGTTTTTCTCTATGAACTGGCGGCGGGGTTCGACCTGCTCACCCATCAGGATGCTGAATGCTTCATCAGCGCGCTCGGCATCCTCGATCTTGATCTGCACGATCACGCGATTGTCCGGGTTCATGGTGGTCTCCCACAGCTGGTCTGGGTTCATCTCGCCCAAGCCTTTGTAACGGTTGACCTTGGCACCGGGCATTTCAGCACTCAAAATCTTCATTTCATCGTCATTATAGGCGTACTTGACCGTCTGACCTTTCTGCAGCTTGAACAGCGGTGGCTGGGCCACATACACATAGCCATTATCGATCAGCGGCCGCATATAACGGAAGAAGAACGTCAACATCAGGGTGCAGATATGGGAGCCGTCAACATCGGCATCGGCCATAATAAAGATCTTATGGTAACGCACCTTGGAAATATCAAATTCATCGCCAATACCGGTGCCTAGAGCCGTAACCACGGGCATCAACTTATCGTTGCCGTAAATACGGTCGGCGCGGGCTTTTTCGACGTTCAGCATCTTGCCCCAAAGCGGCAGGATAGCCTGAATGTTGGAGTCCCGGCCCATCTTGGCCGAGCCGCCGGCAGAATCACCCTCCACGATAAAGAGTTCGGTCTTGCTGGGGTCTTTTTCGTGGCAGTCGGCCAGCTTGCCGGGCATGCGGTTGGATTCCAGCGCACTCTTGCGGCGGACCAGTTCGCGGGCCTTTTTGGCGGCGGCGCGGGCACGGGCGGCCTGGGTGGCCTTTTCCAGAATTGCCTTTGCAACGGCGGGGTTTTCCTCAAAGTACTCGGTCAGGGCCTTGTAGACCACATTGCTGACCAGGCCTTTGATGAAGGTGTTGCCAAGCTTGGCCTTGGTCTGGCCCTCGAACTGAGCCTCCTGCAGTTTCACGCTGATGATGGCGATGATACCCTCGCGGGCGTCGGGGCCGGAGAGGTTTTCGTCCTTATCTTTCAGGATGCCTTTGGCGCGGCCGTACTCGTTCAGCACACGGGTCAGAGCCAGCTTAAAGCCTTCTTCGTGGGTGCCGCCCTCGGGCGTGTGCACGTTATTGGCGAAGCTGAGAAGCAACTCGTTGTAGCTGTTATCATAATACTGCAAAGCCACCTCGGCCACAGCTCCCTGGCCCTCGCCCTTCATATACATGACCTGCGGGGTCAGCGGGGTGAGGTCGCGGCGCTCGCACAGGTAGCTGACGAAGGAGCGGATGCCACCCTCGTAGCACATGGTCTCGGTGCGGACCTCATTGCCTTCGCTCTTTTCCTCCTGCGGGCGGTCGCTTTCGGGGCGCTCGTCGGTCAGGGTGATGCGGACACCGGCGTTCAGGAAGGCTTCTTCCCGCAGACGCTTGAGCAGCGTTTCATAGCGGTACAGCGTGGTTTCCTGGAACATTTCCGGGTCCGGCTTAAAGGTAACGGTGGTGCCGGTGGAGGCTGCCGCGCCGATCTTTTTCAGATCACCATCTGGTTTGCCGCGCTTGAAGCTCTGCTCATACTCGGCGCCATCGCGGCGGACACGGACGGTCAGCCACTCAGACAAAGCGTTGACGACCGAAGCGCCGACGCCATGCAGACCACCGGCCACCTTGTAGCCGGAATCCTCGCCGCCGAACTTGCCGCCGGCATGCAGCACAGTATACACGACCGTGACAGCCGGGATGCCCAGTTTGGGCTGGATGTCCACGGGGATGCCGCGGCCGTTATCGGAAACTTCGATGATATTGCCGGGTTTGATCGTTACTTCGATATGGGTGCAGTATCCGGCCAGCGCTTCGTCGATGGCGTTATCGACGATCTCGTAGACCAGGTGATGCAAACCGGACGGGCCGGTAGAACCAATATACATGCCGGGGCGCTTGCGCACAGCCTCCAGGCCCTCCAGGACCTGGATCTGCGCACCGCCGTAGGCATGGTCTGTGGCCGTTTCGCGGTTGGTTTCGGTGATGATTTCTTCTGCCATGAAATGATAGCCTCCTGTTGTGGTGGGTATCTGCTATTGCTTCCCTCTATAGAAGCAGTTTTATTTAAGTTCGGCCTTTTCCGCCCGCTTTTTTAAAGCGGCGGGCGAAAGCTGGCTGATGTAGATGGTCTCATCGGGGAAATCGATGACGAGGAAGCTTTTTGGCAAGCTGCCGGGGGCACACAGGTCCACCACGGCACCGTTATCCTCGGCACTTCTGAAATATTCCTCTGTCCTGCGGGAGGCCCCGGCTGTATCCAGATCGAACACGCCGATGACATCCCGTGTATTGAGTACAAAATCCTGCCCTGCATGGAAATACATGCCTTGCTCCCCTTTTATTCGGTCACGGTACCTGCTTTTACCATCACAATTTTACCGTTGGTACGCGCAAAAGCGGCGGTATCGCAGGTGGTCACAATGGTCTGGTGCTCCCCCATGCGGGTCAGCAGGTAAGTCTGGCGTTCATCGTCCAACTCGCTGAGCACATCGTCCAGCAGCAGCACCGGGTGTTCGCCAAAAAGGTTACCTACCACGCTGGCCTCGGCCAGTTTCATTGCCAGCACGCAGCTGCGCTGCTGGCCCTGACTGCCAAACACGCGGGCGGGCTGGTCATCCAGTTTGATTTCCAGATCCTCGCGGTGGGGGCCTGCCAGGCAGAACCCGGCGCGCAGTTCCGCATTTTTGACCGCTTCCAATTTTTCGGCCAGCGCGTCCGCCGTGGTGTCATTGGCGCACAGCTGGTAATTCAGCTGCAGTACTTCGGCATCGTGGGAGATCTCGCTGTAATTCTTAGCGGCAATGGGGGCCAGTTCCGCAATAAATTTGCGGCGATGGTCCATGATCTGCCCGCCGTACTGGGCCAGCTGCTCGTTATAAGCATCCAGCAGCAGGGCGGCATTGGGCATTATTTCGTAGCTTTTCAGCAGCGCATTTTTTTGCGCCACAAGCCGGGTGTAGCGCCGCAGCGCTACCAGATAGGGCCGGTACACCTGGCACAGTGCGGAATCCAGGAACCGCCGCCGTCCCTCCGGCCCGCCTTTGACAAGACTCAGCAAGTCCGGCTCAAACACAACGGCCTGAAAATTCCCGGCCAGTGCAGCCGCGCGGCCCTGGTCGACACCATTCAATTTAGCGGTGCGGCCCGGCCGTTGGCTGCCCTTACTGCCCACCGTCAAACGGATGTTTTTGGCGCAATCCTCGGTCTCGAACGCACCCTCGATCACCGAAAAGTCGCACCCGCGGCGGATAAGCTCCGCATCCTTGGAGCCGCGGAAACTTTTGCCGCCGGTGAGCAGCCAGACGGCTTCCAGCAGATTGGTCTTGCCCTGGCCATTGGGGCCGCACAAAACCGTAAGGTGCGGGTCGGGTGTCAGTTCGGCGTGTTCGATATTGCGGTGGTCGGTGAGGGTCAGGTGGGTCAGGCGCATTACGCGCCCTCCGCGACCTGCACGGTCTGGCCTTCCAGTTCCACCGTGTCACCGGCGCGGCACTTTTTGCCACGCATCGTGCAGACCTCGCCATTGACCTTGACCGCGCCGCCCTGGATCAGTTCCTTGGCTTCGCCGCCGGTCTCGCACAGGCCTGCAAATTTCAGCAGGGCATCCAGCTTGATAAATTCCGTGTTGATACGTATTTTTTCCATAGTTTAGCCTTCATTCTTAAAACGGACCGGCAGGACCAGATAGATGAAGTCCTTGCCATTTTCCGGCAAAATCTTGACAGGGCTCAACGGACCGTTGATCTCCAGCACCATCTTTTCGCACTTGGAGTAGCGCAGGGCATCCAGCATGTAGCGGTTATTGAAACCGATCTCCACGGCATCGCCGGTCATCTCCACGGGGGCAAACTCGTCCACGACTTTGCCCAGCGGGGTCTGGCAGCGCACCGTGATCTTATTCTCGGTAAAGCTGATGCGCAGCGGGTTCTTCAGGCGCTCGGTGATAATCAGCGAAGCACGCTCGATGGTATCGATAAAGGTCTTGCAATCAACGGTGATACGCGTTTTTTTATCTTTTGGAATAACGCTCTCGTAGTTCAGGAAGTCGCCCTCGATCAGTCGGCTCATGATGGTATAGCCGTTGGTGGTGAACACGACATAACGGCGGTTTGCATCGATCTTCACGTCCTCGTCAGCGCCGCCCATGATCTTGAGCAGTTCCTGCAGCGTTTTGCTGGGGATGATGATGCGGATATCGCGGGTACACTCAACGTCACGCTGGATAATGGCGAGGCGGTAGCCGTCCAACGCTACGACCGTCAGGCTGCCCGGCTCAATGACGAACAGTTCGCCGGTGTGGGCGGGCTTTTTGTCGTCCTGGCTGACGGCATAGATCGTTTTTTCGATCATTTCACGGATAACGCCGCATTTCAGCGTCATGGTATTGTCGGCACCGGTTACGGGCAGGCTGGGATAATCGCTGGCGTTCAGTGCGGGAATCTCAAATTCTGCCACACCACCGCTGATTTTTGCCTGGCCCTCATCGTTCAGTTCAATGTAGACATTGCCGGCCGGCATGCGGCTGACCATCGAGCCCAGCAGTTTGGCATCCAGCACGGTCTCACCGGGGACCAGCACGTTGCATTCAATGGTGGTGGTGATGCCCATCTCCATATCGTAACCGGTCAAGGTCAGATTGAATCCTTCGGCTTTCATATAGATGCCTTCCAGCACAGGGATGGCGGCGCGGTTGGTGATGGCGCGGCTGACACCCTCAATGGCGGAGGCGAGCAGGGATTTTTCGCATTCAAATTTCATAATCTATTCCTTTCTGCCTACTTTCTTTGGAAAAGAAAGTAGGCAAAGAAACTTCTTACTTTCTTTGAAAAGAAAGTAAGCAAAGAAACTTTAAATTAGTTTCTTGAAAGGTTGTCGTCTTATCTAGCTTTTACTTTTCCACAGAAATGTGGCCGTAAATACTGTTTGGTTGCCACGGATTTGGAAAAAGTAGAGCAAAAACTAGAAACTTTTATCGTAGTAGTAGTAGGGGGTGTGAAAACTGTGGAAAAATGGCTCGTTTGTTTTCATCGCGCGGAAAATCGGCGGTGAATTTTCCAGATTTCGCCGTGAAATCTTTTGTGGAAAACTGGGAAAACTTTAATTTTCCACACGACTTTTGGAAAACTGCTTGTTAATAACTAAAAACTTTGTGGAAAATCAGGGCGTTTCTTTCTTTGAAAAGAAAGAAACAAAGAAAATTTAAACATGATCCGAACGGATAGGGATGTTGAGGAGAATTTTCAGCCCACACGAACATGGGATAAGGGAAAATATCTAACCTCTATATCCTATTTGTGGGATATAATATTGAAAGTTCTTTGCCTACTTTTTTTCAAGAAAGTAGGTTAGGTGCGGACGTTTTTCATGATATCGCTGCACATTTCTTTCAAGTGCTGGTCGCGGGAGATGTTTTCCTCCATCGTCTTGATAGAATACACGACCGTAGAATGATCGCGCTGGAACTCCTGGCCGATGGCTTCCATGCTCATGCCGGTGACTTCGCGGATGATATACATGGTCATCTGCCGCGCGGCGCTTACATTTGCATTGCGTTTTTTGCCGCGGATGTCCGCAGGCAGCACATTGTAGGTGCGGGCGACCTCGTTCAGGATCTTTTCGATTGTGACCGGGATCGGCTGGCTGTCGTTCAAGGTATCCTTGATAGCCGTGGTCGTCACACCAATGCAGGGGGCAATGCCCTCCAGCATGTAATAGGCGTTCAACTTTTTCACAGCACCTTCCAGCTGGCGGATGTTCTGCTTCAGGTGATTGGCGATGTATTCCGCAACATCGTTGGGCAGATCCAGGTTGAGCAGTTCCGCCTTGCGCTTGACGATGGCAACGCGGGTCTCAAAATCCGGCGGCTGGATGTCGGCGGTCAGGCCCCACTCAAACCGGGTGCGCAGACGCTCCTCCAGGCTCTTGATCTCCTTCGCGGGGCGATCGGAGGCGATAACAATCTGACGGCCGTCATTGTGCAGGGTGTTGAAAGTGTGGAAAAATTCTTCCTGCGTACTTTCCTTGCCGGCCAGGAACTGGATATCATCGATCAGCAGCACGTCCGCCTTGCGGTACTTCTGCCGGAACTGCTCCGTGGTGGCCGTCTTGACGGCGGTGATGATCTCGTTGGTGAACATTTCACAGTCTACATATACAATGTTGAAATCCGGGTGGTTCTTTTTGATCTCCACCTGGATTGCGTTCAGCAAGTGGGTCTTGCCCAGGCCGGACGGCCCGTAGATGAACAGCGGGTTGTACGCGCCGGACGGGTTGGCGGCGACAGCCTGCGCAGCCGCATAGGCAAACTGGTTCGAGGGACCTTTGATGAAGTTTTCAAAGGTGAAATCATACCGGCCGCTGGGCAGGGATTTTTCGTCCAGCTTGGGTTTCTTCTCTTTGTTTTCCTCGTCGCCGCCCTCTTTCGGGGTGACAAACTTCAGGTCAACATCAAAGCCAAGTACCGATTTGAAGGCATCCTTCAACGTAGCTGCATAGCGGTCCGACACAATGCTTAAAATAAACGCATTGCGGATCTCCAGCGTGATGGTGTTGGAATTTTCAAAGCTGACCGCCTTGATGTCGCTGATGTAATATTGATAGGTCGCCTCGGAAGTATGTTCACGGCAATACTGCTTGGCCGCGTTCAATACGTCGTTGATGGAATCCATGGATCTCGATACTCCCCACTTCCTGTTAAAAATCGCGCCCTTTCAACAGGGCGCAAAAATACCACATACAGTATACCACAAAACAGCACCCAAAACAACAGTCCCTTTATATAAAGGTAGAAATTTTTTAAAAAATCCCGGTTCTGAACCGAGTTTTCAACAGACGGTGGAAAAATCATGGTGGAAAATTGCCGCGCTGTTCTAAAAATAAAAACAGCGTCCGGGCGCAAGATGCAAGGCAGGCGGGCGACTATGTGGGAGAAAAGCCAGGGTACACTACATCTTGTAGACCGGCAAAAAAATGGCAATAACTTAGCGCTTCTGCGAAAAAATATGCGGAAAAGTATTGACAAAACCTATATACATCGCGTATAATCTAAGTCTGCAAGGCTGCCCCAGTGTAGGGCAATAGCCTGACTAGCCCCATACTGGGAATTTCAACAGGAGGAATGAAAAATGAAGCGTACTTTCCAGCCCAAGAAGCGTCAGCGCAGCCGCGTCCACGGTTTCCTGAACCGCATGGCTACCAAGAACGGCCGCAAGGTCATTGCTCGCCGCCGTGCTAAGGGTCGCAAGAGCCTGACTGTCTGATCTTTGGTATAACAATGAAGTAAAGGGTTGCTGATGGAATATCAGCAGCCCTTTTTTCAAAAAAAGGATTTTTACCATGCGTTACCGCACTTTAAATAAAAACTGGCATTTTAACCGGGTATACAGCCGCGGCAAAAGCTACGTGCATCCCCATGTGGTGCTGTACGTGGCAAAAAACCGGCTGGGCTATACCCGCATCGGCCTGACGGCTACCAAAAAAGTAGGCCACGCTGTACAGCGCAACCGCGCCCGCCGCGTAATGCGGGCAGCACTTTGCGAACACCTCTCGCAAAATATCGGCGGATATGATATAATACTGGTAGCGCGCGGCCAGACACCGAAGCTCAAGAGCACCCAGCTGAGCAGAACGCTGGGCAAACTCTTTGCAAAAGCAGGTCTGCCGGACCTGGCCGCCCCCCAGCTGCCCCCGCAATGACCCGGCTGCTGATTGCCCTGCTAAAAGGGTACAAAAAACACATCAGCCCGCATCTGGGGCATCACTGCCGCTTTGTGCCCACCTGCAGCGAGTACGCCATGCAGGCCTTGGCCGTACACGGCTTTTTTAAGGGTACGCTTTTAACGGTCTGGCGGTTATTGCGGTGCCAGCCGTTGGCAAAATTCGGGTTTGACCCGGTGCCGGAAAAAGGAAAATGGATAAACCCGGCCCGCAGGCTCACCCGCTCTCACTAAGCCTCTCATGTCTTTGCTCTGCGCGGTGAAGACCTACATAAAAAATAAAAAGGTCCCGGGCGCAGACGGGGCAGAATGGATAGAGTATGAACTTTATGTACTTCCTGGCCATCCTGATTGGCCCGCTGATGAAGGTGCTGTATAGCTTCATCGGCAACTACGCAGTGACGATCATCGTCGCTACCCTCATCATGAAGGTGCTGCTTTTCCCGCTGGCCATCCACCAGCAGAAATCCACCGCCAAGATGTCGGTGTTCCAGCCCCTGATCAATGAGATCCAGCAGAAATACAAAAACGACCCCCAGAAACAGCAGGAGGAGCTGATGAAGCTCCAGCAGGAGCATGGCTACAACCCCATGGGCGGCTGCCTGCCCATGCTGCTGACCTTCCTGGTCCTGTTCGGCTTCCTGGGCGTTGTGTACTACCCTGTCCACTACATTTTCGGTGTGGATAACACCGCCATCAAGGCGGCCTGCGAGGCCATCGGCCTAACCGGTGTGAACGCCTCCACCATGCAGACCTCCCTGATCCAGGCGATCCGCAACGGTGCCTCCATCGACCCGTCCATCATCCCGGCTGCAACGGTTAGTGAGATTGCCAACTTCAACACCACTTTCTTCGGCCTGGATATCTGCGATATCGCCGGCTTTGCCCTGACCCCGCTTGCCATCTTCCCGGCTATCGCTACCGTCACCATGTTCCTGAGCTACTTCATCACCCAGAAGCTCTCCGGCATGGATGCCCAGATGCAGGGCAGCATGAAGATCATGATGCTGGTCTGCAACCTGATGTTCGTTACCTTCTGCTTTAACGCCCCCATCGGTTTCTCTTTCTACTACAGCGTTTCCAACATCTGGCAGATCGGCCAGAGTTTTGTGACCTATAAGATCTACAGCCCCGAAAAGTTCAAGAAGCAGTACGAGGAAGAACTGGCCGCCAAGCGCGCCGAGAAAAAGAAAAAGCGCAGCGTGACCGTGGAAGAAAACGGCCAGACCGTTACCAAGGAAGTCAGCCTGGCAGATGCCAACAAGATCCGCCTGGAACTGGCCCGCAAGCGCGAAGCTGAACTGCACAAGGATGAACGGACCACCCCGTTGAATAAAGAACAATAATAAGAGGAGGCAACAAAGATGCGCAGCATTGAAATGAGCGCCAAGACCGTAGAAGCCGCGGTACAGGCTGCCTGCGAGGCCCTGGGCGTAGACCGCGATGACATCAACGTAAGCTACGAAGTGCTGGAATTCCCTGCCCGTAAACTGTTCAAGACCATCCCCGCAAAAGTTCTGGTAAAGGTTGAGGAGCCGGAAGTAGAGGAAGTGAAGCCCGTGGAGGCTGCCCCCGCTCCCGTTGAAGCTCCTGCCGCCCCCGCAGAAGAAGCTGCCCCGGCTGCCGAGCCTGCCGTTGTGGAAGAACCCGCCGAAGCCCCGGCTGAGGAAGCTGCTTCTGCCGATGAGGAAGTTCCTCTGGATATCGCCGCTGACCCGCGCCTGCAGGCTGGCGTTGATTACCTGACCCCCATCTTTAAGCTGATGGGTGTCGAGGAGTTCAGCTTTACCGCCGTCAAGAAAGGCGAAGCCACGATCCTGCGCGTGACCGGCGAGCACATGGGTGCCCTGATCGGCCGCCGCGGCGAGACAATGGAGAGTCTGTCCTACCTGGCCAGTCTGGTTATCAACCGCATGGAAGGCCCCTACGTGAAGCTGGGCCTGGACGTGGGAGGTTATCGCAACAAGCGCGAGGATGACCTCTCTGCCCTGGCAAAGCGCATTGCCGACCGCGTGATCCGTACCGGCTGCTACTATGAGATGGAGCCCATGAACCCCTACGAGCGCCACATCATCCACACCGCTATTGCGGACATCGAGGGTGTGCGCAGCGAGAGCAAGGGCGAAGGCCCCACCCGTCACATCGTAATTTACTCCACCGATCCCAACGCATCCAACCTGCCGGATCGTGACAACGCCCGCAACACCCGTGGCCCGCGCCGTGATGGCGGCCGTGGCCCCCGTTGTGATGGTCGCGGTCCTCGCCGTGACGGTGGCCGTGGTCCCCGCAGCGGCGGCCCGCGGCGCGATGGTCGTGGTCCCCGCCGTGATGGCGGCCGCCCCTACGGCGGTCCCCGCTCCAGTGTGCCGAGCCGTGAGTTCGCGGATCGTCCCCGCGACCCCAACGCCCAGCCCATGGCCCCCAAGACCACGGAGCACATCCACGACGGTGACGATTTCGCCTTCGGCAAGATCGAGTTCTAATTCTCCCTACTTTTCTTGAAAGAAAAGTAGGCAAAAGTACTTTCAATTAACCCAAATAAAAGAGGGAGGCACCGATATGTGGTGCCTCCCTTTTTGCATAAGATATATTCTATTTGTTTGTAGAGTGCGGCATCCTCGACGCCCTGCGGGAGCATATAAAATGCTCCACTACAAATTCCGTACGGCATCCCCTGCCCGGATGCCGTAGGGACGGATTCCATATCCGCCCGAAGTTGTTGCAATAATTCTTGGCAGGGGCGAGCATTGCTTGCCCGCCAGTCTGCCTTAAAAAAGTTTTAAACAAGGCTGTGGAAAACATGAAGATTTATGAAGTAAAAAACAGGACACCCCTATTGGATGCCCTGCTCACCGTCTGGGAAGATTCCGTCCGTGCAACTCATCATTTCCTCTCGGATGCGGAAATCCTCAAAATCAAAACTTACGTCCCCCTGGCATTATTCGGTGTGGAAAACTTGGTCGTGGGCGAGGACCCGGCAGGCCACCCCATTGCTTTTCTAGGTGTGGAAAACCACCGGCTGGAAATGCTGTTTCTTGCCCCCTCTGCCCGCGGCCACGGTCTGGGCCGCCAGTTGATGCAGTTTGGAGATGAGCACTACGGCATCACCGAACTGACTGTCAACGAGCAAAACCCCCAGGCTGTCGGTTTTTACGAGCATCTGGGCTTTACCACCTACAAGCGCACCTACCATGACGAGGAGGGCAGCCCCTACCCCTTGCTGTACATGAAGCGCGGGTAAAGATCAAACTTTCAGGTAATTGATCATGCGCTCATACCTCGGTTTGGTTTCGGGTACCAGCGGCATGGCACCGCCACCGCATTTTTAAAAGTTTCCTGCAGTTTGCTGTAGAGCTGTGCCATGATTTTTTGGAAGTTAAGTAGCCGTGCGGCTCTTTTTAGAAACGCATATTTTACAGACATACGCCCCTTCTGAAAACACAAAAAAGTTAGAAATAACTAATCTATAATTAAAAAAGCACCAGCCCACAGATGTATCTTTAGTATAGCAGATATGGTTGTCAGTTTTCAACAGGTTGTTGAAAATTACTCGGTAGCCGTTTGTAGGTATTACAATGATGCGTGACAAGGGATAAAAAAGAATAGCGAACAGGAAG
>CAVAGJ010000015.1:0-59230 GCA_963588145.1 Coriobacteriaceae bacterium
GGGAATGCAGGCGATGATTGCAGTGAGCTGCAAAGTAATCCGTATTTTCTATGCCGCTGCCCAGTTTGTAGAGTGAGGATATGCCGCAAAAGCCTCTTGATATTTCAACCTCCCTCTTTTATCCTCGCGCGTAGGAACAACAGCATCACTTCCGAGCGAGCAGCCGTGTTATGCCGATGCCGCCCGGATAAACAAAAGTGTTCGGGTTTGCTCCTACATGGTGCACCACAAGCTGCCTTACGGTAAACGTAGGGTGGCTTTTTTATTGCAGTTTTGTGGGATATTTGAAATCTGGTGCACCATCGGGGACGAGAACAGCCCGGGTCCGGCGGCGCGGGAGAGTCCCCGAGGAAATACTCGGAAAGCAAAAATTTGTGGGGCCTTACGGTGAACGTAGGGCTGTTTTTTGTTGCTTGTTGTGGAAAAAGAACAATCCGGTGCACCATTCTATACCAGATCAATTGCAATTGGATGTTGAATATGCTAGAATGACGATAATAAGCGTAAAAGGGGATGAAATCAACAATGAAGAAAAGTACTGGCGGTGTGTGGGTTCGTAAGGGTGTGGTGCCGTACTATTTGAAAGGGTACAACTTGCGCTGGCACTTTTGCTGCAAGAAAAGCCGATGTCGAGGGCACAACTGATAGAAGCTATTACCAATAAAAGCGTCGGTTGCAATCAAAAAGAAATTGACAAGATGCTGGAGGGCTTAGTCAATCTGGGCGTGAGTACCCTAACGGATGGAATTTACACAGCAGATTCTGATAAATTGAGCGACTGTAAAGTACGCTATACAGAGGACCAACTGCTGGATTTAGTCGGCATGACGCAGGGAACGGTAAGCGGGCAAGCTTTTTACAGCGCGGCCCCGCCGATGAGCGTAAATTCCCGTGGCAGCAGAGGTACATAAGGGCAGCCCCTAAACAAGAAAAATCTTTTTGTCATTCCTACAGTGCATGTCCCTTGCAAAACGCTGTAGATTTGTTACAATAAAGGCAGCAGAACGGGTGGTTTGTGGAGCAGCCCGCAGAAGGAGGATCCCTTTATGAAACAAATCATTACGATCGGACGCGAATTTGGTGCGGGCGGCGGTGAACTGGGCCGCCGGTTGGCACGGGAATTGGGCATTGCCTACTATGACCGCGACATCATCCTACGCACGGCCAAAACCAGCGCCCATCTGACACCGGAACAGGTGCGCCGTTGGGACGAGCGTGTACCTCATGAATTCGGCTTTACCCAGAGCCTGTTCAACTTTTACGAGCGGCCTCTGAGCGAGGAACTGTGGAATGCCCAGGTGCGGGCCATCCGCGGGATCGCCGACAAGGAAAGCTGCGTTATCGTTGGTCGTAATGCGGACTACATCCTGCGGGAGTTTGACCATTGCCTGCGTGTGTTTGTGCATGCGGATCGCAATTGGCGGTTGCTGCATATGCGTAAGCTGATGCCGGATACGCCCTTCGACCAGTTGGAAGCTGACATGGACAAGGCCGACCGTGCCCGCAAGAACTATTGCGTCAAGCATACCGGCCGTGTGTATGGCGACAGCCGCAACTACGACCTGACGTTGTGCACCAGCAAGCTGGGCATTGATAAGGCGCTAGAAATTTTGCTTTGTGCGGCGAAAGATATTTGAAAAAAAGCGGCAAAAACGGGTTTTGCGCGGGCGGATATAGAATCCGCCCCTACAAGGGGCAGGTGGTTTTGCGACTCACTCGTAAGGTAAACACGGCCAGCGGGGTGTTGTGGACACCGCTCCCTACAAACACCCCGAAAAAGGTGGATTGGCCTTTTTTGCATTTTTTATGCCGAAAATCATACTTTCTTTTACCATAAATCAAAAAGACTTAATTTTATTAACCGAAAAACGCGGCTTTTGCTTGACTTTTAAGGATTGAATGATATAATATTCATATAAGGTTAAAAACTATCAAGGGCGATAGCGGCACCAGTTGGGCTCTATTGCCCTTTTCTGTTTTTATACCGTGGCCTGCTGCGCGGCAGCGGGTAATTAATGGAGTGGAAAGGAACGTATTAACATGAAAAAACTGCTTGCTTTCGGCATGGCTGCTGCCATGACCCTCTCTCTGGTTGCCTGTGGCAGTGCTGCTTCCAGCACTACTTCTTCGGAGGCGGCCTCTGAAGCTTCCTCTGAGCTTGCTTCCAGCGAAGCCGCTGCTGAGTCCACCGATGCCACCGGCAAGACCTGGATCATCGCTACCGACACGGTCTTTAAGCCGTTTGAGTACACCGATGCTTCCGGCAACTTTGTCGGTATCGATGTTGACATTGTCGTAGCTATTGCTGAAGATCAGGGCTTTGACTATGAGATGAAGAGCCTGGGCTGGGACGCTGCCATCGCAGCCTGCCAGGCTGGCCAGGCTGACGGTATGATTGCCGGCGCCTCTATCACGGACGAGCGCAAGGCTTCCGGCTGGACCTTCTCCGATGGCTACTATGATGCCACCCAGACTATGACTGTGGCTGTGGATTCTGACATCACCGGCTTTGCTGACCTGAACGGCCAGACCGTTGCCGTTAAGACCGGTACCCAGGGCGCTTCTTACGCCGAGAGCCTGAAGGACGAATACGGCTTCAACATCACCTATTTTGAGGATTCCCCCACGATGTACCAGGCTGTCCTGGGCGGCCAGTGCGTGGCTTGCTTTGAGGATACCCCCATTATGCAGGCTTCCATCAAGGACGGAGGCCTGGCTCTGAAGGTGCTGGAGGATACTGCCAGCGACCCCGCTGCCTATGGCTTCGCTATCTTCAGCGAGGATAGCCAGGAACTGCTGGATATGTTCAACGCCGGTTTGGCAGACATCAAGGCAAATGGCAAGTATGACGAGATTCTGGCCAAGTACCTTGGCTAAGCGCTGCGCCATAAAGGCATACAACTGAATTGGGTTTGCGCGGGGACGCCTGTTTTCGCAGGGGGTTCCCGCATTTTTGCAAAATCAGGAAAAAGGAGAGTGCTGCCACTTGGTCAAAATCATTTCCAGCTACGGCGGGCTGTTACTGGCGGCTATGGGTCAGACCCTGTTATTGGCGCTGTGCGGGTTGTTTTTTGCCTGCGTTCTGGGCCTGGTGTTTGGTATTCTGAGCGTACTGAAAAACCGCGTCTGTAACATTATTGCCACCATCTTTGTGGATGTTATCCGCGGCGTACCCATGATTGTGCTGGCGTTTTATGTGTTTTTTGCAGTACCTATGTTGCTGAACAACATTCTGCATCTGAACACGCTGCTGGGCATCAAGGGACAGATTACCCTCACTGCGCTGCAGGCCGGTACCATCTGCCTGGCACTGAACTGCGGCGCTTATATGGCCGAGATCATCCGCGCCGGAATCGAGAGCGTGGATACAGGCCAGATGGAAGCCGCCCGCAGCCTGGGTCTACCCTATTGGCGCGCCATGTACCGCGTGGTGCTGCCACAGGCCATCCGCACGATGATTCCCTCGATCATCAACCAGTTTATTATTACCTTGAAGGACACGTCCATCCTGTCGGTCATCGGCTTCCCCGAGTTGGTCAACACCGCCAAAAACGTGGTGGCGAACACGATGAGCGCGTTCCAGGTATGGACAATTGTTGCGGTGATGTACCTGGTGGTCATCACGCTGCTGTCCCGTCTGGCCAAAAAGGTAGAGAGGAGGCTCAACCGTGGGCGTCAATAAGAATAACGTAAAAATTCACGTTGAGCATCTGAAGAAGAACTTCGGTAACCTGGAAGTGCTGAAAGATGTTTCCACTGATATCTACGAGGGCGAGGTCGTTGTCATCCTCGGCCCCTCCGGCAGCGGAAAATCCACATTTCTGCGCTGCCTGAACCGGCTGGAGGAGATCACTGGCGGAGAGGTCATCGTGGATGGTCACAACTTGACCGACAAGAAAACGGACTTGAATAAAGTACGTGAGAACGTTGGTATGGTGTTCCAGCACTTCAACCTGTTCAACAATCTGAACGTCATGGGCAATATGACGCTGGCCCCGGTGGAGTTGAAAAAAGCCACCAAACCCGAAGCCAAGGAGCGGGCGCTGCACCTGCTGGACCGCGTGGGCCTGGCCGAAAAGGCCGAGGCGTACCCGGCACAGCTTTCCGGCGGCCAGAAGCAGCGTGTGGCGATTGCCCGCGCGCTGGCGATGAACCCCGATATCATGCTGTTTGACGAGCCGACCTCGGCGCTGGACCCGGAGATGGTCGGCGAGGTTCTGCAGGTCATGAAACAGCTGGCGGCAGATGGCATGACGATGGTGGTCGTTACTCATGAGATCGGCTTTGCTCGTGAGGTTGCCAGCCGCGTGATCTTTATGGAGGGCGGCTATATCGTGGAGGAGGGCACCCCCGAAGAAGTCATCGACCATCCGAAACAACCGCGTACCATCGACTTTTTGAGCAAGGTCCTGTAAGGGGCTGCAGCCTCTGGCGCAAAGCCGGAGGCTCTTTGTTGTTTTAAAGGAGGCAAAATAAAATGAACTATGCAGAACTGCTGCAGGCCGCCCGTGGGCAGATGGGCCCCTGCCACGCCTGCCCTGTATGCAACGGCCGCGCCTGCGGCGGCAACATCCCCGGCCCTGGCGCGAAGGGCAGCGGCACCGTAGCCATCCGCAACTTTGATGCCTGGCGCAATGTGCGGCTGAACATGGACACTATCCACGAAAACTTTACCCCGGATACCCGTTTGCAGCTGTTTGGCCGCACGTTTAAATATCCGTTCTTTGCCGGGCCGGTGGGCGCGATGACGCTACATTACGGCGACAAATATAACGATATGGATTATAATGCCATCCTGGTCCCCGCCTGCGCGGCAGCAGGTATTGCCGCCTTTACCGGTGATGGCACCAACCCCAAGGTGATGGAGGGAGCCACCGCGGCCATTGCGGCCAACGGCGGGTTTGGCATCCCCACGGTAAAACCCTGGGATAACGCTACCGTTGCCAAGAAAATGGCGATGGCGCGTGACTCCGGCTGCTTTGCCCTGGCGATGGACATTGACGCGGCAGGCCTGCCCTTTTTGCAGAACCTGACCCCGCCGGCAGGCAGCAAGACCGTGGAGCAGCTGCAGGAGATCGCCCAGGAAGCGGGCGTACCCTTTATTTTGAAGGGTATCATGACTGCCAAAGGTGCCGAAAAGGCCGTGCAGGCCGGTGCGGCGGGCATTGTGGTGTCCAACCACGGCGGTCGTGTGCTGGATGACTGCCCGGCTACCGAGGAAGTGCTGCCCGAGATCGTGGAAGCTGTAGCGGGCCAGGCCAAAGTGTTTGTGGACGGCGGCATCCGCACCGGCGGTGACGCGTTCAAGGCACTGGCACTGGGCGCGGATGCTGTGCTGATCGCCCGCCCCTACGTTACGGCGGTGTACGGCGGCGGGGCCGAGGGCGTTGCCTGCCTGACCGAGAAGCTGGGCGCGGAATTGGCCGACACCATGCGGCTGTGCGGCGCGGCCACGCTGGCAGATATTTCCCGGGATATGGTGCGGGTCTGATTGTTTTTAGGCGCTTTTCTACCGAATTATGCGCCTTTTTGCATTTTAAACTTGCATAAACTTGCATTTTGCGGTAAAATTAAAATGTACATTTGCTTTATTGCCCTGAATCGATAAAGCAAATGCAAGAGGGAACTGTGCAAAGTATTTTGAGGAGGTCACAACTATGAAAAAACTCATCAGCATGGCGCTGGCTGCCGGTATGGTGGTCAGTCTGGCCGCTTGCGGCGGTGCTGCTTCGTCTGCCCCGGCCGCTGATTCTTCCGCTGCCGCTTCTACTACCGAAGCCGCTACCGACAGCGACCTGGCCTACATCCAGGGCAAGGGCAAGATGACCATTGGCTACACCGTCTACGAGCCGATGAACTACACCGATGCCGAGGGCAACTTCACCGGCTTTGATACCGAGCTGGCTACCGCTGTATGCGAAAAGCTGGGCGTGGAGCCGGACTTCGTGGAAATCAACTGGGATACCAAAATTGTGGAGCTGGATGCCAAGAGCATCGACTGCATCTGGAACGGCATGACCCTGACCGATGAGATCCAGGCCAACACCGCCTGCACCAAGGCTTACGCCAAAAATGCGCAGGTCGTTGTGATGAAAGCTGACGCTGACTACACCTCCACCGCTGACCTGGTGGGCAAGACTGTGGTAGCCGAGGCTGGTTCCGCTGGTGAGAGTGCCATCCAGGATGACGAGAGCCTGTCCCAGGCGGACTACATCAGCAAGAGCGTCCAGACCGACTGTTTGATGGAAGTGGCCGCCGGTACGGCGGACGCTGCTGTGCTGGATCTGACCCTGGCTACCGCCATGATCGGCGAAGGCACCGACTACGCCAACCTGGCCATCAAGGACGAGCTGAATGCCGAGGAGTACGGCGTGGCGTTCCGCAAGGGCAGCGATGTGGCCGAGGCCGTCGACGCTGCGTTTGATGAACTGAAATCTGACGGCACGATGCAGAAATTGGCTGACAAGTACAGCCTGACCCTGGCCGAGTGATGGGCGAGGCGGCTGTTATTTGGGGGCGTTTGACCGAATCTTTCTGGCTGAACTGCCAGTTGTTCGGGCTGACGCTGCTGTTTGCCATCCCGCTGGGGTTGGTGGTGGCGTTTGGCTCGATGAGCCGATTTGCCCCGCTGCGCGGCGTGGTAAAAACCTTTGTCTGGGCGATCCGCGGCACACCGCTGATGCTGCAGATCCTGGTCATCTACTTAGGCCCCGGCCTGATGGGCTTTACCAACCCCTGGCCGTCTGGCAGCAGCGGCCGTCTGGTGGCGGCCGTGGTGGCCTTTGCCATCAACTACGCCTGCTATTTCTCGGAGATTTATCGTGGCGGCATCGAGGCTGTGCCCAAGGGCCAGACCGAGGCCGGGCAGGTGCTGGGCATGACCCGCAGCCAGATCTTTTTCAAGGTCACACTGCTACAGGTGATTAAGCGCATTTTGCCGCCCATGGGCAACGAGATTATTACGCTGGTCAAGGATACCTCCCTGGCCAACGTCATCGCCAACAAGGATATTATCATGATGGCTAAGGAGTACAGTGCCAAGGGGTTGATCTGGCCGCTGTTTTCCACGGCAGTGTTCTTCCTAGTGTTTGTGGGCGTACTGACACTGTTTTTTGGCTGGCTGGAAAAACGGCTGGACTATTTCCGCTAAGGGGGCACGGCTATGGCATTGTTGGAAGTTGCCGGTATCGGCAAAAGTTTCGGCAGCACCACCGTGTTGCGGGATATCTCGTTTGACCTGCAAAAAGGCGAAGCGCTGGCGATTATCGGGTCATCTGGTTCCGGTAAAACAACGCTGCTGCGCTGTTTGAACTTTTTGGAGACCGCAGACACAGGCTCAATCACCGTGGCAGGTGAAACGCTGTGGAGTGCGGACGATGCCCGCACCCAGAGTGAAGCCGTGCTGCGCAAAAAACGGCTGCATTTTGGACTGGTGTTCCAGAATTTCAACCTCTTTCCGCAATATACGGCGCTGCAAAACGTGATGCTGGCGGGCGAACTGCTGGCAAAAGAGCGCCCGGACTACAAGCAGAACCGCAAGCAGATCCAAGACGAACTGGAGACCCACGCCCGGGAGCTGCTGGCTCAGATGGGACTTTCTGACCGGGCCGGGCATTACCCGCACCAGCTTTCCGGCGGACAGCAGCAGCGTGTGGCAATTGCCCGCGCGCTGGCACTGCATCCGGACATTCTCTGCTTTGACGAGCCGACCTCGGCCCTTGACCCCGAACTTACGGGCGAGGTGCTGCGGGTTCTGCGCGATTTGGCTGAGCACAAGACCACTATGATCATCGTGACCCATGAGATGAAGTTTGCCCGCGATGTGGCTGACCGCATCCTGTTTATGGATGGCGGCGTGGTGGTGGAACAAGGCGATGCCAGGCAGGTCATCGACCACCCGCAGGAAGAACGCACCCGCAAATTTTTGGCTAGTTACGGAAAATAAAATCAATATCGGCAGGTCCTCCCCAGTCGGGAGGGCTTTTTTGCGCCCTTTTCCGGCTGATTGCAACAAATATCTATCCCTGGCGGCTTGCACCGCGCGGGGTTTGTTGCTATACTGAACATCAAAGACGCATGTTACTTTTACGCAAGCGCAAAGCGGAGGAAAACAGTATGCAGTTAGATAAGCTTCTCCATGGTGGAGATTACAACCCGGAGCAGTGGCTGAACCGCCCAGACATCCTGGTTAAAGATGTGGAAATGATGAAAAAAGCGCATGTCAACGTGGTTACGCTGGGCGTATTTTCCTGGTCCACCATCGAGCCGCAGGAGGGAGAGTTCTACCTGGACTGGCTGGCAGATATCATCCACAACTTGTACGCCCATGGCATCTCCACCATCTTGGCAACCCCCAGCGCTGCCCGCCCGGCATGGCTGGCCCAGAAGTACCCCGAGGTGCGCCGTGTGCGCGGCGACCGTGTGCGCGAACTGTACAACCGCCGCCAGAATCATTGCTACACTTCGCCGATCTATCGCGAAAAAGTGGCCATCATTGACCGCAAACTGGCCGAGCGTTTTGGCGATGACCCGGCCGTGATCCTGTGGCACATTGGCAACGAATTTGGCGGCGAGTGCCACTGCGAACTGTGCCAGAATGCTTTCCGCGCCTGGCTGCAGCAACGCTATGGCAGCCTGGATGCGCTGAATAAAGCCTGGAATGCAACATTCTGGAGCCACAATTACACCGACTGGAGTCAGATCGAAAGCCCGGCCCCCCAGGGCGAGAACGCCGTGCAGGGCCTGGCCTTGGACTGGAAGCGGTTCGTCAGCTACCAGAGCATTGATTTTTACAAGTGGGAGCGCGACTGCGTCCACGAACTGGCCCCCAAGGCGGAGTTCACCGTCAACATGATGTACCGCTTCAACGACATCAATTACTTCGATTTTGCTAAGGAAATCGATGTGGTCAGCTGGGACAATTACCCCACCTGGCATAAGTCCACCGAAACCATTGAGGAGACAGCCCTGGACACGGCGATGATGCACGACCTGTACTATTCGCTGAAAGTCAAGCCGTTCCTGATGATGGAGTCCAGCCCCAGTTTTACTAACTGGCAGCCCGTCAGCAAGCAGAAACGCCCTGGCATCGCCGAACTGTCTGCGCTGCAGGCGGTGGCCCACGGGTCCGACAGCGTGTGCTACTTCCAGTGGCGCGCCAGCCGCGGTGCCGAGGAAAAGCTTCACGGTGCGGTGGTTGGCCATGACGGCCGCGAGGATGCCCGCCCCTTCCGCGAGACCGCCGAAGTTGGCGAGACCCTGGAGCAGCTGGCTTTTGTGGCAGACACCCGCCGTGTGAAGCAGGCGGCCATCGTGCACGACTGGGAGAACAAGTGGGCGCTGGAAGGCTCGTGCGGCCCGCGCAACTGCGGTCTTGGCTACTGGAAAGAGCTGGCCTGCCACTACAACGCCCTGGCCCGCCGCGGCATCACGGTGGATTTCGTCAACCAGGAGAGCGACCTGACCGGCTACGGCCTGGTCATTGTGCCGATGCAGTACCTGCTGCGCAACAAATTTGCGCAGACCCTCTGCGATTATACCTCCCAGGGCGGCACTGTGGTGGTGACCTACTGGACCGGTGTGGTGGATGAGAGTGATCTGTGCTACCTGGGCGACACCCCCTATGGCCTGACCGATCTGCTAGGCCTGCGCCGGGAGGAGATTGATGCCCTGTATGACGGCGAGACCTGCCACTGCGCCGCCCCCGATGACGGTACGATGGAAGCGGACGGGAGCATCCTGTGCGAGGTGGCTGCCCTGAGCGACACCGACCCTGCCACACCGCTGATGCAGTACACCCAGGATTACTACGCTGGCTGCCCCGCTACTGCCGTGCATGCCTTTGGCAAGGGCTATGCCTACTATCTGGCAAGCCGCTTCAATGAGGATTTCTATAATGATTTTTATGCGCAGGTATGCGAGAAAGCAAACCTGCAGCCCGCCTGGCCAGAGCAGCTGCCCGCCGGTGTGCTGGCTACTCGCCGTGGCGATTTCGTTTTTATGCAGAACTGCAACGACCACAGTGTAGAGATTGACGGTGTGGAACTGGAAAAATACAGTACCCGCTTGGTCCAGCTGGAATCTGCCGATGAGGACGAAGGCTGACCGACTTTCTTTGAAAAGAAAGTCAGCAAAGAAACTTTCAAATAGAATGAAATATAAAAAGGCGATGCAACGGAAAGAGTTGCATCGCCTTTTGAGTTATACAAGTAAGATTACAGCGTGCTGTTCAGCCAGGTAACCAGCGCCGGTTTGGGCTGGAAGCCGACCTGATGGGTGACCATCTTGCCATCCTTCAGCACCACCAGGCAGGGGATGCTGCTTACGCCAAACTGCGCGGCCAGCTGCGGGTTTTCATCGCAGTCAATGCCGAAAAACGCAGCCTTGTCGGCCATCTCGTTGCTCACTTCTTCCAGCACGGGTCCCAGCATCTTGCAGGGGCCGCACCAGGTGGCGTTAAAATCCAGCACAGCCACGGGGGCGGCCAGTGCAGCGGTCAAATCGTTATGATGAACTTCCTGTACCATAGGGAAATTCCTCCTTTTATCAAGTGTTGTCAGTATGGGCAAAACCATGCTGAACTATACCATTATCTTACACGATGATCCGTAAAAAAGCAATAGATAGCACAGTAAAATAGTATGGATTGAAAACTGGACACACTGTACATTATGCCGAAATCCGGCCTAGCTTTTTGGCGGTTCTGCGCCTTGACAAAAATTGCGCAGGTGCGTATGCTTGAAGAAAAGCGCAATGAAATTGCGCGGTTTTTCGATAAGAAGTTGCGCAAAGGAAGAGGGGAGTAAGGCCCATGGCTACGGGGCAGGGACGTGGTGGACGTCCGCCGATCGAGGAGATCGCACAGGCACTCGGCATATCAAAAACAACAGTATCACGCGCATTGTCCGGTAAGGGCCGCGTGGGAGAGGAAACCCGCGCCAAGGTGTTTGCCTACGTAGGCCGCCCGGGCGCGGATGGCGCAACCCCGGCCCGCAGGCCGGAGACTGGCGCTACACACAACCTGGCGCTAGTGATTCCCAAGCACTTTATGCAGCTGGATCTTCCGTTTTTGCGCAAGTGCATGGGCGGTGTCTGCACCATGGCGGCGCAGCGCGGTTATGATCTGTTGCTCTGCTACGTCAGCGATACTGACACGGTCCAGCTGGAGCGCCAGCTGGCCAGCCATAAAGTAGACGGAGTCATCCTGTCCCGCACGATGAACGATGACCCCAGCATCGACCTGCTGCAGCAGTACGGTGTGCCCTTTGTGGCTATCGGTCGCATTGAAAATGACGCTATACCGCAGGCTGATAATGATCAACTGGGGGCGGCCAGTGAGATGACACGGGTGCTTTTTCAGATGGGAGCGCGCCGCATCGCCTACCTGGGCGGCAGCGTTACCTACACTGTCAATGCCGACCGGCTACGCGGTTATCTGCGTGGGCTGGCGGAATTTGGCGTTTCCGCCGACCAATCGCTGATCCGCACCGGGATTGAATCCGATGAGCAGCGTACCGATGCATTGGAAGCGGTGTTGGAGCAGCACCCGGACTGCCTGCTTTGCTGCGATGACCGTATCGCCTTTGATGTGATGTGTGAACTGCGCAACCGGCATATCCACGTGCCGGAAGATATCCGGTTGGCAAGCCTGTATGACAGCGAACTGTTGGCTGGTACGACCCCGGCCGTCTCGGCCGTGCAGTTTGACGCTGAGCGGTTGGGTTCTACGGCTTGCCGCATGTTGTTGGACATGATGGTGGGCAAGGATATCAAGCTGCGCCAGGTGCAAGGCTACCAAGTGATCCTGCGGGATTCCACGAAATAATCCTACGTTTCGCACAAAAATGTCAAATGCGCAACTAGAAGTTGCGCAAAACCGGGTTGAATGGCAGAAAAACGCGAAATCTATGGGCAAAAACCTACAAAAAGTTATCCGAAACCCCGTCAATTGTGCACATTGACATAGACGAAAAAATTTTGTATCCTAAATATTGTAAAGCAGATGCGCAACATGATTGCGCAGTACTGCGGATTGTTTTTGAGCACACATGCAAAAAACAGGAAGAAGGAGAACACAATTATGAAAAAGCAATTGAGCCTTGCCATGGCTGGCGCTATGGCCCTGTCTCTGGCCGCTTGCGGTGGCAGCACCGCCAGCAGCGCAGCAACCTCCACTGCTGAGGCTGCTTCCACTGTCGAGTCTACCGCAGAGAGCACGGAAGCTACCGCTGAAGGCGATGTCCTTGACCAGGCTGCTGCAGCCGCTTTCGCTCAGGATGTTACCCTGACCATGTGGGGTGCTGAGGAAGACCAGGATCTGTTGCGTGAGATCAGCGACAAGTTCATCGAGAAGTACGGCAACTACGGCGGCACCATCACCATCAACCTAGGTGTGCAGTCCGAGTCTGAGGCTAAGGATACCGTCCTAACCGACCCCACCGCTGCTGCTGATGTTTATGCTTTCGCTGATGATCAGCTGAACGAACTGGTCAAGGCTGGCGCTCTGCAGGAAGTTCAGCTGAACGCTGACGATGTCAAGAGCCGCAACACCCCCGCTTCGGTGGATGCTGCTACCTTGGACGGCAAGCTCTACGCTTACCCCCTGACCGCTGATAACGGTTACTTCATGTTCTACGATAAGAGCTTCTTCACCGAGGACGATGTCAAGAGCCTTGACACCATGCTGGAGAAGGCTGCTGCCGCCGGCAAGAAAGTCTCTATGGATGTTGCCAACGGCTGGTACCTGTACAGCTTCTATGCTGGCGCTGGCCTGAACCTGGGCCTGGCCGATGACGGCGTGAACACTGTCTGCAACTGGAACGAGGATCCCGGCGCTGATGTCACCCAGGCCGTCATCGACATCTGCCAGAACCCTGGCTTCATCGCCCTGAAGGACGAGGAGTTCACCGGTAAGCTGAAGGACGGCACCCTGGTTGCTGGTGTAAACGGCACCTGGCGTGCAAACGACGCTGCTGAGGTTTGGGGCGACAACTACGCCGCCTGCAAGCTGCCTACTTACACCCTGAACGGTGAGCAGGTTCAGATGGCTTCCTTCTCCGGCTTCAAACTGATTGGTGTCAACCCCCACAGCGCTAACGTTGGTGCTGCTATGCTGCTGGCTGACTTCGTTACCAGCGAAGAAAACGAAGAGCTCCGCTTCCAGGAGCGCGCACAGGGTCCCTCCAACATCACCGCTCTGGCCGCTGCTTCCTCTCCCGCTCTGACCGCTGTTGTTGAGCAGTCCGAGTACGCTACCCTGCAGCGCGTTGGCGGCAACTACTGGGCTTCTGCTGAGACCCTCGGCTCCATCTGCGTCAACGGCAACCCCGATGGCAAGGACACCCAGGCCTTGGTCGATGATGCTGTTGCTGGCATCACCGCTCCTGTTACCCAGTAATCACAACACAATAATTTGAAATGAAGTGAGAAAACGGCCCGCTTGCGTATGATAACCCAAATTGCAAGCGGGCTGTTTTTCTCCTATGTGTGAGAGTTCGTTACTTGAGAGAATAGTTTGCAAGAAAGGGGAATTTCCAGTGGCGAAAACTGCAACGCAGACGTTGGAAGAAAAAAACTTTTTCCAGCGCTTCGGAGAGTCTTTTGTCAAGGGTGATATTTTCACCAAGCTATCGCTGCTCGTCTGGGGTCTTGGCTATATCGGCCATGGCCAGCTGATGAAAGCGCTGCTGGTCACCTTTGTGGAAGGTTTCGGCCTGTATTTCCTGGCATTCTTCGGTGCGCCGAACCTTGCCAAGTTCACAACGTTGGGCACTGTCAAAATGGAGATGGTGTTCGATGTTACCACGATGAAAAACATCGTAAATGACTACGATAACTCCTTTGAGATCCTGCTGATGAGCATGATCAGCTTTGTGGTCATCGCAGCGCTGATCGCGGCAGCCATGATGGTGGTCACCTCCAACTACCAGCTGCAGAAAATCCGCGAGAGCGGCAAAAAGACCAACAACTTCCTGCAGGACATCAATGTCTACCTGAATGAGAAGTTCTACGTCACCCTGCTCACCCTGCCTGTGCTGGGCGTTGTGGTGTTCACCATCGTGCCGCTGTTCATCCTGATCGCGGTTGCCTTTACCAACTACGACCAGCAGCACATGCCTCCGAACGACCTGTTCACCTGGGTGGGCCTGTCCAACTTCTTTACGCTGTTTGGCGGCGGTGGCATGACCTCCACCTTCGGTTATTCTTTTGGCAAGGTCCTGACCTGGACGCTGGTCTGGGCGTTCTTCGCCACCTTTACCACCTTCTTTGGCGGTATTTTGATGGCTATGTTCGTCAACGACAAAAAGACCAAGTTCCCCAAGTTCTGGCGTACCCTGTTCATGGTGACCATCGCCGTGCCCCAGTTCGTTACGCTGCTGCTGGTGCGTAACTTCTTCTCCAACAACGGCATCTTCAACACGATGATGGCTAACGCCGGTGTTACGGATTTCCTGCATAACATCGGCCTGCTGGATAAGGGCCTGTCCTACATCCCGTTCCTGACCCAGCCCGGCTGGGCTATGTTCACCATCATCATGATCAATATCTGGATCGGCGTACCCTACCAGATGCTGATCGCCACCGGTGTGCTGATGAACATCCCCGCCGATATGATCGAGGCTGCCCGTATCGACGGTGCCAACCCCGTGCAGACCTTTTTCCGCATTAAGCTGCCCTACCTGCTCAGCGTCCAGGGCCCGTCTCTGGTCACGGATTTCGTCAAGAACGTCAACAACTTCAACGTTATCTACCTGCTGACCCAGGATGTGTTTGTTACCAACAACCAGGCATTGGCACAGTCCAACGCCAAGGAGATCGACCTGTTGGTCACCTGGCTGTTCCGTTTGACGCAGGAGTATTACAACTACAAGATGGCCGCTGTGCTGGGCATCATGGTGTTTATCGTCTGTGCCATTTTCACGGTCGTGTGCTTCCACTTTATCAATAAGAAGGAGGCGACTTTCTCTTGAGTACCACTACCATCAACGATGCTGCTGTACAGAAGCAGCTCAAACAGGGCCGAGTCAAGAAAACGGTCTTCTCCATCATTCGTCACCTGATCCTGGCGCTGCTGGCCTTTATCTGGCTGGTGCCCATCGCCTGGCTGCTGCTGACTTCCTTCTCCACCGATAAGGGCGTCAACTTCACCCGTTTTGTGCCGGAGCATTTCACCCTGGCCAACTACACTGCCATCCTGTTCCAGCCGGATTCTGTTGCCCAGTTCCCGCGCTGGTTCATGAACACCCTGATCGTGGCCTGCTTCAACTGCGTGATCTCCACCTGCTTTGTGCTGATGGTGGCTTACGCCATGAGTTGCTGCCGTTTCAAGGGGCGCAAACTGCTGCAGAACCTCTCCGTCACCGTCAACCTGTTCCCCGGTGTGTTGGCCATGATCGCTGTCTACTTCGTTTTGAAGTACATGAATCTGACCAATTCCTACGCCGGCCTGATCATGGTCTATGCGGGTTCTTCCGGCCTGGGCTACCTGATCTGCAAGGGCTTCTTTGACACGGTGCCCGTGGCCCTGCGCGAGGCCGCCAAGCTGGACGGTGCCAGCGAGGCGCGTATCTTCTTCCAGATCGTCATCCCGATGTCCCGCCCGATCCTGGTGTACACCATCATCAACTCCTTCCTGACCCCGTGGACCGACTTCGTTATGGCGAAGATGATCCTGAACTCCGGCGTCAGCGCGGACTGGACGGTTGCTATCGGCCTGTACAACATGCTGCAGAAGTCGCTGATCAACAACTACTTCGCACGTTTCTGCGCGGGCGGTGTCATCGTGGCTATCCCCATCTCGGTGCTGTTCGTCATCATGCAGAAGTTCTACGTCGAGGGTATCACCTCCGGCGCTGCCAAGGGCTAAGCTTGGCGTGAACATGTAATAAAAATGCCCGCTGTGAGAGCCAATGTCACTTAGTTAAATAGGTAATCCCTCTATACCAGCGGTATAGAGGGATTTTTTCTTTTAAACACTTGACAATAGACTCGGAACGTGCGGCCGCTTTGCTTACTTCGGTAAGCAAAGCGGCCCTTGTAGTTAGAAAATGTCCGCTGTGACAACTAATTGCAAGGAGTGAAGTATATGACCGCAAAGAATGTCAAGCAAGTGTTACAGGATTCAATTAAAACACTAACCGCAGGGAAATGGCTGTTTTCAAGAAATCCGGGAAAGGATAATACTCGAAATCGTAAGCTTCCCTTTGAGAAAGTAGTCTCGGCTGTTTTGGCATTTCGTGGAGGGACTCTCAATACAGAACTAATGGATTTCTTTGATTTGGATTGTACTGTTCCTACATCCTCAGCTTTGATTCAGCAGCGGGCCAAAATCATTCCCGAAGCATTTGAAATTCTGTTTCACCATTTCACAGACCGTATTTGTGAGCAAAAAACATATAAAGGATATCGTCTTTTTGCGGTGGATGGCTCTGACCTGCAAGTAGCTGCAAATCCTCAAGATGCAGACTCTTTTTATCCGGGGGTAAACGGGCAGAAATCTTATAGCTTGCTGCATATTAACGCCATGTATGATTTGCTCCAACATATATATGTAGATGCAATTATTCAAAAAAGTCGAAAGACAGACGAATCCGGTGCGCTGACTTCCATGGTCGACCGCTCTGCTGCCAAGAATGTCTTGTTGCTTGCAGACAGAGGCTATGAAGCCTACAACAATCTTGCACACATCCAAGAAAAGGGCTGGTCTTTTCTTATCCGAATTAAAAACGCAAAAGCTGGAATTGCTTCCGGCTTGGATTTGCCAGATTCCAATGAGTTCGATATACCTTTTCATCTGATGCTTACCAACAAGCAAACAAACGATGTAAAAGAGCTACTCAAAGACAAAAAGCACTACAAGTTTATTTCCTCAAAAGGCCGCTTTGATTATCTTCCCTCTAAATCCAGAAAAGCTGACCCGACCCGATTCTATAACCTCAATTTCCGAATTGTACGTTTCCCGATTTCTGAGTCCACCTGCGAAACTATTATTACAAATCTTGATAAAGATGAGTTCACCATTCAAGAAATTAAGCGCTTGTACGCTATGCGCTGGGGCATTGAAACCTCTTTCCGTGATTTGAAATATTCCTTGGCTCTGCTACATCTTCACGCAAAAAAGGTGGACTTCATTTTCCAAGAAATCTTTGCAAGGCTCACCATGTACAACTTTTGCCAAATGATTACCCAGTCCGTAGCCATTCAAAAAGGAAAAAGGAAATACTCTTACAAAGTCTCTTTCTCCGATGCTGTACACATTTGTATGCAATTCTTCCGAAGTAAAATCAGTCCACCTACTGTTGAAGCCCTGCTTATGAGGTTCATCTCTCCTATTCGCCCAGAAAGAACAGACTCTCGTAAGCTCTCGCAGAAATCTGCAGTCAGCTTCTCTTACAGAGTAGCATAATTTCTCTCCTTTGAACAGTCTTTCAAGCGGATTTCCTCAATCCGCTTTTTCGTCGTGCCGTTTTTTCTTACGTACAAACAAACCATCCCGCAGAATCTCTGCCACGTGATTCTGCGGGATGGTTCTTGATTCTTTTTGTAGCTATCTTAGTGACATTGCTGCGAGAGCAGTGGGCATTTTTATTATTCGACTTCTTTCAATAATTCCTCCACCGTGGTGCCAAACAGGGTAGCTAATGCCATCAAATTTGTGGTGCTGGGGTCGGATTTGCCGCTTTCCCATTTGGATACCGCCTGGCGGCTGACACCTAAACTTTCCGCCACGAACTCTTGGGTCATTTTGCAGGCGGTGCGGTGATTTTTCAGCACCTCACCCAGGGAGCGGGCGCTTTCCGCCTTTTCTTTGCGGATAGGCTCGGACCGGATGTACTTCCGCAGCGCACGTATCAACAGCACGGCCAGATAAATCATCACGCCCCAGAATGCCAGGAAAAGCAAGAGGCCGATAAGGGTAGGAACGGTAGCAAACAACATAAGAAGAATCCTCCTTTTCTGCGCCCAGTATACCAAAATGCGGCAGGTTGCGCTACCAACTATCGCGCAACCGGGCGGTTATAAGGCGGTAAAATGCAAAATGCCCCCTGCCAGGCTGGCAAGGGGGCTTTGCAGTTGCGTTTTACAGCTGGTATAGTGCGGTGTACTTCTCTTTCAGGTACTGGGTAAAGTAGTGCGGGTTAAACTTGCCGCCGCACAGGCTTTGCACCAGCCACTGGGGCTCCCTCATGCTGCCCCACTGCCATACGCGGTCTTTCAGCGCGGCTTTCAGCGGCTCCATGTCCCCGGCGGCCCACTGGGCGTCCAGGTCCATGGTTTTGCGCAGGTCGGCGATGGCCTGCGCACCGTAGGCGCTGCCCAGCGCATAGCTGGGGAAGTAGCCGATGTCGCCCATCGCCCAGTGGATGTCCTGCAGACAGCCGTGGGTGTCGTCGGGCACGTCCACGCCCAGATACTCCTTGTACTTGGCGTTCCAGGCGGCGGGCAGGTCGGCCACGGCCAGCGTGCCCTGGATCAGTGCCTTCTCGATCTCGTAGCGCACCATGATGTGTAGCGCGTAGGTCAGCTCGTCGGCCTCGGTGCGAATCAGGCCCGGCTCGGCACGGTTGACGGCGCGCCAAATCTCTTCCTCGGTCACATCGGCCAGCTGGGTGGGGAACAGCTCCCGCAGGGTGGGGTACAGGCAGTGCACAAAGGCGCGGCTGCGGCCGACGTAGTTCTCAAACAGGCGGCTCTGGCTCTCGTGGATGCCCATGGTCGCGCCGCCGGTCGCAGCGGTGTAGTCGTAATCCGGGTTGATGTTCAGCTCATACAGGGCATGGCCGCCCTCATGGGCCACGCTGTAAAGGTTACTGAACATGTCCCGCGGCATGTAGTGGGTGGTGATGCGCACATCGCCGCGCCAGAACTCGGTGGTAAAGGGGTGCTCGCTCTCGGCCAGATAGCAGTGGGCCGGGTCCAGGCCCCACAGCTGCATGATCTTCTCGCTGACTTTGCGCTGGGCGTCGATGGGCCACTCCTGGTCCAGAAAGTCGGTACGGATGGCAGCGCCGTGGTCGCGGATGTCGGCCAGCAGCGGCACGATGGTCTCCCGCAGGGTGGCGAAAAATTCATCGCACTGGGCGATGGTCAGGCCGTGCTCGTACTGGTCCAGCAGCACCTCGTAGGGGTCGCGGTCGGGGGCAAAATAGTGAGCCTGGGCGCGGCGGGCGGCCACGATCTTCTCGAGATACGGCGCAAAGACGCTGAAATCGTTGGTGCGCTTGGCCTTGACCCAGGCGGGGATGCTCTGCTGGGTCAGCTTGGTAAAGGCGGCGTACTCGTCGGCCGGGATCTTGGAGATCTGGTCGTAGGCACGCTGCAATTCGCGCACCTCGGCACGCTCCTGCTCAGTCTCGGCGTCCCCTGCTGCCTGGCGAAGCAGGGCGGCGGTGTCGTCGTTGACCAGCAGGTCAAAGTCGGCGCGGCTCAGCACCTCGCAGGCTTCGGCACGGCCATCGGCGCTGCCCTCGGGGGCGACGGTCTCGGCGTCAAAATCCACCACGTTCAGGGCGTAGCGGTAGGCAAAGCGCTGCTTTTCCAGCGCGCGGAGGCGGACGATGCTTTCTTTCATAGCGAAACCTCATTTCTTACAAATGCTTTTTCTCATCATACCACAAAGCGGCGGCTTTTTCCATTGAAAACCGGGCAAATTTATGGTATTGTGGGTGTAATATAAAAAGTAGGAGGGCCGCCGCCATGCCGGAACAGCCGCTTGTCAGTATCATTGTCCCCATTTACAACGCACAGAACCATATTGCCCGCTGCGTGGAGAGCATCCGCCGCCAGACTTACAAAAACATTGAGATTCTGCTGCTCAACGACGGCAGCCAGGACGTCAGCCTGCAGGTGTGCGAGATGTACGCCCGGGTGGACGACCGCATTGTGCTGATCGACAAGGCCAACAGCGGCGTGGCGGCTACCCGCAACCTGGGGCTGCGCCAGGCCAAAGGCAAGTACCTGCAGTTTGTGGACGCGGACGATACCATCCAGCCCTACGCCACCGAAATGCTGGTAAACCGCGCCGAGGAGAGCGGGGCCGATCTGGTCATTGCCCACTATAACCGCATCACGCCGCCGCGCCCGCGCAGCGAGAACAGCGACCGCCCCGAGCGCCCCACCAAGGTGCAGACCTTCGGCTTTTTGCTGGAGGGCGCCATGACGAAAGAGGAGTTTGCCGCGGGCCTGATGCAGGAACCGGCCAGCTTTTATTACGGTGTTATGTGGAATAAGCTCTACCGCGCCGACATCGTCCACGCCCACGATGACATCATCTGTGCCGAGGACATGGACTGGTCGGAGGACCTTTATTTTAATTTGAGTTACATCCGCTATGCCGAGAAGTTCTACGCCTTGTCCACGCCGATCTACAATTATTACAACACCCCCGGCAGCGCCGTGCATACCGTGCTGAACCCGGTAAACGTGGTAGCGACCCGCGCGACGCTGTTTGCCTATTATAAGGAGCTGTACGAGCACCTAGGGTTGTACGAGGAGTATAAGCCGCAGATTTATAAATATTTAGTGGCTGTGGCGGAAAGCTGAAACGGTGAGGTGAAGAAGCAGAATGGAACTCGGAATAATAAAAAAAGAATCTGATTTGAGAAAAGTTTGGGCCAACGAAGCACAGGATTTTACACCGTGGCTAGCGAAACATTTGGATTTTTTAGGTGATGCACTTGGAATTTCACTTGAATTAGAGGAAAAAGAATCTCCGGTAGGGGCTTTTTCGTTGGACATTTTAGCGCATGACCAGGATTCAAATGAAACAGTCATTATTGAAAATCAACTGGAACAATCCAATCATGACCACCTAGGAGAATTGATTACTTATGCATCCGGAAAAGATGCAAAATATATTGTTTGGATTGTAAAAGAGGCCAGAGAAGAACACCGTGCTGCAATAGAATGGTTGAATAAAATTACAGATGACACAATTGGATTTTTCTTGGTAGAAGTCCAATTGTGGAAAATAGATGATTCAAAGCTTGCACCGAAATTTGAAGTGGTAGAGCAGCCGAACGGATGGTCCAAGGCAGCAAAAAATTCAAGTAGTACATCAGGTGGAGCGGCTGTACAATTCAAATATTCTTACTGGATGGCATTCAATGATGAAGCGTGGAATACGGCCGATGAGTTTACACACACTTTTAAAAAGCATAAAGCGTCTAGCGACCATTGGTACACGCTGGCAATCGGCTCATCAAAGGCATATATGACATTGCTTGTTAATACAAAGAGCGATGTTATTACAGTGGAATTGGCTGTTGCATCACCGAATTTCGATAAAACGAATTACGCTTTGCTCTATTCCCATAAGGAAGAAATCGAAAAGGAAATTGAAACAAAGTTGGATTGGCGTGAACTTGCGGATAAAAAGGTAAGCAGAATTATTTTAGAAAAACACGTTGATTTGAAAAATCGAGAAAATTGGAATAACTATTTTAATTGGTACAAAGAATGGGCAGTTAAAATTTATAAAGGATTTAAACCGCACATTGATACATTATAAAAAAGTCCCTCAAAGACATATAGTTCTAAAAATAGAACGACAATGTCTTTGAGGGGCTTATGTTTATAAGGAAAGTTCAGCTGAACATAACCACGTCCTGGGTGGGCTTTTCGGCGAGCTCTACCGACAGGGCGGTCAGCACCGGGCCGGTGGAATCGGGGGTCTGGCCCTTGTAGATGGGGTGGTATTTCACGTTGATCTTGGCGGTAATGGTGATCCAGCTGCGCTGCTCCAGCGATTTGTAATCATCGTACTTGCAGGGCATGCCGACAAACTGGATGTCCTGTACGCAGCAGGTCATGGCAAAGCGACCGGGCACGAAAGCCCCCTTGCCGGCCTGGGGGGTCTGGCAGACCTGGGCCAGATATTTCACCGTCTTGCCATCGTATTTCTTCGGCTCATCCATGCAGTCCATGTACCAAACGCCGAAGAACTCCTCCGGGATCTCGATGACTGGGGCGTTGATGTCAAACGGCAACGGGTCGGGGATATCATCGTAGGCAACGCTGCCGTCCTTGAACTCGTAGGCGATGTCGCAGCGGCGGCTGGCCTGGCGGACTAGCTTGTGGATGAGCTGGCGGCTCTCGTCGTCGTTCACGGCCTCGGCGCGGTTGACCACCAGCAGTTCGCTGCCGCGCAGCTTGTCCAGCAGCAGGCCGCGCATGGCGTTGTCGCCTGCGTAGGTCTTGATGGTGGTGCCATCGGCGGTAGCCAGGCACTGGTATACCAGCCAGTTATCCGGCATGGCATCGTACAATTCCTGCACCAGCCACATGCCGTTGTACTCGATGATGATGCGGCCGCAGCCGGACTTTTTCTCCAGTGCGGTCAGGTTTTCGGGGGTCAGTTCGCTCTTGTCCTCAATCTGGGCGACATGCACACCGCCGAAAGCGAAGCGCGAAGGATCGTATTCCAGCTCGCCCTCCTCGCAGACAAGCAGCAGGGTCTTGTCGCCAGAGTCGAAGTTGGGGTCTTCCATCGTTTCCTGGATGAACTTGGTCTTGCCGCTTTCCAGCTGACCGACAAACAGGTAAACCGGAATCTGTTTTGCCATGGTGGGAATCCTTTCGGTAAATCGTTACAGTGTGCGGTCAGAGCAGGTCTGCCCGCACGGGGATGAATTGCGTTTTTGTATCAGACGTGAAACAACTCGGCGATCTCATGCTCCTTCAGGTCAGAGCCGATGACGCACAGCTTGCCGGTGACATCGGGGCCGCAGGTGCGGATCTCGTGCTCGCCGGGGACCATGTCGAATTCGTACCAGGTGTCGCCGCCGTCAACAATGCCCTTGGCGCGCAGGATCATGCCGTAAGCGCAGCTGTCCAACTTCTCCAGGGCATCCTCCAAATCCTCGCGGCTGTATTTGTGGGCAGTCTCTTTGCCCCAGCTGGTGAAGATCTCATCGGCATCGTGGTCATGGTGATGATGGTGATGGCCGCAGCAGCAATGCTCGCCATGCTCGTGATGATGCTCATGCTCATCGTGGTCGTCATCATCATCGTCATGGTCGTGGTGATTGTGATCGAGCTCGTCATGGTCATGATGGCAGCAATGGTCATGATGCTCATGGTGATGATGCTCGTGTTCATCTTCGTCATCATCCTCGTCGTCATCATCGTCATGATGATGGTGGCAGCACGCATGCTCGTCCTCGTCATCATGGTGGTGGTGATGATGGTGGTGCTCGTGCTCGTCCTCATCGGCGTGGGCCTCGTTGGAAGCTTTGGCCTCGGCCAGCAGCTCGGCCACCAGGTCACGCTTGCCGTCCATGACGGAAACAATCTGGGCACCGGTCAAGGCGGTCCAGTCGGTGGTCACGATGGTAGCGGTGGGGTTCTTCTCAGCCAGCATGGCAACAGCGGCGGCGATCTTTTCCTCGCTGGCGTTGCCGGTGCGGCTCAGGATGATGCAGGAAGCATGGCTGACCTGGTCATCGTAGAACTCGCCGAAGTTCTTCATATACATCTTGACCTTGTTCACATCGGCCACGGTGACGAAGCTGTTAAGGACGACGGGCAGATCCTCGCCGACACCCTCAACAGCGCGGGTCACGTCAGACAGCTTGCCAACGCCGGAGGGCTCGATGAGGATGCGGTCGGGATGGTAAGTCTCAACGACCTTCTTCAGGGCCTCGCGGAAGTCGCCCACCAGGCTGCAGCAGATGCAGCCGGAGTTCAGCTCGTTGACCTGGATGCCTGCCTCACGCATGAAGCCGCCATCAATGCCGATCTCGCCGAACTCGTTCTCGATCAGGACGATCTTCTCGCCCTTGAAAGCTTCCTGGATCAGCTTTTTGATCAGCGTGGTTTTGCCAGCGCCCAAAAAGCCGGAGAAAATGTCGATTTTGGTCTTGTTTTCTGCCATGATAGTTACCTCTATTCAAATGTTCAACAGATGTTAGCAATATATGTGTTTAACTGCTAATATCATTATAACAAACGCGTCAAGGGGTTTCGGGCCTTTTTGCGCAGGAATTTTTGAATTTTTTGAAAATTTATCGCGAAAGAGCCTACCCTCTTTATTATTTCCTAAGAAAGTGGTATGATATACCTAACCTACATTACAAAAAAGGAGCGATCCGTTTTGACTACCAACGAAAAAATCGCCGCACTGCGCGCCGCTGCCAAGGCAGCCGGTGCTGACGGTGTGCTGCTGATGACCAGCGATCCCCATTGCAGCGAGTATCTGCCTGACTACTACAACGCCCTGCCCTGGTTCTCTGGCTTTACCGGTGAGAACTCCACCCTGGTGGTGAACCAGCATACCAGCGCCCTGTGGTGCGATGGCCGCTTCTACGTCCAGGCCGACAAGCAGCTGGCCGGTACCGAGATCCAGTGCCTGCATGCGGGTTCCGCCGGTGTGCCCACCGTGGCGGAGTACCTGACCGCCAACTTCACGGCCGGTGAGACCCTGCTGCTGGACGGCAGCTGTGTGCCTGCAACCCTGGCCAAGGAGTACGCCGCCGCCCTGGCCAAGAGCGGTGCCGCCCTCAAGAGCCAGGACGTGGCCAGCGCCATTTGGGATGCCACCGGTGAGCGCAAGCCCATGCCCGATACCCCCTGCGAACTGCTGACCCCGGCCCAGACCGGTGCTACCGCCGCTGACCGCATCGCCCTGGTGCGTACCGAACTGGAAAAGGCCGGTGCAACCGCCCTGGCCGTCACCGGCCTGGACTGCGTGGGCTGGCTGCTGAACCTGCGCGCCCGTGACCTGCCCTGCACCCCGTTGGCCGTGGCTTATGCCCTGGTCACTCGCGAGGCCTGCACCCTGTTTTTGGCCGATGGCCGCCTGAATGCCGAGGACGCTGCTACCCTGGCCGCCAGCGGTGTGACCGTGCGCGGTTACAACGAACTGGTGGATGCCGTCCACGCCCTGCCCGCTGACGAGGTGTTCCTGGTGGACGAAAAGGCCACCAACTACGACCTGTACCTCGCTCTGTCCGCCCACAAGACCGTGGCCGGTGCCGACCCCATCTTTGCGCTGAAAGGCATCAAGAACCCCACCGAACTGGAGAACATCCGCGAGTGCCATGTCCGTGACGGTGTGGCGGTCGTCCGCTTCCAGATGGACCTGGAAAAGGCCATGGCTAACGGCGAGACCCTGTACGAGACCGACATCGAGACCATGCTGCAGAAGCGCCGCACCGAGATGCCCGGCTACTTTGAGGATAGCTTCTCCACCATTGCGGCCTACGGTGCCAACGCCGCCATGATGCACTACCATGCCGAGGGCGATGTCAACAGCAAGATCGAGCCGAAGGGCTTTTTGCTGGTGGACAACGGCGGCCAGTATGACTGCGGTACCACGGATATTACCCGTACTTACACCGTTGGCCCCCTGACCGACAACGAGCGCCGCTACTACACCTATGTGTTGCAGAGCCACATCGACATGGCCCGCGCGGTGTTCCTGGATTACTGCACCGGCTTTGCGCTGGATACCTTTGCCCGCGGCCCTGTCTGGGCACACAAGATCAACTACCGCTGCGGCACCGGCCACAGCGTGGGCTTTATCTCCGGTGTGCATGAGGGCCCCCAGAGCCTGCGCCCCAACAACCCCATCATCTTCAAGCCCGGCATGACCATCACCGATGAGCCGGGCATCTACGAAACCGATGAGGTGGGCATCCGCATCGAGAACGAGTTGGAGTGCATCGACCTGGGCGACAACCAGTACGGCCATTGGCTGGGCTTTGCCCCGCTGACCCTGGTGCCCATCGATACCACCCCCGTGCTGGTGGACGAGTTGAGCCGCGACCAGATCAATTGGCTGAACGACTACCACACCCATGTGTACGAGATGCTCAGCCCCCGCCTGACCGAGGACGAAAAGGTGTGGCTGAGGAATAAGTGTGCACCGATTGGCAGATAACAGCCTAAAAGGCCCCCTTGTGTAAAGGGGGCTCCGCGAAGCGGTGGGGGATTGTGGCCTTGCGGACAAATCGACCTACCCTCGCGAGGTCACAATCCCTCAGTCAGCTTCGCTGACAGCTCCCTTTACACAAGGGAGCCTTTGGGTCCGCGTGTAGGGGTCGATGCTTGCATCCGCCCCTACAAAACAAGGCGTACTCCTTCAAAAATCTTTGTGCAAAACCACCTTTGCATTTCCTGGAGAAATTTGCTACAATAACAACTATAACGAGTGGCGTAACTGCGTAAATCCGGTTATCGCGCCACTCGTTATTTTTTATGCCTGTTTTTAGGAGGAACATCTATGCAGCAAAACCAATCCCGAAACCCGATGGCCGTGGAGCCGGTGCCTAAGCTGATGGCCCGCATCGGCCTGCCCATCGTTGTATCCATGATCCTGCAGGCCGCTTACAATGTGGTGGACAGCGCCTACCTGGCCCGCATGGCATCGGGCGGCGAGACCGCGTTGACCGCTTTGAGCCTGGCGTTCCCAGTGCAGTTGTTTATGGTGGCGGTGTCCATCGGCACCGGCGTGGGCACCAACGCTCTGCTGGCACGGCTGCTGGGCCTGGGGGATAAAGACCGCGCCAACGCCGCCGTGGGCAACGCGCAGTTTCTGGCGCTGGTCATCTCGGTGGTGTTTATGCTGTTCTCGGCGGTGGGGGTGGTGCCTTACGTTAACTCCCAAAGTGCAGGCGGCAGCATCAGCACCGAAGTGTTGGGCCAGGCCATTGACTACCTGCATATCTGCTGCGGCATCCCGTTTGGCATCGTGTTTTTCTCGGTGTACGAGAAAACGCTGCAGGCTACCGGGCGGTCGCTTTGGTCTACGGTGGCGCAGATCAGCGGTGCGCTGGTGAACATTGTGCTGGACCCGTTCCTTATTTACGGCTGGTGCGGCCTGCCGCAGATGGGGGTGCGTGGTGCCGCCGTGGCTACGGTCGTAGGGCAGTTGGTCTCGATGGCGCTGGGGCTTGCGTTCCACCTGAAGCTGAACGTGGAACTGGATAGCAGCCGGCGTTTTTGGAAACCGCGCTTGGATGTCATCCGTTCTATCTATGCCATCGGCCTGCCTGCCATTATCTCGCAAGCATTGTTGACGGTCATGACCTACTCTCTTAATCTGATTCTGGCCGTCATGCCCGATGTGGGGCAGAACGCTGTGACGGTCTATGGGCTATACTATAAAATCCAGCAGCTTATCATTTTTGCAGCCTTTGGTGTGCGTGATGCCATCACGCCGGTGGTGGCGTTCAACTACGGATTGCGCAACCGCACGCGGGTGCAGCAAGGTATCCACTGGGGCCTAGGCTACACGGCCGGGCTGATGCTGCTGGGCTGTGTCGGTGTAGAGTTGTTCGCCCAGCCGTTGGCAGGGCTGTTCTCACTGTCTGCCACCACCCACGCTATGTGCGTGGATTGTATGCGCATCGTTTCGCTGGGGTTCTTGTTTGCGGGGCTGTGCATTGCGTTCCAGGGGGTATTCCAGGCGCTGGAATGCGGTGTGGAATCGCTGGTCATTTCACTGTGCCGTCAGGTGCTGTTTGTGTTGCCGCCGGTCTGGGCACTGACCCGGATGGTGACCGGGCCGGAGAATGTCGCCCTCGTCTGGTGGCCACTGGCTCTGGGCGAAGCCGCCACGCTGATGGTGGTGCTGATGCTGTACCAGAAACGTGCAAAGAAACGCATTGATTTTTAACCTATAAAGCAAAATCGACGGGGTGTTCTCCGGCGATTTTGGTATAGGGGGATTTTGATAAACGGGAATTTGTTTATTTTATTTTATTCTTTCTTTTTTTCCATCGTTCGAACTCATCTTCAGTCATAATATCAGAAAATGCCTCATATGAATTCAATACCCCGTTCTTTTTTTGCACGAAATAAGTGATTCCTATAGCGACACCAACGATAGCAAAGAGAACAGCAACAATTATCAGCATTGTAAAAAGTCCCTCAGCAACACCACTGACAATACTCTCTACAATACCTCTCGATGAACAAGTGAACAGTAGGTTGATTCCCAGGCAAATCAAAGCTGTTCTGTTTAACTTTTGCCCAGCTAAATCTGTTTGCCATAAAATAGAAAGCACTAGAAAAAAAGAGAGTATAATCCATATAAATATCACAAGCGACAAATTATGTACACCAACAGGAAGACCGGAAGATCTGATCATGATGTCTAGAGCTGGATTATCTGAAATCTTCATTCCATAATTGATTCCACCAAATATACAAAAATATAAATAACCAACTATATACAAAGTTGAAAATACTATCAACCGTTTCTTATTCTTTATTTTCAAATTTTATTCCTCTCAAAATTCCGATTTAGCCAATCCATCACACAGTCACATCACCCACCAGCATGCAGCCGGAGGTGTCGATGAGATAGACGGTGTACTTGCAGGGGCTTTCGCCGGATTCCAGGCGGATGCCGCCCTCCTCCGGCTCCACAAAGTGGAAGCTGCGGTGGGCCGTGGTGGCATGGGGGCGGTCGTCCGGGGAGGTCCAGGCCAGCAGGCCGCCCTGGGCACAGAAATCATCGGGAATGAGATGTTCCTCGCCATTGACATACAGGCGGTAGATGCCGGGGTAGTCGGTGCCCACCGGGCGGATCCAGGCGCTGCCGTGGGTGGGAGCCCAGGCGGGCTGTTCCTCGGGGCGGCGGCGCATCAGCAGGGCTACATTGTCCCAGGCAACCAAAAAGTCGTCCAGCGGCATGGCGGTTTCGGCATCAAAATCGGTGCCATCGGCCCAGGGGTCGCACAGCAGCACCTGCGGGGCCGAGGCCCCGGCCACAAAGCCGCGCACGGCGGCAAAGCGGCGGTCAGGCAGACCGCGTTCTTTCTCGGCAGGGGTGGCCTGCAAAGCGACCACGGCACCATAGCCTTTGCGCATCTCGTCCCGCAAAATGTTCAGCCCGCCCCAGCACAGCCAGGCGGGAAAGCCCCAGCTCCCGGCGGCGGCTGCTGCAAAGCCTAAGTTGCGGCAGTCGCAGTCATCGGGCTTGCGCCAGTCCCGCAGGGCCTGGGCAAATTCTTCGGGCAGGATGTCGGCACCCCAGCGGTTGGTCAGGCTGGCCAGGCTGATGGCCAGGTCCATCCAGGGGGCCAGGGCCGGAGCGCGGCGCTTTTGGCTGTAGGGCATCAGGTGCAAAGTGCGGTTCACCGGCCGCCCGCCGGAGGGGATTACATCCACCATCCGCACGGTCGCGCCCAGCAGGTGCACGGCGGGGGTGGCTTTATCGTTTTTGCTGTACAGGTAGATGCGCAGCTGCACCTGGGTGGCGCACTTGCTGTCCAGCAGCAGGCAGTCCGGGGTCAGCTGCAGGGGGCCGCGCTCGCGGGGGGCCGCGCCCTCCCGCCTCAGGTGCAGGCTCCACTTGCCAAAGGCCATCCAGGCTGTCCAGTTTCCATCTACCAGCACACGCACCTGGGCTTCCACGGCGGTACCCGGTGGGGTGGCGGCGTTCCAGCTGGGCCACAGGGCATCAAACAGGGGCATCGGGATCGGCGCGCTGGTGTAGCAGCCGTAGGGCACATAGCCGCCCTGTACCAGGTCCAGCACAATGCGGCCCCCAGCCACGGTCACGTTATCCAGTTCACCGCGCATGAATGATTCGGTGTCCTGCAATAAAAAGGTGTTCTTCTCCATAGTGCAGCCTTTCAGCGGTCGTTATCGGTCATATATTCGTCCAGTTCGGCATCTCGGCGGGCGGAGAGGGTTTCCTCCAGCTTAAAGGCTTTGTCCAGTGCCGGGTACAGGATCATCACCGCCACGCTGACCGGCAGCCAGAAACTGAACAGCAGCAAAACCGGGATGGTATAGGGCATAAACAAAAGGGTCAGTCCCCAGTACAGCAGCAGTACCAGGGCGGCTGCTGCCGTGCGGGGAAAGAAACCGAAGAACATCAGCGCGGCATTTTTTGCCATTTGCCCCAGGGGCAGGTCCAGCAACGGCACCTGCACCAGCAGCCAGGCAAGAAAGCCGGTAAAGACAAAAATGCTGACCACTGCCACGACCCACAGCATGGCGCTGGGGCTTTCGGCCATGGTGCCGCTGGTCATCGTGCGTAGCAGCCAGCCCCAGCCGCCCAGGAAAAGCCCCAGCAGCAGGCCGGGAATCAGGCTTTGCCGCCAGTTTTGCTTCCAGGCGCGGCGGTAGGTGTGCCACCAGTAGCCCGGCTCGTCCCGCAGGCTGCGCAGCACGGTATCAGCCATGCCGCTTACAAAGGGCGCACCCACCAGCCCGGCCAGCAGACCGCCCAGCAGGCTGTACAGGGCTGAGTTGCCCAGCAGCCCGAACCACAGTAGCACGGCACCGGGCAAAAAGCCCATGGCGCACAGGAACCCGGCGCGGTAGAAAGACCACAGGTCGCGGCCCACCATCTCAAAATAACGGGGCAGGCCCACCTTGCGGGTGGTGTTCAGTTCCTGGCGCAGGGATTCGTTGGTATCTTTTCCGTTGGGCATGATCGATTCTCCTACTTATACATATTTATATGTATGATACCCGCTTTACGGGGGATTTGCAAGGCGTTTGCGCGGCGGTGTCAAAATAAGTTTACAATTACCCCTTGCCAGATATGTTATAATAAGTAGAAATCTGGCTTGAAAGCCGCCGAAGGAGTGTGCGCCCCATGGCATGGATCACCAAAGACAGTGCAGAACAGTACGATCATACCCCCGAACCGCCGAAAGAGTATACCAAAAAAGAAAAAGCCCAGAACTGGTGGCACTATAATAAGTTTATTGTGCTGGGGGTGATCGCGGCAATCCTTGTCGTGGTGTGGATTGTCAAGGATACAGTGTTCCAGACCCGGCCGGATGTGCAGATCGGCTACATTGGCCGGTACGACCTGCCCACCGATACCGTGACCGCCCTGCAGGACGCACTGATCCCTTACTGTACCGACTTGAACGGAGACGGAAAAGTGGTAGTGCAGGTCAACAGCTATACGGTAGATTTTGATGCCGAGAACGATAACACCGATGCCTACAGCCAGATGGCGGGCGTCACCCGTTTGAGCGCCGATCTGGGCGAGAGTGGCACCCTCTACGTGATGCTGATCGAGGACCCGGCGGGCTTCCAGAGTTCTACCGGCGGGCTGGCCTACCTGGACGGCACTATGCCGGAGGATGATGCTGCAGACTGGCAGAACATGGTCTACCGCTGGACCGACTGCCCGGTGCTGGCCGGGATGGACCTGGGCAATTATGACGGCTACACCTTGGTGGATGATGCCACCGGTACGAACCAGAGTGTGCTGTCCACCCTGTATGTGGGCCGCCGCGCTGTGCTGGACGAGGATCAGGCTGCCCGCTACGCCGATGGCGAGAAACTGTGGCAGACACTGACTGCGGGGGCTGTTTCGACCGCCGCAGACGAGTGAACCGCCGCAAGTTGCGGGCAACCTCGGCACTGCGGGCGTATATCAAGCGCTTTGCCCCCAGGCCTGCCGCCCCCAAAGCCCCGCCGGTGGACAACCCCTACTGTCGATTTTTTACGAAGAATCGCAGTTTTGAAGAACTGGCGAGACCGGATATAAAGGAAAAACAGTGAAAGGCCCCCCTGAGAGGAGCTCCCGCGAAGCGGGTGGGGGAGAACTTGGATGAACGAGAGCTTCGGGTGAACGCAAAGTTCTCTCACTCCGGCGCCTGCACATGGACGACCCAGCACTGTCCTGTGTATTGGAGCGTGGGTACGCGGCGAATTTCGGCTGGGCGAGCAGAGGATGGAACTGTTCCTGCGGGCCAGTGGTTGAGTGGAAAATTTCATAATTCGTTTGTATAATAAGGGCAGTACCGCAAGGAGGTTCGCCCTTATGTCCCAGATGACCAAGCGTGCGCTGGTAGCCTCGCTGAAAGAACTGATGGCCGAAAAGCAGTTGGATAAGATCACCGTCACCGACCTGACCGAGCACTGCGGTGTCAACCGAATGACCTTTTACTACCATTTTAAGGATATCTACGACCTTGTCGAATGGGCCTGCGTCGAGAACGCCACCCGCGCCCTGGCTGGCAAGAAAACCTACGATACCTGGCAGCAGGGCTTTTTGCAGATTTTGCAAAGCCTGCAAAAGGATAAGGTATTTATTTTAAACGTCTACCACTCCGTCAGCCGCGAGTACATCGAGCAATATCTGTATAAGCTGACCTACGATCTGATGATTGGCGTGGTGGAGGAGCGGGCCGCAGGCATGTCGGTGCGCGCCGAGGATAAGGAGTTTATCGCGCATTTTTATAAGTATGCGTTTGTGGGCTTAACGCTCGAATGGATTCGCGGAGGCATGAAAGATGATCCCGACGCCATCGTGGAACGTGTCTCCACCGTGACGCATGGTGGCATCACCAAGGCGCTGGAGGCATGCTGCATCGGGCAATAAAAAATAGATTGTACGACTTTTTACCGCACGTATTTTGCACTGCAAAGCACGTGCGTTTTTTGGACTTTGGCGCTGGATTTGTTTGAAATGATGTAATTTTATAATCGGTTTGGCGTGTTCACAATCTATTTGGCATGAAATTGTTCAAAATGAGAATTGAAAAGAAAAGTCGAATTTTGTATTATTATGGAGACAAGGGCAGAGGAAACCTGCAAAATTTTATCGGATAGGAGAGATTTATCATGTACCCCCCCCCAGACTATAACTACACGATTCGACTGCAAAAAGCTGCTTCGCCTTGCGCTGGCCATGCTTTGCCTGCTGGCACTGGCCCTGCTTATGCCGGTCGTCGCACGAGCGGAAGAGAAGGATAAGAGTAAGGAAACAGGGGAATGGAGTGCCCAAAACGAAGATAGTACCATCTATGCAACGTTTGTACGAAATGGAAGTGCTAATGAAAAGAGGCGTAACCAGGGCAAGGTGAACCTTGAAGTATATGTGATGAAACCCGGAAAGGCTGCCTACAGCGAAAATAGCAATGAGGATGATTATTTAAAGTATACTACTACGTTTAAGTACGAGTATAATGCCAAAGAGGACGAAAAACTGAACTTTCACTTGGACAGCGGAACATTTGACAAGTTGCCCTCAACCCAGGAAGATGTAAATGGAAAAGGCACGGGTGGTTACGGCAGCCTGGATCTGAAAGTAACTGCTGGCGCAGGGTATACGATTTACCGTGTGGATTATAGCGTCTGCTACTCCTCCGAAGGCCCGACCAAGACCGGCTGGAAAACGGAAAAATTTGAAGTAAAGAATAATGAGCTTGGCCCGACGCCTTACTGCTACCTTGACAACATTCAGGATGACACGACAGTCAAGGTGTATCTGATGCCCACTTATACGGTTAAGTACCTGGTCGTTTATAAAGATGAGAATGGCAGCGTTGCAGACCCGAATAGCTACACCGTCGAAGAAGGAAAGAATTTGAATGATGTGACGGTGCTGCCTTACGCGGAAAACCTTGACAACATTAAGGGCTGTAACGTGTTGGAAGGGATTAAAAGCTACGAGTTTGGTACAGGCTCTCTCGCACCGTACCACCGCTGGTGCAGTGCAGAAAATGAGGAATTCGCTGTCGATTTTGTAAAAGGTGTACTGGGCTATAACGCCAACACATCTGTCACCCTGCCGCAGCTGACTGCCGCAGATGGCTATACCGTCAGCGCCTGGAAGCATGACGGTAAAACGTACAGCGGTACGCTTGATTTAAGCACCCTCAGCGCAGAGGAGTTTGCAACGCTGGCAAACGATAGCAAAAACCCGTTGACCATTACCCTGATCGCTGTGGTTACAGACAAGGACCCTGTAAGCACCGATGATTCCGGCAACAATAACGGTGGCAACAACGGCGGGCAGGAAAGTACTCCCACGCCTACCCCGGTAACTACCCCGGCACCGACCGCTTCGGTCACTACGGTCACGGCAGTAGCGCCTACCGCTACCCCCACCGCAACCCCGGACCCCACGGCGGAGCCTACCGCAACGCCTGCCCCGGCAGCTGTTTCGGCACACATTCCCCAAACCAGCGATGATATGCCTTACACGCTGCTGGTCGTTACGGCCCTGGCCAGCCTGTGCGCAGCCGGTGCCTTGTTTATGAAACGCCACAGCAAATAAGGACATAATTTCTTCATAATCTATACATTCCATCCCTGGTGATAAGTTTTTTATCACTGGGGATTTTTTGCTGATTGTAAGTGCCATGTCCGTGGGCTATACTATAAGCATCCCAAGCAACACGCCCCCAAAACACACGAACACACGACCTTAAGGAGGTTTTTGTATGTATTATTCCAGCGGTAACTACGAAGCTTTTGCTACCCCCAAAAAGCCCGAGGGCGTTGACGCCAAGTCCGCCTACATCGTTGGCAGCGGCCTGGCGGCCCTGTCCGCCGCCTGCTTTCTGGTGCGTGACGGTCAGATGAAAGGTGAGCACGTCCACGTGTTGGAAAAAGACCCCATCCCCGGCGGTGCCTGCGATGGCTATAAGTACCAGGACATCGGCTATGTCATGCGCGGCGGTCGCGAGATGGACAACCACTTTGAGTGCATGTGGGATCTGTTCCGCTCCATCCCGTCCATCGAGGATGAGAACCACACTGTACTGGACGAGTACTACTGGCTGAACAAGGCCGACCCCAACTACAGCCTCTGCCGCGCCACCGTCAACCGTGGCCAGGATGCCCACACCGATGGCAAGTTTGGCCTGTCGGACAAGGGCGCTATGGAAATTCTGCAGCTGTTCATGACCCCGGACGAAAAGCTGTACGATAAAAAGATCACCGACTTTTTCGATGATGAAGTGCTGAATACCAACTTCTGGATGTACTGGCGCACGATGTTTGCCTTCGAGAACTGGCACAGTGCCCTGGAGATGAAGCGCTACCTGCAGCGCTATATCCACCACATCGGTGGCCTGCCCGACTTCACCGCCCTGCGCTTTACCCGCTACAACCAGTACGAGTCGATGATCCTGCCCATGGTCAAGTACCTGGAGGGCTTCGGCGTACAGTTCCATTACAATACCAAGGTCGTCAACGTGGCCTTTGACTGCGCCGGTGGCAAAAAGCAGGCTACCCGCATCGACATCCTGCGGGATGGGCTGGAAGATTGCATCGACCTGACCGAGAACGATCTGGTGTTCATAACCAACGGCGGCTGTGTCGAGAACTCCACCATCGGCAGCCAGAACAGCGTGGCCCCCTACCGTCCCGAGATCAAAGAGGGCGGCGGCTGGGACCTGTGGCGCAAGATCGCCGCCCAGGACCCCAGCCTCGGCCATCCTGATAAGTTCTGCTATGATCCCGAACTCTCCAACTGGATGAGCGCCACCATCACCACCCTGGACCAGAAGATCGTGCCTTATATCAAAAAAATCTGCAAGCGTGATCCGTTCAGCGGAAAGGTCGTCACCGGCGGTATCGTTACCGTGCAGGATTCCAGCTGGCTGCTCAGCTGGACGCTGAACCGTCAGCAGCAGTTCCGCGACCAGCCCAAGGATCAGCTTTGCGTCTGGGTCTACGGCCTGTTCAGCGATAAGCCGGGCGATTTCGTCAAAAAGCCGATGCGCGAGTGCACCGGCAAGGAGATCTGCATGGAGTGGCTGTACCACATCGGCGTACCCACCGACCAGATTGAGGAGATGGCTGCCAACAGTGCCAATACTGTGCCCTGCATGATGCCCTATATCGATGCCTTCTTTATGCCCCGCGCTGCGGGCGACCGCCCCGATGTAGTGCCCGAGGGCGCTGTAAACTTCGCGTTCCTGGGCCAGTTCGCCGAGACCGAGCGCGATACGATCTTCACCACCGAGTATTCCATCCGCACCGGCATGGAAGCCGTCTACACCCTGCTGAACGTTGACCGCGGCGTACCCGAGGTTTGGGGCAGCGTGTACGACATCCGTTGCCTGCTGGATGCCACCGTTAAACTGCGCGATGGCAGAAAGATCACCGACATGGAGATGCCGCTGGTAGGCAAGCTGGCCCTGAAAGAAGCCCTGAAAAAAATCGAGGGTACCGAAGTGGAAAAGCTGCTGAAAGAGTACAACGTGATTTGATAAGCCTATAAACAACAGCAAGGCCCCGCCGATTTCGGCGGGGCCTTGCTGTTGCTATTTTTTAACCGCGCACGGCGATGCATTCGATCTCCACCAGGGCATTCTTGGGCAGTGCGGCAATCTGCACACAGCTGCGGGCAGGATACTCGTGGAAATACTGGGCATAGATCTCGTTCACGGTGCCAAAGTCACCCAGGTTCTGCACAAAGACCGTGGTTTTGACAACGTTGTCCAGGGTCAGCCCGGCCTCGGCCAGCACAGCCTGCAGGTTCTTCAGGGACTGGTGGGTCTGTGCGGTCACGCCCTCTGGCAGAACGCCGGTGGCGGGGTCCAGGCCCAGCTGGCCGCTGCAGTAGACGGTGCTGCCGGTGTCCACGGCCTGCACATAAGGGCCGATGGCGGCGGGTGCCTTATCCGATACGATACGCTTCATATAAAACAACTCCCTCATTTAATTTTTATGAAGATGGCCTTATTGTACGCGCGTTTGGGCAAAATGTAAAGAGATTTATTGCTTTTTGCGCAGGGGCGGATTCTATATCCGCCCGTGACGGAACTGGCGTTTGGGTTTCGCTATGCCTGCACTCTACCATTTTCCCTGGTTGCGGGCAAGAAAGTGGGACTGAAAGTTTGTCAACGGGTAGTTGCAATAATGTTGTATCGTATATTATTTTCTGCGTGGCAGCCGCACGGCGCTGGCCAGCACCAAGGCACCCAGGGTGCAAAGCCCGGCTCCGGTGCGGCCGGTTATATCGGCAATCCACCCGATCAGGGGGCTGGCGGGGATCATCAGCACACTATAGGCCATACTGTCTACGCTGATGAGCGTTGCCCGGCGGTCGCTGGGGATGGCATCATTAAACCGCTGCATCGCATGCAGGAACCATACGCTCAGCGCGCTCTGCACCAGCATCGGCCCGACCAGGCAGCCCCAGGCGGGACCGGCCCCGGCCAGCAGCACACCGGCCCCGCAGGTCAGTGCGCACAGCCGGTACAGCGGGCGCAGCCCGTGTACATGCAGCCGCTGCGCCAGCGCTGTGCCTGCCATGGCGGCGGCCGAGGCCAGCAGCGGCGAGACAAACAGCCAGGCGGCATCCCACCCCAGAACGACCAGTCGCTGTTGCACAAACATCGTGGTTAAGTAGCTGGGCAGCGAGATTACGGCATCTGCAGCAATCAGCTGCACCGCCAAGGGCGTAGTGCGCAGCACGGTGGTGCTGTCGGCCACATGGGCGCGCAGTCGGGCGGTGATATCCGCAAAGGGGTGCTGCTGCCGTGCGGCCTGAGCCTCGGTCACCAGCGGCTCCTGCAAAGTCAGTGCCGCCAGCAGCGAGCAAAAGCAGATGCCCGCATTTGCCAGGTAAAACCCGGCAAACCGTAGCACACCGGACAAAAGACTTGCCAGCGCCCCCAGCGCCGTGGCTGACTTTTGCAAAACCGACAGGGAAGCATCGACCTGCAAATATTCGTTTTCCCGCCCGGTGGTTTTTAAGCTGTCGTAGGTCAGGGCCTCCAACGTGCCGGAAATCATCGTGTAGGCCAGGGCCTTTAACGCCATGGCGGCGCACACGGCGGCAAGGGTGGGGGAAAATGCCATCGTTACATCGGAAAAAATTTCAAACACGGTGCTGACGACCAAACTCCGCCGCCGCCCCAGCAGGTCGGCAGCTACGCCGCTAGGCACTTCGCACAGCAAACTGGTCAGGTGGAAAATGCTCTCGGCCAGGCCGATTTGCGCCAGTGTAAAGCCCCGCGCGGCCAGCAGTGCCACCCAGACGGCATCGGTCAGCCGCAGGCAGGAAGTAAAGGAATACACGCGCACCGCGCGCAATTGCTTTGGTAAATTCATCGTGAACACCCTTTCTTTATACAGATAAGAAACAGGTGCCCCAAAATAAACGACCCCACAGCAAAGCTGCAGGGTCGATAGTGTACACTTCAACCTTGCTTCACTGGGATGGTTCATTTTTAAAATGGGCACACTTCTAGTTCTGATAGCTTAAGGCGTTTCTTTTTTCTGAAAAAGAACACAAAAGCACCAGCGCATGAGTGCGCCCTCCTTCCCAGTAAAGTATAGGGTAACTATACCACACTCGGCGCGCCGCGTCAAGTATGGCTTGACGACCCTCGACTCTCGAGGGAAAGTGGGAATAATTTACGAAGCACAGGTGAAAATGTGGAGAACTTCAAAAAAATCACAAAACGGCAGTCTCCGGCGCACGATTGCCTTTGGCTTGCGGTGCTGATGCGGCTGGGGGCTTGGGCATATCCTCGGTTAGCATGGGGCTGGCTATCGCAGTGGGGCGGTGCATCGGCAAGCGGCTGATCTCGGGCAATCTGCTGGGTCGCACCATCTGCGAACTGGATGTGCGTAAGGTCTATGGCATCAATGTCATCGCTGTGGAGCGCGACCACCGCACCGATGTGGAGTTTGCGGCGGACTATCGCTTTGCCGAGGGGGATACGGTATCCGAAGTAGGCAAGGTGGAGAAGATCGACCGGTTTGAAAGGGTGATGCCAGGAGTGACACCTAACAAAAACTTTACGCAAAGATGACAACTTTCGGGTAGATGCGGCAGCACAGCGGTGCTATACTGACAGCAGGATGTGCTGAAAGGAGTCTGATCTCTATGCTGCCCTGCCGAAAAAACTGCCCCCATTACTGTGAAGGCTGCCACAAGAACTGTGCAGTCTGGCGCATGGTACAGGCCTGCCAGCGGGAGGAAAACGCCCGAAAAAAGGAATATCTGCGCCGCGCCAACGAAAACTGTCGCCAATGCCTGCAAAGTTGCCGGCAGGCCGGTGGATACCTATAGTACATATAATAAGATAAGTGCTCCTCTTCCGTGGGCTGTTGCCCACAGGGAGGAGCATTTATGCTTACAGGCTCAACTCGTGGTACACGGTTCCATCCAGATCTTTCCACGCAAACTTTCCGCCCTCCAGCGTCATGTAGCTGTGGGGGCTGCTTTCTTTGGGGATGGAGACCGAGCCGGGGTTGAGGTACAAATTCCCCGCGCCGAATTCCTGCCAGGCTGGCACGTGGGTGTGGCCGTGCAGCAGAATATCGCCGGGCTGCAGCGGTGGCAGGTGGGAGGTGTTGTACACGTGGCCGTGGGTGGCGTAAATTAAGCGTTCACCGGCGGTCAGCACGGCATAGTCGGCCATAATGGGAAAGTCCAGAACCATCTGGTCCACCTCGCCGTCGCAGTTGCCGCGCACACAGAAGATGCGGTCTTTGCGGGCGTTCAGCATCGCCAGCACCTCTTTGGGGGCGTAACCCTCGGGCAGGTCGTTGCGGGGGCCGTGGTACAAAATATCCCCCAGCAAAAATAAGCGCGGCGCACCCTCGCGGTCCCAGGCATCCAGCAGCTGGCGGGTATAGTAAGCGGACCCGTGCAGGTCCGATGCGATCATCAGTTTCATAAACATCACCTCATATTTTTTATTGTACAGGCTCCTGATAAGAATTGCAAGCCATGGCTAACCGTGTTATAATGCCATGGAAAGGATGATGATTTTAATGGAAAAGATTCATGCTGAACGGATCGCCCGGGTGCGCGCTGCGCTGGAAAGCTGCGGCCTGACCCAGATGATCGTATGTGACCCCAAGAGCGTGTGGTACCTGACCGGCGTAGCCGTGGAACCCTACGAGCGCCTGCTGGCCCTCTACCTGCCGGTGGCGGGCGAACCCACGCTGTTTTTGAATAAGCTGTTCAACGTGCCCAACCCGCCGTGCCAGGCTGTCTGGCATACCGACACCGATGCGCCGATCCAGCAGATTGCTGCTGTGGTGGATGCGGACAAGCCGCTGGGCATCGATAAGGAGTGGCCTGCCAAGTTCCTGATCCCGCTGATGGAAGCCCACCCCGCCATGCCGGTGAAACTGGCCAGCGACTGCGTGGACAACTGCCGCGCCTGCAAGGATGCGGCCGAGCAGGAACTTATGCGCACGGCCTCCCACATCAACGACCTGGTCAATGAGGAAGCCAAGCACTATGTCAAGGTCGGCATGACCGAGCGCCAGGTGGCAGAGTTCATCGATGCCCAGTTCCGTGCCCATGGCTGCGAGGGTCCCAGCTTTACCACCATCGTGTCCTTTGGTGCCAACGCCGCCGACCCGCACCACGAGCCGGACGACACGGTGCTGAAAGAGGGCGACTGCGTACTGTTTGATATGGGCTGCGTGAAGGACCGCTATTGCAGCGACATGACCCGCACCTGGTTCTGCGGCCAGCCCACCGAGAAGCAGGCCGCCGTGCATGACCTGGTGCGCCGCGCCAATGAGGCCGCCGAAGCCCTCATCAAGCCGGGCGTGAAGCTGTGCGACCTGGATGCCGCCGCCCGCGACCTCATCACCGAGGCCGGCTATGGCGAGTATTTCAACCATCGTCTGGGCCACTTCATCGGCCAGACCGACCACGAGAAGGGCGATGTCAGCAGCACCAACCAGACCGAGGTGCGCCCGGGCATGATCTTCTCCATCGAGCCGGGCGTTTACCTGCCGGGCGAGTTCGGCGTGCGTGTGGAGGACCTGGTCCTTGTCACCGAGACCGGCTGCGAAGTGCTGAACCACAACGATAAACATTGGGATGTTGTGGGCCAATAAAATTTAGGAGCAAACCATGAAAATACCTGCAAAAGGCTTTACCCACGGGGGCAAATTCCACGCGGATGATGTGTTTTCCACCGCACTGCTGCAAATCGTGCGGCCGGATATCCAGGTCACGCGCGGTTTTGTGGTGCCCGATGATTTCGACGGCATCGTCTATGATGTCGGCGGCGGCATGTTCGACCACCACCAGGAACCCCGCGAGACCCGCCCCAACGGCGTGCCCTACGCGGCGTTCGGCCTGCTGTGGCAGGTGTTGGGGGCCCAGCTGGTGGGCGAGCATCAGGCCCGCCTGCTGGACGAAAACTTCATCCAGCCGTTGGATCTGAACGATAACACCGGAGAGCAGAACTCCCTGGCGGATGCCATCGGCAGCTTTAACCCGCTGTGGGATTCGAAAGACGACCCGGACGAGTGCTTCTGGCGCGCCGTGCCGGTGGCAAAGCAGATTTTGGAAAACGAGATCGCCGCTGCGAATGCCGTCAACCGTGCCGATGATACTGTGCGCCGCGCCTACGCCAACATGAAAGACGGCATTGTGGTGCTGCCCGCCTACATGCCCTGGAAAAACGGCCTGTACAAAACCGATGCGCTGTTTGTGGTCTACCCCAGCCAGCGCGGCGGCTACAGCGCCCAGTGCGTGACCGACCACCGCACCAAGCGCAGTAAGCAGCCTTTCCCGCCCGCGTGGGCCGGCAAGCCGGAAGCCCAGCTGCGGGAGATCAGCGGCCTGGGGCTGCGGTTCTGCCATCCAAGCCGGTTCCTGATCACGGCGGACGATAAAGAGACGGCCATCGAAGCCTGCCGCCGCACCCTGCGCGCCGCGGGTCGCAAGGTGAGCGAATGAGCGGTGAGATCCTGCGGGGCCCGGCCCCCAGCCTGGCAGATGCCTGCCAGCCCGCCCCTGAATCCGCCTGGGTCTACCTGCTGCGCTGCCCGGATGGCAGCCTGTACGGCGGCTGGACCAACGACCTGGCCCGCCGCTTAAAGGCCCACCGCACCGGCAAGGGCGGGGCCAAGTACACCAAAAGCCACGGCGGCCCTGCCGTAAAACTGGCCTATGCCGAGCGCTGCGCCGATAAAAGCGCGGCCTTAAAACGCGAGGCTGCGATCAAAAAGCTGCCCAAGGCCGAGAAAGAAGCCCTGGCAGAAAAATGGGTGGCGGACAACCGCATCACCATCCGCATGGCAACCCCGGCGGACGGCGCGGCGGTGGCCGAGCTGTACAACTGGTACGTGCTGCACGGTACGCAGACGTTCCAATATCAGCTTTCCACGGCCGAGGAGTATGCCGCCAACATTGCGGGTGTGTTGGAAAAAGCACCGTTTTTGGTGGCTGCCACCCCGGACGGCCGCTTGCAGGGCTTTGCCTGCGCCCATCTCTGGCACAGCCGCGAGGCTTACGCCTGGGATGTGGAAGCGACCATCTACTGCGCGCCGGACTGCATCGGTCAGGGCTTGGGCAAACGCCTGTACACCGCCCTGCTGGAACTGCTGCGGATGCAGGGCTACTATAACGCCTTTGCCATCGTGACCGGCGAGAACAAGACGAGCCATGAATTCCACAAGCGGATGGGCTTTACCAAAGCCATGCATGAAAAACACAGCGGCTACAAGTTCGGCCGCTGGCTGGATGTTATCTACTGGCAGTACGCCCTGCGCAGCGATGATATCCCGCCGGAACCGGTACGCTACCGGCTGGCGGAGGACAAAGTAACAGAAGTCCTGAAAAAAGTGAATCAATAACGCCATGCGCGCCTTTTCTGCTGCGGAAAGGTGCGCATTTTTTGCGCAAAAGAGAGAATTTTTGAACTGCGAGAAAAAATATGCCCGGCAGGCATTGACAAAAATTATACGGGGGGGGTATACTGACATCAGGTATTTTGGACCCAAATGAGAGAACACCCGATGTCAAGAAGAATAGAGATGAGGTAACCTAGCATGCACCTGAATGGAATTGCAAAGCGCATCACGGCGCTTGCCCTGGGCGCGGCGCTGCTTACAGCCACCGCCCTGCCTGCCTTTGCCGAGGACGCGCAGCAAATCAACGTAAAGTACACCTATAACGGCCTGGACGGCTCCACCTGGGAAAAGATCTCCCACGCAGATTTTGGCACCGAGACCAATGACGGTGTGGTGGACTACCTGGGCAATGGCAAAGTCGACCCCTATGTGCAGGGTGTCAGCACCGAGAACAACGGCGATCGCGGCCAGTCCTACAGCTACGCCGCCGCTACTTATGGCGATTGGGTCTACATTGGCACTATGTACGGCGGCCTGGGCGCAAACGCTATCCTGACCCGCGGCTTTGGTGACCTGGACCCCGAGATCGTTAAGGCAACCATCGATGTGATGTACAATGGCAACATGTATGTCAGCGAGCCGGACGGCAAGCAGGCCGGTGGTATCCTGTACAAGTTCAACGTCAAGACTGGCGAGACCAAAATCTTGATGGCCAAGGATTATGACGGCGAAAACAACGGCATCATCAACATTTTCCGCGGCGCTACCCAGAAGAACGGCAAGCTTTACTTCGTGGGCATGACGCTGGATGTCAACCAGGAAGGCCTGACTCAGCAGGAGATCCAGTACGCCATGATGGTGCAGAACGGCTTCCCCTGCGTGTACGAGATCGACCCCGCCAATGGGGATAAACTGACCCGCATCTACGATTGCGGCATCCGCACGGTGGATAATTACCGCGCCCTCGTCAATGCCAACGTCTTTACCAGCACCCGTGCCATTGGTTTCTACGGCAATACGCTGATCGCCGGCGGTCTGACCACTACCAGCGCTTACCTGGCCGCATCTAACAACCCCTCCGCAGGCAATGACTCTTTCCGCACCATCCTGGGCGAAGAGCAGTTCCGTGAGCTGGGTGTGATGCCCGCCATCCACCGCAGTGATGTCAATGGCGGCGGTGGTATCTACCAGGTGCAGGAATACAACGGTAAACTGTATGTCGTCGTCTGCGTAGGTGACGAAGCTAGCCAGAGCGAGGAAACCGGCACGAAGGATTCCTTCGCCCTGCTGCGCGGTGAGCTGCGCCCCGGCGGCGACGCTACGGTGGCCACCGATTGGACTTGGTCCGTGCTGGCTGGCCCCAATGGCCGCTATGCCCTGGGCCTGGACCCGGAGCGCGTCAGCGCCGGTGCCTGCACCCTGCAGGTCTACGGCGACTACCTGTACATCGGTGACTACAACGATGTCAGCAGCGCCTTGCAGAACATGGTCACCAAGAAGAACTTCCGGACCCTGTACACCAACCTGCAGCAGTCCATCAACCTCTACCGCATGGACAAGAACGAGAACGTTGAGAAGGTCGTGGGCGACCCGACCGAGACTTTCCCCACCAGCCTGACCGGTGTTGGCTCCGGCTATGGCACCCACATGACCCAGTACACCTGGCAGACCGCCGTGCATGAGGGCAAAATGTACCTGAGCACGATGGACGAAACTACCCTGCTGGAGCCTATCGCCCAGTTTACCAACGGTGACCTGCTGAACATGAGCGCCGAGGAATGGCGCAAGCAGATCAACTACCTGCGCGTTTTGCTGGAACTGCTTGCCAAGACCGATAATACCAACAGCAGCGTAGCCATGTTTGCTCAGAACGAGATCGCTACCCCGGAGACCGCTACCCCCGAAACTGCCACCTATGCAGCCCCCGCCGCCCCGACCAACCGTAGCGATGCCCTGGCTCTGGTGAATGCCGCTGTGGCTGCCGCCAACGAGCATGCCGCCGATGCCGCTGCTGTGTATACAGCCCGCACCGAGCAGGACGGCACTGCTGCCGAGAAGACTGTCGTTTTGACCGAGGAGCAGGCCAACGAACTGGCCGATGCCCTGGTGGACGGCGAGTATACCCTCCACTCACTGGACGAAGATTCTTCCGCTACGCTGTTTGATATGAACAGCGTAATGGCTGGCCTGACCGACCTGGTCGACACCACCGAGGTGGAGGCGTTTGCCGAGTATTACGGGGAACTGGTCGATGCGCTGGATGGCATTGCGGACTACCTGCCCGATAACCTGAAAGCCTTGTACGAACTGCTGCTGCAGGTCGCTACCAAGGAGAACATGACCTACCTGGTCAAGTGCCTGCCTTACCTGAAAGATTCTGTGGCTGGCTTCGACCTGTTGACTTTCACCAACAATGCGGACGGTTCTGTCACGATGCAGCCCGTTACCCGCACCGGCTTTAACGACCGTTACAGCCATGGCCTGCGTGTCTTTGCCGAAACCACCGACTACTTTATCATCGGCACGGCAAGCCCGTTCTACGGCAGTCAGCTGTGGCGCACCAAGAACACTGCGGTCAAGCCTACCCCCAGCGAGAAGCCTGCCGCTACCCAGCAGCCTACCACTACCCAGCAGCCCACCACCACGGTGACCGCTACTGCTGCCGAGACCACCGCGCCGGTGGTTAAGACTACGGCTGCCATCCCGCAGACCTCGGACGATATGCCCATTGTTCCGCTGGCGGTCGCCTGCCTGGGCGCTCTGGCTGCCTTTGGTGTGGCCTTTGCCCTGAAAAAGCGCAATCACCAGTAACTTGAACTGCAATTTCTCATAAAGCTGCATAAGCTTTTTCTGCATGCTGACATCCCCGCCGTTGCCCCAAGCAGCCGGCGGGGATGTCTTTTTGCCTGCTAGATCACAGCCGTATAATAGCGGCTGAATACGAAGCGACATGCCCAGACGGGAGTACCGTGGGCGATGGTTCCGGGAAAGGGTTTCCCAATGGTGCTATTGCGGATGACGGTGGTATGGTGTATATTTATTATGCGGCCGGTGATGCCGGAGCAAAATAACGATTTTGAGGAGGTTCCGCAATGATCCACTTTGACGCTGCGACTTCGACTTTTACCCTGTCCACGCCCCACACCAGCTACCAGATGAAAGTGGACGCAGACGGCCGCTTGCTGCACAGCTGGTATGGCCGCCGCCTGCCGGAGACCTGCCCTGATATGGCCGACCCCCGCGCACCCCACGGTGACCACGGCTACTGGCCTGACCTGTTGCCGCTGGAATATCCTGTGCCCGGCACGGCGGATAACCGCATCTTTGCGGCCTGCCCCGAGTACGCGGACGGCACCGAGGCCGCCGACCTGCGCTATGTGGGCTACACCGTCACCCCCGGAAAGTACAGCCTGCCTGGCATGCCGGCTTTCCGCGATGGCACTGGGGCTGAGACGTTGACCATCACCCTGCAAGACGCAGCGGGGCTGGAAGTCAAACTGATCTATGCCGTCTACCCAGATTGCGACCTCATCACCCGCGCCGCTGTGCTGACCAACACCGGAGCGGCCCCGCTGACCCTGCGTCAGGCGGCCTCGGCCTGTCTGGATTTCGCCCCCCGCGCGCTGGACTTCATCACCACCGATGGCATCTGGGCAGGGGAGCGCACCCCCCACCGCGCGGCGGTCCGCCCCGGTGTGCAGAGCATCGCCAGCATCAAGGGGATTCCCGGTCACAGCCACAACCCGGCGGTGGTGTTGTGCAGTCCCGATGCGACCGAGACAGCAGGCGAAGCCTGGGGCGCGTTGCTGGTCTACAGCGGCAGCTTTGAGATGGCGGTCGAGGGCTGCGAGGCAGGTACCCGCCTGGTGGTGGGCATCCACCCTTACCATTTTGCCTGGACGCTGGCCCCCGGCGAAAGATTCACCGCACCGGAAGCTGCCTTTGTTTACAGCAACGCGGGCCTGGGAGAGATGAGCCGCCGCTTCCATGCGGCCATCCGCAACCACCTGCTGTCCCACGCCTGGGCGGATGCCGCCAAGCCGCGTCCGGTGCTCATCAACAGCTGGGAAGCCTGCTACTTTACCTTTGACGAAGCCCGCCTGCTGGACCTGGCCCGCGCGGCCAAAAAGGCAGACATCGACCTGTTTGTGCTGGACGATGGCTGGTTCAAGGGCCGCGATAACGATGGCACCAGCCTGGGTGACTGGGTGGCCGATACACGCAAACTGCCCGATGGACTGCCCGGTCTGTGCAAAAAAATCAACGATATCGGATTGGATTTTGGCCTGTGGGTCGAGCCGGAGGCCATCAGCCCGGACAGTGACCTGTTCCGCACCCACTCCGATTGGGCACTGCAGATCCCCGGCCGCGCTACCGTGCCCATCCGCAACCAGTACACGCTGGATTTCTCCCGTGCCGAGGTTGTGGACGGAATCTGGGCACAGTTGAAATCTATCCTGGATTCCTGCCCTATCAAATACATCAAGTGGGATATGAACCGCAGTTTGGCTAACGTTTACAGCGCCGCACTGCCCGCCGCCCGCCAGGGTGAGGTCTACCACCGTTACGTGCTGGGCGTGTACGAACTCCAGTGCCGCCTGACCGAAGCGTACCCCGACTTGCTGCTGGAAAACTGCGCCGGAGGCGGTGCCCGGTTTGATTGCGGTATGCTCTACTTCAGCCCGCAGATCTGGTGCAGTGATAACACTGATGCCCGCGCCCGGATGAGCATCCAGTACGGCACCAGCCTGTTCTACCCCGGCTGCGTGATGGGAGCGCATTTCTCCACCGTGCCCAACCATTGCACGGGGCATCTCTCCACGCCAGAAGCCCGCATGGCCATGGCGCTGTTTGGCACCTTTGGCTTTGAGCTGGACCTGACCACCTACACCGATGACGAACTCCACACCTTAACGCTGTTCATTGCCTGGTATCGCACGCATGGCGCGCTGTTGCGGGGCGGGGATCTGTATCGGCTGATCGATCCCAGTGCAGAAAACATCGGCACCGCATGGATCACCGTGGCCCCGGACAAGAGCGAAGCCGTTGCCTTTGCGGTGGGTAGCGCCCTTAACGGCAGCGGTAAGCCCCGCCCCCGCCTGGTGCTGCAGGGCCTGGACGAGGATGCCACGTACACCGTGACCGATGGCGAAACCGCTGAGCAGTACACCGGCTTTGTGCTGCACACCCTGGGACTGCCTCTGCCGGGGGACTACGGCGAAGTGCCCGCAAAGATCTACTACTTAAAAAAGGAGTGACCTGTTATGGCAATCATCAAACTGACCCCCAGCTGTAAGGATTACCTGTGGGGCGGCAGCCGCCTGCGCACCGATTTTGGCGTGCAGAGCGACCTGGACCCGCTGGCCGAAGCCTGGGTGCTTTCCTGCCACCCGGACGGCCCCAGCTACCTGCCGGATGGAACCACCCTGGCCGACTATGTGGCCGCCCATCCCGAAGCGCTTGGCACAGACTGCGCCAAGTTTGAACAATTTCCGATCTTGACAAAATTCATCGATGCCAAGAATAATTTGTCCATCCAGGTGCACCCTTCCAACGAGTATGCGCTGAAAAACGAGCACCAGTACGGCAAAACCGAGATGTGGTACGTGCTGGAGTGCGAGCCAGATGCCTTTTTGTACTATGGCTTTGACCATGAGATCGGCAAAGAGGAGTTTGAAGAACGTATCCAAAACAACACTCTGACGGAAGTTTTGAACGCCGTGCCCGTACACAAGGGCGACTGCTTCTTCATCCCCTCGGGCACCCTGCATGCCATCTGCAAGGGCATCGTGGTGGCCGAGGTGCAGCAGAACTCCAACGTGACCTACCGCGTTTACGACTACGGCCGCCTGGGTGCCGATGGAAAGCCCCGCGCTCTGCATGTGGCAAAGGCGCTGGATGTGACCCTGCGCACCCCGCCCGCAAAGCATGACTTTGGCGGGCACCTGGCCCAGTGTGAGTATTTCACCGTGGATGCTAAAAACGGTGCATTTGAGGGCGTGGCCGATGAGAAAAGCTTTGTCTCGCTGCTGATTACCGATGGTGAAGGCCAGTTGACCTGCGGCGGCGAAACCGTGGCCGTGAAGAAAGGCGAAAGTTATCTTTTGCCCGCAGCCAGCGGCCCCTACGCCGTGACAGGCACCTGTCAGACGTTGGTGACGACCGTATAACTGAATAGGATTTGCGACAGCCTGTACTGCGAAAAACAGTGCGGGCTGTGTTTGCACAAAAATACTAAACCCTACAAATTGTGGTGTGATGTGGTAAACTACACTAATAGCACAAGTCATTCACAAATTGCCGCAAAGTTTGGGCAATGATTGTGCATTTTTACGGCGGACAAAATGTGTACAACTCTTGAAAAGTTTTAGAATTTGTTGTATTATTTGTAGGAACTATCGTAACAAAATGTGCGCTGGGACAGATTTTACTAGTGGAGATACGGGAGTTTTGAGTAAAAAGGTATTTAAATTATACAAAAACTTACTTTGTGTATTAACTTTGGCGGCGGCACTGCTGTTGGCGGGCTGCGGCGTGGCAAAATCTATCCGCGCAAAAGCGAACGAAGCCGTGCATACCGCGCTGTTTGATTTCACCTGCGGCCAGGCAGAAGTGATCGATTCGTACAACGGAATCGACATCCCCGAGGGGGACAAGCTGGTAAGATTTGAGTTGACTGTTTACAACACCAGCGATGAAACTTACCAGATTTTCAAAGACGATTTTCAACTGCAATGGGGCGATGGTGACAACGATTTTGGCGTTGCGCTGGAATCTGTAAATGACCTGATGATGCCCGATGCTACCGAGCTTATCACCGGCGAAGCGCATGTGGGCCAAATGCTGGTAGCTGTGCCCCAGGACACCACGACCCTGACGGTCGCTTACCAGGAAATCCTGGAAAGCGGCGAAGATGGCAACAACTTCTTTGTGGATCTTAGTTTATGAAACAACGTACCAAAGCACTTTTGGCGGCGGTCATCTCCGGCGGGGCCTTTGCAGGGCTGGTCGGCGGGCTGATCTTCTGGCTTCCTTCTTATAAAGAAAAGAAGGAGATGGAAGCCATCAAGCCCCAGGAAACGCAGACCGCCGCGCCCCCTATGGACGAACCCGAAGCGACCCCTGACCCGGCCGCCGAGGAAGCCGCCCAGCAGGCCAAGTACGCCGACCTCATTGCCCGCAATTCTGACTTTGCAGGTTGGATCGAGATCCCCGGCGTAGACATTGATCTGCCCATTCTGCAAACAACCGACAATTACTTTTACTTATACCACGACCTGGACCGTGCCGATGATAAGCGCGGCATGCCCTTTGCGGATTATGAGTGCGACATGCAAAACGGCCGCCATCTGATTATCTACGGGCATAACATGGGTGTTAATAATACCGATCGCTTCTCCAACCTGCAAAAGTATCGCGATGCCGATTACTATACCGCGCACCCCTACTTAATGTTGGACACGCTGTACAAAAGCGAGATTTACAAAATCGTGGCGGTCTACGCTGTTACCTCCCGCGAGAGTGACGGCGATGTGTTCCATTTCAACCAGTATATCGACCTGGACGATGCCGCCGAGCAGACGTTTTTGGACGAAGTGGCGAAGCGTGCATTTTACACCACCGGCGATTACGCCTACCCCACAGAGCGGCTATTGACACTAAGCACCTGCACCTACCAGATGGACGATGCCCGCATGGTCATCCTGGCCCGCCCCCTGCGGGACGGTGAGACCACAGCGGCGGATACGGTGCATATAAATAGTGATCCGCTTCTCCCCGCCCGCTGGCCTGCGGGTAAATAAAAATTTCACACGAATAAAAGCCCTAGGGCTTTTATTATTCCTTGTGTACACAAGGAATAATGGGTTCTATTGGGAAACTCTCTCCCCCACCCGCTTCGCGGGGGGGCATAGAAACCAATAACCATTTTACCTTACCTCGGTTCACCACATCCATCCCAAGTGGGGGTGTTGGATATATGTCCGTATCTACTGCGTCAGCAGGCGGGTGCGCTTGGGGCACCGGTTTGCAAAACGCTTTAGATAAATACTAAAGAATAGGAGAAATTAACATGCAGAAAACGAACTTCAAAACTCGTCTGCTGGCTCTGCTGACTGCCGTGTTCATGGTTATCGTGAGCATCCCGTTTGCAGCGTTTGCAGATGACGAAGTGATGACTATCAACTACTATGTTGATAATCAGCCTGTTGGTTCGGATTCCTTCAAGAAGGAATATGGCGCTTGGACTCTGCGCGATACTTTCGCAGATGACAGCGTTATTCCCGAAGGCAAGGAACTGACTGGTTGGGTGCCTCTGGGCCACTCCGAAGTTACCCTGAAGCTCCATACCGACTATAGCTGGGATGAGCTGAGCAAGTATGCTCAGGGTGGCACGCTGACTCTGGACCCCGTTTTCGAGGCCCCGAAGCCCGCTACCAAACCCGTTTACGTCAGCTACATTCTGGAGAGCGGTGAGCCTCTGGATGCTGAGATCGAGACTATCGAACTCGAGGCCGGTGCTACCACTTTCAATGTATCTATGCTGAAGAAGGTCCCCGCTGGCTATGAGCTGTGCGAGACTGGCGATGTTTACATTGGCGATCACGACACCGTGAACGTCAAGGTTCGCGAGGCCAAGAAGCCCGTCTATGTCAGCTACATTCTGGAAAACGGTGAGCCTCTGGCCAACGCTATCGAGAAGATCGAGCTGCCTGTCAGCGCTACCACTTTCAACGTATCCGTGCTGAAGGAAGTTCCCGCCGGCTATGAGCTGTGCGAGACTGGCGATGTTTACATCGGCACCAACGACACCGTGAACGTTAAGGTTCGCGAGACCAAGAAGCCTGCCAAGGTTGTCTACGTCAGCTACATTTTGGAGAATGGTGAGCCTCTGGCCAACGCTATCGAGAAGATCGAGCTGGAGAATGGCGCTACTTATTTCAACACCTCTGTGCTGAAGGAAGTCCCCGCAGGCTATGAGCTGTGCGAGACCGGCGACATCTACATTGGTGAGAATGACACCGTGAACGTTAAGGTTCGCGAAGTCAAGAAGCCGGAAGTCTCCCTGACCAAGATCAAGATGATCTTCACCAAGGCTGACGGCGCTACCTCTGTTTTCGCTACTGGCGAACTGACTGCTAAGTCTGAGTGGTATGTCCTGCCCGACGCTGCTGGCGTCATCAACCTGGCTGACGGCGAGAAGCTGACCGGCTGGACCCTGTTCCAGAACGGTGCGAAGTATGCCGCTGGCGAGAAGGTCACCTTCGAGTCCCTGAAGGAACTGGCTGGCAAGAACGTCGATAACGACGGTGTTGCTTACCTGAACTTCTACGCTGACCTGAAGACCGACGTCGAGCTGAAGAACATCACCATCAAGTATGTCGAGGATAAGGACGGCGTTCAGGAAGATGTTGCTGCTCCGCAGAACAACTTCACCGCTAAGGACGAGTTCACCATCCTGACCGACAACCTGTACGACGGCAAGGTCCCCGCTGGCAAGAAACTGATCGGCTGGCAGTACAAGAACGGTGGCAACACCACCAACTTTGTCAAGGGCGAGCATGTCAAGTTTGACACCCTGAAGGAACTGCTGAACGGCAACTGGGATAACGAAGGCAATGCCTGGGTTACCCTGACCCCCGTTTTCCAGGATGTTAAGAGTGACAACGGTTCTTCCTCCAGTTCTTCTTCTTCTTCTTCTTCTTCCAGCAACAAGACCACCACTGCTACTAGCGAGCAGAAGGTCGTCAAGGCTGCCGCTGCCCCGGCTAACACCACCAAGGTTCTGCCCAAGACCGGTGCTTCCAATGTTGCTCCGCTGCTCGGCGGCAGCCTGGCAGTTGTTGCCCTGCTGATGGGCTACGGCGTTTACAGCCTTGTTCTGCGCAAGAAAGACTAAGATAAACCCTTAACCCCCGCCCTTTGGGCGTACGGATACTGGTTTATCTAAGATTGTGTGTCTCCATAGGGTAGCGGTACCCAATGCTGCCGCTCTTGGGTGGGCGCGCTAGCATCCACCAAACCCGATGTGATCCAACACAAAAACACCCCCGCACGGTAGCAATACCGTGCGGGGGTGTTGTCGTTTATATGCCGTTAAAAGGCCCCCTTGTGTAAAGGGTGACTCCCCACAGTGTGGGGAGATGTCGCGAAGCGACAGAGGGGACCGGGCCCGAAGGGCTGGCTGCGCGTAAGCGCAGACTGAGGGATTGTCCCGTTTGCCGGGTGAATCGGTCTATGCCGTAAGGCCACAATCCCCCACCCGCTTCGCGGGAGCCCCCTTTGCACAAGGGGGCCTTTTGCGGGCGGCATCATTACCCAAACACCAACCCCAAACTTGCCCTTATATCCCGGCTGGTGTGGCCTAGGCGGATCAGGTAGCGGCCGGGGGCGGTGTGCCAGGCGTGGCGGGTGGGGTCGTAATGGGCCAGGTCCCGCGCCGTCAGCACAAATTCTACGTCCCGTTCCTCGCCGGGGTCCAGCCAAACCTTGCAAAATCCCCGCAATGCCTGGGGCACCCGGCCGCCCGCAATGGGCGCGCCGGTCTCGTCACTTACGTACAGCTGCACCACCTCGGCCCCGCGCACGGCACCGCTGTTTTTCACGGTGACACACACTTTTACCGCGCCGCCCTCGGCCAGGGCATCGGCGCTCAGGCGGGCATTGCGGTACACAAAGCCGGTGTAGCCAATGCCGTGGCCAAAGGGCCAAAGCACCGGCATGCGGCGGGCATCGTACCAGCGGTAGCCCACATACACGCCCTCGCGGTAGTCGGCCGTGCGGCCATCGCCGGGGTAGTCCAGGTAGCAGGGCGTGTCCTCCAGCCGCAGGGGCCAGGTCTCGGGTAGGCGGCCACTGGGGTTGGCATCCCCCCACAGCAGGGCATCGGTAGCTTCGCCCACGCCCTCGCCCGCCAAATACATACATAACACCGCTGAAACATCCCCCGCCCACGGGCACTCCACGGGCGCGCCGGTGTGCAGCACCACCACCGTGTTTTTCTGCACGGCGGCAATGCGGGCAATCAGATTGTTCTGGCAGTCCGGCAGGCGCAGGGTGCGGCGGTCGGCCTGGGGGCTGACGAAACTTTCCGGCAGGCCCGCAAACACCACGGCTACATCGGCGTGTTCCGCCGCCGATACCGCCCGCAGGAATTCGCCCTCGTCCCGCTCGTCCATGTCAGCGGGGAAGCCCGTCACATACCCCACGCGGCGGCCTTTCAGCAGCGCGGTATCTAGCGCGCCCATGGCTACAGGGCTGGGCTGACCCTCGCCATAATAGCGCGGGGTCTCGGCAAAGGCACCAATATACGCCACCTGCTGCCCGGCCTTGAGCGGCAGCGCACCCAGATTTTGTACCAGCACGCCGCACTGTTCCGCCAGCTGCACGGCTGTTGTATGGGTGGACGTGTTATACGATGCAGCGCCGGTTTTTGCTGGCGCGGCGGGCAAAAGCGCGGGGGCAGCCTCGGCCAGCGGTACGCCGTTTAAGCTGCCGCCGCCGTACCGCACCCCCTGTGGCCTGGCCTTAATGGCGGCTGCGGCGGGCGGTAGGTAGATCTCCTGCAAGGTGCGCTCGTCCACGCGGCGGTCCAGTACGGTGCTGACCTGGTTGCAGCACAGCAACGGCCCCACCACGGCACTTTGCGCGCCGCCCACATACGCCGCCGCCAGCGCGGCGGTCAGGTGCGGATCCTCACTGAACATGGCAAAATTGCGGCCGCACAGCGGGCTGCGCTTGATGTTGGGGTCGACCTCTGCCTGCCCCTGCGCCGCGCCTACGCTGCGCGCCAGGGCAGGGTCAAAGCTGGCCGCCACGGCACACGCCGCCGGCAGCACCACACCCGCCTTTTGCTGAACGGACATAAAAGTAACGCTCCTTTTTTGGAATAATGCCCATTATAGCACAAAAAACATGGTAAAATAAAGGGAAAAGCCCGATTTGTAACAAGTCGTACACAACTGCCCGCTACACTGGGGTTGGAAAGGGGATAAACATGACAAAAGTGCTGATCGCCGAGGACGAGCGGCCCATCGCCCGCCTGCTGGAAATGAACCTGACCCGCGCCGGGTACGTGTGTACCCTGGCACCGGACGGCCTGATCGCCGCCGATTTGATAGAGAAAAACGACTACGATCTGGCCCTGCTGGACATTATGCTGCCCGGCCTGGACGGCTATGCCCTGCTGGATTACCTGCGCCCCCAGGGTGTGCCTGTAATATTTTTGACCGCAAAATCCGCCGTAAAGGACCGTGTGCTGGGCCTGCGGCTGGGCGCGGATGATTACATAGTAAAACCCTTTGCCATGGACGAATTGATGGCCCGTATGGAAATGGTGCTGCGCCGCGCTGGCAAGGGCGGCCACCAATTGCAGGCTTTTGATGTGACGCTGGACAGCGCCGCCCACTTGGTTTTGCAGCGCGGCCAGCCCGTGGAATTGACCCCGCGGGAGTTTGCCCTGCTGGAACAGCTGATGCGCAACCGTGGGGCGGCGATTTACCGCGATACCCTGATGGAGCGCGCCTGGGGCGGCGATGTCGAGACCACCCGCGCGGTGGATACCTATATTACGCGGCTGCGGAAGAAACTGGGCTGGGGGGATAAGATCGAGACCGTGTACCAGATTGGCTACCGATTGAAGCAGGAGTGAACCCTATGAAATTTGCCTATAAAATGGTCTGCCTGTTGGTGCTGGTGCTAAGTGCGTCCTTTGGCGTGGGCGGCTGCTACCTGCTGTACAGCGACTTTGCCGCCCAGCTGGCCCGCGCCGGGGCCGCGAACGCCGATACCCATCGCCAGGTGTGCGCCTTGCTGCAGGGGGAGGTCATTGACCGCCAGCGCCGGGGCGAAAGCCTGGACGATGCCGCTCTGACCGCCCTGTTGACGGACTTTGCCCCGCCCACCGCCCTGTGGCGGGATGGCGTGTGCCTGGCGGGCGAGGGCGACCCCTTGCCCGATGGCACCATGGAGGTGCGCCGCACAGCGGACGGTGTGCAGGCCACCTACGCCAGCAATTTGCAGGGTGGTTTGCAGTTGGCTACCGCTTACAACCTTACCGCGCTGTATCAGGGCCGGGATGCTGCCCTGCGCCGCTTTTTGCTGCTGGAAGCCGCCGTGCTAGTGGCCGGTGCGGCCGTGACCGCTGTGCTGGCCCGCCGCATGACCCGCCCGCTGCGCACCCTGACCGCCGCCAGCGCCGAAATTGCCGATGGCGACTACGCCCGCCGCACCGGCCTGCACACCGGGGATGAAATTGAAACGTTAAGCGCCAGCTTTGACAAAATGGCTGATGCTGTGCAGGAAAAGATCACCGCCCTGCAGGCGGACGTGCAGCAGCGGGAGGACTTTATGGGGGCCTTTGCCCATGAACTGAAAACGCCGATGACATCGATCATTGGCTATGCCGATATGCTGCGAACCATACAAACCACCCCCGCCGAGCAGCACGAAGCGGCTGGGGCCATCTACCATGAGGGCCGCCGCCTGGAAGCGTTGAGCGGCAAGCTGCTGGCCCTGCTGGGCCTGGGCGAGGAGGGGCTGGAACTGCGCCCCACCCCGCTGGCTGCTCTGTGGCCGCGCTTGCAAGCCGCCTGCCCCGGCGTGGCCCTGCAACTGCCCGCCTGTGATGCCACCGTGCGGGCCGATGCCGACCTGCTGCTGGATCTGCTGTGCAACCTGGTGGGCAATGCCGCCAAGGCCAGTGCCCCCGGCCGGCCTGTGCCCGTGGAGGTTTGGGCCGAGGATGCGGGGGACAGCGTGAAGCTGACCGTGGCCGACCATGGGTGCGGGATACCCAAAGAGGAGATTTCCCGGGTGACCGAGCCGTTTTATATGGTGGATAAGTCCCGCGCGCGGGAGCAGGGCGGCAGCGGCCTGGGGCTGGCGCTGTGTAAACGCATCGCCGAAGCTCACGGCAGCACACTGCAGATTGAAAGTGAACCGGGCCGGGGCACCCGCGTAAGCGTGAACCTGCGAAAGGGGGCGGCGCAATGAAGCATACCCTGACCACCCGCGCCGCCACGGTGCTGTGCGCACTGGGGGTGATCGTCTGTGCGGCGGCCCCGGCGTTGTTTTTGCGCGGGGCGGATGCGCTGTATTTGGATCACCCGCAGACTGTGGCCGATCCCTACACCGCGCCGGAACCCAACGGCGATGACTACTACGTGCTGCGCCAATTGCAGGCCCGCCAGCAGGTGGAAAAGCGCACGGACAACCCTGACCAGGGGCGCGATGGGGTGAAGTTGTACATCGGCGCGGGAAGCTCCCTGTGGGAGATGAACAGCAACACCAGCTACAAGGCGGATGTGACCGATGCCCTGCAAGGCCTGGTGGACTGCGGCGCACTGCCCCAAGTGTGGGCCGATGCCGCCCTGAATTGGAGCGACACCGAGAGCGACTACTACGAGGGCTACGACACCAGCTACTGGCTGGACACCGTGTACTACGGCTTTGACAGCGTGGGCATCGTGACCTTCCGCCGGTATGCCATGTATGGCGACCAGCTGCGCACGGCGTTCTCGCTTATGATGGACAGCCGCACCGGGCAGGTGCTTTCGGTGTGGATCTCGATGGCTTCGGCAGGGGAGGCAATGTACACGAAAACGCCCACCCTGCAGGAGGCCGCACCGATGAACATGCCAGAGGCCACCACCGAAAACCTGCAGGCCTTTGTGGCCCAGGCCGGGCTGGCCAGCCTGGGGGACTGGGCCGCGCGGGACGACCTGACCTACACCAACGCCCTGTACAGCGCCAACGGCCAGGCACTGGCGGCGGCCGACTGCAAGGATTACCAGCTGGAAAATACGACCCTGCCCTATTACTCGATGAACATTACCCTGTGCGCCGAGGAAAACCTGCCCCGGCGCTTACACTGAAAGGACGTGCACCATGCGTACAAAAACCTTGGCTTTACTGCTGGCCCCGCTGATGCTGGCGGGCTGCGGCGTTCAGGCCGCTGCGACCGACACCCTGCCCACCACCGAGACGACCGCCGAAACCGCGGTGGACCCCACGCCCGCACCCGCCCCGGCGGGCTTCAGCGAGGTGGGGAACCTTGTTCAATACCCCAGCACCTGCGGCGGCTATTGGGGCTGGAATACCGGCGATGCCTACTATGAAATTGCCCGCATCGGCAACAGCATGGAAGCGCTGGTGCTGAAGACCGACTACGCTACCGGCCAGCAGGCCCCGCTGTGCAATGTGCCGAACTGCACCCACGACAGCACTGCCTGCCCGGCCTATCTGGAAAGCTGGAGCCGCACTGACCTGCTGGTGCTGGACGGCACGGTCTACTTACTTTATAACGGGCTGGATTACTGGAACTACACCAACGGCGAAAGCACAAACTGGGAGGACCACGTGGATGCCTGGCGCGAAGAATACGCGGAGCACGGCCAGGAATGGGGCTATACCAGCGAGGATGAGTACATCAAGGCCTGCCGCATTGATTTGGAAAAGTACTATTCACCCTCGACCATCGAGGCCTTCAACGATGACCTGACCGCCCGCACCACGGTGCTGACCTTTACCGAGGATATGCGCGATTTGACCGAGATGTATTTCCTCTACTGCGATGAAAATGCCCTGTATGCCACCGATGGCAGCACTTTCCGGAACATCCCCGGACGCATCGTGCGGCTGGACATCCACACCGGCGAGACCCAGGAAATTCCGCTGTACGCCAACGAGGAAGTGGTCGATGCCAAGGATGGCCGCTTTATGACCCGGCGGCTTGTGGCCGATGCGCCTCTGCCGGACTTCAACGAGGGGGACATCTACCAGGCCGCCGTGCAGAACGCCCAGATGGAATTTGACTGGCTGAATCCGCAGACTTTGGAGCGCGAGAAAATTTTGGACGTGCCCGCCGAGGGCAATGACACCGTTTTGCGGGTGTATAAGGGCCGTGTTTACTTCCAGGATAATGCCCGCGCGGTGGGTAACTGGGGCACCCAGTACAGCCTGAGTTATTACGATGCCACAGGCAGCCGCACCGAACTGGTGGCTGACCTGCCGGTGAACCTCTACCTGCCCATGACCGATTCCGGCTTTATGCCTGTGTTTGGCAGCGGGGAACGCACCTGGGTGTGGGCGCAGGAATCGGGCGACACCATCTGGAGCGATAAGGACTACCTGTACAACCTGGACACCGGCGAATCGGTACAGATCACCCAAAAGCAGTACCGCGATGGCGGGTATATGGCCGTCAGCCTGATGGCCCAGACCAATGACGGCCGCTGGATGATCGGGTATAAACCCCACAGCGATACGCATAATGATCGATGCGATTACGGGTTCATCGACCCGCAGGATTTCATGAATGGCAGCGAAAACTATACTCCTGTGCAGATGTGGAATTAAGAAAATAAAGTCTGTCGCCCCATAGAAAACACACGGACATCTGCTGCAAACATTTTTTTTGAAAATGCCTGCAAAAACCTTGCAAAATTATGCACATGGTGCTACTATAGACTTGGTGTAAGAATTATATAAAGGAGTGTTACCACTATGGCATTTACCAATCTGTATCTCCAGCACGTCTATGACGACCTGGCTAAGCGTAACCCCGAACAGAAAGAATTCCTGCAGGCTGTTGAGGAAGTCCTCGAGAGCCTGGAATCCGTTGTGGCTGCCCACCCCGAGTACGAGAAGGCCGGCCTGATCGAGCGCCTGGTCGAGCCCGAGCGCATCATCATGTTCCGTGTGCCCTGGGTCGATGACGCTGGCAAGGTCCAGGTCAACCGCGGCTACCGTGTGCAGTTCAACTCTGCCATCGGTCCCTACAAAGGCGGCCTGCGTTTCCACCCCTCTGTCAACCTGTCCATCATCAAGTTCCTGGGCTTTGAGCAGTGCTTCAAGAACAGCCTGACCAGCCTGCCCATGGGCGGCGGCAAGGGCGGCTCTGACTTTGACCCCCACGGCAAGTCTGATGCCGAGGTCATGCGTTTCTGCCAGA
>CAVAGJ010000016.1:0-53885 GCA_963588145.1 Coriobacteriaceae bacterium
GAAAGATACGTTGGTACGTTCTCTCTGGTGATTGTTCACAAAAACTAATGGAGAGGTGAAATTCTATGAAACAAGCTCGTATCCATTGCCCCTACTGCGGCTCTCTTGCCACGCTGCGCCCGGCAAGCGCGATTCATGGTCTGTCCGACATTTCCGCAGGAACGTACCTGTACGTCTGCCGCCGCTGGCCCGCCTGCGATGCCTACGTCACAGCTGATCGCCGCACGAAGCAGCCCCTCGGCACCCTTGCCAACGGAGAATTGCGACATAAACGCATTCTTGCTCACCATGCGCTGCACAGTGTACAGACGCAGCTTGGCATGAGCCGCGACCAAAGTTACCGCTGGCTGCAAATGCAGATGGGTCTGCCCGGAGATCAGGTACATATCGCCAAGTGCGGCGACTACCGTTGCGAGCAAATCATCCGCATCTGCGAGAATGCGACTGCGAGGTGATAGCTATGAAATGCGTAAAACGGCTCACCGCCGCCCAACAGCGCTTGGTAGAAGAGAATCTGACCATCGTAGAACGCGTTCTGCGGTTCGACATCCATGCCAATCCCTGCGTTGCTGGCCTTGGCTATGAGGACTTGTATCAAGAGGGCTGTGTCTGGCTCTGCAAAGCGGCGCTGACCTTTGACCCTGCACGTGGCAGCTTTGCATCCTATGCCCGGCGGGTCGTACAGAACGGCCTTATCGGCTATTGCCGCAATGTTTTGAGTAAGTATCAGCACACTGTTTTGCTTGGTGATTTGGAGCCGGCTGTGCTTGCTGCCTTAGAAGCTCAAAACGCGGTATCAAGTCATACAAAATGCGAAACACCCCTACTGCTTGCCGCCACAGAATCTCAATACAGCGGCATGACCCGCAAGGGTGTCCATGCGCTGGCGTTGCAAGTCTCCGGGATGTCGCTTACCGCAGTTGCCGTCCGCATGAGCGCCCCGCCTAATCATGTTTCGGCGTGGATCACCCGCGCTGTACACAAACTACGAAATGACAAATCTTTTCTATCATCTCTACACGAAAATTAAAATTTGGAGGAACCTTTATGAAAATGCTTTACACTGCCAATGGTCGTTATATCCGCTGCTGCACCGAGGAAGGCACCCGTCCGGTCATCATCGTCTGCGAAAAAGAGTACGAGGTAGATGTGCAGGAGTTTATGGTCTGGTCCATCCTCAGCTGGCGTATCCTGCGGGAAGAAGAAATCGGCAGCTACTACGAGAAGCTGGCAAGCGACTCCAACGTCTCCATCCAACGCAGCTGGCAGGACTGTGTGCAGCGCCTGCTGGTTCGCGGGCTCATTGTGGTTGGCACCGGCGATACCGAGTATGACGCGCTGTACGATCTGCTCGCCTGCCGCTTCATTATTCCTATCGGCGCGGCATGGCCGCTGCGGGTGCTGTCGTTCCTCAAACTGACGTTCTTGGAGGGCATCTCTTGGAAAATCACCCGTCGCCTGTTCGGCATTGATGCCCGCAGTTCCTGCGAGAAAAAAATCATCCGCCTTGCCCGGCAGACTCCCCTCTCCTGCGCGGAGGTCATCAAGTGCATCGAGATGGACATCCGCCGCCTGGAAGACGGCTACGATGTGCTGGACAAGCTGTACGATGACAACGATCTGAACTGTGATAACTTCGCGCAAGCCGTGAGGGAGTACCGTTGCAGCCGCGAGGTCATCACGGCGGTAGCAAATCTTTATCTGCGGCAGCAGATTATGATTGATACTTACTAATGCGATAATTGACAAAATAGAAGCGGAAGATTCCCGCTGCCTTAAATGAGAATCTTCCGCTTCTATTCATTATTGCTGTGGGACCTTTTCCATCAGATCATCTATACTGCAATGCAGGACACGTGCCAAGCGCAGCAAGGTTTCCCCTTGCGCCTTGTTAATGTCTTTCTGGCGCTGCTCATATTGCTGGATAGTGCGCACTGGGATTTCTGCCTGCCGTGCCAGCTCAGATTGGCTCATTTCGGCCAGTGTACGCAGGCTCTTTAGGTTCGTTTCCGGCTTTGCTGCGCGGTACAATTCGTTCATCTTATCTACCAACTGGCGAACATCCATCTCGTGGTATGGCGTATACAGCATCCGCACCCTGGAAATTGGCACAGCCTGCTCAATTTCAGAGAATCGAAGCCCAGTATCCCACTGGTAATACGCAATAGCCCAGCCTGTCCAGTATTCGGGGCTGCGGTCATATGCATAGGATGCCTTGCATGTGGGTATCGGCTCTCCTGCCTGTTCCAGTACCTTGCGGGCGAGTTCAACGCCGGAAGTACCCGCCAAAATAGCGCTATCACCCAGTTCAAAGCGTCGGGAAATCTCGCTCATTAAAAACCAGTTCCATGCTGTTTCCAGCGGATACTGTAAATCATTGACCGTATAGTCCAGCATACGCGCAAGACATTTTTGTGCTGCGGTAAGATAATTTTTATCGTAAGCGTGGATCACCGGGCTTCATCTCCTCGTCAATGATGGTTGTAATGTAAAGGTCTCCCCTTTGGCGGCGGTTCCGCTCCACATCAAAGTATTGGCGGCGGGCAGTCTGGTCACGGAACGCTTTCTTCTTATACCATTCTTTGGCATCTGCTGTATCATAGCCCATAAATTCCAGCCGCTCAAAGGCTTTCCGGCTTTTCAGCACAAACTGCTGACCCAGCTTACCAAGGCGCATGGCGTTGCACAACTGGCGGTACGAGATTGCGCCGTTGATAAAGTCAGAGGCAAAGGAAAAGTAGCTGTCATCGGCACGGTAGCCGATAATAACATCTGCCGTCTTGTAGTCCAGTTGAAAATTCTGCAAAAGATAGCCCTTGGCTTCGGCCGCCAGCGGTGTGGACGCATCAAACTCACGGTTTTCAAGCAGGATCGTCAGCCAGTGCAGCATTGTATATTCCGGGGCATTCAAATCGAGAATCGTCAAACCGTCACATTCGATTTGATATTCATTTGCATACCCGTTGTGGTCGATGCTTACGCCCCATTCCTTCGCCATGTTCGGGTTTTCGGTGCAGTAGAAGCCAACGCCATAGTCATTATAGAGCTTTCCATAGCCATATTGGGGCTTTTCAATAATGTGATCCGAGCCGTGGTAAATCGTCTTTTTCATCAGAGCACCTCCTTAACGCAATTATACTCCTGTGGGAGTATAATTGCAAGCGCGATATTATTATCGTGCAGGTGTCCGCACAAAATTCATCGTTGACAACCACAAGATATAGTATTATAATAACCTCGTAAATGATTTTTATGCTATATAAGCATACGCTGTTATTTTTGTAATCAGTGCCGGTAGTAGATGGCGTTGCGCTGAATTTTGCGCAGTGTCTCCCCTGCCGGCACTTTTTTATATAGATATTTCCTGCCATCAGCAGAAAGGAGTGAATCAAGAATCAATCCGCATCCCTTATGGCCGCCGGACAGTGGCCGCACCTTGGGCTGCATCAAGTGTTCAGAATGGACACCTGATGCAGCCCTTTTTTGTTTTTGTGAAAGGACGGTAATCGACAATGAAATCTGACAATGCCATCTGGAATGGCACAGGCATTTTTGTAGGCATCATTGTAGCCATCGCCGCGTTTGTGCGCGGCGCACTGCTACTGCCGCTTCTGCTTGTCGCCTGCTCCGTCTGGGGGCTGTATGTGCTGCACCATCTGCGGGGCAGTCTCCCGGCAGTCCCCAAGAAGAAAGCAAAGGCTCCCCGCCGCGCTAAATTTGTGGTGCCGGACATTGAGGATGAACCTCTCAGCGACATTCTGCTGCTTCATGTGAACCAACGCATTACCGCGGCGCTTCGCACGGCGGGCAGCAACATCACATGGGAATGGGCTACCAAAGATCCGCTTGCCATCGTTAAAGAGGGCGGGCGCTGCTTAATCCGTGTTCACGGATTGGACGGTTTCGAGAGTGCGGAAGTTGTGCTGGACAAGCAGGCACACCTGCGGTGCGAGTTAATCAACACAGTACCGCTACGACCGAACCCCACGGCAGACACGCCCGAAAAGCCGTGCATACCCGCCGAGACTCCCCCGCTGCCCGACCCGCGCATCTGGTATGAAACCGAGGGGCGTGCAACATTGGAAAATATCGTAGCCAACCTCAGTTCCCGCGGGCATCACTCGATGACCGTGCAGGAGGACGGTCACATCCAGCTTTCGGATGTCAGCACATCGGTGTTTCCGGAATTGCACGGCTTCCCGCCTGTGGGCTGCTGGGAAAAGCTGAAGCAGGTCTTTGCAGGAGATGGACTGGCCGCCGAGGAGACCTCCGGCAAGCTGGTTCTCTCGTGGTGAGGAGGTTTCGCGTATGAAATCCGGTGTATCTTTACAGCAGATGCTGACCGAAGTGAAGCGGCAGAGCGAGTCCAAAGAGGACTACCTCATTGCCCCCAACCGCCTGCGGATGGAATCCTACGGCAAAGAAATGTTTCTGCACCTGTCGGACGACAACGACACCGAGCTGATCGAGCCTATGACCATTACGGGTATCGCCCATCGGCAGATCGGCACGCACCTGCGCATTCCTGCCACCTACTATGACCGTATGCGGGAGGAACGCCCCGACTTGCTGGCTTACAATGCCAACACATGGTTCAAGCAGGAAAACAGCCAGCGTATGCTGCGTACCTTGGATGGCTCCGCCCGCGCGTACCTGAGCAATCGTTACCGCCGCATCGACAATATCGATATTGCCGGTGTGACGTTGCCGATTCTCGGCGGGCTGCCCGACATCCGCTTTGAAAGCTGCCAAATCACCGAAAGCCGTATGTACATCAAAGCCGTGAATCCCCGCTTGCAGGCGGAGGTATCTCCCGGCGACATTGTGCAGGCTGGGGTCATTATCAGCAACAGCGAGGTCGGACTCGGCTCCGTCAGCATCCAGCCGCTGATTTATCGGCTGGTATGCAGCAACGGCATGGTCGTGAATGAAGCCGCCGCCCGCCGCAACCATGTAGGCCGTGTTACCGACAGCGAGGAAAATTTCAGTGTCTACTCCCAAACAACCTTGGACGCTGAGGACAAAGCCTTTGTTATGAAAATTCAGGACACCGTGCGCGCCGCCGTAGAAGAAGCGCGGTTCGCGCAGGTCGTCGGCAAGATGCAGGAGGCAAAAGCCGCGCAGATGGACACCCATGATGTTCCGGCCGTCGTCAAACTTGCCAGCAAAGAGTTCCACATCACCGACAGCGAGAGCACCGGCGTGTTGCAGCGATTGATTGAATCCAACGATTTAACGCTGTACGGTTTATCCAACGCCGTGACCCGTCACAGCCAGGACGTGGAGAGTTATGACCGCGCCAGTGAACTGGAAAGCATCGGTTACAGTATTTTGACCATGCCCGCCCGGCAGTGGTCGAGAATCAACCGGGCAGCCGCCTAATGCTGCCCTTACACACAGAAGGATTTTTTATGTCTATGATGAACACTACCGCCGCCACCACCGCCATGACCGCCAACGAACCGCTGGACTTTGTGCTGCCCGAAATGGGCGATGCAGATTTCAGCAGTGAGGAACTTGCCGAGGATACGGACGGTCTAACCATGTCTTTTCCCCGCATCAAGATTCCCGCAGGCGGCGTGTTGCAGTTCGAGATTCCCAACGGTGACCCGCAGCACCCCGATTATCGTCCCACACTCACCGGCGTGATCTTGTACAACCATGCAAGCTGTGCCTACTGGCCGGAGGGTGACGAGTACAGCGACGATGTGCCGCCGCTTTGTTCTTCTGTGGACGGCAAGCAGGGCTACGGCGAGCCCGGTGGCACCTGTGCGGCCTGTGCCTTGAGCCAGTTCGGCAGTGCCAGCAACGGTCGCGGCAAAGCCTGCAAGAACATGCGGGTGCTGTATCTGCTGCGCAGCGGGGAGTTTATGCCGCTGGCAATCAATCTCTCGCCCACCAGCATCAGCCCGTTCCGTGAGTTTTTGAATCAGGGGTTTGTTTTCCGCAACCGCGCCACCTACGGCAGCCTTGTGGAGATTGGTCTCAAACGCCAGACGAACCCGGAGGGCAAGGATTACAGCGTTGCCACGTTCAAGCGCTTGGGCGACTTCCACGGCGACCAGCTTGCCGCTGTGCGCAAGTACGCTTTGAGCTTCCGTGAGCAGATTCGCGGCATGAACCGCCAGCGCATCGAAGCGAAGCGTGAACAGGATGATGGTCTTTGCGAGGTGGAAAGCTACACCGCTGCCCCTGCGGCTGCCGATGACAGCTTCTGCATCGGTGCCACAGTGAACGGCGACACGCAGCCCCTGCCCGCGTAACAGTTTATGAAGGAGGCGCTTTATGCACGATATTCCGTTGAATGACACCCAGCGCATTTTTGCCGACAAGAATCATAATCTTGTCTACAAGTTCCTGCACGAGAAAAATCTGCCTGCCAGTGAGTATTATGACATCGTCATTTTCGGCTACCTGCGGGCCGTGCAGCGGTATCTGACCGACCCGAACCTTGCAGGCTATTCCTTTGCCACGGTTGCGTGGCGGGCGATGGAGGGCGAAGTAGTCAATACCCACCGCACCGACAAGCGCCGTTTCCGCGTCATCCGCTTCGTCCGGCCCCGGCAGGCATACACCGGGCATCTGACCCGGCGCTCTACGCCGACAGTTTCGGATGAGGAAGCGCTGCGTGAAAGTGAGGTGGCATTGCTCCTGCACGCCCTCGCCAAGCGGGTAACACCCCAGCAGATGGAAATTATCCGTCTGCGCACCAAGGGATACCAGACGAACGAGATCGCGCAGATGCAGAATACCTCGCTGTACCATGTGAACACGCTGCTGGACAACGCGCGGTTCATCGTGGTGGAACTGTGCAGAGATGCCTGAGAGGAGGCAAGGACAGAATGAAAAAGCGGAAGCTGGAGCTTTACATTACCGGCAAACTCATGTCCGCATTGATGGTGGGCAGGCCTGCCATCTTCAGCACAGGCGGCGAGATGTACCATACGGCCCCTGTGGTGAAGATCCACGAGACGGAAACGCAGGAGATTCACTTTGAGACATCCACCACCCATTACTACATCAAGCCCCGCCCTTTTGTACTCGCGGTCCTCAACCCGCGCCGACAAACGCTGGCCGCGTGTGCGTAAAGGGTTGAATGTTCGCAGAATGATTTAATTACAGCCGTGGCGGCGCTTTGCTGCCACGGCTTCTTTTGGAGATTTATACATGGATATTGAAAATTTAATTTCCACCCCGGAGGCACAGGCAGACTTCTATCCTACCCCGGAGGCACTGGGAAAAAAGATGTTGCAGGGGATTGACCTTGACTTCATCAGCACAGTTTTAGAACCCTCTGCCGGAAAAGGTGATTTGATTCACTGCCTTGCAGAGGAAACTCTTAGACAGGAGCACCGCTATAATTCCCACACACTGAATGTAGATGCTATTGAGATCGACCCCTATATTCGTAGTATCCTCAAGTATGAATTTGGCGGTATCAGGCAGCAAGAAATCCAACATATTCTGCGTGAATTTGAAGACCGCATCCGCTACGATTATAAGAGGAACAAAACAATGGGTCTTACTGACGAAGATAAAGCCGCCAGCGCACAATTAAGGCATGAATCTTCTCTGCGAGATAGAATAAACTTGCATATCGTTCATGATGACTTCTTGACCTTTACTTCCCGCAAGACCTATGACCTGATTCTGATGAACCCACCGTTTTCCGCTGGATGTGAGCACCTTTTGAAAGCCATAGAGTTGCTAAAAGGCTGCGGCGGGAAGATTCGCTGCCTGCTGAATGCCGAAACCGTGCGCAATCCCTACTCTGCCAGGCATCAGTTATTGCAACAGTATCTTGAGGAATACGGTGCCGAAGTGGAGATTCTAGCGGAGGCTTTCAAAGATGCAGAACGCCAAACCGATGTTACTGTGGCACTGGTGCGCATTGATATTCCGAAGCCGAAGCTCCACAGCGAGATTTACTCCCGCCTAAAAGAAGCTGCCCATGTAGAGCAGCCGCAAGCCGAGGCCTCAGAACTGACACTGACAGACTTTCTCAAAAACATCGTGCAACAGTTTAATTTTGAAACCGATGTGGGAATTGCATTGATTCGGGAGTATCTGGGGATGCGCCCCTACTTAATGGAAAGTATCACGCCAAGTCAATATAGTGACAGCACACTGGTACTTTCTGTTGGTTCAGACCATCGTTCAAGAGGGCCGCGCATCAATGATTTTCTACGTCTCACCCGCCGGAAATATTGGAACGCCCTGTTTCATAACGACAAATTCATGGGCAAGCTGACCAGTGAACTACGCCAGAAATATTACGATATGGTAAGCAAGCTGGTGAACTACGATTTTACGCTGTTCAACATCCAGCAGATTACGCTGGAAATGAATGTGGAACTGTCCCAAGGCATTCAAGATACCATCTTCAAACTGTTCGAGCGTTTTACGACTGAGCATAGCTGGTACCCGGAGACAACGAAAAATATTCATTATTATAACGGTTGGAAGACCAATAAAGCCCACAAAGTCAACGACAAAATTATCCTGCCGGTAAACGGAATGTTTTCGGACTATTCTTGGCACGATGCGTTTGAAGTGCATAATGCCGAAGCCTGTATCTCCGACATTGAAAAGGTGTTTGATTTTTTGGATGGTAATATGACAAGCTGCGTAAATCTACATGGCGTGTTGGAGCGTGCTGCCAAATCAGGGCAGACACGAAACATTCCCTGCAAGTATTTCGATGTGACCCTTTATAAAAAAGGTACGATGCACATCCGATTTCATAACGAGGAACTGCTAGAGCGCTTCAATATCTATTGCAGCCGGGGCAAACACTGGCTGCCGCCGAACTACGGCAAACGCACTTACGCTGATATGCCACAGGAGGAGCAGAGCGTCATCGACTCTTTTCACGGTAACGGAGAACCTGGCTCCGGCAAGGAACGATATGCCGAAATTCTTGCAAAGCAGGATTACTATTTGCAAACACCCAAGCAGGAATTCCCCCTGCTGACAAACTGAAAGGTAAAATACCTATGTATGAAGAAAAAGTACGCAAATTCAAGTGTTATTACTGCCCAGACTGTAATCTCTACGCCGGGTCTGAGACGAAAATGATCCACGGTCGGCGCATGAAGCCGAACACAAAATACTGCACCGGAGGCAAAAAGGTCATTATTTTCAAGTCCGATGATCCGAAGGTCAATGTGCCGAAATGGTGTCCTAAGCGGCGTGTGCCGCCCACATTGCGGATTTATCACTTTCGTTCCCCGGAAATCGAACAGGGCGAATGTATACTTGTGGCCAACGGGATTTCGTTCTTTCCTTATCCCAGCCGCTATTCGGTGCGGTATGAGGGTGACTCCCCTTACACGGCGATGGAATTTGCAAAGCAAACCAAAAGACACTCTTTGGCGGAGCTGCTTTCTATACAGTTGCAGCCCTATGAGATTCTGGAAATCGACGACGGCATCCGCCCTTACTGTTTCCTTGTGGAGCATTTCGACCGTGTGCGGTGCATCCGATTCAAAAGCGACATTGCGCGGACGAATCCTTATGATGCAGATAACGATTAAAGAAATTTTCCATTTCAGATTGTGCAAATTATTGCGCCGCTTTTAACAAAAATGTCTCTCTGCATACGCATTTTGCAGAGAGACATTTTCTATTGCTTAGCGAGGCTTTTACCTGCGTTGTCAGATTTCCGTAACGCGATCTTTTCTTATCATACCACCCAAGAATCGCAAACTCGGCTTTGGCTTTCGTTCCTGCGTCGCGCGGTCGGCAGCGACAAGGCCGAATTTCATGCTGTAAGCGTTCTGCCACTCGTAATTGTCGATGAAGGACCAGTAGAAATACCCCTTTACCGGGATACCGTCTGCAATGCAGCGCTTTACACCCCAGACTGCCTGCTGGATAAACGCAATGCGCTGCTCATCGTCGTCCGTGGCAATGCCGTTTTCGGTCACATAGATGTCACCCCTAAACACGGCGTTCACCTTGCGGATGATATGTTCCAGCCCCTCCGGGTAAAATTCGTAGCCGGATTGGGTAATATCGGCTCCATCAGGCACGGGGAGCGAACCGTCCGGGCCGACCAGTTCCCGCGTGTAGTTCTGCACACCGATAAAATCATCGTCTCGGATGCCGGGGAGATAGTGTAAAAACTCTTCCTCCCACAGACGCGCACTGTTCTTTTCCCCGCCGGGCAGCGCCTGAAAATCGTGCAGGCTCAGCGTCAGACCGACTTTCGTATCGGGATACATCGCTTTGATGGCATCTCGCGCCGCTTGGTGTGCTTTAAGAATCAATTCATCGCCATGCGGTGTGCAGGCACTGTGGAAGTTGTTCACGGTCATACCGTCTTTCAGATGGAACAGCCGCTTGCTCTCCTCAAACATTTTGGCTTGCAGCTGGATCATCGCCTGTACGTCCACGCCAACCTGCAAGTTGGCAGAGGCACTTTTCTGCTGCGTCATTCGTTTGGCATAGTTTTCCATAACGCGGGCAAATTGCAGCCGCATATTGGCTTCGTTGATGGTGTTGACGTAGTGGATTTCGCTGCCCAGCCGTTCCATCACATAGACGCAGTAGGCTTTGAAATCCTCTACAATGCTGTCAGCCTCCCAGCCGCCTTTGGTGATGATCCACACCGGACTGCTGAAATGGTGCAGCGTTACCATCGGCTCAAGGCCGTACTCTTTGCAGCAGGCAAGCACATCGCGGTAATGTTCGATTTCGCGCTCATCAAAAGCGCCCTCCTGTGGTTCGATCCTCGCCCACTCGATAGAGAAGCGATAGGCATTATAACCGGCTTCGGCCATCATGGCAATGTCCTGCCGATACAGGTGGTAGTGGTCTACGGCATCCCCACTGGGTTCTTGGTAGGTAGTATATTTCATGTTTTCCATGACCCAGTTGTCGCTGTGGAGGTTGTTTCCTTCCACCTGATGCGCGGCCGTTGCGGTGCCAAGTAAAAAATCTTTTGGAAAAGTATGCATGCTTTTCCCTCCTTTCACTGCCGATTATACCGTAATGGCTGCGGCTTGTGTCGTTCAATTTCTTTCACAATGTCTGTACAGCTAACACTGTGTTTGGTATAATGACAGTAAGTTTGAAATTGGTTGAAGCGGAGGCCTGTATGAATACGAAAAGCGCTGCTTACAGAAGGATGGACAAGACCATTATCAACGCCTTTGTGGAGCTGGCACAGACGATGTCCTTTGAGAAAATCACCGTGCAAAAAATCGTGGATGCGGCGCTGATCAGCCGCTACACATTCTACATCCACTTCCATGACAAGTACGAAGTAGCAGAGCGAATCGAGAATGATTTATACCAAGAATTCATGGATTTTATCCGCGCCAAAATCCCGGAGATCGACAATCAGTTCACCGATTCCTCTAAGCATTGGGAAGAAATGGACACCCTTATTCTGAAATTTCAACAGCAGCACGCCGCCAAAACGCGGGCCATTATGGACATCCACACCGAAACGATCGACTACTCCAAGCGAATAAAATCTTTCTTGGAGCAAAACTATAAAGCTAACTTTCCGCAGCATGAAAATGTCGATTTGGAGGCTGGAATCTATGCTGCGATGGCAATGGCCATATCCGACTATTACAGCCGGAACGGAAGTGCCGTGCAAATCAACAAAAATATCATTTCCTCGGATATATATGCCTTTTTGTATGCCATCGGCATCCATGACCCCAAGCTGATTGAGAAAGAGCACGACCGCTTTATGAATATGCACTACGAAACAAAGCGACACAATCCATAGCTTCGGCGACAAAAAATCTCCCCGCACTTTTCGTGCAGGGAGATCTTTTGTTATTTGTTCCCGGTGCGCACAGCCAAAATAGCAATGCCCTCTTTTCCGGGAAGATTTATTGTGGTTTTGCCGGAAGCGTGTGCCGCAGCAATAGTGCGGGTCATCTCCCATGTGTCGATGACTTCCACACGGTAGATGCCATCCTCCGGCAAGTCCAGCGTTGTCCGGGCGCGGCACTGGCGCAGGAGAAACGTCAGGTAGGCATCCTCGCCACAGTGTCCCTCACAAATCATTTCGTTCTCAATCAGGGCACGCAGGTCAACGGGGTCAGTGTCTAAAATCATCTCGACCGTATGGCGCCGTGCAGCTGGCACAAAAGCCAGCTGAGAACGAATCGTCTCCCGGCTTGCGGGATCGAGCATCCCTGCCATTTGGTTAGGGATAGGCTCTAATGTGCCGGGCAGAGATTCGATAATTCCGCGCAGGAAGCCGATGCGCGCAGGGCTCTCCCCTTTCAGTTTGCCGCCCTTTGCCCACCAGACGATTTCCTTTTCATCATCAAGGAACGTCTCGCCGTGGGTGCAGTAGCCGCCTGTGGCCACTGTACACCAGAAACGGTAGGTCATATCCCGCCCGGACAGATTGCCCCACGGCTCTGGGAAGTTTCCTTCGTAGCAGCACTCATCAATGATGACAGGCTTTTGGTAGCGGGTGCGCCATTCGGCAACACGGCTGACGGTCTTGGTCTGTGCCGACACATGGGTTACGGCGGGGCGGCTGTAATCCCACGGCTTAAAGCAGTAATGCACCGAGTAAAGATTATGGAACGGATCGTTTGCGGCAATATAGCTTTCCAGTCCGTACCAGTCCTCCATCGACTTGGCGGGCAGCAAATCATACTCGTTTGCCAAGCTCCACCACACGTTGGGGAAAGCCGCCAAGCGGCGCAAAACCGTAGACAGATAATGCAAATCTTCCTCGTGGGTCATCGTGCTGAAGCCCCAGCGGTCATAGGGGTGAAAGAGGATCAAATCGACTTGGATGCCCATCTCGCCAAGCCACTGCAAAATCGACTCAAAGCGATGCCAAAAGGCAAGGCAGGGGCGGCGGACATCCCACTTGTCGTCGGCAGTCTTTTCAAACGGATAGCAGGGCGGCTCGTTGGAATTGTATTGGTAGCTTTTGGGAAACACGCAGATGCGGATCTTATTGAACGGCGCGTGGGCCAGCGTGTCCAATGTCTGTTCCACCAGTTCATCCGGCTGGTGCGCCAGTGCGTAGACCGTTGTGCCAAAGGGCGCATAGGCAGTTCCGTCTGCATAGGCGAAGCCCATACCGCGAACCCGCACCGGGCCGTGTACAGTTTCTGCAGCAGGTTCGATAATTTCCTCCCCCGCCCCCTGCACCGGGCCGCTGATCTGCCAGCGGCACAGCCCGGTCGTCATAGGCAGATAGCGCACCTTGCAGATGCCGTCTCCATCATAAAAACCGCGCACAACCGTTGCAGTGTCACCAACTGTAAATGTCACGGTCACTTTTTCACATTCCGAATCCCCACCCGCCAGCGGCAGAGTGAGTTCAAACAGTTCCCATTGTTTCATATCGTATCACTTCCCTACCGCTATTTTACAGGAAATCTTTTTCCTGTAAAAGCCAAAAAGTCGTGTTATGGGATAGGATTTAAGGTGTTCTGTATGTGGACGGCTTATTTGCTCAACCCGCTTGCGCCGCTGGCAATCACACCGCCGTCCATGATAATGTCTGCGCCGGTCAAGAAGCCAAGCCGCTCATCCAACAGCAGGCTGAACAGCGCAGCGATCTCCTCCGGCTTGCCGTTGCGTTTCAAGGCAGAATACTTGATGAACACTTCCGATTGCCCGCTTTCCAGTGCGCCCATCGGGGTATCAAAGTTGCCGGGGGTCACGCTCAGGCAGCGCACGTTTTTGGCGCCGAAGCGAGCAGCGTCGGTCTTGGCAAACCAGATGACAAAATGCTTGCTGATGGCGTAGGCCACGCCGGGGCGGGCATCCTTGGGCAGCAGATTGACCCGCGCCAGCATCTTTTTCAAAAAGGCTTCGCGGTCGGTGCGGGCCAGCTTGTACGCGCTTTTCGGCATGATGAACTGCGGCGAAAGGTAGGCGCTCATGCTGGACGTGTCGATTACGCAGCCGCCCGGTGCCATGACCTCGTAGAAAGCATCGTTGATGTTGACCGTCCCCAGTGCATTGCCGCGCAGGATTTTCTCGGCATCGCCCATGTGAGGGCTAAGCCCCGCAATGTGCAAAAGCGCTTTGACCTCTCCGCATTCGGCAGCGTGGCGCGCCAGCGCAAAACAGCTTTCGCGGTTGGAGACATCGCAGCTGAATGCCTCCGCCTCGTGACCTGCTTTGCGCAGGTCGGCTACGGCGTTTTCCAGTTTGGCAGCTGTGCGGCCGACCAGAATGGTATAGTACCCTGCTTCGCCGATGAGTTTTGCGGTGGCAAGGCCCATACCGCTGCCGCCGCCTGTGATAACACAAACTTTTTTCATGGGATTGTTTCTCCTTTTTATGATGTCTTATCAAATAGCTCCTTGTGCCAAAAATGTACCAGCATGGCAACGGCAATCAGTGCTGACCCGGCATCTGCCACAAAATGCGCGGCGGCAATGCCCGGAACACCCCAAAGCAAATTCATCCCGTACAGCAAAGGTAACAGAAGCAGCCCCTGCCGCAGCAGAGAAAGAACAACGGCTGCGCTTGCTTTATTGACTGACTGCAAGAGATTGGTGGCAAGATAGGTCAAACCGATGACCGGGCTGCCCAGCACAAGCCAAAGCACCAGCTGCTCACCCAGTGCAGCGGCGGCAGGCTCTTTGATGAACATACCGATAAGCTGTCTGCGCCCGGCAAAGCTGGCAAAACCCGCTGCAAGACCAAAAACGGTGGTGAGCAGCGCAATGTCTTTCAGCAGCAGGCGCAGGCGCTTGGTGTCCCCTGCGCCATAGTTATAGGCTAAAAGCGGCTGACAGCCCATGCAAAGTGCCATAGCAATCATACTGATCAGCATGGTAGTCTTGCCTGCTGCCGCCATAGCTGCAATGGCAGCCGTACCGTAAGCAGACAGCAGCCGGTTGCTGAACGTGGATGCAAAACCTGCTAACAGACTGCTGATGCCGTTGGGCAGACCGATTGCAAAAATTTCCCCCAGTGCAGCGGGTTTTTGCAGCGCGGGGCGCGGATCAAGGGTAAGCACCGTGCCATTGCGGACAATGTAAAAAAGGTAACACCCGGTTGCCGCCGCATTGCCTAGTACACTGGCGGCGGCTGCGCCGCTGACACCCCATCCAAAGACCAGAATAAACAGCGGGTCGAGCACCAGATTCACAATCGTGCCCAGCAGATTGCCGATCAGTCCGTTTTTTACGGCACCCTCGGTGCGCACCAGCATCGCCATCATGTTTGATAAAATCAGAAATGGCGCACCCACAGCCAAAATGTGCAGGTATTGCAGGGCATACGGCGTGGTTTCCGGGGTGGAGCCAAGTGTTTGCAGCAACGGCGCTCCCCCGGTCAGCAGCGCGGCACAAACAAGAACCCCCAGCACCACACCCGCCCAGAAGCACAGAGAGGAATAGATACGTCCCTGCTCGATTTCTTTTGCGCCGAAACAGCGGGCAATGATAGCGCTGCCGCCCGCGCCCAGCATGGTGGCAACTGCGCTTAAAATAGAAAACACTGGCCCGACTACCGAAACCGCCGCCACCTGTGCCGTATCGCCCAGACAGCCGATGAAGAACATATCGGCGATATTGTACAGGAACATAACAAAGATGATGATAACCGATGGAACCGCCATCGTGAAGATGGCGCGCCAGACCGAGCCGGTGCGGAACAGTGTTTCGTTTTTCAAAGAGAATCCCCCTTACAGATTATCCAGCGCCGCCAGCAGACCTTGCAGGGCAGCGTCCGGCAGACCGAGCATCGGGCCGATTTGGCCGAACGTCATACCGTAGGCGGCCTTTGCCTGCTCGTTGGCAGCAAAGCCGGGCAGGAACTTTTCAATGATAGCTTTGGCGGCATCGTTTTCCATCAGGGCGGCAATCGTGCTTTGGCTGTTCAGCTTGCCGTCCGTCAGAATCTCCGGGTGCTTCCAGCTGCTGATGCTCTGATGCCCGGCAGACAGCGCCCCATCCACGGGGATGGCTGCGCCGGTGATGTACCGCGCCATGTCGCTGGCAAGGAACAGAGCCAGCGCCGCGCATTCCTCCGGGTTGCCCATGCGCTTGGCCGGGCAGTCCGAAGCAAAGAAATCCATTGCCGAGGCGGGTGCGTCACCGAAGATACTCGTCTTAGTATAGCCGGGGCAGATGGCGTTGACCGTGATGCCATAGGCGGCGTAGTCCAGTGCGGCGGCGCGGGTCATACCCACCACGCCGAACTTGGTGGCGCTGTACAAAGCCTGCCCACGCTGGGGCACAAGCCCCGCAATGGACGCTACATTGATGAGAAAGCCGCCTTCGCTGTGGCTTTTCAGGATGGCTTCCGCGCCGTACTTCATACCGGCGAACACACCCTCGCTGTTCAGGGCAAAGATTTTTTCATAGTCAGTCACATCGTACTCATGCAGCGGTGTGCCGCCCATACCGATGCCCGCATTGCTGACAACGCCGTCCAATTTGCCGTAGTGGGCAACGGTCTTATCTACCAATTCTTTGATGGCGGCAGTGCTGCTGCAATCGGTCTGAATGAAGATTGCCTCGCCGCCCTTGGCGCAGATGCCGTCGGCCACGGTCTGTCCCTGCTCCACACTGCGGGCGGCGCAGACGACCTTCATGCCGTGAGCACCGTAGCACTCGGCAATAGCACGGCCGATGCCGCGGCTGGCACCGGTAACGATAACGACTTTTCCCTGTACACTGTTAAAATCCATGATTGTGTTCTCCTTTATACTTACATTTTGTGGGTCTGCTTCAGCCACGCAATTTCGTCGTGGATGGTTTCGCGGTACGGGCGGGAGGTGTAGCCCAATTCCCGCCGCGCCTTGGTGGAGTCAAACTCATTGTTTCTTGCAAGATTGTAGATTTCGTAGCGAGTCAGTGCGGGCTTTTTGCCGGATTTCTTGGCCTGCTTTTCCAGAATGTCCGCCGCAAAGTCGGCAACGCCCTTTGGCAGATAGAACAGCGGCTTTTTGCAATGCCCCTCCTGTGCGGTCAGGGCGGCAAACTCCGGGTAGGTCACAATCTCATTGGCAAGGATGTAGGACTCCCCTGCCTTGCCTTTTTCAACGGCCAAGAAAATACCGTTGGCGAGGTCGCGCACATCGCAAAGATTGAACGTGCCTTTCAGCCCCACAGAAACTTCGCCGCGCATCTGCATCAGCAAACCACTGGTGACCGGGCCGCAGGCGGCATCGCCGGGACCAAGGATGCCGCTGGGCATCACGATACAGGCGTTCAGCCCGGATTTTGCGGCGTCCAGCACACGCTGGCTTGCAATCGCCTTACTTTGGCCGTAGACACCGAGGCTGTCCAGCGGTATAAAACGCTCCGGCTCTTTCATCCGCTGGCCGTGGGGCAGTTCAGGGATCGAACCTGTGCTGCCCACATAAACGAGTTTCTTACATTCCTTATGGGCAAAGCACTGATCGATGATGTTCTGCGTGCCCTGCACATTGACTTTCATCACCAGCTCGCGACGCTCATTGCCGAGGGCTACCATGCTGGCACAGTGCAGTACGATGGTCTCGGTGTCGGGAGCTACCCGGAAAAACTTTTCAAGGGATTCCGTATCGCACAAATCGCCCACGCACTGCTCGATTTCTTTGGGGATGTACTGTGCGGTCTTATCACCCGGCAGAACCAGCGCCCTGCCCTGCAAGCCACGCGCAACCAGCTGGCGGCAGACCTCACCGCCGAGATACCCGGCAGCGCCGGTGACGAGATATAAGGTTTTCATAATGCAGCCCTCCTTGGCTGAAATAACTAAACTTCAATCGAATATCCAACGGATAGTTGCTTATCTGTTCCGTTGGTGCTATACTATCATCACACAGCCAGCTTTACAATCAGCGGCTTTTGCGGGATTTGGTGCTTATCCAACGCCTTTGCCGCAAAGCGTTGGGTAAGCATCGGTTTATTACAAAATTGACGGAGGGGTCACATGGATCTGCGGGTCAAGAAAACAAAACGCGCCATACGCAGCGCGTTTGCGGAGCTTATCAAGGAAAAGCCGCTGGAAAAAATTACAGTCAAGGAAATTGCCGAGCGCGCGGAAATCAACAAAACGACATTTTACGCACACTATGAGACGGTCTATGACCTCGTTGACCAGTTGGAGCAGGAGGCCGTGGCGGAAATTATCAGCCAGATCAACACGGCGCAGAATCTTTTGGATGATCCCCGCGCCTTTGTAAAAGAAATTTATGCGGCGCTGGACAAGAACTGGCGGGATATGGATACAGTCTCCGCCCCCGCCATGACACAGTTTACCGCCCACCTGCGCAATGCGATTCTGGAAAAGATCAAGCAGGACGGCATTGACAGCGCACAGTATGAAAACGTCGGTGCGGTGCTGGTTTTCATCTTTAACGGCATTGCGGGGCTGCAAACCTCCGCGCCGGAGCTGGCGGCGGCACAGCTGGACACGATTGCGGCCTTTGTGGAGGCCGGTGTCAAGGTGCTTCCGAAGCCGTAAGAAATACGAAAAGAGGCAGGAACCGTTATGGCTCCTGCCTCTTGGCATTTGCTGCGGAATCACTCCGCGTTTAGTTTTTTAAGGCTTGGAATCACCAGCGCCAGCGAGATCACAAAGGCGATCCAGTCCGCAAACGGTGTTGCCCATGCAATGCCGGACACCCCGGCGGCGTGGTTCAGAATCAGCATAAAGAAAACGTCCAGACTGCCCTTGCGCAGCAAGGACAAGAACAGGGATTTTCCCTTATTGCCGATGGCCTGAAAGACCGTGATGACCATAAAATTGACCGCCGTACTCGGACAGGCGAGGCAGATAATTTTCAAAAAGTGCTGCCCATAATGTACCGTTTCGGCATCCGCGATAAAGCAGCGGGAAATCGGTGCGGCCAGCGTCCAAAGCAGCAATGCCCCGGCGCACGCCACCGTAAAGCTGTACGCAAAGGCGGTCTTGACGGCGGCTTTCATACGTTTGTGGTTGCCGGAGGTATAGTTGTAGCCAATCAGCGGCAGCGTACCCTGCGTCATGCCCTGCGCGATGGCGTAGGCCAGCAGGTCGATTTTCTTGGCAATGCCCATACCCGCAATAGCAGTATCGGAATACCCCGCGACCATGTGGTTCAGCACGGCATTGGAGATTGTGGACATCATCGTCATCACAAAACCGGGCAGGCCGACGCTTATGACCTCGGCAGGGATATGCTGCCCCAGTGTATAGGCTTTAGGGTCGGGCGTAATGACGGTGTTTTTGCGGATGTGGTAAAGGAAACCGAGAAAGTACCCCATTGCAATCAGATTGGACAGCATCGTAGCAATAGCCGCGCCTTGAATGTTGAGCCGGAAGCCGAAAATAAAAACAGGGTCCAGCAGGATGTTCAGCACACCGCCGAACGCCACGCCGAAGCCTGCCGGTTTGGAGTAGCCCTCGGCGCGGATCAGATGTGCCAGTTCGGTGTTCATCACGGTGGGCAGTGCGCCGATGCCGATGGTCCAGAACGCATATTGGCGGCAGTACCCCAGCGTGTCCGCGCCCGCGCCCAGCACCGGGAACAGCAGCGGCTCGGCCAGCACCACCAAAATGCCGTAAAGCAGGGCAACGGCGGCGCCTGTCCAGATGCAGAAGGCCGCACAGTGCCGCGCCTTCTCCCGGTCGCCTGTGCCAAGGCAGCGGGAAATCAGGCTGGAACCTCCCAAGCCAAACAGGTTGGCAAAGCCTGTCAGCAGCATAAAGCACGGCATGACGATTGTTGCCGCCGCCACTTGCAACGGGTCGTTCAGCTTGCCGATGAAAAATGTATCGGCCATATTGTAGACCACGGTAATCAGTTGGCTGATGACCGTGGGGATAGCCAGTGTCAGAACCGCCTGCCGCACCGGCGCATCGGAAAACAGGGCTGTGCGTTCAGTATTCATTGCGCGTTTCCCTCCTTATGCAGACCGTCGATGACGCACTGAACGGCCAGACGATAGCTTTCGGCCAAGTCCACAGGATAATGCGAAAAATAGCCAGCCATTTCCTGCGAGACAAAGCCGTGGGCGATGCCGCGCAAAACACGGTTCGCGTGCATTTTCTGCATTTCGGAGAGCGAATACCCGTCCAGCACCCGCATGAACGGCTCGGCCGTCATGGCGGCGGCCTCTTTCAAAACGGCGTTGTCGCCGGACGGCATCTGCATGATGAGCCGGTAAAGCTCCGGGTGGGCAAGCGCAAAGCGGCGGTAGCTTTCTGCCAGCGCCCGCACGGCCTCATCCCCGTGTTTTTCGCCGATGGCGTTCAGCAGATAATCCCGCTGCTCTTTCAGTGCGGACAAGCCAACCTCGGTAAACAGGGCATCCATGCTTTCGATGTGTGCATACAGCGAAGCGGTTTTTACTTCCAGTTTATCCGCCAGCTTGCGCATAGAAAATGCGGCAAAGCCGATTTCTTCCATTAAATCCTTTGCCGCGCTTACAATATCTTCCTTATGCAATCCCTTGTGGAACATGAGTCGGCCTCCAATCCTAACGGTGTTAGTTTTATTTTATCCTAATGCCGTTAGGAAGTCAAGCGGTTGTCTCCCGCCCGCTGCATAAGTCAAAGAATTATTATCCCAAAACACGAAACGCTGTATCCCTCTATTTTCAAAACTTCCCGTATAATACAAGAAAGCGTTTGTCTATGCGTGCAAATTGAGGGAGGACAATACCATGAATGTATACGAAGACCCGGCACTTTCCCCGGAGGAACGCGCCGAGGACCTGCTGAGCAAACTGAGCCTTGAAGAAAAAATGGCGCAGACTGTCTGCATCTACCCCATCGGCATGATGATGCAGCGCGACAGCAGCGAGATGTACCGCGACAACTGCCGCTATGGTTTGGGCAGTGTTTCCTGTATGGAGATGCGCGACATTCCCGACCGCAAGGCCGCCGCAGAATATCAGCGCCAAATGCAGCGGATGATTATGGAGCAAAGCCCGCACCACATCCCCGCCATCTTTCACATGGAGGGCGTGTGCGGCGGCTTTATTGCGGGCAACACGAGCTTTCCGTCCAACATAGGGCGCGGCGCAGGCTGGGACCCCGAACTGGAAAAAGAGATTGGCGCAGTGGTCTCCCGGCAGGAAAAATGTCTGGGCGTTTCCTCGATCCTCGCCCCGGTGCTGGACATCAGCCGCGATTCCCGCATGGGGCGGCAGGGCGAAAGCTACGGCGAGGACCCGGCGCTGGCCGCCGTGCTGGGCACGGCCTACACCAAGGGCATTCAGGATGGCGCACGTTCCGATGGTCTGCGCGCCGAAGCCATTGCCAAGCATTTTGCAGGCTTCCACAACTCGCAAGGCGGCATCCACGGCGCGGACAGCGAGACCCCGCCGCGTCTGCTGGAAGAAGTCTACTGCAAGCCGTTCCAAGCGGCCATTGCCGATGCAACCCTGCGCGGCGTTATGCCCTGCTACTGCACCATCAACGGCGAGGCAGCGTCCAACTCCCACTATCTGCTGACGGAGCTGCTGCGCGACAAGATGGGCTTTGACGGTATCGTTGCCTCCGATTATACCGCCGTTGCCAACGAACACAACGTACAGGGCTTGTACGAGAGCCTTGCCGAAGCCGGGCTGCACTCGATGCAGGCGGGCATGGACATGGAGTGGCCGAAAAAAGAAGCCTACAACGACGAATTGATGGGGATGTTTGCCGACGGCACGGCGGACATCGAAATCCTGAACACCGCCGTGCGCCGCATTCTGACGGCAAAGTTCCGCATGGGGCTGTTTGAGCATCCGTTCGCCCTGCCGGATGATGCGATTGATGCTGAGTTTAGCCACCCAGAGGATAAGGCCATCAGCAAGCGCGCTGCTGCGCAGTCCTTTGTCCTGCTGAAAAACAACGGTGTGCTGCCCATCCGCAAGGATGTCAAGAAGATTGCCGTCATCGGCCCCCACGCAGACCGCGCGCGGTATCTGTTTGGCGGGTACACCCACGTCAGCATGAAGGAATCCGTCTGCGCGATGGCCTGTTCGATTGCGGGCATCGACGAGAACGGCGGCTATATCACGCGGGATTACCCCAAGTACCCCGGCACGCAGATTCAGGTGGACGACGCCCCGATTTTTGAGCAGATCACGAAGGCAATCAAGCCGGGCTGCCCCTCCCTGCTGGATGCCCTGCGCATCGCCTTGCCGAACTGCGAAATCACCTACACGCGCGGCTACCCCATCGCAGGCACGGACGAGAGCGGCTATGCGGACGCACTGGCGGCGGTGAAAGATGCCGACCTCTGCCTGCTGACGCTGGGCGGGCGGTACAGCTCCAGCTCGATTTCCACGATGGGCGAGGGCGTGGACAGCACCGACATCAACCTGCCCGCCTGTCAAGAGCATTTCCTGCGCGAAGCTGCCAAGCTCGGCAAGCCGCTGGTCGGTCTGCATTTTGACGGCCGACCGGTTTCCTCGGATGCCGCCGATGAAGTGCTGGATGCGCTGGTCGAAGCGTGGATGCCCGCCGAGATGGGCGCAGAGGCACTGGCTGATGTGCTGACCGGGGCGGTCAACTTCAGCGGCAAGCTGCCGATCTCTGTAGCCTACAACGCCGGGCAGGAGCCGATCTACTACAACCATCCCAACGGCTCGGCGTGGCATCAGGGCGCGAGCATCGGCTTTACCGAGTATGTCAACTGCCCGCACACGCCGCGCTACCCGTTCGGCTACGGTCTTTCCTACACGACGTTTGCTTACGATGATTTGACGCTGGACTGCCATGAGCTTGCCCCGGACGGCAAGGTACGGGTACAGGTGCGCGTCACCAACACAGGCGATACGGCCGGTGTGGAGGTGGTGCAGCTTTATCTGGAAGACACCTTTGCCAGCATGGTACGCCCCAACATGGAATTGCAGGGCTTTGCCCGCGTACCCTTACAGCCCGGCGAGAGCAAGGTCGTCACCTTTGAAATTGAGCCGAGCCAGATGGCGTTCCTGAATGCCAAGAACGAGTGGCTCATCGAAAAAGGCAAAATCGAAGTGCTGGTGGGCAAGTCCAGCGCGGACATCTGCTGCCGCGACAGCTTTACGATCACCGATTCTGCCGTAATTGACGGCCGTACCCGCCGCTTTTACAGCATCGGGCAATTCTGAAAAGGAGTGAGGAAAATGGCATGGACACCGATTTGGCGGCAGGCCCACACAAAGGGGATGCCGTTCGGTCTTATGGGCATCAAAAATAAAACCGTCGTCTGGGAGATTCCCGTTTACACCAATGGCAGCGGCCTGCGCATTGCGTTTGCCAACTACTTTGGCAAAAAGCCCTGCATGGTGGCGGGCATGGCGGTTCTGCTGGGCGGTACGCTCTGCCCGGTGACGATACAGGGGCAGACACGCTTTGCCATCGGCGCGAATCAAAAAGAAGTTTCCGATGAAATCGAGCTGGCCGTCAAGCCGGGCGATGTTTTGCAGCTGCGCCTTTGCATGGCAGACAACAACGCCGACACCAACATGATCGAAGAAGAAGCCGTGCAGTACAAGGGCAACCTGACAATGCAAAAGACCCTGCCCCCGGCAGAAAAGCCGCAGGCCTATGTTGCCAACAGCGTGTACTATCCTATCCCTGCCGTGGAAAGTGTGGAGATATGCACCGAGATGCCCAGCAAAGTCATTGTGGCGTTCGGCGATTCCATCACCGCTATGTCGCGCTGGACGAAGCCCCTTGCCAAACGGCTGTATGAGCATTATGGCACGGAATATACGCTGGTCAACGAGGGTATCTCCGGCAACTGCATCACCTACAACCCGCCGGGTATCCTGTCGGGCGTATTTGGCGAGTGCGCCGTGCAGCGCTACAAACGGGATGTATCCAGGCTTAAAGAAATCGATACGGTGATTTTTGCCATCGGCACAAACGATTTCTCCTATGCCGCCAAGAAAAACAAGGAGCTGTTGAGCGCCGAGAATGTCATCCGCCAGACGGAAACGCTTTTGCAGGAGATCAAAAAGGACTGTAAGCGGCTTGTGGGCGTGACGCTGACTCCGCGTTTCGGCTATTTCGGCAAGCCTGTCTACGATGACTACATGAATGCGCAGCGCGTGGCGTTCAACACATGGATGCGTTCTTCTCCCCTGTTTGACTATGTGATGGACGCTGATATGGTCGTGCGCTCGCCGCTGGACCCGAATCTCTACGATGACCGCTACCATCAAGGCGACCACCTCCATCCCAACGCGGCGGGCGGCGTCCTGCTGGCCGAGAGCTTTAACTTGGAGAAGCTGACCGGAAAAGAGGCCTGATATGGGAAAGAAGTATTTCACGATTTCCTATGATGACGGGCTGTGTCAGGATGCCGTCATCATCCGCCTGATGCAGAATTACGGCATCCGCGGCACGTTCAATATCAACAGCGGACTATTCGGCAGTGAGGGGAAAATCCGTCGCCTGTTCGGCGATATTGGCGTTGCGGCGGGCAGTAACAGTACCTTTCATTGCGTAGATGCAATAAGGGCATCGGCGGAACGTGCTTTGCAGCTCTATGACCGCGACGGTGTGGAAGTAGCAAGCCACGGCACCCACCATGTATTTGAATCCAAGCTGACGCCGCAGGAAATGCAGAAGGAAATCACAGCGGACGTCCGCGCACTGGAAGAACTTTTCGGGCAGAAAATTCACGGACACATTTTCCCATTCGGCACTTACAACGAGGATGCGCTGCACACCATGAAAGGCTGCGGCGTGGTGTACGGACGGAAAGCCACAATGTTTCAAAAGCCGGAGGATTTTTCTTTCCACTGTGAGAATGGCATCATAACGCCAACCTGCTGGCATTTGGATTCCTTTGCCGAGGAATATCTGCGGCGTTTTATTGACGCCCCGGCGCAGGAGGAAGATCAGGTTTTCTATCTGTGGGGGCATGGGTACGAACTGGATTATAACACCAAGCGCGGCAATTATGACTATCTGGAACGGCTGTTCCGAATGGTTGCCCACGCCCCGCACATTGAGTTTGTCACGAACTATGAGCTTGTGTCGCAGCTAAAGACCGGGCTTACCTGAAAAACAGGCACTATAAATCAGGAAGGAGAAATCACGATGAGAAATTCCGCAATGGCTGATTACGAAGTGCAGCATATTGAAACGCTGCGCAAAAATCTGGCGGGCTGCACGGTGCTGCTGAAAAAGGACGGCAGCTTCCCGCTGGAAAAACCCTGCACGCTGGCCGCCTACGGCAGCGGTGTACGCCGCACCATCAAGGGCGGTACAGGCTCCGGCGAGGTCAATTCCCGGTACAGCGTGACGATCGAGGAGGGACTGCGGGAAGCAGGCTTTACCCTGACCGGCGCAGACTGGCACACCGGGTACGAACAGGCGCGGGAGAAGGCACACAAAGCCTTTTTGAAGCAGCTAAAAAAGGACGCCAAAGCCGCCAAGCAGAACTTTATCCTCTACGGCATGGGTAAGGTCATGCCCGAACCCGAATACGACCTGCCGTTGGATGCGCAGGGCGATGCAGCGATTTACGTTGTCTCCCGCATTTCCGGCGAGGGCAACGACCGCACACCGCAGAAGGGCGACATCAAACTGACCGATTCCGAGGTGCGGGATATTTTGACACTGGACAAAAAGTTCAGCCGCTTTATGCTGGTACTGAACGTCGGCGGTGTGGTGGATTTGACCCCGGTGATGGCAGTGCGTAATGTTTTACTGCTCTCCCAGCTGGGCGTGGAGACCGGCAATGCGCTGGCGGACATTCTGCTGGGCAAGGCCAATCCCTCCGGCAAGCTGACAACCACTTGGGCCTCCTTTGAGGAATATCCTGAAATGTCCGATTTTGAGGACATGAACGACACCCGCTACCGCGAGGGCATCTATGTTGGCTACCGCTATTTTGATACGTTTGGCAAAAAGTCGCTGTTCCCGTTCGGGTATGGCCTTTCCTACACGGAGTTCCGCCTTGGCACTCCTACCGTCGAGGTCAGCGGCGCACAGGTCACGGTGCGTGTGACAGTGGAAAATACCGGCACTGCGGCGGGGCGGCAGGTCGTGCAGGTGTATCTGAGCAAGCCCGCAGGTAAGCTTGATGAGCCTTGGCAGGAGCTTTGCGCCTTTGCCAAGACCCGTGAGCTTGCCCCCGGCGAAACAGAAACCCTCACCTGCACCTTTGCCCTGCCGGAGATGGCTGCCTATGACGACCAGACAGCTTCGTATCTGCTCGAAGCCGGGGATTACCTCGTCCGCATCGGCGTCAGCAGCGCCGATACCTCCCCTGCCGCTGTGCTGCATCTGGGTAAAACCGTTATGACGATGCAGGCCAAGAATGTGCTTGGCAGCACCGATTTCAGCGACCTTGCTGCCCCTGCTGCCCAAGTGGAGCGCCCGGAGGGGGTGCCGATTATCGAAATCAACCCTGCCGCTCTTGTGTGCGAAACCGTTGAATATGACCACACCGGGGAAATTCTGCCGGAGGTGGATGCCCTTACCAAAGAGGACGCTGCCATGCTGCTGATTGGTGGCTTTGACCCCAACGCCAAGGGCTTTGCCAGCATGATTGGTTCTGCCGGGCGGCGCGTTTGCGGCGCGGCGGGCGAAACCTGCGACAAGGTCAAGGACTTCCCCAGCCTGATTATGGCCGATGGCCCTGCCGGTCTGCGCCTTGCCAAAGAGTATTATCAGGACGAAAAGGGAATGCACGCCGTGGGCAACGCGCAGATGCCGGATTCCATTCTGGAAATGATGTCCGGCCCGATGAAGCTGCTGATGAGCCTGACAAACAACAGCAAACCGAAGGCCGGCTGCGAGGTCAAGACCCAATACTGCACGGCCATTCCCATCGGCACGGCGCTGGCGCAGAGCTTTGACCTTGCCTTTGTGGAGCAGTGCGGCGATATTGTGGGCGCGGAGATGGAGCGCTTCGGGGTCAACCTGTGGCTGGCTCCGGCGCTGAACATACACCGTTCTATCCGCTGTGGCCGCAATTTTGAGTATTACTCGGAGGACCCGCTGGTTTCCGGCAAGATGGCGGCGGCCATGACCCGCGGCGTGCAGGCGCACAAGGGCTGCGGCACGACCATCAAACACTATGCCGCCAACAACAAGGAGTACAACCGCAACCGCAACAACAGCATGGTTTCGGAGCGCGCCATGCGCGAAATCTACTTAAAGGGCTTCGGCATCTGCGTGCGGGAATCCCAGCCCAAGGCGGTCATGACATCCTACAATCTGCTGAACGGCACGCACACCGCCGAACATCGCGGTCTGATTGAGGACATCCTCCGCGCCGAATACGGCTACAAGGGCATCGTGATGACGGACTGGGTCACGGCGATGGCCGGTGATTCGCGCTCGGCTCACCGGGACTCGCAGGCGCAGTATGTAGCGGCTGCGGGCGGTGACCTGTTCATGCCGGGCGGCAAGAGCGACTACGAGAATCTCTTGCAGGGCATCGACAGCGGTGCGGTCACGCTGGAGCAGGTGAAAATCAACGCCAGCCGTGTGGTAAAGATGGCACGGGAGCTGACGGAATAAATCGCTATTACGCCATAAACAAAGGAAACCGCTTCGGTGCAATACCCGAAGCGGTTTCCTTTTGCAGTTCCTTTATGCCAGCCAGCGGCGGATCACTTCACAGCGGTGGGCAAAAACACGTTTTACCAGCGGGCTTTTCAGCTGTGCGTCAAAGCCGTGGAAAGACCCGCCAATCAGGTTGCACTCCACCGCAACGCCGGAGCGTTTCAGCTTGTTGGCGTAGGCGATGGCTTCATCCCGCAGCACGTCCATTTCCTGCGGTTCAACATACGCCTGCGGCAGATCGTGGCAGTCATTTTTCATCGGTACAACATCCTCTATGCGGTCAACGCCCTTGTGGAAATAGAGCTTCCACATAGAGGCGTTGGCTTTTCGGCTCCACACTGCATAGGGATATTCGTTGATGGACGGATATTTTTCGGAGTCGCAGTCACAGACCGGGTAAATCAGCATCTGCCCGCGCAGCGGGTAATGGCCGTGATCGCGGTTCCAGATGGCGGTACAGGCCGCCAGGCAGCCGCCCGCACTGTCCCCGTAGAGCATCACACGCTGGGTATCTACCTGCAATTCTTCTGCGTGTTCAAACACATATTGCAGCATATCACAGCAGTCCGCCATGACCTCACCGCAGGAGACATTGGGTGCATACCGATAATCCGGCAGGAACACTTTTGCCCCACATTCGGCGGCAAGGATCTCGCTGTTCTGCATCATGGCTTTCTGTACGGGGAACATGAACCCACCCCCGTGATAGTAAAGGATTGCAGGATAGCGCGGTTTCGTCTCTTTCGGGGTAAAGGCATAGTAAGTTCCTGTCTGCCCGCCGCGCAGCGGGTAGCTGCACACCTGTTTTTCGGCTCTCTTGGGGTGGAAGCCATCCGTCTGGAATTTCAGCACTTTGGCTGTCATACCCATTTTGCCGCTTAAGGCCAGCTCGCACATATCATAATCCGTGCCGACGGCGCTTGCTTTCAACTCATTACTGTACGGATACTTTACAGCCATAATGATAAACCCCACTTCCTGTAGTAAATTCTTCGCCGTTGGGCAGAACGATTTGCGCCGTTGTGTTGCAGGGAATCGTCACATCCAGTGTAAAGTCCTCCCCTTCCCGTTTCCAATCCACTGAAATTTCACCCTGCACGGATTGGAACGTGCGTTTGCAGGCGGTCAATCTTTCATCCGGAATCGGGCAGATGCGAACTTTTGCAAAGCCGGGGCAAAGCGGAACGATGCCTGCCTCCCGCTGGAAAATCCAATCTGCCACTGCGCCAAACGCATAATGGTTGAAGCTTAGCGAACCGGGATTGCCCTCGGCATCATAGCCGAAGTTGTTTTCCCAAATGGTGGTAGCCCCCTGTTCGACCTCCGACAGCCACGAGGGGCACTTTGTCTGCCACAAAAGCTGGCAGGCAAGGTCAGTCCGGCCGATTTTATCCAGCGCAAACAGCAGATACGGCGTTGCCAAAAAGCCCGTATCCATGCAGCCATCATTCTTTGCAATGGACTGCACAAGGGCGTCGGCAAATTTTTGCTTGTGTTCTTCGGGAACGAGGTCAAAATAGATAGGCAGAACATACGCGCCCATCAAGTCGGCGGGCATACTGCCGTCGGACCCTATAACGCCTTTCTGAATGGCATTTTTCATCTTGTCGGCAATTGGGCGGTACTTTTGGACATCCGTTTCATACAGGGCGTTGTCCGCGGTATCCCGTGCAAGGATCGCGGCGATTTCCGCAAAGGTGGAGACCGACAGCCAGCCGAAGATGGGCGCTGTGTAGGCGGCACTCTGCTTCATAATGACACCCAGCTTCTTCATATCCAAGCCGTTTTTGTTCTGGCTGGGGATAAGCCATTCACCATAATGGTAGCCGGTATCCCAAAGATACTGCTCGATTTCCGCCGGGCGGGTGCTGTCTTTCGGCTTGTGGTCGGCAGCCTCGCGGATGATGTGATCGACCCAGCGGCGCATACAGTAATATTGCTGCTTCAGAATTTCGGTGTTGCCCGTTACCTCGTACATGGAATACGGCACAATAACCGCCGCATCGCCCCAGCCTGCGGAGGTGCCTTTTCCCTTGCCGCCGTTGCTCAGCTGCAGGAGCTTGCCTGTCATCGGGTAGCTTCCGTCCTCAGGTACGACCATCGGTACGATGCCGTAATTGTCTTGGTCACACTGCATATTGTACAGCCAACGGCTGAAAAGCGTGGTGCAGTCCTCGTTCAGCATGGCTGTTTTGGCGTAGACCAGCATATCGCCTGTCCAACCGGCTTTCTCGCGTTGCGGGCAGTCGGTGGGCACGGACAGCATATTGGCGCGCTGCGACCAGCGGATGTTTTGATACAGCCGGTTCAGCTTATCGTCGGAGGATGCAAAGCTGCCCACATCCTCTTTCTGCGTGGAAAGCGCAACTGCTGTAAAATCTTCGGGATTTACCGTCTCCGGATTCGGCGCTTTTCCGTCAATGGTCAGCCGCACAAAGCGGAAACCGTGGTAGGTAAACCGGGGCTCAAAGGTTTCCGCTTTGCCGCTGCTTATAAATTCATCGGTCTGGTCACAGCCGCCCACGCCTGCCGCCGACATAATGTTGTTGTAATAATTTCCGTCTTTATCCAGAACCTCGCAGTGTTCCATGCGCAGGGTCTGGTCTTTTTGCAGATGGGTATCAACGCGCACCCAGCCCGCCAGATTCTGCCCAAAATCAAGGATTGTCTCCCCTTTTGGGGAAGTTTTCACGCTGACAGGCTTGCGCTCGGCCACGCGCAGAACCGGCTCGCCAAGCTGCGCTTTCAGATTTTCAAAGCCGTAATTTTTTACGGCAGTGGATTCCCATGCGGCGGCGTCAAAGTCTGCCTTGCTCCAATCCGGCTGCTCTTTGCGTGCATCGTACAGCTCCCCGGCGAACAGATCGGCGGAACGCACCGGGCCGTCGGAAACAGCAGCCGTGGTGTCAGAGCCGATGACCTGACGGCGGCCATCACGGTAAATCAACTCGATTTGATACAGTGCCGCGTGTTGGTTATCCGTTTTCATGTTGGGCTTTGCGTTCGGGCAGTGGTACCAGCCATCGCCAACGACCATGCCAATGGCATTGCGGCCTGCGCAGAGCAGCGGCAGAATGTCATATGTCTGGTAGCACAGGTACTTTTCATACACGGTGTGCTCCGGCGCAAAGACGCGGGCATCGGGTGCCTTGCCGTTCAGGTATACCGTATAGATGCCGTGGCAGGTTGCATACAGGCGCGCGGAAACGACCTCGCCCTCCACGGAAAACATCTGGCGGAACATCGTGGCCGGGCGGCCCTTGCCAAAGCCTTTTTTGCTCGGCTTTGCCTTTTTCTTGGGCGCGATCCATTGGGCACTCCATTCCTCTGTGGACAGAAGCGCCGTCTCAAACCATCCGCCGCCCTCGGCTGTGTTTCCGTAGTTGTCCTGTATCGTAACCTTTACTGTGTAGCGGCAGCGGGAGTGTAGAGGCTCTCCCGCATACGCAAGGTAGGTGTTTTTGCTGCCCTCGACCGTTCCGGTGTCCATGACAATGCGGTCTTCGGGGTCAGCCACGGTCAGCCGATACTGGGTCTGTACCGTATCGGGGCGGTCACTGCACAGCTTCCACGAAAAGTAGGGCGTTACGCCGATACCAAGTGGATCTGTCATGTGCAGTGTCTTGAATTCTGTAATTTCCATTGCTTGTCTCCTTCTTTGAATTTCGGCAGCAGCATACCGTTGTTGCTTACATTATAGCATCAAAAATCATTGTAAATAAGCGGTTTTGTTGCTATAATACTATTAGAAATTGCCCTGCAAATTCAAAGAAAGGAGTGTGCAGACCATGTTCAAAGGACTTCCGCTGCATACGCTGGAACACAGCTACACGGCTGATACGATTACAAAATCCGAGCTGGAGGCATCTGATTTGGCCGCCATCACAGACGCAGATTTCAAAATTGAGGGAAACACTTCTGTTTTGGCGCTGCCGCCACTAAAAAAGGAAGAATATCCCTTTACCCTGTATCCGCAGACGTTTTCCTATATGAAGTCCACCGGGAACTACTACACCACGCGGAAGAATTTTGCCTCTTACCTGCTGCTTTTCACCTATGAGGGTGCCGGTGTTCTGGAATACGAGGGGCAGACCTATGCCTTGGAAAGCGGAGACGGCTTTTTGATCGACTGCCATAAGCCCCATACCTACCGTACGGATGGTGTACAATGGGTACACAGCGACCTGCATTTCGGCGGCGATTTCGCTGCGCCGTTGTACCGTGCTTATTTTGAAAACACTTCGCCGATATTTCATTACAAAGTACAGGAGGAATACCAGCGCGCGTTGGAGACCGTACTGCATACGGCGCTTTCCCCTTCGACGCGCAGAGGCCTGGAATGTTCCGTAAAGCTCCAGCAGCTGCTTTTGGATATTCTGGCACAAAAATCTGAAAGCGCCCACAGCCGGGAGGTCATTCCCTACGGCGTGCAGACCTTACAGGAATATCTGGGCGAGCATTTCCGTGAGGACGTATCGCTGGACGAGATGGTGAAAGTCAGCCATACAAGCAAATACTATTTGATACGCACTTTTAAGCAGCATATCGGCTGCACACCAAAGCAGTATGTCTATACATTGCGCATCCAGCACGCGCGGAATCTGTTGGATGTGACATCTATTCCAAGCTGCAAAGTCGGGGAACTGGTCGGTTTCCCCAATGAAGCAAGCTTTATCGCGCATTTCAAAAAGGTCGTAGGTATGACACCGGGAGAATACCGCAAGCGTTGAGCATTGCATGGTTCACCCTTCCCGGTACTCCATCGGGGTCTGCCCTGTGACCTCTTGGAAGATGCGGCTGAAATAGTTGCGGGTGTTGAAAGCGAGCGATGCCGCAATATCCTGTACGGTCATGTCAGTGCTTTTCAAGAGGACTTTCGCGCGCTCGATTTTGGCAAACTTGGCGTAATCGGTCACGCTCAGGCCTGTTTCCTCTTTGAATTTGTGGGTGAGGTAATATTCTGTATAGCCCACCAGTGCGGCCAAGTCAGCGGCGCGGATCTTTTCCTCCAAGTGCATCTCAATATAATCCACGCATTTCTGCACCTGCATACTCAGCTTAGGGTTCGTGCGGCATTTGTGAACGCGGCGGATGAAATCATCGTACATCATCATCGGCAGCGGGTTCAGATCATCCAGCGATTGCGCGGATTCTGCGGATTGAATGTAGCTGTCCCCCAGCGCGTAGGCTTCCTCCGGCGAAAGTCCGCCCTCAATAGCGGCGCGGCAGACGAGTGAGGTAAAGACGATCACGCTTGTTTTGCTCTGACGCAAAACATCATCGCTGCGCACGGGCACACCCGCGCTGATGCCCATGCTGGCGGACAGCGCCTGTTTATAGTTCAAATCCCCAGTGCGCACCATCTGCAAAAGCCCCTGTTCTGCCATCCAAACCTTATGGCGGTCACGGTTGTGGACTTGGGCCGCGTCGGGCATCTGCGGCACTTTATCGCTGCCGATGTCGCTGACCGTAAGATGTTCCCCGGTCAGGCAGTAGTGCAGCATCAGCGTGTAGCGGTTCAGAATCGTACTTTGCAGCACGGGTACGTTTTTGATAACTTCGTACAACTGCATCGTCCATGCGACGCTGGTTTCCATGCGGCTGTAGTATTGCAAGCCTTGCTCAATACCGCGCACAGACACGTCTTGATAAAATACCGGGCCGATGACCCACGCGCGCTTGAATTCGCCGTCCTCTTTCTCGAAGGCCGCCGCCCACATCATTCCTAGCGCCGTGCCAAGGCCCACCGGGGTGGTGTGTTCCCGGCCGTATTCCAGCATCCGCTGCTTGCAGCCGAACAAATCAAATGCGCCCGACAAGAACGCCTCGTCCGGGCAGTTGCTTTTCAGCAGTGTGCCGTCGGCATCATAGCACCATGTGTACACATTGCCGCCGCATTGGATCAGCTCCGAAAAGAGCAGCATATTGGGGATAACGTCCATCCGAGCCACCTCACTTTTTACCAGTATAACACAGAAAGAGGGTTGCCGTACAGCAGCCCTCTTGGTTTATTTTACTGCGCATACCCGCCCAGCACGGCAAGGCTCGGCTTCGGGGTGCGCTCCATCGTTTCACGGTTCACGGCGATGAGGCCGAAATTCATGGCGTAGCCCTTCTGCCACTCAAAGTTATCCATCAAGCTCCAATGGAAGTAGCCCTTGACAGGGATACCGTCGGCAAGGCAGCTTTGCACGCCCGCCAGCGCGGCTTCGATAAACGCCACGCGGCGAGTATCGTCGGCGGTTGCAATGCCGTTCTCGGTCACAATCAAATCGCCGTGGAAGTCCTCGGCCACCTTGCGGATGACGTTTTCCAGCGCCTGCGGATAGAACTCATAATCCATCTGGGTCAGCTCGGCCCCCTGCGGGGCGGGCAGCTGGCCCTGCGGGCCGTACAGCGTGCGGGTGTAGTTCTGCACACCGAGGAAATCGTCGTCTTTAATATAAGGAAGATAATGGGTAAATTCTTCTTCCCACGCAGCAGCGGCAAAGGCTTCGCCTCCCTTCTCTGCCTGCAAGTCGTGCAGGGAGAGGGTCAGACCAACCTTTACGTTGGGGCAAATCGCCTTGATGGCTTCGCGCGCAGCAATGTGGGTGCGCATGACGAGCAGGTCACCCTCCGGCGTGCGCTCGCTGACGAAGATCTTCGGCTGCGGGTCGCCGAACACACCTGCGTTCTCGGCGGCGGCGTACTTCATGTTTTCCATCATCTTCTGGAAGTTCATACCCACCTGCACAGTGCCCTCGGCAGATTTGCCCGCCGACGCGGCAGCCTTGGCGGCCTGCTCGGCCATCAGGCGGAACCGCTTGGAGATGGCCGCCAGCTGCAAACCCATGTTAGCCTCGTTGATGGTGCAGACGATATGCAATTCACTGCCCAGCTGCTCCATCACATAGGTGACGTAACGCTTGAAATAATCCACGGTGGATTCAGCCTCCCAGCCGCCCTTGGCAATGAGCCACTTGGGGCTGGTGAAGTGCAGCAGCGTCACAACAGGCTCGACACCGTGGGCCTTGCAGCAGGCAATGACCTTGCGGTAATGCTCGATCTCGGCAGGGTCAAACTTACCCTCCTCCGGCTCGATGCGCGCCCACTCGATGGAGAAGCGGTAGGCGTTCAGGCCCGCGTCAGCCAACAGTTTGATGTCCTCTTCATACTTATTATAATGGTCACAGGCGATGCCGCTGGGTTCGGCAAAGCTCGTGTGGGGCAGCTGCTCCTGTGCCCAGTAGTCGGAATGAATGTTGTTTCCCTCGACCTGATGGGCGGCAGTGGCCGCGCCCACGAGGAAGCCTTTTTCAAATTTCTGCATGGTGATTCTCCTTCTATTTCACGGTAAAACGGGTGAGAAACTTCTGTACTTGTATCATACCATACAATATAGGCCTCAAAGGGACACTTTTCATAAAAATAGTGTAAAAATTCGTGTAGATTGAAAACCCCACGAATTTTAATCTTCTTTTCGAAATTTTTATCCTGCATAGGGTTTCCGTTTCTGGTATAGTGATGCCAGTGAGAAAAACCACTGCACACAATTTTAGGAGGAAAACGAAATGTTCAAAAAGAAACCCACAGCCTCAGAAGTGGACGGCGTGCAATACCGCCGCGCAAAGTTATGGCAAATTATTCTCTGCGCCAGTAATGCGCTGCTCGGCCTGACGGTCTACTCCCTCATCGGCATGGCAAGCTATTCCGCCAGCATCGGCTACGGCATTGCCACGGCAGCGGTCGGCGTCATCCTGACTGCCACCCGTATCTTCGACGCCGTCACCGACCCGCTGGTCGCGTTCCTGTATGACCGCGTCAACACCCGTTTCGGCAAAGTTCGCGTACTGTTGGTTGCCGGTTACCTCATTGAAGCGCTGGCCCTGTGGCTGATGTATGATGTGCTATCCAGCAAGGGCTTTGGCATTGTCGTGTTCACGGCGCTGTACGTGCTGTACGTCATCGGTTATACCATCAACAACATGACCGTGCAGACGATGAACCCGCTGCTGTCCAACGACCCGCAGCAGCGCCCGACCATCGGCGTCTGGAACACCATCTTCAACTACTGCGTTCCTATGGTGTTCTCCATCGTGCTGAATGCCGTTCTGCTGCCCATGTGCGGCGGCACCTACAACCAGATGTTCCTGTCCAAGGCTGTGCATCTGGTCATGATCGTTGGCGGCATTGGTACGATCCTTGCCTGCATCGGCATTTCCGCCTTCGATAAGCCCGAAAACTTTGAGAGCATCGGCAAGCGCGAGCCCCTCAAGCTGAAGGACATGATCGAAGTGCTGAAAAACAACCGCCCGCTGCAGTGCTATATTGCTTCCAACGCATCCGATAAGATTGCCCAGCAGGTTGCCAGCCAGTCCATCATCGGCACGATGCTGTTCGGCATCATCATCGGCAACATGGCCCTGTCCTCTATCCTGAGCGTGATCGCTATGCTGCCGTCCATCATCTTCGCGGTGTTCGGCGCCAAGTACGCCGGCAAGCACGGCAGCAAAAAGGGCATTGTGACTTGGAGTGCCGTCAGCATGGCCGTGGCGATTATCATGATCGTCTACTTCGTTGTCATCGACCCGACCAAGATTGCCTCGATGGGTCCCATCATGATCATCTACGTGCTGCTGACGCTGGCTTTCAACGGTGCCAAGATGTGCGTTACCACCTGCGGCACGGCCTTTATGGCAGACTGCATCGACTACGAGCTGTACCGCAGCGGCAAGTTTGTGCCCGCCGTTGTCTCCGGCACGTACAGCCTGCTGGATAAGATCATCTCCTCTTTCGGCGCACTGATTGCCACGGGTGCGGTTGCCCTGCTGGGTTACACCACCACGATGCCCCAGCCCGGCGACCCTGTCACCACGCCGCTGTTCTGGATGACGATGTTCCTCTACTTCGGTCTGCCGATCATCGGCTGGATTGTCTCGCTGGTCGCCATGCGCTACTGCGACCTGAGCAAGGAAAAGATGGTCGAGGTTCAGAAAGCCATCGCCGAGAAGAAAGCCGCTGCCAAGGCAGAGGTTATTGCCGAAAACATGAAGTAAGCATTTCCCATAAACCGAAAGGGCGCATAACGCTCTTTCGGTTTTGGAGATTATAAGACAAGGAGTTATTTTCCCATGAGCAAGACAATTCTTTTGGATACCGGCTGGACTTTTTCCAAGGAAGGCCGCGACGAGCCCGTTACCCTGCCCCATACTTGGAACGCCATTGACGGGCAGGACGGCGGCAACGACTACTACCGCGGTACCTGCTGCTACGCCCGCACACTGGAAAAGCCCGAAATCCCCGCAGGCGGCCGTGCCGTGCTGCAATTTGACGGCGTCGCCATGAGCGCTGTTGTCTACCTGAACGAGCAGAAAGTGGCCGAGCACAAGGGCGGCTACTCCACGTTCCGCGTGGACATCACCGATGCCCTGCGCGACGGTAAGAACCTGCTGCGCGTAACGGTGGACAACAGCGACAACGACACCGTCTACCCGCAGAAGGCCGACTTCACCTTCTATGGCGGCATTTACCGCGATGTAACACTGCATATCGTGCCCGCCGCGCACTTTACTTTGGCCGCTAACGGCGCTGTGCCCGTCAAGGTCACGCCGATTGTCACCGACCTCGACGCCCGCCGCTGTGAAGTGACCGTGGAAGCCGCTGTGGTGGGTGCGGAAAGCGTTACTTTCACGCTGGACGGCCAGGAGACGAGCGCCGCCGTCGAGGACGGCACGGCCAAGGCCATGTTCACCTTGGAGCACGCCCACCTGTGGGACGGTCTCGATGACCCGTACCTCTACACCGTCACCGCGCGGCTCGATAACGGCGAGACCGAGACCGCCCGCTTCGGCTGCCGCAAGTTTGAGATTGACCCGCAGAAGGGCTTTATCCTCAATGGCCGTCCCTATCCCCTGCGCGGCGTTTCCCGTCATCAGGACCGCAAGGGCGCGGGCGTTGCCATCACGCGCGAGATGATGGAAGAGGACATGGCGCTGATTCTGGAAATGGGCGCAAACACGATTCGCCTTGCCCACTACCAGCACGCGCAGGCGTTCTACGACCTGTGCGACGAAAAGGGCGTTGTGATCTGGGCGGAGATTCCCTACATCACGATGCATATGACGAACGCCCGTGCCAACACGCTGACCCAGATGGAAGAGCTGATCGTCCAGAACTACAACCACCCCTGCATCGCCGTGTGGGGTCTGTCCAACGAAATCACCGCCGCGTCCGCCGTCAATGAGGAGCTGCTGGAAAACCACCGTGCCCTGAACGATTTGGCGCACAAGCTCGACCCCACCCGCCCCACGACGATGGCGAATGTGTTTATGCTGGAAATCACCAGCCCGATCCTCGAAATCCCCGATGTGAACAGCTACAATCTGTACTTCGGATGGTATCTGGGCGAGCTCGACCAGAACGACGACTTCTTTGACACCTACCACGCCAAGTACCCTGACCGCTGCATCGGCTTTAGTGAGTACGGCGCGGATGCGAACCCCGCCTACCAGACCAGCCACCCCGAAAAGGGCGACTACACCGAGACGTACCAGTGTGTTTACCACGAGCACATGGCGAAAATGATTGCCGACCGCCCCTGGCTGTGGGCGACCCATGTGTGGAATATGTTCGACTTTGCCGCCGACGGCCGCGACGAGGGCGGCAAGAATGGCGAGAACCAGAAGGGCCTGGTCACGTTCGACCGCAAAATCAAAAAGGATGCGTTCTACCTCTACAAAGCCTATTGGAGCAAGGAGCCGTTCGTCCACACCTGCGGCAGCCGCTACGTCGACCGCGCCGAGGATGTGACCGAAATCAAGGTCTACTCCAACCTGCCGGAAGTGGCCTTGTATAAAGACGGTCAGCTGGTCGAGAAAAAGCAGGGCGACAAGGTGTTTGTTTTCACCGTGCCCATCAGTGGCAAGCACACCATTGAAGCCCGCGCCGAGGGGTATTCCAGCGTGATTCTCGTCAACCGTGTGGCCGAGCCAAACCCCGCCTATGCGATGGCGAACCGTCAGGTCGTGAACAACTGGTTTGACGGAGAGCTGGACGAAACCTGCTGGAGCATTAAGGACAACATGGCCGCCGCAATGGCAGATGCCAAGGTTGGCCCGATTTTGCGGAAGATCAGCGACCAAGCCGCCGCCAGCCGCGGTGACGTTGCCGCCGCCGTTAAGGATAACCCGGCATTGGTCGCCATGATGGAGCGTGCCATGCAGCGCATGACGATCGAGAGTATGCTCAAACAGGCAGGCGCGGACACCGAGAGCATGAAACAGCTGAATCGCGTTTTGCAGGGCATCAAGAAAGAGGGCTGACCCATGAAAACGGTTTTGCCGTACATTATGGTGGCGGGCGAGGTGCATAACTCCGCGTCCTCCACCGCCGAAGCCATGCAGCCTGCATGGGAAAAGGCCGATGAACTGCACCTGAACACTGTGCTGGCCCCGGTCAGCTGGGAAATGCTGGAGCCGCAGGAGGGCGTGTTTGACTACACTGCCGTGGACATACTGCTGGCGGGTGCGCGGGAACACAAAAAGCATCTAGTTCTGCTCTGGTTCGGTGCGTGGAAAAACGCCCAGTGCTACTATGCCCCCGCGTGGGTCAAGCAGGACTTAACCCGCTTTGTCCGCGCCGAGGTTGAGCCGGACAAGCCCAAAACCAGCCTTGCGCAAAATCACGGCATGGGCTACACAACGCTGTCTGCGTTTTGCGCCGAGACCTGCCGCGCCGATGCCCGCGCCTTTGCTGCATTGATGACACACCTGAAGGCCGTGGACAGCGCCGAGCATACCGTGCTGATGGTGCAGGTCGAGAACGAGACCGGCTTGCAGGGCGCGGCGCGGGAACACTCCGCCGCCGCAGATACCGCCTTTGCCGCGGATGTGCCCGCCGATTTGATTGCCTACTTAAAGGCCAACACCACCGAGATGGCTGAGGACGTGCGCGCCGCCGTGGAAGCCGCCCCGAACAGCGGCGACTGGCAGACTGTGTTCGGCGATGTAGCCGAGGAACTGTTCAGTGCCTACTATACGGCATCCTATGTAGAGCAGGTCGCCAAGGCGGGCTATGACGCCTATCCCCTGCCCCTCTCGGTCAACTGCTGGCTGAACCGCGGGCAGGTGCCGGGGCAGTACCCCAGCGGCGGCCCCGTCGCCCGCATGATGGAAGTCTGGCAGCATTGCGCGCCGCACATTGCGGTGTTTGCGCCGGACATCTACCAAAAGGATTTCTGCGATGTCTGCGATGAGTACGTCAAGCGCGGCAATCCGCTGTGCATCCCGGAGACTGCCCCGCACGGCCATGTAGGCCCGCGGCTGGTGTATTCGGTGGGGCATTATCACGCGCTTTGCTTTGCGCCGTTCGGCTATGAGGATATGGGTGTCAGCCAAAACGCCCCCGACACTGCCATGCTGGCGATGTTCGGCATTGACACGAGCGACCCGCTGCTGATTACCCCGCAGAGTGTGCCGGAGTACGCCTTTTACGCCGACGCGATTCGCGGCATGATGCCGCAGCTGTTGGATGCCTACGGCACCAACCGTTTGCAGGCTGTCATCAATGAGCGGCCCGATGATACTGCAATGACATTCGACAAATTTACCGTATGCGCTGTGATGAACCATCCGTTCATCCCCCGCAAGGACGGTGTCTGCCTTGCCTTGCAGACGGCGGAAAACGAGTTTTACGTTTTGTGCAACGCCTGTGCGCTGGCAGTGGCTTCCCATGATGCAGAAAAGCCGAATGTGGACTTTCTCTCGCTGGAAGAAGGCCGCTTTGTGGACGGACAGTGGCATACGACCTACCGCCTGAACGGCGACGAGGTTGCCAAGATGATGTACAACCGCCCAACGCTGCTGCGCATGAAGCTGTTTGCGTATTGATTTAGGAGGTCTTTCCATGAAAACCTACTGCAACCCGCTGGACTTGGGCTACCGTTACCAGCACATGAAGGAAGGCCCGCGCGCGGCGGGCTTCCGCGAGGGCGCGGACCCTACGCTGGTCTACTTTAAAAATAAATACTACCTGTTTGTGTCGATGTCGGCGGGGTTCTGGTACTCCGACGATCTGCTGCACTGGGACTTCCACGCCGACCCCGATTTGTTGATTTACGACTACGCACCCGATGTGCGCCAGGTCGGCGATTACCTGTATTTTTCCGCCAGCCGCAAGGGCCGCACCTGCCCGATTCTGCGCACCGCCGACCCGCTGACAGAGCCGTTCACCGAGGTCAGCACCTCGTTTGAGTTCTGGGACCCCGACATGTTCTGCGACGACGACGGCCGCGTGTATTTCTACTGGGGCTGCTCCAACACGACGCCGATTTGGGGCGTCGAGCTGGACCCGGAGACGATGACCCCCATCGGCGAGAAGAAAGAGCTCGTCTTTGGCCGCGAGAAAGAGCTTGGCTACGAGCGCCCCGGTGACAACGGCATTGTGAACAAAGAGGCCAGCGTGCTGTACAAATCGCTGAAGCACCTTTATAATAAGGAAACGGGCAAGCTGGAATTTCCGCCCGAAATGCAGAAGATGGGCAATTTCAGCGCCGAGGCCCTGACCGCAATGTTTAACGCCATCGACAAGCCCTATATCGAGGGCGCATTCATGACAAAGCACGACGGCACGTACTATCTGCAATACGCCTGCCCCGGCACACAGTACAACACCTACGCAGACGGCGTGTATACGTCTAAGTCGCCGCTGGGGCCGTTCACGCTGCAGGCGTCCAACCCGTTTTCGTCCAAACCGGGCGGCTTTATGACGGGCGCGGGCCACGGCAGCACGATTGCGGACAAATACGGCAACTACTGGCATGCGTCCACGATGCGCATCTCGGTCAACTATGACTTTGAGCGCCGCGTGGGGCTGTTCCCTGCCGGGTTTGACGCGGACGGCGTGCTGTATTGCAACCAGAATTTTGCCGACTACCCGCACGAAATTCCGGCTGGCAAATTTAACGCCGCCGCGCAAGCGCCCGAATGGATGCTGCTGAGCTACCGCAAGGCTGTGACAGCTTCTTCCACCGCCGAGGGCAGCGACACAGCCTATGCCGTGGACGAGGACTGCCGCCGTTGGTGGAGCGCGGGCAACGACCGCCCCGGCGAGTGGCTCTGCGTCGACCTGGGCCGCGACTGTGACGTGCGCGCGATTCAGGTCAATCTGGCCGATGAAAAGCTGGTAGTGGACTTCCCCGCCGATACTTACGGCGACGACCGCAAGACGCGGCATATCGAGACGCGCCCGCAGATTTCTTGCTATACCGTGGAAACGAGCCTCGACGGCGAGACATGGACGCTGCGCGAGGATGTTGCCCGCGAATGCTCCAACGGCTACTATGAGTACGCCGACGGCATCCGTGCGCGGTATGTCCGTGTGACGGGCGGCGCGCTGCCCTACGGCCAGACGCTGCGGGTCAGCGGGCTGCGTGTGTTCGGCAACGGCGAGGGCAAGCGCCCCGCACAGGCCGACGCTGCCGCGGTGCGTGTGGACGCGCTGGACGGCAAGGTTTCTTGGCAGCACATCGAAAACGCGCAGGGCTGCAATGTGCGTTACGGCATTGCCCCCGACAAGCTGTACCAGAGCTGGCTCGTCTACGACGCCGACGAGGTGACGCTGTCCACCCTGATTACCGGGCAGGACTATTACGTCTGCGTGGACAGCTTCAACGAAAGCGGCATTACTACGGGAAAAATCATCAAAATGGAGGGCTGAACCATGCCCACAAAAGCAGTCCAGCAGTTTATGCTGGGAACCGTTTTAAGCAACGAAAATCAGGCGCGGGAGACGCTGGCCGCCATGAAGGCCGCCGGCTACGACGGCATTGAGCTGTGCGGGTTTATGATCCACCCCATCGGCTTTATGGTGCGGCTGCTGACCAAGGCCGCGGGTATGCCCGTGGGCAAGGGCGGCAATCTCGATTGGCACAAGCTGGTCAAAGAGGCGGGCTTGCAGGTCGTCAGCCTGCACACCGATTTAGGCAGCTTGGAGCGCGACGCCAAGGCCGTGGCCGACGAGGCCAAGAGCTTTGGCACAAAGTATGTCGTTATCACGGGTATGTACCGCTTTGACTACGGCAACGAAGCCACAATGCGCGACCTTGCCGCGCGGCTGAACAAGGCGGGTGAAGCGCTGAGCAAAGAGGGCGTGCAGCTGCTCTACCACAACCACAACTGCGAGCTGCGCCATATGAACGCCGAAAAGCGTGCCTACGATATTTTGCTGGAGGAAACCGACCCGCAGTACGTCAATTTCGAGTTCGACAGCTACTGGTTCACCGAGGGCGGCGCGAACGCCCTCGCGTGGATGCAGCGCCTTGGCACGCGCATGAAGCTGTGGCACATCAACGACCGCGGCACGCGCATCACGGGGAGCGCCGTGACGCCGATTTTGAAAACCGACAGCATGGAGCTTGGCACCGGCAACATGGACCTTGACAGCCTGATGGCACAGGCGCTTTCGGTCGGTGTTGACGCCGTGATCCTCGAAAGCCACCGCAACTGGGTGGACAACTCCCCCGTCAAAAGCTTACAACTCAGCGCGGAATATTTGAAGAAGCATATGTAACATGACAAGCGCCCCGCCGTGAATCACATGGATTCACGGCGGGGCGCTTTGTCTTATTCGTTACTCAAAATCTTCCCACCGCCAGCTGTCGTGCCAGCGGATCTCCGGCTTGCCGTCGGTAAAAGTCAGCGGCAGCCAGACGTAGGTGGAACGGTTCGTGTTGTTGCGTTCCAAGTCGGGGCGGGCGGCGAAGGCCTGTTCCTCCTCCGGCGTGGCCTTGTACTGCTCGGCGTCATAGTGGGATGCTACCACGCGGCGGATGGCGTCGGCTTCCTTACCGTCCAGCAGATGATCTGGCATCCAGCGGTCGGCCACAGCAATGTACAGCTCTTTTCCCGGCACGCGGAACACCTGCGAAATTTGGCTGTTGAACGATGCCATCGTGTCGTCGTCCATGTGCGGGTCGCCGATGGGCGTGAAGTTCTCCGTCCAGCTGTCCGCCGCGGCACAGTCACTTTGGTTCGGCGTGTAGCCCGTTGTGCCGCTGGTGAGCAGGTATTTTTTGCCGCCGTGGGCAAATAATGTCACACCCTCGCGGCAGAACGGCGGGGTCAGGTTCCCATATTGGCTACTGACCTCTCGTGTTACCGAGCAATAGTCCGCCGCCAGCTCAAACCCGGCAACACGCTTTGGGGTGGTGTCCACATACAAGTACGCTTTGCCGTCCTCATCCACAACGAGGTCAAAGTCACCCACGCTGTTGCCTAAGGGATAGTAGTCCTCGGTCACAAGGCTGTACGGCCCTGTCAGTTTGTCGGCCTGCAAAATCGTAAAGCAGCTTTCGGCGCTGGAAATTTTGACCCACATCACATACTTGCCGGTGGCGGCACAGCGGATAATGTGCGGGCGGTCAACGTATTTTTCGGGGAACATGTTGCCGTTCGGGTTGCTCAAATCCGGCTCGGCAATCAGCCCCAAGTCCTGCCAGTTGTAGAGGTCGGTGGAGCGGTACATGCGGATGCCCCACGTCCAGATGGGGTTCTTGCCGTCGGTAAATTCCTTGTTTTCGCCGTACCAGTACCATGCGCCGTCCTCGTAGTAGACCGCGCCGCCATGGGTCTGGATGGGGTTGCCGTTGGTGTCCAGCCACACTTGGCCGGGGTGGAACGCATCGTAATGTACGGCGCGTTCGGGGTGGGGTTCTGCCTTGCGGGCGGCCTGCATGGCGCGGTATTTTTCGATTTTGGCGGTTTCCTCTGCGCTCATCGGGCGGGTCTTGCCGTACTCTTTCAGCGCTTTGTCCAGCGCTTCGACCTGTGCGGTCGGGAACATCTGCGGCGCATAGCTGGCCGCCGTGCGGATAGCAATGCGCGCTGCGCCGGGGGCCTGCCCCGCCAGCATTTCCATGGCGGGCAGATACTGCCGCACCAGCGCCAGTGCGCCAGCGTCAGCTTGCAGGTCGTTCCAGGTCAGATTGATGCCATATTTCATTGCGGTTCTCCTTATACCGTGTGCTTGCCGGGGGCAAGGGTCAGGGCGCGGCCATCGGGCAGGGTAACATCCGCCGTCAGGTTTGCGGGAATCTCAAACTCATACGTTACCGCGTCATCGTCGTACCGCCAGCCGCTCACAATGCGGCCTGCCGGGGAATCGTAGGCAGCCTTGGCCCAGCCCAGCGATGTATCGGGTGCGGGGGCAATCGTCAGCGCGCCATCGGCATAGTGGATGCCACACACGCCGCCGAACAGCCAGCCGCAGATTGCACCGTAGCTGTAATGGTTCAGCGAGTCGTGGGGCTTGTCCTCGGCGTCGATGCCCGTCCAGGTTTCCCACACAGTGGTGGCGCCCTTGCCGACCTCGTACAGCCAGCCGGGGGCATCGGGCTGAAGCAGCAGCTTGTACGCCGTGTCGGTGTGGTCGTACCGGGCCAGCACACTGCACAGGAACGGCGTGGAGAGGAAGCCCGTGTTCAGGTGATAGCCGTTTTCGACGACCATCTTGTTCAGCGTGTCGGCGGCGGCTTGGCTCTCGGCCTCGCCCAGCAGAGCGAACTCGATCGCGCGGACGTACTCGCACTGGCGGTCGGACGTGATCACGCCGTTGTCGGTAAACGCGGCGCGGTAGGCCTTGACCGCGTTGGCGGAAATCTCGCGGTAGTTGGCGGCATCGTCTGCTTTGCCTAAACTCTCGGCCACCTCGGCTAGAAGCCGCCCGGAGTAGGCCAGATACGCCGTGCCTACGCTCTTGCGCGGGTTCATCATCGCCTGCATCGGGGTCACGCCCGGCTCGCACCACTCGCCGTAGTCCAGGCCGTTTAGCACCGTGTACTTGGCGTAGTCGCCGCCCTGCTGCTCCTCAGTGGTCTGCTGCGCGCGACCCAGCAGGAAAGCGTACCACTTCTGCATCATCTCGTAGTTGTCGGCCAAAATTTTGCGGTCGCCCGTGCGTTTGTATAGGGCGTAGGGCACCAAAATGGCCGCGTCGCCCCAGCCTGCGGACATGCAGAGCATCGGGGTCATCGGGCCGGGGCGGCCGTTCGGCGGTGCAATGTTCGCCATGCGGCCATCCGGGTACTGGTTCAGGCGGCACTCGGCCAGCCATTTTTCGACTACGGGATAGCAGTCCATCAGGGTCAGGCCCGTCTCGATGAACACGCCCATGTCGCCTGTCCAGCCCGCGCGCTCACGGGTCGGGCAGTCGGTGGGAATGTCGCAGAAGTTGCCCTTCTGGCTCCAAATGCTGTTTTTGACGAGTTGGTTCACCGCATCGTTGCCGCAGGTAAACTCGCCCGTCACGGCCATGTCGGAGTACACCGCGTGGGCTGTGAATGCCGCGTCCGTCAGGTCGACGTCGGTTTCGACCTTGGCGTAGCGGAAGCCCATGATGGTAAAGTGGGGCTTGAAGTGGTTCTCGCCCTCTTTGCAGATCAGCTCGAGCATCTGCGCCGTGCCGCCCTCGCTGTGGCGGGCGCGGTCCTGGAAGTTTTCTTGGGTGAAGTTGCCGTTCTCGTCCAATGTCTCACCGCAGGTCAGCTTGACGCGCTGGCCCGCGTGGGCGGTCAGGGTCATCTCCACATAGCCTGCGATATTCTGGCCGAAGTCGAGCACCGTCTCGCCGTCGGGCGTAATAATCAGTTTGCCGGGGAAGGCTTCCTGTTCTCGAATCGGCACGGTGTTCATGCCGACGATGGGGAGGTCGTTTTGGTAGGTGCGCACACCGTGCCAGCCGGTCAGCGCATCCTCGCGGCGGGCATCGTAAACTTCGCCCTGCTGCATGTCGTTCTGGCGAATGGGGCCGCACTGGGTCGCCTGCATCGTGCTGTCGGAAACGCAGACCGCCTTGCCGTCCACTTCCAGCTGGAACAATACACCGAGCGTATCGCCGAACAAATCGCGCCCGCCGTCCACGCCGCTGGTGCTGCGGTGCCAGCCGTCGCCGAGGGCAATCAGCAGTTCGTTCTCACCCTCGCGCAAAAGCGGGGTCACATCGTAGGTCTGCGCGCCGAGGTGCTTATCCCCGGTAAAGCTGCCGGGGGCCAGCACCATGTCGCCAACGCGTACACCGTTCAGCCATGCCACATACAAACCCTTGGCGGTAATGTACAGACGTGCGTCACCTTTGGGCGCGGTGAAAACTTTACGCAGATAGGACGCGGGGCGGTGGGGCTTGTACGGCTCGGCCGTGCCCTTGCCGGCGGCTTCCTTCTCGGCCTGCTTGCGCTCCCAGTTCGGGCGGGCAAAGGTATTGATGGCATCGTCGCCGGGGATGTCGATTTCTTCGGTTTCGGGGTCTACCCACTCCCCCGCCCAGTCGGCAGCGGAAAGACCCGTTTCAAACGCAGCTTCGCTCCATCCGCCGGGCTGGTCGTTCTCGTCCCACAGGCGGACTTTCCATGCCCCGCGCACGCGGGAGCCGCCCACAGCGGGCGCGACGGCGTGCATGGCGCTGCTTTGCACCTTGCCGCTCTGCCAGATGCTCTTACCGTTCGCGGTCACTTCGATTTCATAGGCCGTCTGCCGCACGCCGTCGGCACACTGCCACGCCAAAAACAGCGGCCCGGCGTCTATGCCGATGGGGGCCGCCAGATGATTAGTTGTAAGGTTGGTTGCTTGCATTGCAGTGGTCTCCTTTTTTCATAATATCCTACCTATATTATATCGAAATTGCGGCAAATGGGAGATGCAGAAAATAACAATCAGGGATAAAAATTCATGCAATATCTTATAAAGATGAATTACTGTACTGATTTGTTACTTTTTAGCTTTACGTAAATCAAAATTCACCATACTATGTTATCATGCAAGCGATGCCACCTCTTGGTTCAGTTCATTTGCATAACCACTGCTGCAAATAATATTGGAAGGAGAAAAAACATGGCAGATTGGCTTCTATGTCCTCTATGCAGAAGAAAAACAAAAGTTAAAATCCTGCCTGAAACCGTATTACTGCATTTTCCCCTATACTGCCCGCATTGCAAAAAAGAAAGCATCATCAGTGTGGTAGAACGCAAGATGATGCTCGAAGAAACAGAATCATAGAGCCAAAGAGAGCCCGCATTCTGAAAGTCCATTTGGACTAAACGAATGCGGGCTCTTTTTTCTTATACAAGTGCTGTTTCTTTTTCCGCCTGCGCAGCATCCAACACGGTATCGCTGCGTGTGACGCGAAGCAAAGATTCTGCAAGGGCGTTTATCAATTTGATTTCATGTTCACTGCACCCTGCAAGGTGTGTTTGCAGCTGGCGATAAGTTGGAACCTTGTCCATATTGTTGCCAGCTTCATTGCGAAGTGTTTCCGGGTAAAAAATGGCATCTCCCGGTATGTTCAGATATCGAACGATACGAAAGAGCGTGTCGAACCGAGGGTTACCGCTGCCGCTTTCCGCACCGCCAACTGTACGTATCCCTGTGCCGATTGCGTCGGCAAGTTCCTGCTGAGTCAGGTTCGAGTCTTCCCTCGCCCGTTTTAATGTATTGCGTAGTTCTTCCTGCGCTTGCAGTACAACTGCTTGGAGTTCTTGTTTCTTGTCAGGCATTATAATCACCTCAAAACTATTTTATAATGCCGTTCATGTTTCATAAATCCATATATAGCGCCGATTTACAAGCGATATATTGCCGACGCAGGAAGAGGTGCCTTATTTGCTGTAAAAATGTGACATCAAAAAAAGCCTTACTTCATTTTCGCAGCAGTATGCCATTTCATCTGCGTTAAATTGCCGATTTGAGCCATTGAAGAATTTTCTTCATGGCTCCTTTTTTATTTTCGTTGAGTGCCGCGGTCCTCCCTCACCCCATCGGTTTGAAAATTTTCAATCTGATGGAGGTACAAAATGGCTTACAACAAAGCCAAAGCCGAATACATTTGGCGCAAGCGTAAAGAGCAGGAAGAAAGAAAAATGCGGGTATTAGGAGTTGATGAAGATACTATTCAGCGATTACATAACTACGATTGGGATATGTTCAAAGCCGAGCGCAACTACAAATCATGGAATATTTTGATGGATTCGATGTCAGAAATTGAGGCAGAAGAACTATACGAATTGCCCCATAGCGTAGAAGCATTACTGAATGAAATCGAAAATGAACAGCTATATAAGTTGCTAAAAGGGTTAGACAACTGGACTTTGCAAATGCTTTTCTATAAAAGTCTCGGATATACCGCAAAGGAAATTGAGCGCAAAATCGGGATGCCAGAGTCCATGATTCATAATCGTATGAGCCGCCTCCGGAAAAAAATCAAAAATATTTTATAAAAATCAGAGGATTTTCATTTGCCAATGGCTTGAGAAATGACGGGATAAAACCCGAAATTTCATTTTAAGGAGTGTTCTTATGCCATTTCACAGACGAAAATCCAACGTATCCCCACACTACCACGACACACGTACACTTTTAAGAAAGTACCGTGATGTCATGTGGAATCTGGAAGTATCCGCTCTCGACTTGCAGGAGGAATTCAAGGCAGAATATGGGTTGTCCACGGATGCGCTGTTTGTTGACGGCGAGATCAACAAGGGCGGCAACCGCCTGGAAAACTATGCCCGCGCCTTGGAGCGCAGCAAAAAGATGATGCAGATCATCGACACCGCAATCGACCTGATGCGCCGCAAGCACAAAAAGGGCGAGTTCTATTACTGGATTTTGTACTACGCCTATCTCTCTCCGCAGCAGTGCGAGAATGCGGGTGCAATTTTGCAGGCACTTGAATCCAAGGGCATCGCTATGTCTCTGCGTACCTACTACGTCCACCGGGATGAAGCTATCGAGGTTCTCAGTTCGATTTTGTGGGGTTATACCTCTAAAGATTGCGAGAAAATCACCAATCTGCTGACTCCTGATTGACCCTGCACAACATCCGCAATAAATCCGCATAGCCAAAGCCTTTTTTTCTGCACAGCCAATTTGTTATCATGGTAATAGCCTACTTTTGGCGATTCTTAAAGCATTTTTGTATACAGGAGGTTTCAATGACTAAGAAAAACACATGCTCTTTTCCTTATAAGCGTGTAAAGGCAGCCTTTTGTACTGTCTTATGCAGTATACTGACCGCAATGCCTGCTTTCGCAACCGGCGAGGATAATTCCGCCGCAGCAGCCACAACCGACACCACCGTCTGGACGAAAGCCAGTGAGATTATGCAGGATGTCTACTCGCAAATCATCTCTATCTCCACCGTCACTGCTGTGGTCTGCGCCGCCGTTGCCCTGCTGCTGATGAATTTCTCCAAGAACGGCAAGACCGTGGATGATTCCCGCGCGTGGCTCAAACGCATTGCTATCACTTGGGCGATTCTGAACGGCCTCGGTTTCATCATGGCCTACGTCACCCCGTTCTTTCAGGGCGGCACTTGGAATCCGTAAGCGCTCCCCGGCTCACAAGAAGGAGGTGAACGCCTTTGGGCATTTTAGACGGCATTGTGGATTGGCTGGCAACACAGGTAATGAACCTGCTGGATCTGGCATCCACATCGGTACTCGGTGCACTGGGCTGCAATATGGATACGTTCAAGCGATACTTCCCTGCTGCTTCGTCCATGTATGAAATCTTCATCTGGACAGCCATTGGGCTGGTGCTGCTAAACCTTGTGTGGCAGCTTTACCGCTGCTATGGTGCCGGTTTTGACATTGACACTGAGAACCCCATCAATTTGGTAGTACGCTCCGTCATTTTCCTGCTGCTGATTTGGTATTGCGATGACATCGTTAACCTTGTCTTGCAGATTGGCGGCACGCTCTATGACTGGATTCTGGACAGCAGCCTGCCCGGTGTGCAATTCGGAGACTTCAATTCTGTGCTGCTCGTTATCATCGGAGCAATTGCCAACGGCTCGGTGGTCTTGATTGCGCTGATTCTTGTTGTAGTCCTTGCATGGAACTACTTAAAGTTGCTTCTGGAAGCTGCCGAACGATATATTGTACTTGGAATTCTGGTTTTCACCGCACCACTTGCCTTTGCTATGGGCGCGGCGCGCGGCACAAACAATATTTTCAAAAGCTGGTGTCGGATGTTCGGCGGGCAGCTTCTGCTGCTGATTATGAACGCCTGGTGCTTAAAACTGTTCGTCAATATGGTCGGTGAGTTCCTTGCCAATCCACTGTCATTGTAGGAGATTTTTTGCATGAAAAAAACTCTGTTTACTCTATTCACCGCTATTAACCTTGCACTTCTGTACTGCCCGGCCGCTTTTGCTTTGACTGAAGATGAGGCAACCGCGGCTGTGGATGCGCAGGGCAAAGATGCTGTCTCCGGGAATCTGTTCCTGTGGTTGCTATGCGCCATCGCTTTCCTGAAAGTTGCCACAAAGTTGGACGGCATCCTGCACTCTTTGGGTATCGGTGTTTCACGTTCGCCCGGCTCGATGCTGTCCGAAGCTCTGCTGGCTTTTCGCGGTTTTGAAATCGGCAAAGCCTTTATGGGGCTGGGTGCTGCAAAAGCCACTGCTTCAACTGCCACCGCAAAAGCTACGCCCAGCAATACCTTTGCAGGCGGACTTTCCGGCATGGTGAGCCGTCACGTACAACAAAGTACCGCAAGTTCCATCAGTGGGCAGTCAGGCGGTATCGGGGCATCCTTGGGTAGTGCCATGTACCACAACAGCCTTGGCAAAGATGGCGGCTTCGCCAGCAAGGTCATCGGTTCTATTGCCACCGGACAGAGCGGCGGCAGCATTACAGGCGACAGCGCCGTAGAAGCGCTCAATGGCTATTTTGCCGGTACCAGCAACGCTGAGGCCATGCCCGTTCCTGCCACCGGTGAAAGCATCCCTACTGCAATGGCAACGGCTGAAACCGATGCCGTGACGGACTCCCCTATCCCCGCCACACCGCTGGCGCTGGAGGGTGATAGCACAATTGATGTTTCCCCGACAAGAGACAGTGAAATAGCTATGCGCGCCGGCGGCAGTCCAGCTGTTACAGAACAGACCACCATTCCCACTTCGTCCTCTATCCAACAGGCAGCTATGAACCGCGTGCTGCTGGGGCAGATGGGCAACAGCGTTACGGACGTAGAAATCGGCGGCGGTAAGATTCAGGGGCGCGAGATCATCCCCGGCCGCGGTCAGATTCAGTTTGCTATGTACAATGCTAAGCAATACGAAAAGCCGGAGGGTCACTTTACCGAGCAGACCTCCCGCGATGGCGAAAAGTGGTATAAAGTCTACGCCACGACCCGCATAGAAAAAACGCCCACCGTTCAGGATGAACGCGGGCGTATGCAGTATGATGAGCGCAAGGTGGCGACTATGCCAAAGGCTCCTGCGCGGAGACACTAAATGATTGAAAACGATACTCAAAATTCTCGGCAGGCAGCCTCAACGGCTCTCCACAATGCACCCAACCTTGCCAAAATCGCGCAGGCGGGAATACAGGGTGGCCCTGCTGGGGCTGCTGCCGAAGCTGCGATGCAGTACCGCAAGGAAGTGCTGGTCGTTGTCATTGCAGTCTTACTGCTGCCAGTTCTTGTTCTGTTCATGCTCCCCGGTACAATTTTTGGCACACTGACACAGCCCAGCATAGCAATCAACAACGATTTAGAAGTTGCTGCCAATGTGATACAGCTTCGCACTGCCGTATCGGATATTTTGCAGGAAGCCTACGAGGACACCCTTGCCGAAATAGAATCTGAGCGTACAAGCCTTACCTATAGCGACATTGTCGATTCAGTGGGTGGTCATGTCTCCTACAATGCCTTTCAGCTCATTTCTATGTACTGCGCTTACCAAGGAGAAGACGACTATACCAAAATCAGCCTGGCTAATCTGTCTGCACAGGTACAGGCTCACCAAGCGGAATACTATACCTACACCACTTCCGAGGAAGTCCGCACCGAATCGGTGCAGAAAGAGGTTCGTGGGCAGACCATAACGGTACAAGAAAATCACACCTACACGGTTTTCACACTTTCCTATGTGGGCGATGACTACTTTGCCGACACGGTCTGGCAGCTAGACGACAAGCAGAAAAGCTATGCTGATGCCTATGCGCACAACCTGACCATTTATCTCCATGAAATCGAGGAACGCGAAGGTATCTCGATTCTGGGACAAATCAACGATGCACTTGTTGATGATGACTCCCCTGCCCCCAGCGGCGGGTTCGGCAATCCGTTCAATGATCCCAACTGGGAACAGCACATCACTTCTTTCTTTGGCAAACGCGAGGATGTCGGCATTCCCGGCAAGGATACCACCAACCACAACGGTTTGGACATTGCCTATCCCTACGGTACGCCAATTCTGGCGGTGGAGTCCGGCACGGTCATTAAAGCCGGGTATCATGTCAGCTACGGCAATTATCTAGTCATCAATCACGGCGGCGGGTACTGCACACTCTATGCCCATTGTAGCCAGCTTTTGGCGCAGGTCGGTGATGTGGTGAACAAGTACGACACCATTGCCAAGGTTGGCGCGACAGGCGATGTGACCGGAAATCATCTGCACATCTGCGTTATCATTGATGGGATTTATGTAAATCCCAAAGGTTACCTACACTAAAACAAAGAGGACTGCTTCTGCGGGAGCAGCCCTCTATATTTTTATTTATCCGAACAGCACCGACAAGTAATCAGTTCTGCCGTCCAGCACACGGAGAATTTCTACAGTGTCGTTTCCCTCGTCCACATGGTAGAAAATCAGCTGCTTTGACACCACGAAATAACGCACATCTGTGGTGATCTCAAACTTTTCTGCCAGTGCCGCGCCCATGTAAGGGTTATCCGCCAGCAAGGATATTGCTTTCAGCAGCGCCGTCATCAGCTTTTTGGCGGCTTTGGGATTCTTCAGCCGCCCAGTGATGTAGTCGCGGGTCGCCTCCATGTCCTTGACAGCGGCTCTTTTATAGCTCACCCTCATTTTTCTACTCCGAACATCTTATATACTTCATCCTCAGAGTAAGAAACCGGGTCATCCTGCGCTTCCTGCAACTGCTTTGTCAGACGGGAAAGTGCCTTTGCCTTGATGATTTCCGCATTGTCCTCGGTTACGGCAAAGGGAAAGCCACCTGCGTTCAGCGACTGCTGGAAAAACACATTGATGGCATCGGTCAGGGTAAGACCGTTCTTAGCGTACACAGATTCCAGTTCCTGCTTGATTTCCGGGTTGATGCGGACGCGGAACACATCCGTTTTGGCCGCCAAAACAATGTTTTCCATAAAATAAACTCCCTTCGTACCGTAGTTTTCTTCTTATCTCCATTATACGTTCATCTTGTTGGGTTGTCAATCTATGTAGTCACATTGTTGCCACAAATGTGCATTTGAAAATTTATCTGCCGAAATGCAGTAAATCAGCACAACATCCGCACGGTAAAAGTCTTTTTTGCTGCAATATGACTCTGCTATAATAGTATCGTCAAAATTGAACAGAAACGCAAGAGCGCCTTTTTCGAGGCGCTCTTTTCGTTTATCGGAGCATTCCTGTAATCCGTAAAAATTGCGAATTGAAATAAAAAGAACCCCGCG
>CAVAGJ010000017.1:0-53367 GCA_963588145.1 Coriobacteriaceae bacterium
CCCTAAACAGGTTTTATCTTCTTTTTCTCTGTAACTCTTCATTGACAAACCTACAATGGCGGGGAAAATGTAAAATGAAGAAAGGGACAGCGGCTTTTACACAGGTTACAGCATGCCACTTGGAGTGGGCTTTAAGTCAATACTGTGGATAAGGCAGATTGTCGATGGGAAGTTCGACGCTTTTCGATTCTGATGGCCTGGCCGGCCCGCCAATAACATAAAATTTAACAATTCTTGCCAAACCACGCTACACCTTTGTATAATACAGATAAGGAAAAATCCCCGCAGAAACAAGAAACAAAAAAAGGAGCAACGCAAATGAAGATCGCAGTTATTGGCCCCGGTGCGATGGGGATGCTGTTTGGCGGCTACTTGTCCCAGCACCACGATGTCACCCTGGTGGGTACCAACCTTACCAAGATGCAAACCATCACCGATGACGGTGTTACCATCCGCGAGATGGACGGCAGTGAGCACACCTATCGCCCCCATGCCATCGCCGATACCACCGGCCTCTCCCCTGTCGACCTGGTCATCGTGCAGGTCAAGGCCAGCGCTTCCGAGGCCGCGCTGACCAAAAGCAAAGCCCTCATCGGCCCGGACACCATCCTGATGACCCTACAAAACGGCATGGGTCACGATGCCTTACTGAGCCACTTTGCCGCCCGGGAGCAGATCGTCATCGGCACCACCCAGCAGGGCAGCTACAAACTGGGCGAGACTGCTGTCTGTCACAGCGGTTTGGGCAAGACGTTTTTGGGTGCCGTCACCGGCGACAGCAACCGTTTTGCCGCCCTGGCCGAGGTGTTCGCAGGCTGCGGCTTCCCCTGTGAGGTCTGCTCCCAGGTGCAGGGCATGATCTGGGATAAGTTGATGATCAACGCATCCTCCAGTGTGCTGTCCGGTATTTTGCAGGTGGCCCAGGGCTATGTGGAGCAGACCCCCCATGCCTGGGCGCTGGCCGAAAAGCTCATCCGCGAACTGTGCGCTGCTGCTACGGTCGAGGGCTATCCCTTTGATGCGGAGGAGCAGATCGCCCGTATTCGGCTGCACCTGCAAAAGGCCCCGGACGGTTTCACCAGCATCTATGCGGACCTGAAAGCGGGCCGCCGCACCGAGGTGGACGTTATCAATGGTGCAGTCGTGGCGGCCGGACATCGCCACAACATCCCCGTGCCGACCCATGAGTTTGTGGTGGAGTTGGTCCACGCCATGGAAGGCAGAGTATAAGAATTTATAAAAATAAACGGAGCAAATGTAAATAATAGGGGGAGGTAAACTATGCAAACCCGCAGATTGGGCAAGACAAACTTGCAGGTCAGCGAGATCGGCTTTGGCGGCGAATGGTTGGAGCGCCACCCCGAAGAAGAAGGTATCGCGCTGATCGAGTACGCATCCACCCAAGGCATCAATATCCTGGACTGCTGGATGGCCGACCCCAAGTCCCGTGACATTATCGGCAAAGGTATCCATAAAAAACGCGATAAATGGTACATTCAGGGGCATATCGGTTCCACCTGGAAGGACGGCCAGTACTATCGCACCCGGGATATGGCCTGTGTGCGTCCCGCTTTTGAGGACCTGCTGACCCGCCTGCAGACCGATTACATCGATCTGGGCATGATCCACTATGTTGACTCCGAGCAGGAATGGGAGCAGATCCAGCACTCGGATTATTTGGAGTATATCATGCAGCTGAAAGCCGCTGGTACCATCCGGCACATCGGAATCAGCAGCCACAACCCCAAGGTGGTTATGAAAGCTGCGAAGTCTGGCTATGTAGAGATGATTTTGTTCAGCATCAACCCGGCGTTCGACATGCTGCCCGCTAGCGAGGATATCGATGTCATGTTTGCCGAGAAGTTCGATGATGGCCTGAAAGGCATCGATGCCGAGCGCGCCTGCCTATACAAGACCTGCGAGGAAAACGATGTGGGCATCACGGTGATGAAGCCTTTTGCGGGCGGTCGCCTGTTTGACGAGAAGCGCTCGCCTTTCGGAACAGCGCTGACCCCGGTGCAGTGCATCCACTACGCCCTCACCCGCCCCGCCGTCTGCGCCGTCATGTGCGGTTACGACAACCAAGCCCAGGTGGATGCCGCCATCGCCTATGAGACCGCCACCGCCAGCGAGAAAGACTATGCCTCGGTGCTGGCTAACGCCCCGGCCCACGCTTACCGCGGTCAGTGCACCTACTGCGGCCATTGCAAGCCCTGTGTAGCCAATTTGGATATTGCGATGATCAACAAGTTCTACGACCTGGCGACCATGCAGTCTGAAGTGCCCGCCACCGTGCAGAGTCACTACGAACTGCTGGAAAAGACCGCCTCGGCCTGCATTGGCTGCCACGCCTGCGAAAGCCGCTGCCCCTTTGGCGTAAAAATCGCCGAGCGGATGAAAAAGACGGCGGCATTGTTTGGGTGCTAAAAAAGAAAGGTACTTACCATGGAACTACAAAACGGCCGCCCGGCGGATACGACCGGGCGTTTGGAAAAGGAACTGCGCTGCTACGATCTGCTGGACCGCCTGGGCGTAGCCTATAAGCGGGTCGACCACGCCCCCGCCATGACGATGGAGGTCTGCCAGGAGATCGATCGGGTGCTGAATGCGGTGATCTGCAAAAACCTGTTCCTCTGCAACCGGCAGGAGACGGCGTTTTACCTGCTGATGATCCCCGACACCAAGGTGTTCCACACCAAAGACTTGTCGGCGCAGATCGGCTCGGCCCGGCTGTCCTTTGCCAAGGCCGAGTATATGCAGCAGTTTTTGGACATCACGCCGGGGTCGGTCAGCGTACTGGGCCTGATGAACGACACCGGCCATAAGGTGCAGCTGCTGATCGATGAGGATGTGCTGGCCAGCGAGTACGTGGGCTGCCATCCTTGCATCAACACCAGCAGCCTGCGCCTGAAAACCCGCGACCTGGTGGAGAGGATCTTGCCTGCCATGGAGCACGAATTTATTAAGTTGAAGCTGTAAGGCCCCCTGCCCCGGCGGGCGTGGTCACAAATTCTTCAAAAACTATTTTAAAATCGTTCAAAGCTCTTTTATATCCTGCACATAAGTTGCCTGTATACTATGTATCGTAGTCGAAAGACAAAGGCGGGAAACATCCCGCAATCATACACACTGCGCCCTGGACCATGCCAGAGCAATCGCTCGGTCCAGGCCAGACAACCAACAAGGCTACGATGCCATTACATATACATGATTCTTCTCCTATCCTAAAAAATACCGTTTTACCCCTTTGAGCGTCCCGCCCTACCCCTGCGGGACGCTCTTTCTTTTTAAATTTGCACGATGCAGCGTATGAAACGGATTTTCTTGAAAAAATCTCAAAAAAATTAAAAAAAGACTTGCATTTCTGGTCCCGCTTTGCTATAATAATAAAGCACCGAGCGACACGGGGTGCCGCAACGGAGCACAAAAGAATATGGGAGCTTTCCCGAGTGGCCAATGGGGACAGACTGTAAATCTGCTGCTTAATGCTTCGGTGGTTCGAATCCACCAGCTCCCACCAACAAAGCGACACCTAATGATAGGTATCGCTTTTGTTTTATATACTTGTTTCCCAGAGAAACGCTTGCGAATCCGCCAGCTGTTACGTAAATGCGGTATTTCAAAAGGGAAAGTCGTCTTTTTTTGTCTGAGCATACTTTTGACTGCATTCTCTCGAAAAGTGCAAAGACGCGCAGTAGAATAAAGGAAAATATAAAAAGGGTTGCAACCTGATACGGTCGCAGCCCTTTCTTTTTTTGCAAATCAATAAATCGCGTACAAAAATCCACCGCCGCCCAGGAAGTAGCCCATGAACAGAAAGAGGAAAAGCGCGCCCTCGTAGACGACCCAGCGCAGGGCGCGGGGGGCGGCGGCAAGGCGGTCGCGAAAGTGGATGCCCCGCTCGTGGGCGAGGTCAACAGCGATGACAAGCGCCAGCCCGAAGAAAAGAAGCAGTTGCTCCTGGCGGCTGGTCAGGCCCAGCTCCCAGTAGTTGCTGAACGCCTTGTGCCCGCCGTTGTGCAGGATGCCGCCGAAGTAGGCGGCGGCGTTGGCCAGGCTGCTGGCGCGGAACATCATAAAGGTGAACAAAAACAGTGTGAACGTGCCCACCACGCCAATAATCCGTGCTTTGCCCTGGGTGATGGCTTTGCGCCAGGGCAGGTGGTTTTCCAGCGCCTGCAAAGCGCCATGGGCAAAGCCCCACAAGAGGTACGTCAGCCCGGCACCATGCCACAGCCCACTGACCAGAAACGTAGCAATGATATTGCTGTCCCGCTGTGCGGCGCTGCAGCGGCTGCCGCCCAGTGGAATGTAGACGTAGTCTTTCAGCCAGAGGGACAGGCTGATGTGCCAGCGGTCCCACAATTCGCGGATGTTGGCAGCCAAAAACGGCTGGCGGAAGTTCTCCGGCAGGGCCAGGCCCAGCATCTCCCCTGCCCCCAGCACGATGTCGGTGTAGCCGGAGAAATCGGCGTAAAGCTGGAACACATACAGCACGACACACAGCACCAGCTGGCTGCGGTCACAGGCGGCTGGGTTGGCAAAGGCGGCATTGACGGCCAGCGCGGCACGGTCGGCTACGGCCAGCTTTTTAAAGTAGCCCCAAAAGCACCGCTGTGCCCCCCGCTGCCATTGGCCGGGCTGCGGGGCAGCGGCATCCAGCTGGGGCATCAACTCGCCATAGCGGTTGAACGGCCCCTGGGTGATGGACAGGAAAAACGAGGCAAAGCAGAGCAGCCGGGCGTACTGCGGTTCCGGCTCCAGCTTGCCCCGGCGGACATCCACCAGGTAGCTTACCAACTGCAGGCTGAAATACCCGATGCCCAGCACCTGCAGTACGCTTACATCCCAGATGCGCAGCGAAAACGCCTGCCCCAGTAGCAAGGCAGCGGGGCGCAGTTTAAGCAGCGCCAGCGGGGCCAGTGCGGCGGCTAGGCCCGCGTAAAACCAGCGGGGACTGCCGCGCAGGTGCAGCGCAGCCTGCCAGACCAGCAGGGTCATCAGGCAGAGCAGCAGGCAGCCCTGCCAATCCAGCGAGAAGTAGAATACAAGGCTGGCTGCCAGCATCAGCTGCCAGCGGCGGCGCTGCGGTGTGACGCGCCAAAGGCCCGCCAGCAATGCAACGAACAGAATAAAACCGAAGGAACCAACGGTTAGCATGGCGAAGCCTCCTTTGCGTCAAATTTTATGGGTGGATTTCGGTGTTCTGCCACTATGCGGCCAGCTTTATAAATGCGCCATAGCAATGGATTGGTCAGGGGTCAATTCCAGCTTTTTTTCCACGGTGTCATAAAACAGCGTCGAAACATCCTCGCCGGCATTGCGGCGGGCGATCGTATCGCACAAAACGGCGGTAAACTTCTCGGCACCCTGGCCGTTGAGGTGGTGGGCATCGGAAAAGTCCTCTACCAGCAGGTCCAGCGTGTCCACGTCTTTGTACAGGGAAAAATCCCAGTACATCGTGTTATTCTCGGCGGCAAAATCCCGCAGCGCATCCACGTAGGCCTGGTAGCTGGCCGTGTTGTACAAATAGGCGCTGGGCAGCGGCGCGGTGAACAGCACCAGCTGGATGCCGTTCTCCTGGCAAAATTCAGCGGTCTTGCGCAGATATTCCCACCCAAAGTCCGACAGTGGTGCTTCTGGGTCCACATCCAGCAGTGTGTGGAACGCATTTTGCGGCGTACCGCTGGTGTACACAAACCCCCGCCCGCGGTAGCTTTCGCCCTCATCGGCGTAGGTCAGGTAGTTGTAGCTGCCCAGGGCGTAGCCGTCCGTCAGCTTGGCGCGCCAAAGCGCGGGCATTTTGCTGGGGCTGGCAACACCGTGACGGGCGGGCAGCAGCAGGTCAGCAAAGGCGGCCACACCGCCCATCTCGGCCTGATAAGCATAGCGGTTGGGCGAATTCCACCGCATGTGGTCGGTCAGCAGGTAGCAGGCCAGAGGCACGTCCTTGGAGGCACTTTGGTTGTAGCCGGTGTAAAACATCTCCAAATAGACGGTCTTAAGTTGATTTTGTGCGGCGGCTTCCCGCAGCATGTAGTAACTGCCATCGGGCAGCTGCTGGGACGACCCCGCGTTAAAGCTGTAGGTGCCCAGCGCAGCGTCCACAACGTCCGGGTCAACGCTGCGGTAACAGTGGGACGACCCCAAAAACAGCGTGTCGACCTTGCCTGCATTGGCGTACAACTCCTGCAGCATCGCGCGGGAGTAAGAGTGTACATCGTCCACCAGCAAAAAGTTGGCGGCGGCCAGCACAGCCAGCGTCAGCACGGCAAACAGCAGTACAGCGCCCAGTTTACGTAGCATTTTCATGGCGTGTTATCGCTCAATTTTCATGTGGGGGTGCTTTGGCTGGTAGGTGGCAACATCCAGCTGCCAGGTGGTGGAGCCGTCCTCGTTCTCCTCCACTTTCTCAAAGCCAAAGCTGGCATAAAACTCGCGCACCATCGCATTTTTGACGGTGGGATAGTAATACCCGCGGATGGTCTTGACCCCGCGCGCGGCGGCATCAGCCACCATGGTATCCATCATGGCATCCTCCATGCCGCGCTTAAGCACACGGCAGCTCATCAGCCACAGGCGCAGGTGCAGGGTGTCACCCTCCTGCTCGCCCGCTGTGACGGTAACGATGCCGTTATCGCCGAACTTGTCTACCAGCTTGCCGCAGCGGCAGAGCCAGGCCGGGTTCTCGGCCATGGCGCGGATGTCATCCTCGCTGCAGCGCAGGGTGGTCAGGTTGAACTGGTTGGATTTGTTGGTCAGCTGGGCGATGCGCTGGATGTACAGCGGCTCAAAATCCTTGACGGTGGCCGTCATTTCCAGGCTGTCCAGGTACTGGCCGTAATCGCTGAAAGATGCCTGCGCCTTGGCGCGCTGGGCGTTCTGGTGGTAGAGTTCCGTCTTTTTCAGGTCCTCTTTCGAGAGGGCCGTGACCTCAAAGTAGCCGCCGTGGTCCAGCATTTTGATGTAGTTTTCGGCACCGTCTAGCGCGGGCACGGCCACGCCGGGCACTTGCGCGGCCACAATGGCGCGCTCGGCAGGATTATCATCGGCAAAGACGAAGCTGTCCGCACCCAGGTTCAACTCGGCGGCAATGTCGGTCAGGTTCCGGTCTTTCGGCTCCCAGTTGGCCTTGATAGCGACAAAATCGTCAGGGCACAGCACACCGTCCGGGTGGTTCAGGCCCGCCAGCGCGTTGGCTTCATCGTTTTTGGAGTCCACCGCCAGGATCACGCCGATGGATTTCAGCGCCTTGCAATAACTCTGGAACTCGGCATAGACCTGGCCCTCCGGCACCTCGGGGCCGATAGCCAGCCCGTCCACGCCGTCATCGCCTACGATGCCGCCCCAGAGTGTATTGTCCAGGTCAAGCACGAGGGCTTTTTTGTTGCGGCCGTACAAAGACTTGATGATGTTGGCTACGCTGCCCGCCAGGGACGGGATAGCATCCAGGCACATGGCATATTTGTACATGTGCCAGAAAAACGCATCACCCCAGGCGGTCAGGCCGTAATCGGCGGAAAGGTAGTCGATATCGTTGATGTAAAAGTGCTCATGCGCGGCGGCGTAGGCGTAGAATTTCTGGTTCAGCCGGCTGATGAAGTTGGAGCGGCCGTGGGGGTCCCAGATATCGCGGTTGCCCATCAGGCGGAAGTTGGGGCGGTCGAAGTTGTTCTGGATGACCGGGCAGCCGAACTTGGCTTCCAGCGTCTGCCACATCGTCTCAAAATGGGCATACTGGTCGGCCAGCATCGCGTCAATGTCGGCTTCGCTGTCGGCCGTGGTGGGCAGCGCGGTCAGGTTGCGCCAGTTGGTGTGGATGTAGATGATGTCAGGGTGGAACTCGTCCAGTTCCGGTGTGCCGAACATGGCATCCTGCCAGTACTGGGCATACTCGCTCTGGTAGAACTCGGCCTCGATGCCGTATTGCAGCAAAAACAGCCCCAGCTGGTCGGCCACTTCGTTGGTGGTAGACCCGCCAAGGATGGCGATTTTTTTGTGCAGTGGGTGCGGGTTTTGAGCCAGCAGTTCCCGCCGCAGCCGCCGCTTTTTGTGCAGCAGCGTTTCAGTATCCAGGGGATAATGGAAACAATCCATGGGTGGCTCCTTTTTAACCTAACTCTGTCAGGGCACCTTTCAGGGCCTGGCTGATCTGGTCGGGGCAGCTGGTGGCCTTGCGGCCGCAACGAATGCCCTCCATGCGGGTGATAGCGTCCTCGGCTTTCATGCCGGGCAGCAGGCTGGCGATGCCTTTCAGGTTGCCATCGCAGCCGCCCAGGACCTTGACGCTTTTAATGGTATGGTCGGCGTTCAATTCAATCTCGGTCTGCACCGAGCAGGTGCCCTTGTTTTTGTAGATGTATTCCATGGTGATATTGCTCCTTTTATAATGGTAGTCCGTTTTTAATTGCTTCTCTTAAATGTCGATTTTCTTGCCTTGGCTAAATCGTTCAGGCGTGCAATCTGCTCATCGCGGGTGGTGAACGCACCGACCGAGCGCGGGGTGACGGTATGGATGCCGTGGTAGTCGGTGCCACCGGTAATCAGCAGCCCGTTCTCCTTGGCCAGACGCAGCAGTTCGGCCTTGTCCTCCGGCGTGTTGCGGGGGTGGTCGATCTCCATGCCGTCCAGGCGACCGGCAGCGATCAATTCCCGCGCCAGTTCCATGCTGTGATATACGCTGGGATGTGCCAGCACCACCACACCGCGGCAGGCCTTGATAAGATCCAGCACGGTGTCCACCGGCTCGTACCGGGGCGTGTGCAGGATGCGCCCGCGCACGGGTTTCAGCCCGAACAGCGAGCGGTAGACCTCGTTATACAGTCCGTCGGCCAGACCGTACTGCCACAGCACACGCATGATATGCGCCTTGTATAACGTGCCGCTGTCCTTGGCAAATTCCAGCGCTTCCTGGGTGGAATACTGCGGGCAGATCTCCTCCAGTTCCTTGCTGCTTTGCATCATGGCGGTGTAGCGGCGCTCAGCCATCATGCGGGAGAAATCCTCCAGCGCAGGGCAGTCATCAGGCCAGTAGCACAAAAGGTGTACACGGTGGGCGCGCTCATAGTCGTAGGCGGTCAACTCGGTGGCGGGGATCAGATGCACACCATCCTGTACCGGATGGGCGTAGGCATAGCGCACACTCTGGATAGAATCATGGTCCGAGATGGCGAGATGCGTCATCCCGGCACACCGCGCCAGAAACGGCAGCTTAGCCACCGGCGTGGAACCATCGGAATAGGTTGTATGCGTATGCAGATCACCCGGCATAGTGTGTAGACCTCCTTACCCTTTTGCGTAATATACTATTATACAATGTTTTTGGTGCTTTGGGAAGCCCCTGGATTTTATGTCGCGGCCTGGCAATTTTATTTCACCGTGGCCGCATACTCCCGTGCTGAGGCCACAAACTGTTTGGCGGCAGGCGATAAACTCCCGCGGGAGAGACAGGCCAACCCGATGCTGCGCTTGGCGGCAGGTTCCAGCCGCAATACCTGGCAGCCGCTGTGGTCGGTGCCCCGGCGAAACATCAACTCCGGCATGATGGCTAATCCCTGCCCGCAGGAGACCATCGCAATCATGCTCTGGTCGTCCACGATGTAGCACCGGCTGTTGACATGCAGATCGTTCTTTTTAAAATAGCTCTGGATGTCGGCATCCACATCGGACTGCTGGCTGACGAACGCCCGGCCCTGCAATTCCTCGGCCCGTACGCAGCCGGGGCGGCGGGGCTGGTAGTCGGCCGGGGCGATGCAGACCAGCGGATCATCGTAGAGCGGTTCAAAATCCAGGTCCCGCGCGCTGGAATTGGAGAGAAACCCCAGTTCCACCGTGCCGCCTTTCAGCCAATCCACGATGTCGGAATAGGAACCCTGGTACAGCTGTACATCAATGCCGGGAAACTGCTTTTGGAACGGCGGCACCAGCTGCGGCACCCAGGTAACACAGGCCGAGTTGAACACCCCCAGCCGCAGCACACCCTTGTGCATGCCGTTAACCTGGGCAATGGACTGGCTGAGCAGTTCACTGCTGTTAAGCATCTGACGGATGGACGGCAGCAGGCTTTCGGCAGCGGCGGTCATGGTCACGCCGCTTTTGGTGCGGGTGAACAGCGGAAATCCGCACTCCGACTCCATGCCGGAGACCGCGTGGCTGATGGCCGAGGGGGTCAAGTGCATCTGCTCCGCCGCAGCGGCAAAGGTGCCCAGCTGGGACACCGTCATAAAAATCTGGCAGTCTGTCAGGGTCATAGACGACTTCTCCTAACGTGAACGAATTTCACTTTACATATGAAAAAGTTAAGCTTTACTTCACGTCTATACTGTACTATTATATTGGCAGAAAGTCAATGCCCGTAACGCACATTGCGGGCTGTACAAGACTCCTCTCCCTCCTTAGCCTTGCCGTCCGCACACCGGCAGGGCCTTTTTTATTGCCTTTTTTCGGGGGAAAGTGTATGATAGTAGCAGTATATATAATGTAAGGGGTACCAACATGTCCAAAACAAGAGGTGTCCGCGGGGCGGCCGGGTGGTGCGCGATCGCGGCAATTTTCTACCTGCTGGCCCGCAGCCTGCTGTACGCGGGCATCAGCGCGCTGGTGGGGGTGGTGCACCCCGGTGCCAGCCTGGCTAAACCCATCGGCGTAAGTGAGGTCGGCCTTGGCCTGCTGCAGATCGTCATCGCCGTGGGGGCCATCGCCGTGCCGCTGATGTGGCTGCTGCGCTCTACCCGCCTGCAAACCGATGACCTGCGCATTACCCTGCCTGCACCCTGGAGCCCGGCGTTCTGCCTGCCGGTGTTTCTGGGCGTAGCCAGTACAGCCAACCTGTGCGGCGGGCTGCTGGTGCGCCTGGCCGGGGCCGAGGATGCCGCCACCCTGCTGCCCAGCGGCGGGCCGGAGTTGTTTGTGCAGTTTCTGGCACTTTGCGCTGTGCCTGCCGTGGTGGAAGAACTGTTTTTCCGTGGTGCGCTGCAAGGGCTGATGCGCCCCAGCGGCAGTGCGGCGGCCATTTTTGGCCCGGCGCTGCTGTTCGGGCTGCTGCATCTCGACCTGGCCCAGGGGCTGACGGCCTTTGCCTGCGGCGTGTTTTTAGGCTGGCTGGCCGAGCGGTCGGGCAGCATTTTGCCGGGGATGCTCTTGCATTTTTGCAATAACACGCTGGCTTTTTTAAACCTGTACCTGCGTTTTTACACGCCGCAGCCGGTGTCTTTTGGCGTTGAACTGTTTATTTTGTTCTTCTTCCCGGTGTTTGGCGCGTGGCTGATCTGGCATGCCCGGCAGCAGGGGTTCCGCTTTTCGGCGGGCCTGCGCCCCGGCGTGGATGTGACCGAAATTTTCACCAGCCCTGTCTACGACCTGGCGGTGGTGTTCCTGGTCTGCTACACGATTTTTGTTTGAGGTGCTTATGACCGATGAAGAACTGATGCGCGCCGCCCTGGACGAGGCCCGCGAAGCCGCCGCCCTGGGCGAGGTGCCCGTGGGGGCCGTGGTAGCCAAGGACGGAGAAATTATCGCCCGCGCGCATAATTTGCGGGAAAACGGCAAAAACGCCACCTACCACGCCGAACTGATGGCGATCGATGCGGCCTGCAAGGCGCTGGGCGGCTGGCGGCTGTGGCAGTGCGAACTGTTTGTGACACTGGAACCCTGCCCGATGTGCAGCGGGGCGATCATCAACAGCCGCTTAAAGCGGGTAGTGTACGGTGCGCGGGACCCCAAGGCAGGGTGCTGCGGCAGCCTGACCGACCTATTTGCCCTGCCGTTCAACCATCACCCGGTGATCGAATCCGGCTTGCTGGAGGAGGAAGCCCAGGCATTGCTGCAAGATTTCTTTGCGATGCTGCGCGAAAAGAGGAAGAAAAAATGATGCGTAATGTATTTCTGACCGGCGGCAGCCGGGGCATTGGTGCGGCTGCCGTGCTGGCGCTGGCCCGCGCGGGGTACAATGTGGCTTTTACCTATCACGCCCACCCCGAAGCCGCCGAAGCCGTGGCCGCCCAGGCCCGTGCCCTCTCCCCTGCCGGGACATTTTTGTCCCTTTGCGCCGATGCGGGCGACTCCGCCCAGGTGCGCACCGCCGTGGCCCAGGCCGAAGAAGCCCTGGGCAGCCTGCAGGTGCTTGTCTGCAATGCGGGCATCGCCCAGCAAAAGCTGTTTACCGACACCACCGATGAAGATTGGCACCGCATGATGGCCGTGGATCTGGACGGTGCGTTTTATGCCTGCCGCGCTGTGCTGCCCGGCATGATCCGGCAGAAATATGGACGAATCGTGCTCATCAGCAGCATGTGGGGCCAGACCGGCGGCAGCTGCGAAGTGGCCTACAGCGCCGCCAAAGCCGGGCTGATCGGCCTTGGCCGCGCCCTGGCTAAAGAGGAAGGCCCCAGTGGGATCACCGTAAATATTGTTGCGCCCGGTGTCATCGATACCGACATGATGGCCAGCTTTACCGCCGAGGACCGCGCCGCGCTGGCCGAGGAAACGCCAGTGGAACGCCTGGGTACAGTTGAGGACATTGCACGGACGATCGTGTTTTTGTGCGATGAGAACGCCGGGTATATCACCGGGCAGGTTCTCGGCGTAAATGGCGGGCTGGTGATTTGATTTTTATGCCGGTGGTGCCCCCGGCCCTGCCGCCCCAAAAGGAGGATCTAATAAAATGGACATGCAGACCATTGCAAACCACATCAATACAATCGCCGATTTCTGCGCCCCGCGGGATTTGGCGACGCTGACCCAGCAGGCGGTGCGAACTGCCATCCACGCCCCTCAGGTGGACGTTATGGTCCTGTTTGGCGGCAGCATCCTGGCTGGCGGGGACGTGCTGGCCGAAGCAATTCACAATAAAATTGCGCATACCTACGTCATCGTTGGCGGCGCGGGCCATACCACCGAGACTCTGCGCCAGCGCGTCCATGACGAGTACCCGGCCATCGAGACCGCCGATCTGCCCGAGGCCGAGGTCTTTCAGCGTTACCTGCGCACCGTCCATGGCTGCGAGGCCGACCTGCTGGAAACGCAGTCCACCAACTGCGGCAACAACATCAGCTATCTGCTGGACCTGCTGCGCACCCACGATGTGCCCTGCCGCAGCATCATTCTGACCCAGGATGCCACGATGCAGCGCCGCATGGCTGCGGGTCTGGCTAAACTGGCCCCGGACATCCGCTGCCTGAACTACGCCGCCTACCGCGCCGAAGTGGTGGTGCGCGATAACACGCTTACCTACGCGCAAAACATCCATGGCATGTGGGATGTTGACCGCTACGTCAACCTGCTAATGGGCGAGATCCCCCGCCTGACAGATGATGCTGACGGCTACGGCCCAAACGGGAAAAACTTCATCGCCCATGTGGACGTGCCCGCCGAAGTCCGCGCTGCCCACGCCGCGCTGCAGCCCGTTTACGGCACCCGTACCGCAAACCCGGCCTTTGCCAGCCGCTGAACATACGCCCTCCCCTTTTGCATACTATGCTGCAAAGGGGGATTTTTTATGGCTTTGTTTCAAAACGGCATCGACGTGTCCCGCTACCAGGGCAGCATCAACTGGACCCAGGTGGCCGCCGCAGGCAAGCAGTTCGCCATCGTGCGGGTGAGGTCCAGCAACAGTGGTGGATTGTACGTAGACCCGTACTTTTTGCAAAACGTCACCGGGGCCCATAGCGCTGGGCTGCGGGTGGGGGCCTACTACTACACCTACGCCCGCACCCGCGCCGCCGTGGCCAGCGAACTTTCTACCTTTTTAAATGTGCTGGAGGGTATCAAACTGGAGTACCCGGTGTTCGTGGATGTGGAGGACAGCAGCCTGACCAGCCTGGGCCGCGCTGAACTGACCAGCCTGGTGCAGTACGCCATGGATATTTTGTACCAGCGCAAATGGTATGCCGGGTGGTACAGCTACACAAGCTACATCAACAGCTATTTAAACGCGGGAGCCCTGGCCGATTACCCGCTGTGGGTGGCAGATTACCGCGCCACGCTGGGCTACACCGGGGCCTACACGATGTGGCAGTACAGTGGCAGCGGCACGGTCAGCGGCATCAGCGGCGCGTGTGATTTGAATCGCAGCTACAAGGATTTTCTGCCCGAAATACAGGCTGGCGGCTACAACAACTACGGGGCCGCCAGCCCTTCGGTACAAAAAGTGGACGGGTATAAGCTGGTGGTTTTCAACGCCCGGTGTGAGTATTTTTATACCGCCAACCTGAACGACGTGGTGGGCTACCTGCCCCTGGGCAATTACTGCGTCACCGGCCGGACCACCGCCAAATTTGATGGCTACGATTGGGTCACCTTCAAATATCAAGGCGAGGAATATTGGACCGCCCTGCTCGGCGACCGCAATCGCCTGGAAAAATGCGAATGTGATTGCGATTAAACCTTGAAAACTAGATTTTGTTGTGGTAAGATACAACTGAAAGATGTATTTTGACCTGCCTACTATGAGAACAAGCGCGAAATCAATTTGACAACCCACCACCATTTATGGTTTAATAAATTTATATACCCAAATTCAGGCAACACCGCACAATTCAGGGGGAACCGCCGCATGGCAAAAAAACAACAGGAATATGGCAACGACAGCATCCGCCAGCTGAAAGGCGCGGACCGTGTGCGTAAGCGCCCGGCCGTTATTTTCGGCTCGGACGGCGTGGAGGGCTGCGCCCATTCCATCTTCGAGATCATCTCCAACTCCATCGATGAAGCCCGTGACGGCCACGGCAACCGTATCAACGTCACCCTCTACCCCGACCACGTTGTCGAGGTCGAGGACTTTGGCCGCGGCATTCCGGTGGACTACAATAAGGCCGAGGACCGCTGGAACTGGGACCTCGTATTCTGCGAACTGTACGCTGGCGGCAAGTACGCCGAGGGCAGCGGCAACTACGATTTCAGCCTGGGCCTGAACGGCCTGGGCTTGTGCGCCACCCAGTACGCCAGTGAGTGGATGACCGCCGACATCTACCGCGATGGCTTCCACTATCACCTCGACTTTAAAAAAGGCGAGAATCTCGGCGGCCTGCAGAAAGAGCCGTTCAAAGGCAAGCGCACCGGCTCGGTCATCCGCTGGAAACCCGACACCGAAGTGTTTACCGACATCGCCGTACCGGCCGACAGCTTTAAAGACATGCTGCGCCGCCAGGCTGTTGTAAATGACGGCGTTACGCTGGTTTTTGAGGATAAATCCGGCTCCGATACTGAAAAATACGAGTACCTCTACGAGCACGGTATCACCGATTACGCCAACGAACTGGTCGGCGATAAGGGCCTGACCCCGGTACACTTCTGCTCCGGCGCGGCTACCGGCCGCGACCGTGCTGACCAGCCCGATTACCAGGTCAAAATGAACGTGGCGTTCGCCTTTTCCAACACCGTGCAGGCGCTGGAATACTACCACAACTCCAGCTGGCTGGAGCATGGCGGCAGCCCTGACCGTGCCGTGCGGTTGGCATTCGTCAACCAGATCAACGCCTGGCTGAAATCCAAGGGCTTGTACAAAAAGAACGAAAGTGCGATCACTTTTGCCGATGTGCAGGACTGCCTGGTGCTGGTCTCCTCCAGCTTCTCCACCCGCACCAGCTACGAGAACCAGACCAAAAAAGCCATCACCAACAAGTTCGTGGCCCAGGCCATGACCGAGTTTTTGAAGCACCAGATCGAGGTCTACTTCATCGAGCACCCCGATGAGGCCGAAAAAGCCTGCAAGCAGGTGCTGATCAACAAGCAAAGCCGCGAACACGCCGAAAAAGCGCGCATTACCATCAAAAAGACGATGACCCAGCAGATGGATCTCGCCAACCGTGTGCAGAAATTTGTCGACTGCCGCACCAAGGACCCCACCCGCCGCGAACTGTATATCGTGGAGGGCGATTCCGCTATGGGTGCCGTCAAACAGAGCCGTGACTCGGAGTTCCAGGCCATCATGCCCATCCGTGGCAAGATTTTGAACTGCCTGAAAGCCGACTATGCCCGTATTTTTAAATCTGAAATTATTACCGACTTGATCCGCGTTATGGGCTGCGGTGTTGAGTTGGGCGGCAGCCACAACAAGGACCTGGCCAGCTTCAACCTGGATAACCTGCGGTTCAACAAAGTGGTCATCTGTACCGATGCTGACGTGGACGGCTACCAGATCCGCACCCTGGTGCTGACGATGCTCTACCGCCTGACCCCCACCCTCATCAACAAGGGCTATGTCTACATCGCCGAGTCGCCGCTGTACGAGATCAACACCAAAAACAAGACCTATTTTGCTTACACCGAGCCGGAAAAGGCCGACATCCTGCGCCGCATTGATGGCGAGAAATACACGATCCAGCGCTCGAAAGGTTTGGGCGAGAACGACCCCGAAATGATGTGGCTGACCACCATGAGCCCCGAAAGCCGGCGGCTGATCAAGGTCCTGCCCACTGATGCGGAACGCACCGCCGAGGTTTTCGACTTGCTGCTGGGCGATAACCTGCAGGGCCGTAAGGACCACATTGCCGAACACGGCGCAGAGTATCTGGATGATTTGGATGTAAGCTGAGTAAGGGAAAAACAACGATGGCAAAACGAAAAGAAAAGAAAATCATTGCCGCCCGGCCCCAGCTGGGCGACAACGTCGAGATCCTCTCGGCAGGCGAGGTGCTGGAATCTCCCATCACCGATACGCTGGAAACCAACTATATGCCCTACGCCATGAGCGTCATCGTCTCCCGCGCGCTGCCGGAGATCGATGGGTTTAAACCGGCGCACCGCAAGCTGCTGTATACCATGTACGGTATGGGCCTGCTCAAGGGAAACCGCACCAAAAGTGCTAACATCGTGGGCAGCACCATGCACCTGAATCCCCACGGCGATGCCGCTATCTACGATACGATGGTGCGTATGGGCCGCTCTAACGAGAGCCTGCTGGTGCCGTTTGTCGACTCTAAGGGTAACTTCGGCAAGGCGTACAGCCGCGATATGGCTTACGCTGCTGCCCGTTATACCGAGGCCAAGCTGGAACCTGTTTGTGACGAGCTGTTCCGCGACATTGACAAGGATACCGTAGATTTTGTGCCAAACTATGACGGTACAACGACAGAACCTACCCTGCTGCCGGTCACTTTTCCCACCATTCTGGCTAACAATACGCTGGGAATCGCGGTCGGCATGGCCTCCAACATCTGCTCTTTCAGCCTGGAAGAACTGTGCAACGCCACCATCGCCCTGATGAAAGACCCCCAGGCTGACCTGCGGGAGATTATCCCTGCGCCTGACTTTGTGGGAGGCGGCACCATTCTGTACGATGCGGCCGAGATGCAGAGCGTGCTGGAAAAAGGCCGTGGCGGTGTCCGCGTCCGTGCCCAGTGGAGTTACGATAAAGAAAACAATTGCATCGATGTAACGCGTATTCCGCCTACGACCACCGTAGAAGCAATCATGGATAAGATCACTGAACTGGTCAAGCTGGGCAAGATCCGTGAAATCTCCGACATGCGCGATGAGACCGACCTCAACGGCCTGAAACTGACCATCGACCTCAAGCGCGGCCAGGACCCAGATAAACTCATGGCTCGCCTGTTCAAAGCTACGCCTCTAGAGGACAGCTTTGCCTGCAACTTCAACGTGCTGATCGGCGGCCAGCCCAAGGTGCTGGGTGTGCGGGACATTCTGCTGGAGTGGATCGCCTTCCGCGCCGAGTGTGTGCGCCGCCGCACTTACTACGATTTGAAGGGCAAGGAAAAGCGCCTGCATCTGCTGGAAGGCCTGAAAGCGATCCTGCTGGACATCGACAAGGCCATCGAAATTGTGCGCAACACCGCCGAAGAATCCGAGGTCGTCCCCAACTTGATGATCGGCTTCGGCATCGATGAGGTCCAGGCCGAGTACGTGGCCGAGATCAAACTGCGCCACCTCAACCGTGAGTATATTCTCAAGCGCACCGAGGAGATCGAGGAACTGGAGAACGCGATTGCGGACCTGCAGGATATCCTCAAGCGCCCGGCCCGCATCAACCGCATTATCATGCAGGAATTGGGCGATGTGGCGAAGAAATACGGTAAGCCCCGCCGCTGCGAGATTTTGTATGAAGTCCCCGCCGCCGAGGCCGATGAGCCGGATGAGCAGGTGCCGGATTACCCTGTGCACCTGTTCTTCACGCGGGATGGTTACTTTAAAAAGATCACCCCGCAAAGCCTGCGCATGAGCGGCGAGCAGAAGCTGAAAGACGGCGACGAAGTGCTGTTCACCTGCGAGAGCACCAACAGCGTAGAACTGCTGTTCTTTACAAATCACCACCAGGTGTACAAATCTCATGCTTACGACTTTGGCGACAGCAAGGCCAGTGTGCTGGGTGATTATGTCGCCTCGTCCCTGGGCATGGAGGAGGGCGAAGTCCCCCTCTACATGGTGGTCACGCCGGATTACAAGGGCTGGATGCTGTTCTTCTTCCAGAACGGCAAGTGTGCCAAGGTGCCGCTGTCCAGCTACGAGACCAAACAGAACCGCCGCAAGCTGCTGAAAGCCTACAGCGATAAGGAAGAACTGGCCTGCATGCGTTACCTGCCTGCTGAAACCGAGCTGGCGATCTTTACCACCAACGGCCGCCTGCTACTGGCGGGCAGTGCCCTCATCCCGGAGAAAGCCACCCGTGACAGCGCTGGTGTAAACGTTGTAACGTTGAAAAAGAACGCTAAGATCGCCCGCGTCACCCTGGCCGATGGCCTGGAACTGGGCGAGGCCCACCGTTACCGTGTGCGCACCCTGCCCGCCGCCGGTGCCATCCTGCGCGCCGATGACAGCGCCGAACAGCTGACGCTGTAAAACTGGCTAGGCCGCTGCGGCATTATAAGGCCCGCGCCCGGTCCGCTAGGCCCGCGCCGCCGCAAAGCTGCAAAAAGCCGCAAAGCTGCAAAAAGCAGGATTGACAACGCCACCCAGATTTGGTATAATAACAGTCACTGATGCGGGATTAGCTCATCCGGTAGAGTGACTGCTTCCCAAGCAGTAGGTGGCGAGTTCGAGACTCGTATCCCGCTCCAAATAAAGCGCAATTTCACGCATTAGCGTGAGATTGCGCTTTTTCTTTTACAAAGAGGGAAATACTATGCTAGATGCCTTTCCGATTTATCACTGGTTTCACAATGGCAACCCCTACTCGGGGGCGGAGAAAGGGATGCGGTATGTTATTACGCCGGGCAAAAAGGTGGATCCGGCGGACGAGAGCGGCAAACGCAAGATCGAATTTTTGACGGTCACGGTCTGGCCGGGGCCGTGGAGCGTTGAGCATACCGCCGAAGAAAAGATACAGTCCGCCGAGTTCGAGGGCGATCAGGCGGGGCTGGATGCGGCTGTGGCCTGGCTGCATGAGCGTTACGAGGCCGATGTGCCCCGCTGGACGAACATCCTATCCATTTTGGATTGTGAGCCGGACCGCTGACGGCCTGGCGCAATAGAAAGAGGAAACCTATATGGTACAGGTCGATTTGATTACCGGCTTTTTAGGTGCGGGAAAAACAACGTTTCTGCGCAAGTATGTGCGTTGGCTCAACGCCCGTGGGCAGCGTGTCTGCATTTTGGAAAATGACTTTGGCGCGGTGAACGTGGATGTCATGCTGCTGCAGGATTTGCTGGGCGATAACTGCGACATTGAAACCATCAGCGGCGGCTGCGACTGCGATACCCACCAGCGCCGGATGCGCACCAAACTCATCTCGCTGGCGATGCAGGGCTTTGACCGTGTGCTGGTGGAGCCCAGCGGCATTTTTGACGTGGACGAGTTCTACGATGTGCTGCGGGACGAGCCGCTGGACCGCTGGTACATGCTGGGCAACGTCATTGCCATCGTGGATGCGCTGCTGGAGGAACAACTCAGCCCCCAGGGCGAGTATCTGCTGGCCAGCGAGGCCGCCAGCGCCGGCATGGTGCTGATGAGCCGCTGCCAACTGGCTGCGCCCGGCCAGGCCGAGGCAACGCTGGCGCACTTAAACCGTGCGTTAGAAGCCTGCCATTGCGCCCGCCGCTTTGCAGCCAACACCGATGCGCTGTGCAAGCTCTGGGACGCGCTGACCGATGCCGACATGCAGCGGCTGGACCGCTGCGGCCACCGCCAGGCCAGCTACGTTAAGCTGCATTTTGACGAGCACAAGGCGTTTACCTCGCTGTATTTTATGGAACTGCACCTCACCCTGCCCCAGTTGCAGGATGCCGCCCGGGCGCTGTTTGCCGACCCCGCCTGCGGGCATATTTTGCGCATCAAGGGCTTTTTGCAGACCGCGGACGGCTGGCGCGAACTGAACGCCACCCGCGACACGATGCACGTAGAGTCCATCCCGGATGGGCAGGAAGTGCTCATCGTCATTGGCGAGGCGTTGGACCGCAGCGCCATCGAGCAGCACATCGGCCAGAAAACCGCCGACCAGGCGTAAAGGTAAGCTATAAAATAAAAGCAGGCAGGATCCCCGCAGCGGGAAAACCTGCCTGCTTTTGTTATAGAAGGCTTATGTAGAGCCATCGTCAAACGCATTTGTCCCATAGTACCAGCGGTCGACAAAAATTTCGATGACCAGCGGCAGGACAACCGCTGTCAGCAGCACCCAAACGGCCACCAGGGCGCTGGCCAGGTCATCGGTCAGCACGGTCAGGGCGCGGCCAAAAATCTTGCTGGCAAACACCGGCAGCGGCGTACCAAACACCTGCAGCAGGTACCCCCAAAACTCCCCCAAACTGAACGCACCCAGATAGTCGCAGGGCAGCGTAGGGTTGCGGGTGTACGTGCGGCGGCGCGGGTCGGCGTTGCGCCACAGCAGTTCTTTCTGTTTGATGTACCCCAAAACCCCCATAATCAGCACGGCCATCCAATAGGTGCCGCTGGCCTCGGTCCAGGTCACGGGCGGGTCCCCCTTTCTGTTTGGCCCCATTCTACCCCGCGTGTCGAAATTTGTCAATCCGGCGGCCAGGTGGTTGCAATTTTTCCACAATATGGTATACTGATAAAACATGTAAAAATAACTGCCAACTGTGAAAAAAGGAGTATTTATGCTGATCCCTGTACTGTTGTTTATTGTCGGGCTGCTGTTCCTCATCAAGGGCGGCGACTGGTTCGTGGACGGCGCATCAGCGCTGGCACGGCGGTTCCATCTGCCCGAACTGCTCATCGGTGCCACGGTGGTGTCCATTGGCACCACTTTGCCCGAGGTCATGGTTTCCACGATGTCGGCGCTGTCCGGCCACGGCGAGATCGCCTACGGCAACGCCATTGGCTCGGTCATCTGCAACGCGGCGCTGATCGCGGCCATTACCATTGCGGTGCGCCCGGGCAAAGTTGACCCCAAAACGTTGAAAATGCCGGTGCTGTTCTTCTTTGCGGCGGCGGCCATCTACTGTGTGGCGGCCTATGGCTTTGGCAAGTTCACCCGCCCGATGGGCTTTATCATGCTGGCTATGTTCGTGGCGTACATGGTCGCCAATGTTATGCAGATGAAGAATGCCCCCGCCGAGCAGCACAACGATGAAGAAGAAGCCATGCCGCTGCCAAAGATGCTGATGCTGCTGGTGGCTGGCGCGGTGCTGATCGCGGTGGGTGCGAACCTGCTGGTGAACAACGGTACCCTGATCGCCCAGGCGCTGGGCGTACCCGAGAGCGTCATCGCGCTGACCTTTGTGGCACTGGGCACTTCCCTGCCGGAACTGGTCACGGCGATCACCTCGCTCATTAAGGGCCACAGCGATCTGTCGTTGGGCAATGTGGTGGGGGCTAATGTGTTCAACCTGGTGCTGGTCAGTGGCATGTCAGTCACGCTGGCTCCTTTCACAGTGCCCCAGAGCGCCACGATCTTTGGTATGAATTCCAGCCTGGTGCTGGAAATCCCCGTAATGTTGGCGGTTATGGTGCTGTTGACTGCGCCGGCCCTGCTGAAAGGCAAGCTTAACCGCGCACAGGGTGTGGCACTGCTGGTGATCTACGCGGTGTTCTGCGGGATTCAGTTTACACTTTAATTTTCAAGATAGTAAAAGAGGGGCTGCGCCTTAGCAGTCCCTCTTTTGCTTTTATAGTTTGTTTATTGCTTGCTTTCCCAGTAAGCCTTCACCGTCTCGCACAGCAGGGCATGATCCTTCAAATGCGGCAGGCCGGAAATAATCGCCGCGCCGCGGAACTCGCCGCCAACGTACAACGGAAAGCCGCCGCCACAGAAAGCGTAGTGCTCCTCATCGCGCTGCCAGGGGGCCTTGGCACCGTACAGCTCACGCTCCACAGCGGTGCGCAGGCTGGTAGTGCCGGTCAGCTGCACAGTGCGCTGCTTTTTGTCCATCCAATTGTTGTTAGTGGCATCGGTGCCCGGCAAAAAGGACTGGTACAAAGTCATCCCATCCAGCACAATACGCACAGAGATCGGCTTGGAAGCCTTCTCCCCTGCCGCGCGCAGGGTACTGCCCAGGGCGTAAGCATCGTTAAAATCAAAACTGTCAAACCGCACAGTGTTTTCCAGTTCGATCAATTCCTGTAAAAGGTCTTCATCATACATATAAAACAACTCCTTTTGGCGGAAGCGCGGGCCGCCGCACAAATTTTCTCCGCCCCTACTATAGCACAAACGCCGCCAAAATGCGAGAGCAAAAGTATACAAAAAGCTGCCCCAGCCTACGAACTGGGACAGCAATTTTTAGCTGCTTAAATCAAAGCTGCATCAGGCCTTAGGACAGGAACCACTCGGGGCCAAGGCCGGTGACCGTGAAGGCGGTCAGCACGTACAGCAGGATGGAGCAGATGTATGCGAACGGAATGGACAGCTTCAGATAGTCGCGAGACTCGACCTTGGTGTAGGCCAGGCCCCAGGCGATCCAGGACTGGGTGATGCAGGAACCAACGTTGACGGTGGTTGCCGGGATGGTAAACACGCAGAACAGGAACGGGACGCTGAAGTGACCAACGGAGGACAGCACGCCTAGGGTGGCAGCACCGCAACCGTACAGGGTCAGGGGGCCACGGAAGAAGCCCAGGATGGACAGGGCAGCGAATAGGGCGCAGACGACCAGCTCGTTGGTGGGCATGATGCCGCCCAGAACTTCCTTGAAGTAGGGGGAAGTATAAGAAGCGCAGGTGTTGAACATGGGCAGGGTCAGAAGGAAGCCAACCAGCGGAGCGGTGTCGACCACGCCGTCATAGTACAGCTTGTTGACCAGCTGGCAGTTCTCCTTGAAGGACTTGTTCATCTTGCCGCAGAGGAACAGGGCAGCAAAACCGGCGATGACGAAGCCGCCGATGACGGAGAAGTCGAGCCAGATCTTCAGAACAACAGGCACAATGGGCAGGATCAAGGCGATCAGCGGGGCATCGGTCTGGGTGTTCCTCGGGGCAGCCTGGGCAGCCCAAGCGTGGCTCTTCTTGCCGATTTTCAGGTAGATACCAGTCAGCACGGAGACGATCACAACGCTGATGATCAGCGCATAGATGCCCCAGTGAGAGGTGTACCAGCTGAAAGAGAACTCGGGCATCTCGTCAGAAGCGCAGATAAAAGCGCGCAGCTGAGAGAACTGCAGGACAGGGTTCAGGTACATACCAGCAGAGACCGAACCCATAAAGGTGAACATAGCGATGGCCTTGGGGATGCCCAGGGACATCAGGATGGGCAGGACGATAACGCCGATGGCAATAACGGGGCCAGCGCCCATCATGGCGGTGAAGATGAAGGCGGTCACGATGTTCAGCAGGACGATGGTGATGATGGGACGATCACCGCCCAGCTCAACAGTCTTGCGGATCAGGGTGGAAGCGATGCCGGTCTCCATCAGGACGCGGCCAAACCAAGCGCCCCAGCAGACGTTGACCAGCGTAGTGCCCCAGCCTTCGGGGGCGGACTGGTAGATCTTGTTCAGAATCGATACCAGCGTAGTACCTGTGTCTCCGCCGAATTGCAAAACCGGGTTCTCGGCAATGAACTCCGGAGATGCGACCACAGTGCCCAGCAGAGACAGCGCAGTCCAGACAATGGAGATGATCAGGAAGCCGATCATCAGGTTGTGACCTTTAACGCAGTAGTAGGCCAAGCCGAAAAAGGTCAGGACAAGAATGATACCAATCACAAATTCCATAAAAATATTCCTCCTTCTCATGGTAGTCGCTTACGAAGGCGCGTAAGCGCAATGTGATTGAAAGATTGTGTTTAGTATAGCAGATTTTGTGCAAAAAGGCAATAATATATTTCAAAAAATGGAAAAAGTTTGAAAAAAATGTGAACCTGCGATACCTCGCAGAAAAAATGTTAGCGCCCCAAAATGCCGGAACGCATAGAAATTGCGCTCGTTTTAGGAGCTTTTTGTCCATTTTTGTGCAACCTGCACGAGAAATATGCAGCACTCTTGTTGGGCCTGAAAGAATTTTGTCGCAAAAAATTGTTTTTTGTTGGGCATGTGTTATACTATATAATGTATATCTGTGGGCAGGTGGCCTATCGTCGAGGCATTCGCAAGGGCGCGGCCCACGAAAAGTCGTTCAAAACGGCAGACAATATCTTTATGCAGCAAAAGCAGCATCTCACCCTGGGGGATTACTTGCAATACGATTCCTTCAGCCGCGACAACCTGGGGCCGAGTTGTCCGTTATGGTATACCGTATGCTGGAATACTCCCTGAAAGACGAACTCATCCGCCACTATGGCAAGGAAACCCAGGCCGACATCTTCCGCAGTGCGGGCCGCATGGCTGGTACTTACTTCGCTTAGAAGTTTCTGGACCTGATCCTGCCGCTGGACCAGGTCGTGTGGGCGCTGCAGGCCAAAATGCAAGACCTGAAGATTGGTGTGCTGCGCATTGAGGACGTGGACGAAGCCAGCGGTCGCATTATGCTGATGGTAGCCGAGCATGCCGACTGCTCTGGCCTGCCGGCGCTGGGCGAGACCGTTTGCAACTACGATGAGGGCTTTATTGTGGAGGCGGTGCACAGCGTGATCCACGAGGAGGATATTTTTGCCCGGGTGGGTGGTGATGAATTTTGCCTGATCCTGCGTGGCTGCCCGCCCGAACTGGCGGTGGACAAGATGACCCGCGCGCAGCTGGCTTTCAACCGCGACCGGTCGCATTTATACGAGAAGGGTTTCAGTTTTGGTATCGTGTCGCTGCCCTGCAGCCATGCTGTCCTGAGCCTGGACAGCATCCTGAAGCGGGCCGATACCGCCATGTATAAGCAGAAAAAGTTGCACAAACGCCTGCACTGCGAGTGAGGTGCCGCCATGACTTACCTGGTAAAACGAATAGACGAGCAGATGTATGGCTGCGAGGAGCCGGCCCCCGAGACGGAAGTCTTGGTCGATGTGACCTTGGTTGCGCTCGACGGGGTGCAGCGGGTCCTCCCCTACCCCGATGCGGCCTTGACGGTTGCCGGAATCAATGAGGGGGATACGGTGGTATTAACTGTCGATGACACAAAACATAAGAGGATGTATAAAATTACTCCATCCGCAGCACAGCCTTGATGCACTCGCCGCGATCGGAAGCCGCTTGGGCCTCGTTGATCTGGTCAAACGGGAAGAATTTGATAAGCTTATCAAACGGGAACTGCCCGTTGCGGTAATAGGCCATCAGCTTGGGCAGGAACTCCTTGGGGATGGAGTCACCCTCGATAACACCAATCAGCGATTTGCCATCGCCCATCAGCTCGTTCTGCACGTTGAAGCTTATGTCGCCGGTAGCGCCAACGACCACGCAGATGCCGTCAAAATCCAAGAAGCCCAGCGACTGGCGCACACAGAGGCCCACGCCGGTGGTATCGATGGAGTAGTTGACACCATCGCCGGACAGAGAAAACGCCTTGACAGCGGCTACCAGGTCGTCCACCTCGTGGCGATTGACAGTATCGGTTGCGCCCAGCTCCTTGGCAAGCGCCAGGCTCTTGGGGTTGCCGCCCACGGCGATGACCTGCTGGCAGCCTGCGATCTTGGCAGCCATGATCGCGCTCATGCCCACGGTGCCGCAGCCAAAAACCGCGATGGAAGAGCCAAATTCAGGGCGCAGACGGTTCAGCACCGCGCCCGCGCCGGTCTGGATGCCGCAGCCCATGGGGGCCACCAGCGCCAGATCCATATCATCATAGGGTACCTTGACAGCGTGGTTCTGGTGGACCACGGCATAGTTGGCAAAGGACGACTGACCGAAGAAAGTGGAAAGCTTCTGCCCATCCGCGGTGTGCAGGCGGGTGGTGCCATCGGGCTGGATACCGCCAAAGTTGATGGCGTTCAGCTTTTTGCAGACGAACGGCCGTGCCTTGCGGCAGTTGCAGCAGCTGTTGCAGAACCCGTAGGAGATGCCCACGTGGTCGCCGATTTTGAACTCGGTCACGCCGGGGCCGACAGCCTCGACGATGCCGGCACCCTCATGGCCCAGCACGGCGGGCAGCGGCGTGGGGATGAACTGGTTCTGCACGGCTTCATCGGTGTGGCAGATGCCGCTGGCGGTGATGCGCACCAGGATTTCGCCAAACTGGGGTGCGTCCAGTTCAACTTCTTCGATCTTATACGGCGCGCTGGTTTCGTAGGTAACAGCTGCTTGGATCTTCATGGATGGGTGCTCCTTTTCTATAAAATGTTCTTTTCTTGCCGCTTCATGGGCGGTTACTTTATAAAAAAGGATACAGGATTTTGCGCAATTTGGCAAGAAATAAACGAAATTGTTTATAAAATACTAGCTGATTTGCTGTAAAAGCAGAATCTCCCCCATCGGCACCTCGGTGCCATCCTGCAAAATCAGCAGGCCCTCAAACTCGGCCAGCTTTTTTACCTCGCCGGTCACGGTGCGGTAGGCACCGCCAGCCTTGCGGGCATCGGGCACAAAATAGCAAACTTCCACGCTGGGATGCTGCTTTTTCGCCAGCTCGTCCCGCACGGTCTGCAAGGTTTCGTCCAGGGCGGCCTGCTCGTACTCGTCCAGGGTGATGCGCTGGTCGGTCAGGCGGGCGGTCTCCCGCAGGGCAGCATCCAGCCCGGTCAGCGCCGCAAAAGGCGAGAACTGCGCCGCGCGGTCCGCCCGGGCCATCGGCGCGTGTTTTTGCGAGACATGGTGCGGCAGGTTGATAATGTCATCATAACGGTGGGTCATGCCTTGTGCCCTCCGATCTGTGCGTTGCGTTCCATGGTGGTCGCACCCTCCTGCAGGTCCATGCCTTTGACGATGGCATTTTTGCCGAACTTCTTTTTGATCGCCAGCATGGCCTGCTGGCGGCGGCGCTCCCGTTCCAGATCCTTTTCCTCGGCGGTGGCCTGCTGCTGGGCACTCTCGGTGATGGAGAAAAAGTCCAGCTGTTCGCAGTTGTCCTTTTGGCGGGCCGCATCCTCGTCCAGCACACGGCAGGCGACCAGGTTCACCCGCCGCACCAGCAGGCTCTTGTCCACGATGCGGTCAAAAAGCTCCGTCACAGCGTCCAGGATCAGCCGTGTAGAGGAGGTGTACTGCTTTAAATTCGCCGTGCCGTGGGCATGCTTGGGGATCTGCCGTCCGTAGCGGTCGGTGGCAACGGGGCCGTGGTAGGCGGCATTGCGGGTGGGGTCGGTCAGGTTTTCCCGGTCGTAGCCCACGGTCAGCACCAGCTGGTTGGTCATCAGGTGCTTGTCCACCAGGTCCAGCGCCAGCTGGTCGGCCATCTCCCGCACAATGAGCCGCGCCTGGTCGGCGGGGGTGGCACAGTGCAGCACCTGGCCGCTGCCGCAGCTGTTGGCGGCGGGCTTGTAGGCCTTGATGTCGGCAATGGTGCAGGGCTCCCAGCCCCAGGCGTGGTCGATGAGCAGCTCGGCGTTGACACCGAACAGCCGGTAAAGCATTTCCTCGTTGTAAAAATCCTGCGGTCCGCCCAGCGAGCACCGCGCCACGTCCCCCATCGTGAACATGTTGTGGGCCTCCAGCTTTTGGGCAATGCCCTTGCCCACCCGCCAGAAATCCGTCAGCGGGGTATGGTCCCACAGCAGGCGGCGGTAGCGCATTTCATCCAGGGCAGCGATGCGCACACCGTTTTCGTCCGGCGGAATGTGCTTGGCGCGGATGTCCATGGCGACCTTAGCCAGGTACAGATTGGTGCCGATGCCCGCCGTGGCCGTGATGCCGGTGGTGGCAAGGATGTCCAAAATCATCTTGCGGGAAAACTCTTTCGGCGTTAAACCGTACAATTTTAAGTAGGCGGTGGCATCCAGAAACACCTCATCGATGGAGTAGCTGTGGATGTCCTCGGGCGCGACATACTTTAAATAAACGTTGTAGATACGTGTACTTTGCTGGATGTAGTGGGCCATCTGGGGCGGTGCAATGATGTAGTCCAGCGCCCAGTCCGGGTGGGTGGCCAGTTCCCGCGCATCGCAGCTTTTGCCGGTAAAGGTGCGGCTCGGCGCGTTTAAGCGGCGCAGGGCGTTGACCTGCCCCACTTTCTGGATGACCTCAAACAGCCGCGCACGGCCGGAAATGCCGTAGGCTTTCAGCGCCGGGGACACCGCCAGGCAGATGGTTTTTTCGGTGCGGGTGGGGTCCGCCACGACCAGGTTGGTTTGCAGCGGATCCAGTCCCCGCTCCACGCACTCCACCGAGGCATAGAACGATTTTAAGTCGATGGCCATATAAATTTTCTGTGGCATGCGGCGCACCCCCTTCCCTGTTTTGTATAAGCTTATTATACCGCACATCGTGCCAAAAGGCCAGAAACAAAATCAGGAAGCAAGCGATAAGGCTTGCTTCCTGATTGAAAAATTGCTGTAGGCATTGTACGCCTGCGGGCCGATATGGAATCGGCCCCTACGGTATGCTGCGAGGGGGGGGACGCCCTTACACTCTCACCAACTCATACTCGGTGGTGCCAACGCCCAGGGCCTCGGCGGCCTCGATGGTATGGGCACCGTGGCGGCTGTTGACGCGCTCCATAAAGTGGTCGCGGCCGGGGTCAGCGCTGTGCTCGACCAGGTCCAGGCAGGCGCGGTCCAGCGCCACGGGGTCCAGGCTGGACAGGATGCCGATGTCGCCCATGCAGGGGTTCTCGGCCACGGCGCAGCAGTCGCAGTCGACAGACAGGTTCTTCATCACGGCCACGTAGGCAATCTTGCCGGCAAAGTGGTCGGTCACGGTGCTGGCGGCATCGGCCATGGCCTCCAGGAAAGTATCCTGCGGGCAGATGTTCTCCCACAGCACGGCCTGGTCCTTGACCTTGCCGCCAGAGTGGATGTAGGCCTTGCCGGCGCTGGAAGCACAGCCGATGGACAGCTGCTTCAACGCGCCGCCGTAACCGCCCATGGGATGGCCCTTAAAGTGGATCAAAACCAGCATGCTGTCGTAGTTTTCAATGTTCTTGCCCAGCAGGTTTTCGCTCAAAACCTTGCCGTTCTTCACGGGCCAGACCACGTCCGGGCCCTCGGCATCCATGATGTCCACGTCAAACAGGTCGCTCCAGCCGTGTTTTTTCATCAGCTGCATGTGCTTGGGGGTCTCGTTGCGGGCACCGCCGTAGGCAGTGTTGCACTCGACCACGGTGCCGTGGACGGCCTCGATGACCGGCTTCATGAACTCGGGGCGCAGGAAGTTCTGGTTGCCATCCTCGCCGCTGTGGACCTTAACGGCCACCTTGCCGGGCAGTTCCACGCCCAGCTGGCGGTACATTTTCAGCACAGCTTCGGGGGTGATTGCTTTGGTGAAATAAACAGTAGACTTTGCCATGAGAGTGGTCCTCCTTTTGATATATAGAATACGAATTTTATAGCGGCTCCCCCCAAGGGCAGCCTTTTGGGTACGGCTACGGATTATTGTAGGGGCCGATGCTCGCATCGGCCCGCGGGCGCACACTGTGCGCCCCTACACCGCACATGCGTTTATATCTTCTGAAACCTTAACGGCAACTCCAAATCGCACTGTGCCAATAGCCCACCATCATGCAAAATATCCCCACACGGCCCATCCGCCGCCACGCGGCCCTGATGTAATAAAACCACCCGGTCGCAGGTGTCATAGATAAAATCCAGGTCGTGGGAAGCAATCAGCATCCCGCAGGGGAGCCCGCGTAAAATTTCGATGAGGTTGCGCCGGTTTTTCGGGTCCAGTGCGGCGGAGGGCTCGTCCATTAAGATCAGATCAGGATCCAGCGTCAGAATGCCCGCGATGGATGCCAGCTTCTTCTGCCCGCCGGAAAGCCGGTACACCGGCCGGTCGGCGCAATCCTCAATGTGTACTTGCTGCAGGGCGCGGCGGGTGCGGGCGGCTACTTCCTCGGGTGGGTAGCCGTAGTTCTGCGCCGCAAAGGCAACGTCCGCCGCCACCGTGGGCATGAACAGCTGGCTGTCTGAATCCTGGAAAATATACCCTACTTTCCGCCGGATAGCCGCCAAATTTTCGCGCTGCATCGCAAGGCACGCCACTTCCAGCGTGCCCTGCTGCATGGGCAGAATGCCCACCAAAATTTTCAGCAGCGTGGATTTGCCCACGCCGTTGCAGCCCACAAGGCCCACCCGCTGGCCGGGCGCAACGTTCAGGTCTATATCCTGCAAAACCGGCGCAGCGCTGTGGCCTTCATAACAAAAGCCCAGGCCGCGCAGCGTCAGGACAGACTCGGAATTTGCCATAGTATCGTTTCCTTTTTACAAAAGTCGTCCGGCCAGTTCAAACACCGGCACGGCGCGGAAAACGGCGCAGTAAGCTACGGTGACCGCCAAAAACAGCCACCCGCCGCGCTTTTTCTGCCCCAGAGGGAAAGTCCCCGCAAAGCCCCGCAGCTGCATACTCTCGTACACCAGCTGGGCGCGGTCGATGCTGCGCAACAGTAGCTGCCCCAGCAGCGAGCCCCATGCCCGGAACTGGATGCCCTTTTGCCCCGGTGCGCGCAGCGCGTAGGCCGTGGCAATGCGGTTTTCCTCCTGCAAAAGCAGCACAATGTAACGGTATATCAGCAAAATTGTGGTGGTCAGCACCCGCGGGCAATGCAGCTGCTGCAAGGCCGCGCAGATGGCTTCCATCCCGGTGGACGCAATCAGTACCCACACGGCCAAAAAGCAGAACAGCCCCTTAGTTAGCAACACGCCCAGCGAGAGCATGCCTCCGGTCACGGCCAGCGGCCCGGCGTACAGCAGAACCGCGCGGTCAAAGGGCAGGTTGCACAGCCCCACCACCGCCAGCAGCACGGCCACGGGCCGGAACGCCCGCAGCGCATCGCCGGGGGCAAAGTCCGTCAGTTCCAATAAGAGCAGCGGCCACAGCCCCATGCCCAGCACACCGGTCAGCTGGCAGCGCCCAAAGGACAGCGTGACGGCCAGATACCCCACCGCCGCCAGCAGTTTGGGCAGCGGGGCCAGCCGGTTCAGCCAGGTATCCCGCGCGGCCAGGTCGTCCAGCCGGTGGACATCCTTAATGGCTTTGTGCAGACGATCCACGTCGATGCACCGCCTTTTTTGCCAGTTTTACGCCCAAAATCACCACGGCCAGCACCACCACAGCGCCGATGATGCCTGCTGCGCTGGTCCCGGCTGCGGCATCAGAGCCAGCAAAGTTGTAGTCCGGCAGCAGTGCCGTCCATTCCTGGATGCGGGCAAAAAATGCCTGCACGGGGCCGGTGGCTTCCAGTTCGGTGCTGCCGGTCAGACGCTGCAGCGACCATTCCAGCCCATCGGGGAACGCCGATGCCAGCAGCGAAAGCCCGCCCGCGATGACTACGGCCGCGCCCGCCAGCACACCCAACGTGTCGCGCAGGGTCAGGCGCTGCTTGTCGCCGGCAGCCACGCCGCCCTGCCACAGCAGGCTGGGCCGCGCCTCGTACAAAAATACCAGCACGGCGGCGGTGATGCAGCCTTCCACCGCGCCGATGGCGAGATGAATGGGCTGCATAGCCAGCAAAAACGCACCAAAAGGCAGCGCCGTAATGCCGGAGGCCAGGGTCTCTACGGACACCGAGAACGCCCCCAACTGCAGCGAAACGATGCAGCCAATCAGCGAAGCCGCGATGGTCTTGCCACGGCTAAGCCCCTTGCGGGTAAAGGTGCGCCAGATCAGACCGCCCACAAAACAACCGTAGAACGCCATATTCCAGACGTTCGCGCCCAGCGCCATCAAGCCACCGTCGGCAAACAGCAGGCATTGGATGAGCAGTACGCCGATCATCGTCAAAAATGCGGCATAAGGCCCCACGATGGCGGCCAGCAGCATGCCGCCGCACAAATGGCCGCTGGAACCTGTGCCGAGGATGGTGAAATTGATCATCTGGGCAGCAAAAACAAAGGCACCCATCACGCCCATCACGGGCACGGCTTTGTCGTCGGGCTGCTGGTTCAGCTTGCGCACCGAACGCCCCGCCGCTGCCGCCGAACAGGCGTACATGACCCCGGCAACCCCCGGTGCCAATAATGCGTCTGCCATGTGCATGGTTAATCCTCCTTATTGCCGCAGAGTTCGTGCAAGATCTGGCGGCTCACGTCCTGGTACGACCGCCCGGTGCGGCGGCAGATCTCCTTAACGCTCTCGTACTCAGGGTAGCAGCGCTTCTCGGTGCTGCCGGTCAGTTCTTCCTCGATGCAGCAGCAGGGCACATTACACTCCTTGACCTGCACCTCGCCCAGCGAGGTCTGCACGGTGCAAAGGCGGCGCTTTAAGATGCTGCGCTCCATCCGTACGCGGCGGATGCCGATGGTGGTGGTCTCACTGAAGATGATCTCCTCCAGCGCGGGAATGTCCTCCTCCAGGCATAGCACGGTCAAAAGATACGCAGGACGGTTCTTTTTCATATAAACAGGGCTGTACTGCACATCCCGCGCCCCGGCGGTCAGCAGCCGCTCCATCACGTAGCCCAGCGCCTCGCCGGTGGTGTCATCAATGTTGGATTCCAGCTTGTAGATGACATCCTGGGCCGCATACACGTTGCCTGCGGGGCGGATGAGCATCGCTCGCACCAGGCTGGGCAGTTCCTGCGTTCGCTTGCCAGCGCCGAGACCGATTTTGGACACGGTGAACTCGGCAGGCAGCTGGTCGCTGGTGCGCACGGCGGCGGCAATGGCCGCGCCGGTGGGGGTGACGTACTCGCCCTTGGCCCCGGTGATGTGCAGGTTCAGGTGCTCGGCGGTGGCAATGTTCGCCACGGCGGGTGCCGGGATGGGCAGAACACCGTGGGCGCAGCGGATGCTGCCGGTACCCTCGTACAGCACGGGGATGATGACATCCTCGATGCCCAGGTTGTCAAGACAGACGGCCGCAGCGGTGATATCCACGATGGAATCCACCGCGCCGACCTCGTGGAAGTATACGGTTTCCAGCGTAGCACCGTGGGCTTTGGCCTCGGCCTGGCCCAAAATCGTAAAGATACGCACAGCCGTGGCGCGGGCACGGTCGGTCAGATCGGCCTTGTTCAAAATGTCCAGCACCTCGGCCAGCCCGCGATGGGCGTGGTGGTGCTCGTGGTCATGGTCGTGGCAATGCTCGGTCTCGTGGGTGTGGCAGCAATGCGCATGCTCGTCATCATGATGATGCGCATGGTCATGCTCGTCCTCGCCGTCATGGTGGTGATGCTCGTGTTCCCCGTCATGGTGGTGGTCATGCTCGTGGCACTCCCCCACCCCGCCGTACAGGTAGGCCATGTCGTGGTCGTGGTTCTCGTGCTCGGCATCCAGCACCACGTCAAAATCGCAGGCATCCAGCCCGGCCTTTTTCACGCGGCTGATGTTGATGCTGAATCCCTCCAGCGGCAGGCTGGCCAGCGCCTTGCGTAGTACGGCCTCGTCTGCGCCCAGGTCCAACAGTGCCGCCGTGACCATATCGCCGCTGATGCCGGAGTAGCATTCCAGATACAGAGCGCCCTTTTTCTCGTTCATACGTTAATCCTCTTTTGTGCCCAGGGCCAGGCGGTTGATCTGGGTAGCCAGATACCCGGCCCCGTAGCCGTTATCGATGTTGACGGTGGCAATACCGTTGGCGCAGGAGTTAATCATTGTCAGCAGCGCCGAAAGCCCGCCGAAGCTGGCCCCGTATCCTACCGAAGTAGGCACCGCAATGACCGGGTTTTGCACCAACCCGCCAATGACGCTGGCGAGGGCCCCCTCCATGCCCGCCACGGCCACCACGCAGTTGGCGCGCTGGATGGGCTCCAGGTTGCCCAGCAGGCGGTGCAGCCCGCTGACACCTACATCGTAGACACGCTTCACTTTCGTGCCGAAGAATTCCGCCGTCTGGGCGGCTTCCTCGGCTACGGCAATGTCGGCAGTGCCGGCGGTGCAGACAGCTACGCAGCCGCGTAGCACCTTGCCGGGCTTCTCTACCTTAATAATACGGGCAATGGGGTCGTACACCGCGCCGGGGCAGACGGCCTTGACCAGTTCAAACTGGTGGGGTGTGGCGCGGGTGCCCAGCACCTCGCCGTCCTCGGCCACCAACTTTTTAAAAATATTGGCTAAAAATTCATCGGCCTTGCCGCTGCAAAACACGACCTCACCAAAGCCGGACCGCAGTTTGCGGTGGGTGTCCAGTTTGGCGTAGCCCAGTTCTTCATAGGGAGCGCGGCGGAAAAACTGCTCGGCATCCTCAATGCTCATCGCGCCGCTGCACACCTGCTCCAACACTTGTTTTGCGTCCATAGCGTCAGCCTTTCAGGTTCAGGGTCTCGTTCATGCTGCCCATGCGGTAGCCCTGCAGGTCCATGGTAACATACGAAAAACCGTATTTTTTAAACTCGGTCACAATCTGCCCGCGGTTTTCAAGCAGCTTTTCAAACTCGGCAGGCAGTACCTCGATGCGGGCGATCGTGCCGTGGATGCGCACCCGCAACTGATGGAACCCCAGGTCCAACAACAGCTGCTCGGCCTTGTCCACCATGTCCAGCTTTTGCTCGGTGATTTCCTCGCCATACACAAAGCGGGAGGACAGGCAGGCAAAGGACTGCTTGTCCCAGGTGGGCAGCCCCAGCTGGTGGGAGTAGTCGCGGATCTCCTGCTTGGTCAGTTCCACATGGCGTAGCGGGCTTTTCACCTGCAGTTCGGCCACAGCCTGCAAGCCGGGGCGGTAGTCGCCGTTGTCGTCCATGTTGGAGCCTTCGGCCACATATTGCAGGTTATTTTCTTTTGCTACTGCGATGATTTTCTCAAACAGTTCATGCTTGCACAGGTAGCAGCGGTTCTTGGGGTTGTGGGAGAAGCCCTCGATGTTCAACTCCTCCGACTCAACGATGACATGTTTGATGCCCTCGGCCTTGCAAAACGCGGCAGCTTCCTCCAGTTCCCGCTTGGGAAACGAGCAGGACTTGGCGGTCACAGCAACGACCTTATCACCCAGTGTATCGTGGGCGACTTTCAGCAGAAAGGTGGAGTCCACGCCGCTGGAAAACGCCACCGCCACGCTACCTAACTCGCGCAGGTAGTCTTGTAATGCTTGTAATTTATCCATAGGTAACAGGTCCTTTCCCTGGGGTTGTTTCCACTATCAGTGTAGCATTAAACGCGGGTTTAATGTCAATAGTCTTTGGCAATTTTTTACAAAAAAAGAAGGACCAAAACTTGGTCCCTCTTGCAAGCAGGAATATAAAATCAACCCAGGCAGATGCCCATAGCGCGGGCCACGTTCAGCATATCGCAATCTCCGGGCACACCGCGGGTCTTGCCGGCAATGTCGGCAAGCGGGTTGGCGGTGACGTGGCGGTTCACCATGGCAACGGTCACGCCGTAGTGCTCGTCAGCAACCAGCCCGGCGGCGTAGGCGCCAAACTGGGTGGCCAGCACACGATCGTAGGCGCTGGGACTGCCGCCGCGCTGCATGTGGCCGGGTACACAGATGCGTGTCTCGGCACCGGTCAACTCCTCCACCTGCTTGGCAATGCGGGCGGTGGCGGTGGTGTAGCCTGCCGCAGCGCGCTGGGCAGTCCACTCCTTGCGCTTCATCTTGGCTTCCTCCTGAGAGAACGCGCCCTCGGCTACAGCCAGAATCGAGAAGTTCTTGCCCGCCTTGGCGCGGTTTTCCACCGCAGCAGCGACCTTTTTGATGTCGTAAGGCAGTTCCGGCAGCAGGATGATATCCGCGCCGCCCGCAATACCGGAATACAGCGTCAGCCAGCCGGCCTTGTTGCCCATGATCTCAATGCACATCACGCGGCTGTGGCTGCCAGCGGTGGTATGGATGCGGTCGATGACCTCGGTGGCAATGTCCACGGCGGTGTGGAAACCAAAGGTCACATCGGTGCCGTAAATATCGTTGTCAATGGTCTTGGGCAGACCGATGACGTTCAACCCTTCCTGGCTCAACAGATTAGCGGTCTTGTGGGTGCCGTTGCCGCCCAGGCAAAGCAGGCAGTCCAGCTTGGCGGCGCGGTAATTCTTCTTCATGGCGGCTACCTTGTCCACTTTGTCCTCCTCGACCACGCGCATCTTTTTAAAGGGGGTGCGCTTGGTGCCCAGGATGGTGCCGCCCACAGTCAAAATGCCGGAAAACTCGTCCGGGCTCATCTCGCGGTAGTTGCCGTTGATCAGGCCATCGTAGCCGTTCATGATGCCCACGATCTCGACCTTGCTGCCCATGCGATGGTACAGTGCCTTGGCCACGCCGCGGATGGTGGCGTTCAGGCCGGGGCAGTCGCCGCCGGAAGTCAGGATGCCAACACGAATCGCCATAAGGAAACCTCCCTAATATACATTTTATAGTATAAATGTACGCCGTTGGGCGGGCCTTGTCAAGATTCCTCGCGGTATTTCTCCATCACCTCTTTAAACAGGAACGCCGCGGACAGCGGTGTGTAGGTGATGGCCTTCGGCAGCAACCCGCAACAGCGGGCTTTACAGCGCGGCATTGACCTGAAATACGGCAAACAGCAGATTACAGCCAGCGTTACAAGCTCTATTCTGCAAGGCAAGGGCATCGGCAAGATAGCTGACGACCTGCAAAGCCGTATGCAGGATATGAGCCGCGCAAGCGCTATCAGAACGGCGCGAACGGCTATTACAGCGGCGCAAAATGCGGGACGGCTGGACAGCTACAAGGCCGCGCAGGACATGGGCATAGAGCTTAAAAAGCAATGGTTGGCAACGCTGGACAACCGCACACGCCACGCGCATGCGGTGCTGGACGGGCAGACAGTAGACGTTGACAAGCCGTTCAAGGTTGACGGCTACGAGATTATGTATCCGGGCGACAGTTCCGCACCGGGGTATCTTGTGTATAACTGCCGCTGCACACAGGTTGCCGTGCTGGACGATGTAGATACAAGCGGCGGTATGCGCCGGGCGCGTGACCCCGTGACCGGGGAAAGCGTGCTTGTAAAAGATATGACCTATGTGGAGTGGGCGGGGTGGAAGAAATCCGAACATTTCGACAAGCTGAATTATAGGGGCGAAAAGTCGGAAGCTTATGTAAAGAACATTGAAAATGTTCTATTAAAACTTCCTGAAAGCCATCGAAAAGCAGCAGAGTCTATTATCCCATATATAAATATAACAAACAGCGATAGAGGAAGCCGGTATAACAGAAAAACGGGTGTTGTAGATATTTCTACAAAGTCCCCGCCGTACTCCATTGTTCATGAGTACGGACATGCGCTTGCAGATGCTAAAGACATAGAAAACAACAGCGATTTTGTAAAGACAAGAATAAGCGGGCTTGAAAACATCAAATTTGAAGATATAATTATAGATACAGAGAGCTTTTCTGACACTGTTCTGCTCATAGAAAGCGAAAAATTCATTAGTAAGTATCAAGGCAGAATATATGCTGACCTAATTGATTATAGTGACCCTAAAACCATAACAAACGGAATGGCTGATTATTTTGCAGAAGGATATAGAGAGTTTATAGAAAACCCTGAAAATTTAAAATCACACGACCCAGAGCTATATGAATTTATACGGAGTTTATGATGAACAAGCAAGACATATTAGAAATCGATGATTCTATAGAAATCTTTAAAGCGTTGCGAGACAATCCGCGATTATATGACAAAGACATAAAAGAGCATTTGCATAAAGTAGTAAAGGCAGAAAACCTGAAAAAATATGGAGATGAAAATGTACTTGTATATCTTCACCCCATAAATAAAGGCTAAAGGGAACGAAAAGAGGGGCGCTATGGATGATTTCAAGATTATTGCACGGCTGCTTGCGGCGGTTCGCTCTTGCGAGGGACAGCCGACCTTCAACTGTGCGCTGATCGATGAGAAAAACGTAAAAGCGCCCGCAGCAAAACGGGATAACCTTGCAATCAAGCTGCAAAAGGCTGGGCTGATTGAGGGGCTGTTCATTGTTGACGGTATCGACAGCCAAACAGCTCCGGCGGTTATGTGGGAGTATTCGCACCCTGCTGTAACGCTTGCGGGGCTGGAATATATCGAAACCAATGCGCCGTTGCGGAAAGCCTTGCAGGAAATAAAGGACGCGGGCATCGCGCTGGCCGCGCAGACGATTGCAAACACGCTGGCGAACATGATATGAAATCAGGCGAAAATGAAAATCACACTTGAAGACCACAGCGAAGAAGTCTACAAATTGGTACACGGCTTGCAAAGGAAATAGGCAAGTGTGTACTTGCAAAAGAAAATACCGTAGATTTCAACGAACCTACGGCATTTTTTAGCATCGGAGTGACGGGATTTGAACCCACGGCCTCTTGGTCCCGAACCAAGCGCGCTACCAACTGCGCTACACCCCGGAAAGAAAAAACCGCAGCAGCTACGCTGCTGCGGTGTGGTTGGGGATGAGAGGATCGAACTCCCACGGGCGGAGTCAGAGTCCGCTGCACTACCATTATGCGAATCCCCATCGCAATCTGTGTCGTGGGCATCTGCCCTCAACGCTCATATATTATAGCTTGTGGGGAACCGTTTGTCAACAGCTATTTCAAACTTTTTTGAAAAAAGCTGTAAAAATCCAAAAAATCGCGCAGCTGCGCTTTACTTTTTTACTCCGCCTGCGCTCACCCGCGCTCCCCTGCTTGGCAGGCAAAAAACGGGAAGTTGCATGCAATATAATTCTAAAGTGATTATTCCAGATAGAAATCCCGCAGTGCGGCCAGGCGCGCCGGGGTCAGATCGTACTCGGCCTCAAAATAGGCTTCGTAGCTGGGGTACTTTTCTAGCAGCACATCGATGGCTCCTGCCCCCATCGACTCGCTCACACCCTCCACAGGCAGTAGCAGATCGTACTGGTCGGCAGGCTTGTCCTGCATGAATTTATCAATGATGGCCTTGCGGTAGGTGTTCGTCAGCATGTAGTCGGCGATAGCATCCTCCCGGCTGACACCCAGTGCCAGCAGCACCAGCATGGCGGCAATGCCGGTGCGGTCCTTGCCGCAGGTGCAGTGAAACAGCAGCGGTACGCGGTGCTCCTCCAGCAGGCGGAACAGTTCATGGTAGGCGGGGTTGCCAAAGGGCATCTGTTTGTACAGGTCGGTGAACCAGTAAAAATCGTGTACGGGGTGGCCGGCTTTGGCCTCGTAGGCGGCCTTTTCGGCGGCAATGCGCTGGATACCGGCAGGCGAAAAGTCCATCTCGCTGCCATCGGCATACCGCATGCCGCAGATGCGCTGGTAATGTGCCCCCGGTACGGCCACATCGGGCTGGCGGGCGGCTTCTCCGGCGCTGCGCAGGTCCAGGATCTCCCGCAGATGCAGGCTGTCCAGCTTGGCACGGTCGGCGGGGCTGTGCAGTGTATCCAGGCTGCAGCCACGGAACAGCAGTCCCCGCCGCACATGGCGGCCATCGGCGGCGCGGTAGCCCCCCAGCTCGCGGAAGTTGCAGGTGCCCTCAAAAACGATCTCGGCCCCCGGCGTGGTAACAGGCAGCATAGCAGTCCTCCATTTTGTGTGTTGCTACTACTATAGCACAGCCGCAGCGGGTTTGCAAACGCAGCGGAAACTGTGTGGAGGCTTTTGTCGGTATCGCAGGAGAGGAAAATAGTGATTGACTTAATTACTATATCGTGATATACTGGTTCACGAATGATTGAGTTATAACCTAGACTTTGAAATGTGCTGCCAAATCTTTTTTGAAAAAGGAGAACGTTATGAATCGTATCCAATTTTATCCCGGCGAAGAACTTTACCACATTTTAACTGCGGAAGCTGCAAAAAATGGGGTCAGCGTAAGCAAGTATCTGACAGATTTTTTGGAAAATTATTGGGGCTTGTCGGAACCAGGAACATCCGTTATCGACTTGACCAGGAGAGTCCTAAAAGAAGTAGAAGTGTATGTTGCAGACAAAACCAACAGTCACGTCAAGGTAGAACCGTTCGCACTGGAAGATGTCTCTGCTGTGTACCGGGACATTCCCATGACGGAGGGGCTTAGACCCAGTGCTGTCCGGGCCAGCATAGGGCGCAGCTTCAAAAGCAAGATCGGGAAAGCGCCTTTTGAGAATGTCCGCGTCTATAAAGAAAACGGCAAGGCAAAGCTAAGCGCCAACAATGCCCTGCGCTATGAAATCGTATATAACAGCGGCAAGGAAGTCTGGTCCGAAGAACCGACCGCGGAAGAACTTGATGCTACCTTTGCGGACATGTATCCCAACTCCAATTGCGAAGACGAACTGGAAGAATGGGACGGCATTGATGTATGACGTACCTTATTTCAGATATTCATGGCTGTTATAAGCAATTTCGGGCTTTACTTACAAAAATTGCATTTACCAACGAAGATGAACTTTTTATCCTGGGTGATGTTGTGGATCGTGGCCCAGAGCCGATACAAACGCTTCGGTTTATTATGGAACATCCGAATATGACGCTACTTATGGGCAATCATGAGGCAGTTATGGGGACGGTCCTTCGCCGACTGGCCGCCGAAATTACCGAGGAAAGCATCGAAAAACTGACACCGGATGTGTTGGAAGCCTGTGCAGACTGGATGCAGGATGGAGGTTCTGTTACCCTTGAGCAGTTCCGAAGACTTGGTCGCACGGTGCAGGCCGATATCATGAATTACTTGGAGGATATCCCCTATTATCAAACCTTTGAGTATGGTGGAAAGCTGTACATTCTGGTGCATGCAGGTCTGGCAAATTTTGATGTGCGGAAGGAACTGGAAAAATACCAGCCAGGAGATTTCCTGTGGGAACGCCCCGATTATGAGCGGGAATATTTTCCGGGCGGGCGAATTGTCCTTGCTACAGGCCATACACCTACACCCATCATTCGGAAAGACCGGCAGCCGCTGGTTTACACGGGTAAGAGCCACCTGGCTATTGATTGCGGTTGCGCATTTGGTGGTAAACTGGCCGCTTACTGCGTGGAAACCGGCCAAAAAATTTATGTGGATGGCCTGAAAAAAGATTCGTTTTGATGAGTTATTGGGTAACAGAAACCCCGGCATCCACTGGAGGGCTACAATGTTTTGGCGGGGAAATTTGCCGCTGCTGCGGTGAAAATAAAAAACTTTCCGCCATGCTGCAAAATCTGGCAAACATATCAAGCTAAGTCAAAACGGCCCCCGCCGGGAGGGATTCCCAGCGGGGGCCGTCTGTTCTATCATAGCATCAAGCGTCGGTGCGATCCTTTTTCAACAGGCTCAAAATCACCGCACCCACCACACTGCCGATGGCCAGCGCCACAAAGTACAGCAGCGCGTGATCCACGACCGGGAATACGAAGATACCGCCGTGGGGTGCGCGCAGGGCGCAGCCAAAGGTCATGGACAAGGCACCGGACAGTGCCGCACCGATGACACAGCTGGGCAGTACGCGCAGCGGGTCAGCGGCCGCATACGGGATGGCACCCTCGGAGACGAAGCACAGACCCATCACATAGTTGACGATGCCGTTGCGGCGCTCGTCCTCGGTCCACTTTTTGGGGCAGAAGGTGGTGGACAGGGCAATGGCGATCGGTGGGACCATGCCGCCCACCATGACGGCGGCCATCACGCCGTAGTTGCCGGAGGCCAGTGCCGCGATGCCAAAAGCATAGGATGCCTTGTTGATGGGGCCGCCCATGTCCACGCTCATCATACCGGCCACAATGGCACCCAGCAGTACCTTGGAGGTGCCGCCCATGGCGTTTAGCCAGTCGGTCATGGCGGTGTTGATCATGCCCATGACCGGGTTGATGCCGCACATGACCGCGCCGATGACGAGCATGCCGCCCAGCGGGTAGATTAGCATCGGGCGGATGCCGTGTAAGCTGGCGGGCAGTTTTTCGGTGATGCGCTTCAGGCCCTCGACGATGTAGCCGGAGACAAAACCGGCCAGCAGCGCGGCCAGGAAACCGCCCGAAATACCGGTGGTGTCGCTCTGGGCCAGCCCAGCAAAGTTGGTGCCGTTCATGGCAAGCACACCGCCTGCAAAGCCTACCGCCAGGCCGGGCCGGTCAGCAATGGACATGGCGATGTAGGCCGACAGGATGGGCAGCATATAAGCAAATGCCGCGTTACCCACAGTCTTAAAGAACGCTGCCACTGGGGTGTTCATGCCGAAGTTGGAGGGGTCAATGGTGTAATCGTCCAGCAAAAACGCCAGTGCAATCATAATGCCGCCGCCCACCACAAAGGGCAGCATGTGGGAAACGCCGTTCATCAGATGCTTGTAGAGGGTATGACCTACAGTATCATTGGCGCTGGCTGTGTTGGCTGTCTGCGCGCCGCCCTTGGCGTGGAAGACGGGCGCTTCGCCGTGGGCAATGATCTTAATAAGCTCCTCTGGCTTGTGGATGCCGTCATCCACGCGGGCAAAAATTACCGGCTTGCCGTCAAAACGGGCAGTCTCCACGTTTTTGTCTGCCGCGATGATGATGCCATCGCAGGCGGCGATTTCCTCGGCGGTCAGCACATTTTTCGCGCCGTCAGAACCGTTGGTCTCTACCTTAGTGGGCAGGCTCAGGCGGTCACCAGCCTTGGACAGGGCCTCGGCGGCCATGTAGGTGTGGGCGATGCCGTTGGGGCAGGCGGTTACGGCCAGTACGCGGTAGCCCTGCTGGGGGATCTCCTGCTCGGTGAAGCATTCCTCGCCAAACTGGGCATCCTCCTGGGCATCGATGGCGGCCAGGAACTCGGCGGGGGTTTTGGAGGCCCGCAGCTTTTCTACGAAATCATCGTTCATCAGCATCTGCATCATGCGGGCCAGCATGTCGATGTGTAGGCTGCCGTTTTCCGGTGCGGCGATGGCAAACAGCAGGTCAGTCTTGCCGTCATCCTCGGCGTTGTACTGCACGGGTGAGGCCAGACGCATGGCGGCCAGGCTGGGGCGGGTTACGCAGGCGGTGCGGGCATGGGGCACCGTGATGCCGTTGTCCACGTAGGTGGAAGCCTCGGCCTCGCGGGCGTAGAGCGCTTTTTTGTAGGCTTCGCGGTCGGTGATGTTGCCGTGGGTGGCCTGCAATTCTACCAGCCGGTCGATGATCTGCGCCTGATCGGCCGCGGCTTCATCCAGTGCAATGGACTGCGCAGTAAACAGTTCCGTAATACGCATAGCGGGTCTCCTTCTTTTGTGTTTGTTAAATCGTTTCCAGCAAACGTTCAATATCCTCTTTCGCTGCCAGCCCAACGCTGAACGCGGTTGCGCTGCCGCAGGCGGTGCCCAGGCGCAGCGCGTAGCGGTAATCGCCGGTGCGCAGGCAGCCGGCCACAAACCCGGCTACCATGCTGTCGCCTGCGCCCACGCTGTTGACCACCTTGCCCTTGGGGCAGCCGATGCGGTGTACCGCGCCGTTCTCGTCCAGCAGCAGCGCGCCGTCCCCGGCCATGCTTACCAACACATTGCGGGCACCCTGGGCCTGCAGGCTGGCGGCGGCGGTGACGATCTCGTCATCATTGGTCAACTCGTGTTCCACGATCTCGGCCAGTTCGTGGTTATTGGGCTTGATGAGAAACGGCCCGTAGGGCAGCACTTTCAGAAGCAGGTTCCGGGTGGCATCCACTACGGTGCGTACACCGCGTCCCTGCAGCCGGGCCAGCAGCCGCTCGTAGGTTGTCTGCGGCAGGCAGGCGGGGATGCTGCCCGCCAGGATCAGCACATCGTCCTTTTGCAGTGCGTCCAGCTTGGCTTCCAGCGCCTGCATGGCGGATTCGGGGATGTTCGGCCCTGCGCCGTTCAGCTCGGTCTCCTGCCCGGCCTTGATTTTGACATTGATGCGGGTCATCCCCTCCTGCAGGTGGATGAAATCGCTGCGCAGGCCCTGGGCAGCCAGGCCGCGCTCCAGCCAGGCACCGGTTTCGCCGGCGATAAAACCGAGGGCCACGCTCTCGACCCCCAGCTGGGCCAGCACACCGGACACATTGATGCCCTTGCCGCCCAGCACACAGTCCTCGCCGGTGGCGCGGTTGATGGCCGCTACCTGCAGCGGGCTGTCCAGCCGGACAACGTAGTCAATAGCGGGGTTGAATGTAACAGTGTAGATCATGCTTCTGCCTCCTTAACCAGCGTTTGCTGGCGGTAACGGGGATCGGGGCAGCGGTTGGTCAGGATAGAACCATCCTGCAGCCCTGCGATCACGGCCGGGTAGATGCTGCCAAACTTGCTGTCATCGGCCAGGAACCATACCTCACGGGCTCGGCGGGCGGCGCAGGCCTTGACTGCGGCTTCCTCGGGGTCCGGGGTGGTGAACCCGGCGGTCAAATCAATGCCGTTGGCCCCTAAGAAAGCCTTGGTGAAGTTGTACTGCTGCAGCGCCGCCATGGCTGCCGCGCCGATAATGGCTTCGGTCTGGGAGCGCAGCAGGCCGCCCGGCACAAAGACACGGCAGCCTTTTTGCGCCAGCAGCCGCGCGTGGGCGATGCCGTTGGTGACGTAGTGGGCATCCAGCGCCGTGCCACTGACGGCCCGCGCCACGGCCAGCGTGGTGGACCCGGCATCCAAGTAAACGAAATCGTCTGCCTGGATGAGCGTAGCAGCGGCTTTGGCGATGGCGTTTTTCTGGCTGACGGCCAGGGTCTCCTTGGCTTCCATCGTGGGTTCATCGGCGCGGAACTGGCTGCCGGGCAGCGTAGCACCGCCGTGAACCTTGTTGACCCGCCCCTGACGATCCAGTTCCAGCAGGTCGCGCCGGATGGTGGACTCACTGGCGTTAAGGGCCTCGCAAAGTTCCTGCACGGTGGCAGTGCGTTTCTCGGTCAGCAGTGCCAGAATTTGAGTAAATCGTTCTTCTGCAAGCATGAGCGGCCTCCTTTTTGCGTTTGTGCGTGAGTGATTTTGGCTGTTCTTGGCTTTGCTTGATTGATTCTGACTGTATTATAGCACAATATACGTCAAAATCAACCACGAACAGCCAATTTCGATCAACAAAAATAATCGCTTAAATTTGTGCAAGGCGCACAAAACAAAAAATCCCCCTTAAGGAAAGGGGGATTTCCGCGCGGCTGTCTCGTCCTCAACGATCAAATACTCCCCCTCCCCCCGGTGCGGCCTGGCAGGCGATGGGAACATAACTGCCCTCGTACTTGAGGGCGCAGCGCAGGGGGCTTTCGGCTGATGTGCCGCTCACCCACCACAGCACATTCCCAGCTAACTTCCGCAGCGCACCCGCGTTGCTCTCCGACCCTGGCATAGCGGCACTTTCCATTGCCCGGACATCATCGAACAACGAAAAACTGCATCCACACGCGGATTCTCGCCTGTGCCACACCCGGATGAAATACAAATAGTAAAAGCGACTTATAAAAACACAAAACGCAACTTCACGAAACAGCGCCTCCTTTCACCTATCCTACCACGGCTATGTTTTCGATTTGTGTTAGGCAAAAACAAAAGCGCAGGGCAAAATGCCCCGCGCTTACGGTATGTACTAAAAATCAGTTCCCGTCATCATAATTGGCCACGGGTACATTGGCGTACTCATCGGGCAGCTCGGGCGGCAGGGTCTGCATGTACTCGTGCATGGCCTCGGCCACCTTTTTGCTGTAGGCCACGGCCTCCACAACCGTGCGTGCGCCCTTGACGGCATCGCCACTGGCAAATACGCCGGGCATGCTGGTGTGGCCCAGTTCATCGGTCACAAACAGGCCGCGCTCGTTGGTTTTCAGGTCATGCTCACTCTCGGTGATGGTGGTGCAGGGGCCCTGGCTGATGGACACGATCACGCTGTCGGACGGGTACAGTTCCTCGGTGCCCGGAATGTCGGTCAGGGTACCGTCCTCGGCTTCGTTCAGGCCGCGGAACACCACGCCTTTGTCGGTGATCTCCACCGGCTTTTTGTTAAAGTGGAAGTTGACACCCTCCAGCTTGGCATAGCTGGCCTCGTACTCGCTGGCGGTGATTTTTTTGGACAGCGAGAAGCACTCCACATGGCGGGTACCGTGGCGCAGGGCAGTACGGCAGACATCCATAGCGGCGTTGCCCGCGCCGATGACGATCAGGCGGCGGCCCAGGTGGTAAACATCGGGGTTCTGCAGGTAGTTGATGGCATAGTGCACGTTGCCCAGGCTCTCGCCCTTGATGTGCAGCGTGTTGGGCCGCCATACGCCGGTGCCGATGAAGATCGCCTTGTACCCATCCCGGAAAAGATCCTCCAACAGCAGAGCTTTGCCCACATCGGTGTTGGGTCGGACCTTGATGTCCTTCAAGCGCAGGTGGCGGTACTCGAAGTCGTCCAGCACACTCTTGGGCAGGCGGAACTCCGGAATACCGTAGCGCAGCACACCGCCGATCTTATCATGGCTTTCAAAAATGGTCACATTGTAGCCGTAGCGAGCCAGGATGACCGCGATGGTCAGACCGGCCGGGCCAGAGCCGATGATGGCAGCCTTTTTGCCGTTGGGGGTGGCGGGGCCTTGGGTCATCTGGCTGGCGTAGGTGGAGGAAATGTAGTTCTCGATGACCGAGAAATGCACGGGTGCGCCCTTGATGCCCTGTACACAGTGGCCTTCGCACTGGTTCTCGTGGTTGCACACCAGCGAGCAGACAGTGGTCAGGGGATTGTTCTCAAACAGCATCTTGCCGGCATCGTCCAGCTTGTTGTTTTTCAGCAGGCGGATGACCTCCGGGATGTTAGTGTGGATGGGGCAACCCTGTTGGCAGCGGGGCTTTTTGCACCCAAGGCAATGGTTGGCTTCGTCCATTACATGCAATGCCATGATTTCTTCTCCTTTTATGAACCGATTTTACCCGTTAAAAATGCAACAATCTTACAGTTTTACGAGCATTTCTCCATATATACCTTATATTACCACGGGTTTAGTCGTAAAGGCAAGCCCCATTGGCTGGGTTTTGACCCTGCAAAGTGCTGAAAAATCAACAGCTTTGCTGTGCAATTCGCTGATTTTTGCAGCGCACTCCCCGTTACGCGCCAGGTCAGCTAAACTGGTCCCGGCGGGCAGGGAGGCCTGTTTTAGACGCGACAGCGCGGTTTTGTACGCCCCTAATACCTGGATGTAGGGCGGCGTGGGCAGGTCGGCCGGGATGCCCAGCGCAGCATCCAGCACCAACCGCCGCAGCCTGGCATGGGGGTAGCGCTTGGTCTTTAAGCGGGTATACAAATCGTCCAGGTTGGCGGCCTCCCGCACGGCGGCCGCCAGGCGGTGCTCCAACCCCTCGCTCACGCCGCGCACAGCGGCAAAGTCGGTTTCAGGCTTGGCGCGCAGCAGCGTCAGTACAGCAACCTCAAATTTGCTCGTATCTGCCAGCAGACCGCCCGCAGCAGCTTTGGTGTACAGCGCCGCTGCCCGCAGAGGCACGTAAGGCTCCCAATCCTCTATCGGCAGACTGCGCAGGTAGCTGGCGCTGGCCATGGGAATGCCGTTGTACTCCCCTGCCCCGCCGCCATGGGCCGCGCCCAGCCGGGGGAGTGCGAGCGGCGTGAGGGCAGCATCTTGCGCCACAATCGCTTTGCAGTACTCAATGCCCAAAATATTGTTGGGGGTGCGCAGTAACGCCCCCGCCCCCGGCTGTAAGGCATCGGCTGCTTCGGCCCGGGCGGCGGCGTAGGTCATGCCGGTGGCAAGCCGCTCCCGCAGCAAGGGGGCCAGTTCCGGCCGAGACAGCAGCGTGGCTACCTGCATCAGGTGGGCAGCGTCCGGGTACTCGGCTCCAAAGACCAGCGTATCGCACCCTAGGGCTGCTAGCAGCCGCACCCCAGCGGCGGCAAACTGCTCGGCCGTGGCGCAAGCGTAGGGCGCAGGCAACGCAATGACAAGATCTGCCCCGGCATCCAGTGCTGCGCGTACCCGCACACTTTCGGGCAGGATGGGCACACCGCCCCGCTGAACCGCGCCGCTGCTCATGCAGACCGCCACGCAGGCAGCGCCAGCCGCTTTAGCCGCGGCAATCTGTGCCGCGTGGCCATTGTGAAAAGGGTCATATTCGGTAATGATTCCGGCAAATTCCATGCAAAAAACTCCTGAGCAGGTTGTTAAAAAAAGAACGTGCAAGATTTGTGCGTTCTCGCCTTGCAAAAACACTAACCACATTATATAATAAAAAATGTAATAAGGAAAGGGCGTAACTGCGTCCTTAAAAATAAGGAGGATACCCCATGAAAGTTCTGGTTATCAACTGCGGCTCTTCCAGCCTGAAGTACCAGCTCATCGACATGGACGGTGAAAAGGTTCTTTGCAAAGGTCTGTGCGAGCGCATCGGCATGGAAAGCAGCATGATTACGCACGAGGGCAACGGCCACAAGGCCACCACGCCCGCCATTTTCCCCACCCACACCGAGGCATTTACCGAGGTCGTGAAGAAGATGACCACCGGCGAGGGCAAGGTCATTGACAGCGTTTCCGAGATCGATGCCATCGGCCACCGCGTGGTCCATGGCGGCGAGAAGTTCAAGGAGAGCTGCCTGATCACCCCCGAGGTCGTCAAGGCAATCCATGACCTGAGCCCCCTGGCTCCCCTGCACAACCCCGCTGCCATCCTGGGTATTGAGGCCTCCTACAAGGTCTTTGGCGAGGATAAACCCAACATCGCTGTGTTTGATACGGCTTTCCACTCCACCATGCCCCCGAAGGCTTATATGTATGCTATCCCCTACGAGTACTACGAGAAGTACGGTGTCCGTCGCTACGGCTTCCACGGCACCAGCCACAAGTATGTCAGCCATCGCGCTGCTGAGTTCCTGGAAGAGCCCATTGAGCGCCTGAAGCTGATCACCTGCCACCTGGGCAACGGTTCTTCTATCGCCGCTGTCGACCAGGGCAGGGTCGTTGATACCTCCATGGGCATGACTCCGCTGGCGGGCCTGATGATGGGTACCCGCTGCGGCGACCTGGACCCCTCTGTGGTCAACTACCTGAAGTACAACCTGGAGATCACCGGCCATGAGCTGGACGAGATACTGAACAAGAAGTCCGGTCTGCTGGGTGTTTCCGGTGTTTCCAGCGACAAGCGTGATGTTGAGGAAGCCGCCAAGAACGGCAACGAGCGCGCACAGCTGGCCAGCGACATGCTGAACTACCAGATCAAGAAGACCATCGGCAGCTACATCGCTGCTATGGGCGGCGTGGATGCCATCGTCTTTACCGGCGGCATTGGAGAGCATGATGCTGATTCCCGCGCCAAGATTTGCCACCACATGGATTGGCTGGGCATCCGCATCGACACCGACAAGAACCGCGATGCTCACAAGCAGAAGAAGGATGTTGTCGAAGTTACCGCCTGGGGCGCTCGCGTCCGAACCCTGATCATCGAGACCAACGAGGAACTCATGATTGCCCGTGACACAAAGGAAGTTGTTGAGAAGCAGTAATTGTTTCTACTGATAAGGAAAGGCCAGAGCTGAACAGCTCTGGCCTTTCCTTTGTGTGTACACGCTTATTCTTCGTCTGGGCAATCGCACAGATGAGCCTTTACGGCCTGCATCTCGGCGGGGATATCCTCGGTGGGCATTTTTTTTACGGCATCGATGCTGCCCAGTTTTTGGGCAGTCTCATAGTACCAGCACTTGTATTCCAGCACCTGCATGGTGTCCTGCAATTGCTGCATTTGGGCGCGCAGGGTGTCCTGCTGGCGGTGGAACATGGCCAGCCGGGCATCAATGGTGGAATCCCCTTGCATGGCCAACTCAATGTAAGTGCGGATATCTTTCAACGACATACCGGCCTTTTTCATGCACTCGATGATGCGCAACCATTCAAAGTCGCTGTCTTTAAAAACACGGATGCCGCCCGGCGAACGCTCCACAAACGGCAGCAGACCCTGCTTGTCATAGTAGCGCAACGTCGATGCCGGTACGTGCAGCATCCGCGCCATCTCTCCAACTGTGTACATGGATGACACACTCCTTAAACTGTACTCTAACTTTAAGTATACACGGGAAGTTGCCCGCCGTCAAGCGGGGCGCGGGGGCTTTTGTTCCTTTCTTGCAAGAAAGGAACCGAAAGAACTCTTAAACAAAAATCTGGAGTATCCCGTACGGGATACCCCAGATTATTAATTGAAAGTTTCTTCGGTTTCTTCTTTTCAAAGAAGGAGCGATCCCCCGGCATCACTGCTGGGCAGCGGCCTCGGCGCGCTTCTTGGCGATAGCGGCCAGAGCGTCCTTGCGGGACAGGTTGATGCGGCCCTGCTGGTCGATGTCGGTGACCATGACGAAGATGGGATCGCCCACGGCAACGACATCCTCCACATGCTCCACGCGGTGATCATCCAGTTTGGAGATGTGAACCAGGCCCTCTTTGCCCGGTGCAATCTCAACGAAAGCACCAAAGTTCATCAGGCGGGTCACGCGGCCCTTGTAGATGGCACCGATCTCGGGATCCTCCACAATGGTCTTGATGGTAGCGATGGCGCGCTTGGCATCGTCCTGGTCAACGGCAGAGATAAAGACGTGACCGTCCTCCTCAATGTCGATCTTGCAGTTGAAGTTGGCGCACATCTCCTGGATAACCTTGCCGCCCTTGCCGATGACATCCTTGATCTTGTCGACCGGGATCATCATGCTGAACATCTTGGGCGCATACTTGCTCAGTTCGGCGCGCGGCTCAGCAATGACCGGCTTGATGATCTGATCCAGAATGTACAGGCGACCCTTGCGGCACTTTTCCAAGGCTTCTTCAACGATTTCGTAAGTCAAACCATCGACCTTGATGTCCATCTGGATGGCAGTGATGCCGCGGCGGGTGCCACCGACCTTGAAGTCCATGTCGCCGTGGAAATCCTCAACGCCCTGGATGTCCAGCATGGTCATCCAACGGCCGCCATGCAGCGGGTCGCCATCGGTGATCAGGCCGCAGGAGATGCCGGCAACAGGAGCCTTGATAGGCACACCAGCGTCCATCAGAGCCAGGGTGGAACCGCAGATGGATGCCTGGGAGGTGGAGCCGTTGGAGGACAGAACCTCAGACACGCAGCGAATGGTGTACGGGAACTCGGTCTGGTCAGGCAGCACGGGGATCAGAGCGCGCTCTGCCAGGTTGCCGTGGCCGATCTCGCGGCGGCCGGGGCTGCGGGGTGCGCGGGCCTCGCCGACAGAGTACGGCGGGAAGTTATAGTGGTGGATGTAACGTTTGTACTGGGTGTCAGAAAGGTCGTCCATCAGCTGGGCATCCTTGGTGGAGCCCAGGGTGCAGATGGTCAGCACCTGGGTCTGACCGCGGGTGAACATGCCGGAACCATGCACACGGGGCAGCAGACCGACTTCGGCAGCCAGCGGGCGGATCTCGTTGATGCCGCGGCCGTCAACGCGCTTGTTATCCTCCAGTAGCCAGGTACGCACGACCTTCTTCTGCAGCTTGTAGCTGATGAGGTCGAGGTCAGAGGCGGTCAGGTCAGGATGCTCGGCAGCGATAGCGTCCATGATGGGCAGCATGGCGGCATCGCGAACGTTCTTGTCATCGGTATCCATGGCAGCCTTGACTTCGTCCAGATGCTTGGCGTAAACGTCGGCCAGCAGGGCGTGATCCAGCTCCACGGGGGTAAAGCTCTTTTTCGGCTTGCCAATCTCGGCTACGATGCTGTTGATAAAGGCCAGCATCTTCTTGATCTCCTCGTGGCCGGCGCGGATAGCCTTCATCATGGTCTCCTCGTCAACCTCGTTGGCACCAGCCTCGATCATGACGATCTTCTCCTCGCTGGCAGCCAGGGTCAGGGACAGGTCGCTGTGCTCGCGCTGCTCCTTGGTGGGGTTCAGCACGATTTCGCCGTCCACCAGGCCGACAAATACACCGGCGATGGGGCCGCCCCAGGGAATGTCAGACATAGCGATGGCCAGAGAGGCACCGTTCATGCCGGAAATCTCAGCAGAGCAGTCGGGGTCCAGGCTCATGACGGTCATGGTCACGCAGACATCGTTGCGCATGTCCTTGGGGAACAGCGGGCGGATGGGGCGGTCGACCACGCGGGAGGACAGGATGGCGTGCTCGCCGGGGCGGCCCTCACGGCGCATAAAGCTACCGGGGATGCGGCCGGCGGCGTACAGCTTTTCCTCAAACTCCACGCTCAGGGGGAAGAAATCAACGCCGTCACGGGGCTTGTCGCTCATGGTGACGTTGCACAGCACGCAGGTCTCGCCGTAGCGGATCATGGCGCTGCCGTTGGACAGACCGCACATTTTGCCGGTCTCTACCACAAAGGGGCGGCCCGCAAAGGTCGTCTCAAATTTGCGGTACTTGGGGAAGGTTTCCAGCCGGGAAGCAAATTCGTAAGCCATAGGTTTTCTCCTTCGTTTGGGATGATATGTCATGGCCGGACCGCACCCCGGTTTTGAGCAATAAAGCCAGCAGCCAAGCCAGATGCTTGGGTGCTCGATTTACTGCGCAAAACGGCAGCGGCGGGGTGGCCTTGGTACATAAGGCAGTGATGCAATAATAAAAATCGGGCAAGGTGCATATGCACCCTGCCCGTTTTTGCGGAAATTACTTGCGCAGACCCAGCTCAGCGATCAGGGCACGGTAACGGTTGATGTCCTTCTTCTGCAGGTAGGCCAGCAGATTGCGACGGCGGCCGACCATCTTGAACAGGCCGCGGCGGCTGTGGTTGTCATGCTTGTTGGTCTTCAGATGCTCGGTCAGGTGGTTGATACGAGCGGTCAGCAGAGCAACCTGGACCTCCGGAGAACCGGTGTCACCCTCGTGGATGGCTGCCTTGGCGATGATGGGCTGCTTATCGATAGCAGATTTCTGGCTCATGGTAAATACCTCTTTCAAAAAAATATTCATTTGCCGAAAGCGCAGTAAGGGGTAGTTGGAACCTTAGAGGCATACGCCCCAAACCGAGCCACGGTAACAGCCATAAGTATACCATACCCTCCCCCAAATTACAAGGGGCAGGATGCAGGTATTTTACAATTATTTTGCAAGCTTCTCCCCTGCCCGTTTTTTGCGGCGATCCCACCAGGCAGCCAAGCGCTGCGCCGCAAAGCACAGCCCGGCCGCCGCCAGCGGAAAGCAGCATAGATAATAGGGCAGGCAGTAGCGGGCCTTGGCCTCTGCCGCCAGCTGAAACAGGAACCCGCCGATGAGGCAGACAACGAGGCACATCCGCCAGATTTGCTGGCAATTTTTTCGTACCAGAGAAAAAATACCAACAGTACTCTCCATTAGTTTTTGTGAACAATCACCAGAGAGAACGTACCAACGTATCTTTC
>CAVAGJ010000018.1:0-52929 GCA_963588145.1 Coriobacteriaceae bacterium
CGCGGGGTTCTTTTTATTTCAATTCGCAATTTTTACGGATTACAGGAATGCTCCATTCTACAGCTTTTTATTTTGAGAAAAGTTCGACTTTGTCTTGCTTTTTGAAGTCAGATACTACCCGCCAAAGTACTATGCCCCAATATTTCGTAAATCCTATCAGCGATTGCCTTTGCCAGTAGCGGGGGAACAGCATTGCCTATTTGTTGTCTAATATACAGCTTTTGGCCTAAAAAGACAAACTTATCGTCGAAAGACTGAAGCCGTGCGGCTTCTCTGGGCGTTATTGCACGATTCAAGAAAGGATGATTATTTGTCCCATTTGATGATGCATCAAAACGAGTGTCGATCGTTGGCGACACGTCATCCCACTTCAATCTTCCCCATGTTCCAGAGAACTGCTGCTTACCGACCATATCTGAGGGTAAGAATTCCTTTCCACATTCCGGAGGAATCATGGAAAGCTTCTTTATTGCTATTTCTGCATGATTGGATGCCTTGTGATTATAAAGCGCCTTACTGCCAGCCCTCATTGTTCGTTGATACGAGCTCGTGGCATCGGTAATATACGCCTGCACGAAATCACCTTCGCCGGAATTCAGGTAAGCCAAATCATATATGGCATCTCTGACAGTAACTTTTTCGGAATTTGTTGGCACTGGCAGTGTTACTTTCTTGTGTTTTGAACAAATAAAAATTGCACGTTGTCTGGCTTGTGGAACACCGAAATCAGAAGCATTCAGCACGCCGTAATCAACTTGATACCCCATATTAGTTACTTTTTCGATGATTTGATCTCTAAACCATCCTGCGGATGTGGACAACAAAGCCTTTACATTTTCAATAACAAATACTTCTGGGTTTATCGCAGCAACAATATTTAGGTACTCGTTAAATAAGAAATTTCGGGGATCGTTTAATCCGAGCTTCTTTCCCTTAAGCGAGAACCCTTGGCATGGCGGACCACCAATAATCATATTGACTTGCTTTTCTCTACTTAGCTTGATTATGCTTTTTTTGACTGCATTGTCTGTAATATCGCCGTGAACAATTTCTGCATCTGGCATATTGTATTTGAATGTTTCCAAAGCGTGTTCGTTGAAATCGAGTGCCACAACGGTCTTAAAATGGATGTTCTTTTCCATTCCGTAGGAAAAGCCCCCCGCACCACTGAATAAATCCAAAATTCGGAACTCCTGCGTAGGGCTTTTTTGAATCATTCTATTCCTAATCAAGATTCTTTTAAACAGTTCCTTTCCTCTGATTGTAGGCTTAAATAAATCGTATTCATTATCCGATCCGTGGTTTGCTTCGCCTAAAATTTCAAATTGATCACTATTGTACTTATCAATGATTGTAATCGGAACACCCATGATTCCAGCATAATCATACGGAATATCTGCTACACGCCTTACATTTATTGCATCATATGTATCGTAACGAGGGTATTCGGTTGGGTCATACTTTTTGGTAAGAATAAGTTGTTTATGCCGTCTTTCAATGTCAAGATTTGTCAGCCACATTGCATTTCCAAGGCTTCTCCACTTTTGGCCGCTTTCATCTACCCAATATCGAGTAGCTCTGGGCTCGGAAGTTTGGGGAACGCGAAATTTCATATCACCGAACTGATATCCAGTCCACGCTTGATTGTTTTGAATCAACGGGAAAATCTCTTTATATGTCAGTGCATTTTGATTGCCGATTAGTAAAAAGCCTTTTTGATATTTAACCAACAGTGCGATGAGTTCTTTGAATAGTGAAAACGGTGGATTAGTAACCACGACATCTGAATCTTTTAGGTATTCAACACACTCAGGACTTCTAAAATCCCCATTGCCATAAAGATATTGAACGCGTTGGCTTTTAACTAAAAAGGACTCGATTTCTTTATCTGAAAAGCGGCTTGCTTTTTCTGGAACTTTTTTTAAATCTAAAACATAGCCATGTGTGTTAGATTTGGTTTCGTCACAATTTTCGAATAGACTTGTTTGAACCGAACCAATGTCAGAAGTTACATACGAAGTACAAATCAAACGCTTAAGACCAAGTATATTAAAATTCCGAATAAAATACCGACAGAAGTTTGACTTGAGCGGGTCATCGCAATTGCATAAAACCGTTTTCTTATGGAAATGCCTCACATAATGACTAAGCTCTTTTTGGATAGTTTCATATGTGGTGTAGAACTCATCATCTTTGGTATTTTTTGCCGTTTGAAGGTTACTGTTGTTATTTCCCATGATACGCTCTCCTGCATATATTGGCGGCACAAATCAATAGTAATCCACGATATCGTCAATCTTACAGTCGAGTACGCCACATATTTTCACCAAAGTATCCAATCGGACATCTTCATTTTTCCCCATACGAGCCATTGCATTTGTACTAATCTTCGAACGCTTGACCAACTCGGATTTACGCATATTTTTATCTATTAGCATTTTCCAAAGCTTATTATAGTTTAGCGCCATATGAATTTCCCCAGACTAAAGTTCTGAACGATATATTACCAAATTCACTATACCACAGTGTGATAAGAAATTCCATAAAATATTGAGAATTTCAAGCAGCTTGTGTTTAGTACTACTATCTTATATAAAGTTAAATTGTAATCTGATTAATGAATATCAAGTGACCAAAAAAGAAGCGGTACTCCATCACCCAGAATAAAAGCACGCGGTATGGTAATTATCGACCTTTTTTTGCATCTTCCAATATTTGCAATTTTACGATAGGCTCACATTCTCGTAACAGCCGATCTGTCACATGATTCCATATAAAAGGTCGTTTTTCTTTGTCTGCAATAAGTGAATCTGTTGAAGAATTGCATCGCAGCGCCATTATGTTACTTAGCATCTGGCGATAGTATTTGTCTTTATCGGCAATAAACTGTCTATAATCTGGCCGATCTCTCAGTGCATGATATTTTCTTGTGTCTACATCGCAAACAGCATAAAGATATTCTTCCCCATAAGCCCCAAATTTAATAAGAGAATAATCGTTATAAAAAGTTTCTGCTAATCGCTGTTGCTGTTCATTCAGTTGATAAGTATCCATAAAGGTTAACCCTCATCTTCGCCGTCATTCGGATATTGATTGCGAATGGTCTTTCGGTCCGCTTCGATCTGAGTATGATTCACATCTGGGCTATATAAATCTGTTGCCCGCAGCAACAGCCCCTCTTGCTCTTTAGCCCAGCGTTTCTCCTGCGCAACCGTAACACCCGTATCCGGTAGAATTTGGTTTTCTTTTTTGATGTCTTCCTCTGACTGGTATTCTGGATAAGGCTGGTATGTATAGTTGCCCAGAATTTTCTTGATTCTAAGCAGTGATTTTTTGGCTGGCATTGCTTGTAAGGTATCTGGTAAGCGGATAGAAACCTGTCCGTCTTCTTCTACAATCTCTAAACCGTGATAGCTGGTGTGCATTTCATAGATAATGCCAAGAAGACCATTTACGGTATCAACATCTAACGGTTGAAGCATACTGGGGGTAACATCTAATGCTTTTGCCAGCCGATTGAGAATTTCTTCTTTTGGATGGCGTGTTCCGTATTCGTAGGCCTGTAAATGGGTAGGCACAATTCCAACCATATCGGACAGACGCTTTTGCGAAAGACCTTTAGACAAACGCAATTTTTTTATTCTTCTTCCTTGGGTATCCATAGACCAGTCTCCCAAATGTTAAAAAAATAAGAATTTACATCGCAAACAGTTGACATACAAAAAGTATGCCTTATAATATATTTGTAAGCAAGAAATACAAAATGTATGTGTTGCTTACAAGGACCTTGAAAACTGAATATACCAAATCTTCAAGCCTTACAAACGATTGTGTTCCCGTGCTGCGCACAAGTACCACAAACAATTTGTTTTATAAATTATACCGCAGGAGGGATAGTTATGGCAAGATATGCAAAGCAAAAAACGCCGCAAGCAGTGCGAAATCCGTTTGAACCGATGCTGAAAACCGTGGAACAAATGGCGGTTGTTTCCGGCATCGGAGAAAATCGGCTGCGCCAGTTGATGGACAACGGCGAGTTAGAGTTCATCCAGAACGGCAACCGCCGTCTGATTTCTGAACAGGCGATTTGGGATTATTACAACCGTGCCAAGACCCCGGCAAGGTCTGTGGGTAGCGGGTGCTGATATGGCAATCCGCGAGAGAAAAGTCAAAAACAAGCGAAACAGCCAAGGAATTTTAACAGGTAGACCGGGCATCGTCTACGATGTCAATGTAAAAATCTACGAGAACGGTAAGCAGAAAAGTATTGCCAAACGAGGTTTTGCAACGCGCAGGGAAGCAGAATTGTATGAGGCACAGATTAAGCTGGAATTACAGACCGGCAGCGCGGCTATGGTCGGCTATGGGCCGGAGAGCAAACAAAAGCTAAAAGAGTACCTACCAAAGTGGTACGAAAGCTACCACCACAACCTTGCCAAAAGTACGCAGTACAGTTATTGGAGCGACATCAACCTGTATCTTATTCCCATGTTGGGCGAAGTATCCTTGAACAAGCTGACGCCCAAGATGATTGATGACATGATTGCGCAGTTGAGGGAAAAGCAGTTGGCTGAAAATTCAGTACGTTATTGCCAGCGGATTTTAAGCTCTGCACTGTCCTCAGCAGTCAAGTATGGGTACATTCCCATTAACCCAGCCAAGAATATTATGACAAGGTTTCATAAAAACGCTGGACGCAAGTACGACAAGTACACTGTGGAACAGGTACAGCAACTGTTGGCGTATGTTCACGGCAATGTTCTGGAGTCGGCGGTATTGCTCAGTGTCCTGTTTGGGTTACGGCTCAGTGAAGCGCTGGGGCTGCGTTGGCGTGATGTGGATTTGACACACAAGCAAATTACATTGCAAGGACAATTACCCTGTGATTTACCCCACGACACCAAAATCGTGGTACACCTTGAGCCCCTAAAAGACCGCGACGAGGGCGAAACACGCTCGTTTCCCATTACAGAAGAAGCACTGCCAATCTTTTTACGACTCAAGAAAGAACAAGCTGACCAGCGGCGGTTGTGCAAGCTCGGCGGGGTCGAGTATTACGATAACGACCTTGTTGTATGCAAGCCGGACGGTTCGCCGTGCCTACAAAAACGCATTTCAGCCAAGTTTACCAGCTTTATACGCAGTACAGGAATGCCGAAAATCCGCTTTCACGATTTACGCGGCACAGCAGGCACCAATATGTACAATCTGACAGGTGATTTTTATGCAGTTAGCCAAATTCTCGGCCACTCGGTAGATGATTTTGCCCAGCAGATGGGAGTGAACCTGAACATCAATACTGTAACGACCCGCTATGTACAAGTACAGGAGCAGCGAAAACTCAATGTGCTGACGGCATATCACCAAGCGGTTTTCGCAACACCGAAAAACGCTGCTGCGGGAGATAACTCTTTATAAGCTGTTATCGTTTTTTGCAGGAAATTACACACTGTGGGCAACAATTCGGGCAACAAACGGCTTTTTGCAGCAGACTATTGTTGCAAGTGATTTTGATTGGCGGTAGCTATTGTATAAGTTTGCAACATCGCATTTTGGATCCATAAGCAAAAAATATCCGCCGTAAAATCTTTCGATCCTACGGCGGATATGGCGCAGATGGTGGGAGTCGAACCCACGCGACAGTCTCCTGTCCTAAAGCATTTCGAGTGCTCCCTCTTACGACCACTTGAGTACATCTGCATATTTAATTTTGTTGCGCGAAACTTTCCGCAAGGCGCGATTTCGAGTCAATCCCGTTACGACCACTTCGATACGCCTGCTTATTTGATTTTCTGCATGTTACATAGGCGGTATGGGTTACGTATTATTACACCTTGTACACACAGTATATCATAGTATACCAAACTTATCCCTACTTGTCAATTAGAACAGCCGCTGCTTTTGGGTCGGGGTGGGGTCGAATGGGGAATCCTCGTGGTGGCGGCGGATAAAGACCTGGCGGGTTTTTTCGGTGATAGACCGGCCATTATGCTTGGACACTGTGTAGAACGTGCGGCTGATGTTATAGTATCCCCGCAGGCGCTGCACCAAAAACTGTGCCACGGCGGGCAGGCAGTCGGTGTCATCGATGTCCTCGTAATTATAATCGCCGTACAAAAAGGTCACTTTATCGTTGCCGGCGTGGAGGGTGATGCCCTTTTCGTCCAGCACTACCTCGCTGATGACGCTTTGCAGCAGCCCGGCAATGCCGTTTTCGGCGGCCAGCTTGGCGGCGCGGGGGCGCTGTTCCAGCGGGACGCTCTGGGGATCCAGCTTCTCGGTGCCGCGCTGGCCGACTTCTAACAGGATATCTCGCATCATGCGGCTTTCCAGCAGGGGCTTGATGCGCTCTTTGGCACGCGCCTGTTCCGTTTTATTTTGAATGGTAGAAATCAAACCCATGCCGTTGCGGCCTCCTAAACCAATTTCGATACATAGTTAGTATATCATATAATACGACTGACCGCCAGCTTTTTTTTGCGAGGGTTTGCCCAGGTTTTGCCCAAAGGTCGAAATTTGCTATTTCGCCGGGCATCGTATATAATACATTTATAAAATTACATAAAATCGAGGCAGTTATGACAGCGCAGGAAGCATTAAAACACTATTTCGGCTACGATTCGTTCCGTCCCGGGCAGAACACGGTGGCGTCGGCCATTTTGTCCGGGCGAGATGCGCTGGCCATCATGCCTACAGGCGCTGGCAAATCGCTGTGCTACCAGATTCCGGCGCTGTTGCTGCCGGGACTGACGCTGGTGATTTCGCCGCTGATCTCGCTGATGCAGGACCAGGTCAAGGGCCTGAGCGCGGTGGGCATTCCAGCGGCCTACATCAACTCGGCTCTGACGGAAAATCAGATCGCCAAGGCCCTGCAGCTAGCGGCCCAGGGCAGCTATAAGATTATCTATGTCGCACCAGAACGGCTAGAAAGTCTCTCTTTCCAAAACTTCGCCGCATCGGCGGAGATCTCGATGCTGACGGTGGACGAGGCCCATTGCATCAGCCAGTGGGGGCAGGATTTCCGTCCCAGCTACCTGCGCATTCTGGACTTCATCGACAGTTTGCCCCGGCGGCCTATCGTCAGCGCGTTTACGGCCACTGCCACTCGCGAAGTCAAGGACGACATTGCCCAAATGTTGCGCCTGCGCGACCCGGAAATCGTCATCACTGGGTTCGACCGCCCCAATCTCTACTACCGGGTCGAGACTACCCGCCGCAAGGATGCCTTTGTGGCGGACTACGTGCGCAGCCACCCCGGCGAGAGCGGCATCATCTACTGCGCCACTCGAAAAAATGTCGATGCCGTGCAGGAAATGCTGCAGGGCGAGGACATCCCCACCGCCCGCTACCACGCAGGCATGACCAACGAGGAGCGCCGCCAGAGCCAGAACGACTTCATCTACGATGCTGCGCCGGTCATTGTGGCAACCAACGCCTTTGGCATGGGCATCGACAAATCCAACGTACGGTACGTCATCCACTACAACATGCCCCAAAGCATGGAAAACTACTACCAGGAGGCAGGCCGTGCCGGGCGTGACGGACTGCCGTCCCAGTGCATTTTGCTGTTCTCGCCCCAGGATATCGTCATCAACCGCTTTTTGCTGGACCATAAGGAGAACGAGGACCTGGACGAGGAAGCCGCCGACCTGCTGCGGGAGCGGGACAACCAGCGCCTGCAGGCCATGGCTAACTATTGCCAGACCACCAGCTGCCTGCGCAACTACATTCTGCGCTATTTTGGCGAGGAACCTGCCGCCCCCTGCGGCAGCTGCGGCAACTGCGACCGCGAGTTTGAGGAAGTGGACATGACTGCCCAGGCCAAGTGGATGATCAACTGCGTGGCTGAGACTCACGGCCGCTATGGCAAGGGCGTGGTGCTGAACACCCTGCGCGGTGCCAACATGGCCCGCCTGCGGGAGCTGGGCGCGGTGGACTACCGCAGCTACGGCCAGCTGAAAGACTGCACAAGGGAGGAACTGGACTGCCTGCTGGCCCAGCTGCTGGAGGAGGGCTATCTCATCCAGACGGATGACCAGTACGCGGTGCTGCGCATGGGCAACATCACGCCGCTGAAGCAAGGCGCGCAGGTGGTGGTCAAGCTGCCGCCCAAGCTGGAACCTGCCGAAGCAGCGCCCAAAAAGCACAAAGCCAGCAAGGCAGCGCAAAAGGGAAAAAACGCATTGGCGGGCGACAGCGCCGATCTGTTCGAGAAGCTGCGGGCTCTGCGCAGGCAGCTGGCCCAGGCCGAAAAACTGCCACCCTACCTGGTGTTTGGCGACAAGACCCTGGTGGACATGTGCGCCAAAGCGCCCCGCCTGCTGGAGGATATGAAGGAGATCTACGGCATGGGCGAGCGCAAGTTTGCCAAGTACGGCAAGCAGTTCTTTGCTGCTATCGAGGATTACCGCCGCGACCACCCGGAAGCGGCACTTTGATACCACCCCGGAAAGGAGGGCGTGAGCCATGGACTCTGTTAGCCGCAATCTGTTTCGCGCCCTGCACGAGGGAAAATGGCTGAGCATTGAATACAAGAACCTCTCCGGCCAGAGTACCAGCTTTTGGGGCGCTGTGCAGGGGCTGAATCCCCGCAGCGGGATTGTGCAGGTGGAGGGTATGCACCTGCACGATCATATGATCAACCGTTTGTTTTTGCACATCGAGGGCATCCAGTCGGCCAGGATTGTGGAAGGCACTTGGTGCGAGCGTAACGAAGCGCTCATCAAAGACATTGCCGAGCGCCCCCACGCCTACGCCCGTTTTTTTTCCCACATCACCAACCTAAAAGTGCTGGATTACCTGGCTGCCTGCAGCCAATTAGATTCCACCCCTTACAAGGCGAGTTACCAGTTGATCCATAAAATTGATGAAAGCCAGTTTTCCGCAGGAAAATGCCCGCTGACCGATGTACAGTTTGACGAGATTGTAACGCGGTTCCAACAAAAGAGCACGGAGCCGCACCGCCCCGGCGAGCCGGTGCATATTACCAATCTGGGGATGAACCTCATCAGCCTGAATACCCGCCAGGGGCTTTATGTGCTGGCCTACAGGCGGTTGCGCCTGGATGTGCGCAACCGCTGCCTGGTGGCCGGGAATGTTGTGATCTGCCGCGAATTTTGCCTGGACTATAAAAATGACCCGCGCACAATCCAGAGCATCCGCCTATTTCTGGATGGCGATGACCTGGCGTTGCTGGATGACTTTGAGCGCAACCAGGAGCGTATCAAGGACCGCATCACCCGCCAGAACCCGGAGGTGGGCGGTGTGGACGATATGCCGTATCTCGTAGCCATCGGGAGGGACTGCCTGGTGGACCTGCAGACCCAGTACAACGGGATTCTGGCGCTGTACGGCGGCGAGAGCGAAAAGGATGTACCGGTGCCGATCCGAGCGCTTTTTGGCGAATTAACGAAAGAACCGACCCGCCGTCAGGCTGTGCCGCTGGCCCTGCTGAACGATAAGGTCAACCTGGACCAGCTGTTGGCGATGAACCATGCTTTCCGCAACCAGCTGGCCTACGTGCAGGGGCCGCCAGGCACCGGCAAGACGAACACGATTTTAAATGTACTGACGACGGCTTTCTTTAACGAACGCACGGTGCTGTTTGCCAGCTACAACAACCATCCCATCGATGGTGTGGTGGCAAAGCTGCAAAATCTGGAATACAAGGGCCAGAAGATCCCGTTCCCCATCATCCGGCTGGGTAGCAATGCCATGGTCAAAGAGGCCATTGCCACTATGCGTGCCCTGTGGACCCGCTGCCGCCAGATGCAGTTTGTGGAAGCAACGCTGGACCGTAACAAAAAGGAGCGAATCATCCGTGCCCGGGAACTGGCTAAACTGCTGAAACGGTACGAGGATATCCTGGAACTGCGGGAGCGCAAGGAAACCTTGGAGCGCCTGCTGGAAGCCCGCGGGCAGATGGATTTCCAGGTGGATCTGCTGGGCCAGTTGGATGCAGTAAAAAAGCAGCTGGCGAAAAGCGGCACCATCACCACCGAGGACGCGCTGGCCCTGCTGGACCGCAATTATGGCGAGCTGTACCGCTACTTAAACTTTACCTCGGCCAAATATCTACGGCGCATCGGGGACAAGAAAAATACACCGCTGCGGGAAATTCTGGAATCCCCGCTGACACCGGAAGAACTGGTGCAGGATTTCAACAAATATCTCTCGAACCAGGAAAACCTGAAGAATTTCCTGAAAATTTTCCCGCTGGTGGCTACCACCTGCAGCTCAGCCTACAAGCTGGGCGAGCCGGAACCGCTGTTTGACATGGTGGTCATGGACGAAGCCAGCCAGTGCAACACGGCGGTCTCGCTGGTGCCGGTGCTGCGGGGGCGCAGCCTGCTGCTGGTGGGCGACCCGCAGCAGCTTAGCCCGGTGGTGGTGCTGGACCCCAGGGATAACGAAATCCTGCGCGGTAAATACGGCGTGACCGATGAGTACGACTATATCCAGAACTCCATCTATAAGTGCTTCTTAGCCTGTGATGCTGTCAGTGATGAGGTGCTTTTAAGCTATCATTATCGGTGCCACGAGAAAATTATTGACTTTAATAACCGCAAATATTATAATCACCGGCTGCACATTGCCAGCCATGTAGAGAGCGAAAAACCGCTGATCTACGTGGAAGTCAAGAACGATACCACCACCGAGCGCAACACCGCCCCCGGTGAGATCGAGCCGATTTTGCGCTTTTTGCAAAAGTACCCGGACAAAAGCGTGGGCATCATCACGCCTTTTGCCCGGCAGCGGGCACTGATCGAGGATACGCTGCGGGCTAACGGCATCACCGATGCCAGCTGCGGCACCGTGCATGCGTTCCAGGGGGATGAAAAGGATGTGGTCATCTTCTCCCTGGCGCTAACCAACCGTACCCAGCAGAGGACCTATAACTGGCTGAAAAACAACAAGGAACTTATCAACGTGGCGGTCTCCCGTGCGAGGGAACAGCTGGTGATCTTGTCCAACAGCGCCCAGCTGGACCGCCTGCACAGCGGCACCGACGGTGATGACGACCTGTACGAACTGGTGCAGTACACCCGCACCCGGGGCGAATCCCAGGTGAGCGAGAAACCAGCCAACTCCCGTGCGCTGGGCATCAAGCCCTACAGCACCCGGACGGAATCGGCATTTTTGGAAAACCTGAACCACGCGCTGGACAACGCCCTGCTGGGTGGCAGCCGCTGCGTGGTGCACAAAGAGGTGCCGATTTCCCAAGTATTCACCGAGAATGTGCCCGGCCGGGACCTGTTTTACACCGGACGGTTTGACTTTGTAGTGTATCAGAAGCAGGGCCGGGAGGAGCTGCCGGTGCTGGCGATTGAGCTGGACGGCCTGGAGCACCACAGCGACCCCGCCGTGCAGGCCCGCGATCGCCAGAAAGATGCGATCTGCCGCGAACGCGGCTTTGAGTTGATCCGCGTAGAAAACAGCTATGCCCGGCGATACCATTACATTAAGGATGTTCTGATTGCGTATTTTAAAAATGCGTCATAACGAAAAAAGGCACGGCTTTAGCTACGCCTCAGCTTGTCGAAAAAAGGTCACCATCAGGTGGCCTTTTTCTCGTAAAACAGGCCACGATATAGTATAATAAGTGCGGATGATAAACGCGCTTACGAAAAATATTGAAAATTGCAGCCGAATCGAATTTGTGAGTTTGGAACAGATGGTTCCGGTAGACCATCCGCTGCGATAAATTGATGCAGCAATCGACTTTAATAAGATATATGAATTTGCTGGGGATTTGTACTGTAAAGACAATGGCCGTCCCAGCATCCCCGAAGGACTGGCGGAACCGCGGGGGATCTGTTGGCGCTGTTTTTGTTCCTGGGCCTGTTTACGCTGGGCTTTTTGAACGGCACCATGGTGCTGGTGGCAGGCATCATGATCTGGGGCGCCCTGGCTCAGCTGCTGCCCACCGCCTTTGCCCCAACCCGCCGCCCGCCCGGTATTTTGGAGGCCGCTTTCGGCTGTCTGCTGATGCTGCTGGGCATTGCGGCTTTGCCGCAAATGTGCTATACTATACTCTGTATCAATGTTTGAAAAGATACGCTGCGTTTTGCAGCAGAAAGTAAAAAGCAAAACGCGTGAAAGGAGCCCGGCCGTATTATAAAATGTGACCAATGCAGGCGCTGGCATTACAAAGATGCTCCGTGCCCACAGGTGTAGAAAAAAGAGTTCCTGTATGAGTGTCGGAAAGGCTTGCTGACGGATGCCGAGAAGAAATTTTACGCGAGCATTTTGCAGGTGATGCCGGAGGGCAGCCAACTGTTCCCGCAGATTAACCTTGCGACTTTTATCGAACGGACGGACGATGCAGGATACAGAAATGAACTGTTACGGAACGTGGATTTTCTGCTGACAGACAAGGATCTGACACCGAAAATTATGATCGAGATCAACGATGCTAGGCACAACAATCCCGACCGGAAAAAGCGCGATGCAAAGGTGCGCGACATTTGCGAGGAAGCAAATGCGGAGAAACCGGCACCAGTGGAGATCCATGCGCAGCGGCCGGAGAACCAGCCTAACGCCGGTACGCTGTTTTGGCAAGCTTACAGCTTTCCACAGCTTGGGCGGGCGGCGGGATCTCATCGTAGCCAAGCTGGCACGGGAGGGTGTGGCGGATACGCCGTACAGCGACAAACAAAGAAGAAAGAGGGGGATGCTCATGAACAGAAAAATAATCGCTGCGCTGATGGGTACCCTCCTTCTCACTGGCTGCAGCAGTTATGGCGATGTGGAGACTTTGCTGCGGACACCGCAGTTGTCGGGAGAGAGCAGCGCGCTGCAAAAGGCGCTGAACAGCTACCTGGGTGGTAGTGCTACCTTAAAATACCCTGATAGCGGTGATTTCTTGTCGCCCTTTGCCTTTGGCGACTGGGACGGCGATGGTGAGGACGAAGCCGCTGTGCTATACACCGCCGACACCACCGGCTCCAACGTCTGCCTGGCCGTGTTGGAACCCAGTGGCGAGAACAGCTGGCGGGTCAGCCGCACGGTGGAGGGCCTGTCCAGTGAGGTGGAAAATTTCAACACCGCCAACCTGAAAAACGCCGAGTCCCAACAGCTGGTGGTGGGCTACAGCAGTGCCCAGGGCGACAGCTATTGCGTGGTGTATCAATATGATGGTGAGAACATCAGCACCGTCATCAGCCAAAGCTACACCCAGCTGTTGCTGGCCGACCTGACCGGTAAAGAGAATACCACCGATCTGGTGCTGGCCCTGCCGGAAAACGAGATGGGCGGCGTGACGCTGCAATTGCTGACCAACGTGGACGGCGAATTTCGCTCCATCCAGACATTGGCGCTGGGCGCGGGCAGCTACAGCGGCTGCGCGGCCCTGCATGCGGGCACCGGCCGGGATGATGCCGCCTACCTGGTCATGGATGCCTGGGCCGATGGCAACGCAATGGTGTCGGACATTATTTTGTACGATGCCGAGTCCGGTTCGCTGCAGCCCTACCATCCGCCGGGCCTGAGCGACCCGCAGCGCAGCACCCTGCGCTACCATACCGAACTGCTGAGCCGCGATATTGACGGCAACGGCACGGTGGATATTCCTGCGGAGATCGATGACGGCGGCGAATTGCAGACCCCGGTGGACAAGCGGCTGGTGTTTTTGCTATGGAAAGACTACGCCAACAACAGCGGCGGCCACAGCCTGTTCGGTGTGTACGACAGCAAGGAAAACTTCTTTATGGCACTGCCCGAATCGATGCACGGCAGCATCATGATCCGGGGCAACCAGAGCGGCACCGGATGGCTGATCTGCAACCGCGAGGGCACCGTTGCGTACTGCGAGATGCGGGTGGTGGACCTGGATGAGCCGGAAAATGCCGACTACAAGCGCATTGCCACCATTGGCAGCCAGCAGCTGCAGGCACGCATGGTGACAAGCTACTATGGTTTGAGCATGGACTATATCGAGAGCAATACCGTGCTGTTGGGCGCGGTGTAAAGAAAGGATAGGCTATGAAACGAGTTCTGGTCGTGGAAGACGAAGCGAGCATCCGCGAGATGGTCGCCCTGAACCTGAAAATGGCCGGCTGGGAGGTTGTGGAGGCCCCCAGCGCTGAGCGTGCCCTGGAGTTGATGCGCCACGGCGAAGTATGCGATGCCGCCCTGCTGGACATTATGCTGCCCGGTATGGATGGCCTGAGCCTGTGCGAGACGATTCGCCGCGAGAACAACGAGATCGGCATCATCATCGTATCCGCTAAGGGACAGGAAAGCGATAAGATCCGCGGGCTGTCCATCGGCGCGGACGATTACATTACCAAGCCATTTTCGGTATCGGAGTTGGTGGCCCGGCTGGAGGCTTTGACCCGCCGCATCAAGCGGGGCAGTGTGCCCGCCAAACCTGCCGAGGAGCCGGAGCAGCTCATCAGTGGCCCCTTTGTGCTGGACGAAAAGAGCCGTATGCTGTACAAAAACGGCACGGCCATCGACCTGACCCAGGTGGAGTTCCAGATCATGGAGCTGTTTTTCCGCAATCCCGGCACAGCGCTGGTGCGGGAGAAGATCCTGGAAGGTGTGTGGGGTAAAAATTATTTTGGCGATGTGAAGATCGTGGATGTGAACATCCGCCGCCTGCGCATGAAAATTGAGGACGAGCCCAGCAGCCCCCAGCACATTTTGACCGTGTGGGGGTATGGATACCGCTGGAATGCGTAAGTAATTGGAAAGGAGGAACCCATAATGGCGGCAGCTGGCATTACCAAGCGGTGGGTGCGGGGCAGTTTGCTGATCACCGTGCTGGTGATTCTGGTTGCTGAAGTGATGTTTCTCTATACCGATTACCGGGAATTATACGGTGGTGTGCAGCGGGCGGCGGAAAGCCGCTTTTCCACCATTGCGGGCCGCCTGCAGGCCACCGGCACGGCGGGCGATGCCAACGAGACCGCTGAAAGCCGCGGCCAGGCGCTGCGCCGCACAGTCGAGCAGTTTGACGAAAAAGATAAGTTCGAATTTATGCTGCTGGATGCCCAGGGGGTTATCCTGGCTACCAGTAGCGGCACGATGACCCGCGATCTGACCGATGGCACTGACTTCCTGTCGGCGCAGACTTCCGCCAGCGGCAAGGGGCACGATATCTTCACCACGCCCCAGGGCGAGAGGGTGATGGCTGTGACCGAACTGGTACCCTACGCGGCGGGCAACGTGGCGGCTATGCGGCTGGTCACCAGCCTGACGCTGGTGGACCGCAAGTGGTGGAACACCGTCACCGCCGCTACCGGCGTGGGGGTGTTGGTGCTGGTGTTTACGATTTGGAGCGGGCTGTTTTTTGTGCGCTCCATCGTGCGTCCGTTGGGTGAAATTGAAGCCACTGCCACCAAAATTGCTAAGGGCGACCTACAGGTGCGCCTGCCGGATAACCAGTATAATGATGAGGTCGACCGCCTGTGCAAGACTATCAATCAGATGGCCGAGGACCTGGCCGAGACCGAGCGGCTGAAAAACGAGTTCATCTCCTCGGTCAGCCACGAACTGCGCACCCCGCTGACATCCATCAAAGGCTGGGTCGAAACTATCCGCAACATTGATGACCCCGGCGATGTGAACTACCAGCGTGGACTTTCGGTCATCGGTACCGAGACCGACCGCTTGTACACGATGGTAGAGGAACTGCTGGACTTCTCCCGCATGCAGAACGGTGTTAAGCTGAACTGCCAGGTGCTGGACCTGGTGGCCGAGGCCACCGATGCCGCTCTGTTTGTGGAGGCCCGCATCCGGCAGGAGGGGTTGCACTTCGTCTACGAGGAACCGCCTGACCCCTACCCGGTATGGGCGGACCCAGCGCGGCTGCACCAGGTGTTCATCAACATTCTGGACAACGCCATCAAATACTCCGAGCCGGATGGCACGATATTCCTTACGCTGACCCGGCGGGGAGATTCGGTCACGGCGGCGGTGCGCGACCAGGGCCGCGGCATTGCGCCCGATGACCTGGAAAAGGTCAAGCAGAAATTTTTCAAAGCCAAAAACTCGGTGCGGGGGTCCGGCATCGGCCTGGCGGTGGTGGATGAGATCATCACCGCCCTGGGCGGGCGCGTGGACATTGCCTCCACCCTGGGGCAGGGGACCACGGTCAGCATTACGCTGCCGGTCTACCACCCTGGGCAGGAGCATCTGCACGAGAAAATATAATGATATACCGTAGAAACAACCAAGGAGAAACTATGCCCAATGAATTTCGCACTTCCGTTGGCGGCCAGGCTCTGATGGAAGGAATTATGATGCGCGGCCCCGAGAAGATCTGCTGTGCCGTGCGCAAGCCGGATGGGACCATCGACCTGACCTACGACCGGGTTGTGACCCGCTGGTACAACAAGGTGCCGCTGCTGCGCGGTGTCTGCAACATGGCCGAAAACCTGTACAAAGGCTACAAGTACCTGATGCATGCCGCCGATGTGGCCATGGAGGGCGTTGAGGATGTCGAGCCGGAAAGCAAGCTGGACAAATGGCTGGACGAACACACCGGCCCGGTGTTCCAGAATGTGCTGATGGGCTGCGCCGCCTTTGCCGGTGTGGTGCTGGCACTGTTTTTGTTCACCTTTCTGCCTACGTTTTTGACCGGGCAGTTGATCCGCGTTGTGCCGTTGGGTCGCTGGGGGCGGGTGATTCTGGAAGGCGCGCTGAAGATGGGCATTTTCCTTTTATATATGTTCCTGTGTACCCGCATGAAGGAACTGCACCGCGTGTTTGAGTACCATGGTGCCGAGCATAAGACCATCGCCTGCTACGAGGTGGGTCTGCCGCTGACGGTGGAGAACATCCGCAAGCAGAGCCGGTTCCACCCCCGCTGCGGCACCAGCTTTATGATTCTGGTCATTATCATCAGCATCTTTTTGTATGCGGTGCTGCCCTGGACCAGCACGGGCCTGCGGGTGGTGTACAAGCTGTGCCTGTTCCCGCTGCTGGTGGGCGTGTGCTATGAGATTTTAAAGTGGGCCGGACGCTCCCACAGCGTGTTGTCCCGCATCGTATCCCAGCCGGGGCTGTGGATGCAGAGATTGACGACCTTTGAGCCGGATGACTCGATGATCGAAGTTGCTATTGCGGCAGTGACCCCGGTACTGCCCGAAAATCAGGAGGAAGCCCGCTGGTGAATGCTGCTTATCAAAAACTTTGTGCCCGGCTGATGATGGCCGGGGTGCCCGATGCCCGCTTTGACGCGGCGCAGTTGTATAAATTTGCTACCGGCCGCGACCATCGGCTGGATGACGGCCCCAACAATGAGGAACTTTCCCGCCTGCGGGTGCTGGCCGAGCGCCGTGCAGGCCGCGAACCCCTGCAGTACCTGCTGGGCGAGTGGGACTTTTTGGACTTTACCCTCAAGGTCGGGCGCGGTGTGCTGTGCCCCCGCGCCGATAGTGAGGTCGTCTGCGAGACCGCCATTGAACTGCTGCAAGACAGCGAAGCCCCGGTGGTCTACGACCTGTGCGCCGGTACCGGCTGCCTGGGCCTGGGCATTGCCCACGCTGTGCCCGGTGCCAAAGTGACCTGCGTGGAGCTGAGCCACGATGCCTGGCCCTACCTGACCGCCAACGTGGCGGCCCTGGGCGGCAAGACCACCCAGGCCGAGCGCGGCGATGTGATGAACTACTACACCCAGATCGAGCCGGAGAGCGCGGACCTTATCATCTGCAACCCGCCTTACCTGACAGCCCGCGAGATGCAGAATCTGATGCCCGAAACTGCCAAGGAACCGGCCATGGCGCTGGATGGCGGCGCGGACGGTCTGGATTTTTACCGTGTGCTGGTGCGCCAGTACCGCGATGCGGTGCGCCCCGGCGGCTGGCTGGTGCTGGAGATCGGTTACGCCCAGGCCGAGGCTGTGCTGGAACTGGGCAAGGCGGCCGGTTGGCAGGCTGGGACCTGCCGCAAGGATGCGAGCGGCAACGACCGGGTAGTTTTTTTTCGAAAATCATTTGAAAATCCTGTTTAAGGTACCACTAAAACACAACAAACGGTTGTACTGTGCGTGAAAATCGTGTATAATTAGGTGCATCCGGGAAATAATACCCTAAAGCAACATCCTACAATTGTGTTTTTGAGATAAAAGGAGAGCAAAACCATGGCAGCAAAAAAAGATAGCACACCCAAGACCCCCGGCCCGGCTTCTGACAAGAAGCAGGCGCTGGAAACAGCCCTGGCGCAGATCGAAAAGCAGTTTGGCAAGGGCGCGGTGATGAAGCTGGGGGCCAACATCGCCATGCAGGTCGATGCCATCCCCACCGGCAGCCTGGGCCTGGACATGGCCCTGGGCATCGGCGGTGTGCCCCGCGGCCGTATCATGGAGGTCTACGGCCCCGAATCCTCTGGTAAAACTACGTTGGCCCTGCATATTCTGGCCGAGGCCCAGAAGCTGGGCGGCGAGGTCGCGTTCATTGACGTAGAGCATGCGCTGGATCCCGTGTACGCCGCTGCGCTGGGCGTGGACATCGACAGCCTGCTGGTCAGTCAGCCGGACACCGGCGAGCAGGCCATGGAAATTTGCGAAGCACTGGTGCGTTCCGGTGCCATCGATGCCATCATCGTGGACTCGGTCGCTGCCATGGTACCTAAAGCCGAAATTGAGGGCGAGATGGGCGACAGCCACGTTGGCCTGCAGGCCCGTCTGATGAGCCAGGCCCTGCGTAAGCTGACCGGTGTTATCGGCAAGACGAACACCGTCTGCATCTTCATCAACCAGCTGCGTGAGAAAGTCGGCGTGGTCTACGGCACCCCCGAAGTGACCACCGGCGGCCGCGCACTGAAATACTACTCCAGTGTGCGTATCGATGTGCGCCGCATCGAGGGTTTGAAGGACTCCAACGGTGCGTTCATCGGCAACCGCACCCGCGCCAAGGTCGTGAAAAACAAGGTGGCCCCGCCGTTCCGCGAGGCTGAGTTTGACATCATGTTCGGCGAGGGTATCTCCAAAATCGGCGAGATCCTGGACCTTGGTGTCAAGCTGGGCGTTGTGCAAAAGAGCGGTGCCTGGTTCAACTATGGCGATGTCCGCCTGGGTCAGGGCCGCGATAACGCGAAGATCTTCCTGAAAGAGCACCCCGATGTGTCGAACGAGATCGAGAAGATCGTGCGCGCTAACGCGGACCGCCTGCTGGCCGCCGGCAAAAAGGGTGCCGTAAAGCCGCTGGACCCCAGTGAGATCGTCAAGCCGGTGGAGGCTGGCGAAGCCCCCGCCGCCCCTGCTGCCAAAACCACCGGCAGCGAAGTGGACCTGGACATCATGGTTGATGAATAATGCCCCGGCTGACACAGATCAAAGAAACGAAAAAGGGCCGCATGGCGCTGTTTTTTGACGGCGAGTTTGCCTTTTCCCTCGATGTAGACACCTTTGCCAAGGCCGATTTGCACGAGGAGGATCTGCTGGAAGAATGGCAGATCGAAGACCTGCGCAAGCAGAGCGACACCCGCCGCGCGTTGGATAAGGCTATGGATTATCTCTCGCTGCGGGACCACGCGGCGGGGGAGCTGTACCAGAAACTCTGCCGTAAGTTCGATGAACACAGCGCCGCCTATGCCGTAGCGCGCGCCGGGGAACTGGGCCTTTTGAATGATGCCGATTTTGCCCGCCGCCGCGCCGCCGAACTGCTGCGCAAACGGAAATCCCGCCGCGAAATCCTGTTGGATTTAACAGCAAAAGGCATCGATCGCGACACCGCTGCTGAAGCCGTGGAGGCATTGTATGCCGAAACGGACGATGGCGAGGACCCCGAACTGGCCAACGCCCGCGCCCTGGTGGAGCGGCAGTACGCCGCCAAGCTGGCCGCTGGAAAACGAGACCAGGTGGCTGCCGCACTGGCCCGCCGTGGGTTCAGCCATGCGGTCATCCGCGCCGCGCTGGCGGAGGATTGACAGCGCGAAAACATATTGTATATAAAGGAAATTCTATGAAAATTGCGATTATCTCCCTCGGCTGTCCCAAAAATCAGGTGGACGCCGACGTTTTCTGCCACGCCCTGATCAAAGACGGCCACACCACGGTGGCTGACCCGGCCGAGGCAGACATCATCATCATCAACACCTGCGGCTTTATTGAGTCCGCCAAGGCCGAAGCCATCGAAAATATTTTGATGGCCTGCCAGTACAAGCAGCAGAACCCGGACCTTAAGGTCATCGTCACCGGCTGCCTGGCCGAGCGCTACAAGCAGCAGATCGTGCAGGAGATCCCCGAAGTGGACGCTGTTGTGGGCATTGGCTCCAACGCCGCGCTGCCTGCCATCGTGCGCCGCCTGTGCGCCGCCGGTGCGGGCCAGACCGAAAGCTACGGCCCCAAGACCGATATGCAGCTGGGCGGTGCCCGCGTCATCTCCACCCCGCGCCACTATGCGTACTTAAAAATTGCCGAGGGCTGCAACAACCGCTGCCACTACTGCGCTATCCCGCTGATTCGCGGCCCGCTGCGCAGCCGTGAAATTAAGGACTGCGTGGCCGAGGCCCGCTGGCTGGCCGGTGAGGGCGTGAAAGAACTGATCCTGGTCGCCCAGGACCCCACCGCTTACGGCGAGGACTGGGGCAAGCCGGGTGCCGTGTGTGAACTGCTGGATGAACTGCAGGCCATTGACGGCATCCGCTGGATCCGTGTGCTGTACGCCTATCCTGAACGTATCACCGATGAATTTATTGCTGCTTTGGTTCGCAATACCAAGGTGGTGCCGTATCTTGATTTGCCCATCCAGCACTGCGATGACGCTGTGCTGAAAGCGATGAACCGCCGCGGCGGCCGCAAGGAAATTGAGGATGCCATCAACCGCCTGCGCAAAGCCATCCCCGGCATTACGCTGCGCACCACGCTGATCGCAGGCTTCCCCGGCGAGACCGAGGAGCAGTACGCCGAACTGTGCGACTTTGTCAAGACGATGAAGTTTGACCGCCTGGGCTGCTTTGCCTACTCGGCCGAGGAAAACACCGTGGCCGCCAAGATGGACGGCCAGCTGGACGAGGAGACCAAACAGCGCCGCGCCGACCATATTATGGAACTGCAGGCCGAAGTCAGCGCCGAACGCGAGGGCGAAAAGGTCGGCCAGACGCTGGAATGTGTCTGCGATGGTGTGGACGACGAGACCGGCATGTACCTGCTGCGCTCCAAGGCCGACTGCCCGGAGATCGATGGCAACGTGCTGACCCCCGCCGATACCCCGCTGGAGACCGGCGCGTTCTACAACGTGACCATTACCGATTCCGACACTTACGACCTGTACGGCTATGTGGAAGAAAAGCTGGAGGACTAAGGTATGAATCTGCCCAATAAACTTACGATGATGCGTGTTGTTTTGGTGCCGGTGTTTATGGTGTTTGCCGCACTAGCCAAGTACGGCACGGCCGATTTTAACGCCACTTTCTCGCTGGTGGCGGGTATCATCTTCACCGTAGCCAGCATCACCGACTTTCTGGACGGCTATATTGCCCGGAAAAACCACCTGGTTACCGATTTTGGCAAGTTTATGGACCCGTTGGCCGATAAGTGCCTGACCACCGCCGCCTTTATTTATATGGTGGTGGACGGCGCTTGCTCGCCCATTGTGCTGGCTGTCATCCTGTTCCGCGAGTTCGCGGTGGCCGGTGTGCGGATGATCGCCGCCGAGACCGGCACGGTTATTGCCGCCAACATGTGGGGCAAGGTCAAGACCGTGCTGCAGATGCTGACCATCATCTTCTATTACTTTGCCGCCGCGCTGGCCGGGCCTACCGATGTGGGCATGGTCAGTCTGGTGACCGTGGTGCTGTGCTGGCTGTGCGGTGCGGCCACGCTGCTGTCCGGCTGCATCTACCTGTGGCAGAACCGCCAGCTGTTTATGCAGGCGAAGTAAAAACGGGCGCTGCGCTATCTATTGTAGGGGCGGATGCTTGCATCCGCCCGCGGGCGCACACTGTGCGCCCCTACAACGGGGAACGGCTGAATCAACCATCAAGGAGCACTTGTTTTGCAAAAATCAACACTCCAAACAAAACTGCATAATTTTTACGGCAGGATGACCCGTGCAGAGTGGGCCGTCCTGCTTCTGTTGTGTATCTTTGCCGTTAAATTTGTGTGCAGCACCGTGGCGCATTTTGTGCCCGCGCTGCAGGGCATCGATATGCTGGGCAGCGGGCGGCATCCGGTGGATGTCTGGCTGCTGCTGCTCTCCTGCACGGCGGTGCTGGGCACGTGGTGCCTTTACCGCCGCGCGGCCAAGGCGCTGGATGCCCGGCTGACCCAGTTTGATGCCGTGGTGCTGGTGATCTGCATCGCGGCCAGCGCCGCCTTTTACCTGCATGCCATGGTGGGGCGGCAAAGCCTGTACCTGTGGGACAATGCTACCTATTATAACCTGCAGATCCGCTTGGAGGCTAACTTTGCCGATGGCGTATTTACCGGCGTAGGTTCGACGATTTATAAGACCTGGTTCAACGATTACGCGCCCCTGGTCATCAATTTGCTGGCCGAGCCGTTCTTTATGTTCACCCCGCGCACGGCCAACACCTTTGCGCTGCTCTGCGGGCTGCTGATCCCCACGCTGGTCTACTACAGCGCCTGGGTGCTGCTGGCGGTGCTGCGCCGCCAATGCCAACCCAAAGCGCCCCGTCTGTTTACCGCGCTGGGCCTGGCGATGACTACGCTGCTGCCGCTTTTGCACATTGCGCTCTACCGCGGCATGCCGGACCTGCTGGGCGTGGCCTTTGCACTGATGCTGCTGGCATTGGGCATCGGGTACGATTTTTCCACCCCCGCCCCGGCGCGGCTGGTGAGTTTGGCTGCCTTTACCGGCCTGCTGATGCTGACCCGCCGCAGCTACATGTTTACCGTGGTGGCCTTTTTTGTGCTGTACGGCGTGTGGGTGCTGGCGCGGGCGGCCCTGCAAAAACAGGGCGCAGCAGCCCTTCGCTTTGTGAAATTTGCTGCTGCATCGCTGGTTTGCGTGGGCGTGCCGCTGGTGCCTATGTTCTGGCGCATCATCAAAGCGGACTACAGCGACCGCTACGCCACCTACCAGACCGGCGGCTTTTTGGCCGAGCTGGACCACCAGCGGGTCTATCTGGGCTACTTTATTGGATTGCTGTTTGTAATTGGCGCTTTATACGCATTGTATAAAAAACAAACGAGATTCTTAACTGTATTATCAGCCGTTGGCTCGGTGCTGACGGTGTTCCTGGTGACCAAGGTGCAGAACATGGACGACCACCAATCGCTGGCGGTCGCGCCGTTCTACCTGTTGGGGCTGTATATGCTGGCGCTGCTGGCGGCCAACCTGCCCGGCAAATGGCTGCGCTGCGCCCTGGCCGCGCTGGTCAGCGTGGGGTGTGCCATCAACTTTGGCGGCTGCAGCCTGCTGATGCCCATCAAATTCCCTAGCGAATGGTACAGTGGCCTGTTCTTCTCCATCGATAACGAGCGCACCGACATGGCCCAGATCGCCGAGGTGAACGACTTCCTGCGGGAAAACTGCGAGGGGGAGAACTCCGCCTATATGATCTGCCACGGCCTGACCTACAGCGCTGATGTGTTCCGCGCGGCGGCCCTGCCGGACGAGAGCATCCGCTCGATCCTGGCCTACGGAGCGGTCAACCCCGGCAACGATGCCTTCCCGAAAGAACTGTTTACCTCCCAAATCGTACTGACCTGTACCCCCTTTGACCCCAGCAACCACACCGAGAAGATCAACAGCGCCTTTTTGGAAAACGTGGAGACCCTGCACTGCTTTGAGGCGGCGGCGGAATTTGATATGGGCAACGGCTACACCATCACGGCCTACCGCCGCGTAAAGGCCCCCGCCGTGGCCGAACTGGATGCTTACCGCCGCTGGCTGGCCGAGGAGGACGCGCAGTTCTCCTACAATTTCAGCGCCGTGTGGGACCAGCTGGAAACACAGTTTGCAAATAACGGCTAACCTATTGCAACCGCGCGCTGCGGCGGCTATAATAGAAACCAAGGAAACCCTTTTGAGAGAGGAAAGTGTATCATGCAGATCTTTAACACCATGTCCCGCCAGAAAGAGGAATTTGTTCCGCAGACCCCCGGTGAATACCGCATCTACGTCTGCGGCCCCACGGTTTACAACTACATCCACATCGGCAATGCCCGCCCGATGATCGTGTTTGACACCCTGCGCCGCTATCTGGAATACTGCGGCAATAAGGTGTACTATGTTTCCAACATCACCGATATTGACGATAAGCTGATAAAAAAAGGCCAGGAAGAAGGCACCAACATGCAGGAGGTTGCCCGCAAGTTTGAGGCCGAGTACATCAAGGACTCTGACGGCCTGAACGTCAAGGCCCCCACCGTGCGCCCCCGTGCTACCGAGCATATCGGCGAGATCATCCACATCGTCAAGGACCTGGTGGACTCTGGCCATGCCTACGTGGCCCGCAACGGTGACGTGTACTTCCGCGTGAAGTCTGACCCCGGATACGGCAAGCTGAGCCACCTGAACCTGGACGACCTGGAAAGCGGCAACCGCGCCCTGCGCAGCCAGATGGACGATGACCTGAAGGAAGATCCCGCAGATTTCGCCGTTTGGAAGGCTGCCAAGCCCGGCGAGCCTTACTGGGAAAGCCCCTGGGGCCACGGCCGCCCCGGCTGGCACATTGAGTGCAGCGCCATGGCCCGCAAGCACCTGGGCAAGACCATCGACCTGCATGCCGGCGGCCAGGACCTGATCTTCCCCCATCACGAGAACGAGATCGCCCAGAGCGAGTGCGCCAACGGCTGCACCTTCAGCCGCTACTGGATGCACAACGGCTTCCTGAACATCAACAACGAGAAGATGTCCAAGAGCGCCAACAACTTCTTCACCGTGCGTGAAATTGCCGACAAGTATGGCTACGAGCCGATCCGCTACTTTATGCTGACGGCTGGCTACCGCATGCCGCTGAACTACACGGTCGACCTGATCGAAAGCTGCAAGAACAGCCTGGAGCGCATGTACACCTGCCGCGATAACCTGGACTTTGCCATCGAGCATGCCCACGGCACCGACACCGCCCTGGCCGCCAAGTGCGAGGAAGCCCGCACCAAGTTCAAGACCGCCATGGATGACGACCTGAACACCCCTGATGCCCTGGCTGCCATCTTTGACCTGGTCAAGGACATCAACACCCTGTCCGATGGCGCTGACAAGGCCACGTTGGAAAACGCTGCTAAGACCTTTGACGAGCTGACCGGTGTGCTGGGCCTGCTGTACAACCGCAAAAAGACCGACAGTGTTCCCGCCGAGGTGACCGCCCTGGTGGAGGAGCGCGCCGCTGCCAAGAAGGCCAAGGACTGGGGCCGCGCTGATGCCATCCGCGCCCAGCTGACCGAGATGGGCTGGAGCGTGACCGACACCGCCCAGGGACCGAAGATCGCCAAGCTGTAACTTTGAACGAATCTGCTGTTATGACGATTCAACGCCAAAAACAGAACAATAGCGCTCTCTGGCTGGTGCTGGGGGGCGCTTTTGTGCTGCGTATGATCCTGGCCGGTGTGACCGAGGGCTACCCCTACGATATGAGCTGCTTTGTGGCCTGGGGCGAAAAGCTGCTGGCCGATGGCCCCGCCGGATTTTACAGCGAGGGCTATTTTGCCGACTACCCGCCCGGCTACCTGTTTGTGTTGGGGCTGGTGGCGCTGGTGCGCAAAATTTTTGCGATCCCCTACGAGGCCAGGATGACCTACGTGCTGCTGGCCCTGGTGCCTAGCGTGTGCGATTGCGCCGCTGCGGCGCTGGTGTGGCATATTGGCCGGGAAAAGCTGCCTGAAAGCCGCCTGCCGCTGCTGCTGGCCGCCTTTGCGGCGTTTAACCCGCTGCTGCTGTTTGATACAGCGGTGTGGAAGCAGATCGATGGGGCGTTTGCCCTGCCGCTGCTGCTGTGCTTTTATCTGTTGGAGAAGCGGCGCTACCTGCCCGCTGCCCTGCTGTTTGGCGTGGCGCTGGCTATCAAGCCCCAGGCGCTGCTGTTTGGGCCGGTGCTGGCCGTGTGCTTTTTGGCGGCGATCGTGCAGGAAGAAAACCGCTTCCGCGCGTTTTTGCGCTGCTTTGGCGGCGCGGCGCTGGCGTTGTTTCCGCCGCTGGCGCTGGGCCTGCCTTACTTTGGCCTGACGAATTTGCTGCCGAAGCTGCTGGAAAAATATGCCGGTACAGCGGCCAGTTACCCCTATGCCACCATCAACGGCTTTAACTGGCTGGCGGCGCTGGGCGGCAACTGGGCTCCGCTGGAAAATACCGTGTTGCTGGGTATTACCTGGAAGCAGCTGGGATTTTTTAACATTTTGCTGGTCACGCTGGGGCTGGTGTACCTGGCAGCGCGCAGTGTGCGGGAGGACCGCTTCTCGCCGCTGCTGCTGGCGGCGTACTACGGGCTGGGCATTTTTACGCTGGCCCACTGCATGCATGAGCGCTACATGGTGCCCGGCGTACTGCTGACCCTGCTGGCTGCCGCGCATTGGGATGATATCCGGCTCTACGCGGCGGGCTTTGGCATGTCGCTGACCGGGTTCCTGAATTTGAGCACGGTCTACAGCCTTACCGGTTCCGATGACGAGTGGCTGACCAGCGCGACCAGTTCCAGCGTGGCGATTTTGGTCGGCCTGGCCGAGACCGTCTGCTTTGTGATGCTTTTATTTGCGGTGTGGGATATTGTGATCCACGGCCACGCCCTGCCGCTGCCCGCCCGCAAGACGGAGGACACGGCAGCCCCCGCAATACCGGTACCCCAGCCCAAGTGGCAGCGCAGGGAGCTGCTGGCTATGCTGGCGCTGACGCTGGTGACGGCGGTGGTCAGCTTTACCTACCTGGGCAGCCTTACCGCGCCCCAGAACCCGCTGGATGCCACCGGCACGACCCTGACCGAATCCGTGACCCTGCAGGGGGATACGGCGGCGCTGTGGGTGTACCCGGGCATCTCCTACGGCGGGCGGATGACCGTGACCGATGCTGCAGGTACGACCGTTTACGAAAAAGAACTGGACTACGGCACCTGCTTTAGCTGGAGTGCTGTGGACCTATACGCCTACGCGGGGGAAACTTTCCACATTACGGTGGAAAACGCGCAGTTGTTTGAGCTGGCGTTCCGCGATGTGGACGGCGCGCTGGTGCCGGTGACGGGCGGTGGTGCCCTGTTTGATGAGCAGGATGCCGTGCCTGCGGCCATCAGCCAGCTGAACAGCATGTATTTTGACGAGATCTACCACGGCCGCACGGGCTATGAGCAGCTGCACCGCCTGCCGGTGTACGAGACGACCCATCCGCCGCTGGGCAAGGATTTTATCATGCTGGGCATTGCGCTGTTTGGAATGACGGCCTTTGGCTGGCGCTTTGCGGGTACGCTGTTTGGTGTGCTGCTGGTGCCGCTGGCCTGGTGCTTTGTGCGCCGCCTGACCCGCCGCCCCTGGGCGGCCGCCATGGCGGGTGTGCTGCTGGCGCTGGACTTTATGCGCTTCTCCCAAAGCCGGTTGGCGACCATTGATATTTACGGCACGTTTTTCATCCTGCTGGGGGCGTACTGTATGTTGTGGTACTGCCAGCGGGTGCTGACGGTGGGCGTGAACGGCGCGGTGCTGCCCATGTTTTTGGGCGGGCTGGCCTTTGGCCTGGGTTGCGCCGCCAAGTGGACCGGCATTTACGCCGGGGCCGGGCTGGCGGTGCTGTACCTGGGTGTGCTGTATGCCCGCTGGCGGCAGGGTAAGCCGGGCTTTGCCCAGGAGTTCCGCACGGCATTTTTGGGCGGTGTGGCGTTTTATGTGGTAATGCCGCTGTGCATTTACATTGCATCCTATCTGCCGTATTGGTGGCGCGACCCCGGTTTTGGCCTGGCCGACTGGTGGCGGTGCCAGGTCTCGATGTACAACTACCACTCCACGTTGGAGGCGACCCACCCCTTTGAGAGCCGCTGGTATACCTGGTTGCTGGGCCTGCGCCCGGTGTGGTATTACCGCAACGGCTACCTGCCTGCAGGCCTGAAAGCCAGCATTGCGGGTATGGCGGGGCCGGTGATCTGGCTGGGCGGCCTGGCGGCGCTGCTGTGGCTGCTGTGGCGGCAGGTCTCGGGCCGGGGCACCCGCGCGGGGGCCGGGGTGCTGATCCTGTACGGGACCCAGCTGATCCCCTGGATGCTGGTGACCCGGTGTACCTTTCTGTACCACTATTTCCCCAGTTCAATGTTCTGCCTGGCGGCGCTTTCGCTGGTGCTGGCCACGGCGAAAAACCAGCAGCGGGCCAAGCGCCTGGGCGTTGCGCTGTGCGCATTGGCACTGGTGCTGTTTGTGTGGTATTACCCGGCGCTGTCCGGGCTGCCGACTGCTGCCTGGCGGGCGGATTTGCTGAATATTTTGCCGAGTTTTGGGTTTTACTAATTTTACGGGGGTTTTGTTCCTTTCTTGAAAGAAAGGAACCGAAAGAACTTTTAATTATAATAAAAATAACCTGTGTACGTAGGGAAATGTGATCCGGTACACAGGCTATTTTTATTTTTATATGATTTGTTTTAAAGTTTCTTTGCTTACTTTCTTTTCAAAGAAAGTAAGCGCCCCCCATAATTAGGCTTCAGGTAGGTAGATGTGGTGGGGGAGGCCCTCCACGTAGATGGGGGTGAGTTCGGCCTGGACGAGGGGCAGGGCATAGGCCAGGAACTCATCGGTCATGGCGGTGTGGTCGGCGTTGACCCATTCCAGCGGGACTTTCTTTTCCAGGTTCGCGACCTCGCTGATGGGGTGCAGGCTGGTGCCGCACTGGTACGGCGCGTTGGAGATGCGGTCCAGGGCGACCATCTCGCCGGTATGGCCCTCAAAGGCGGCCTTGGCGGCGGCACCGCCGACCTGATAGGCCTCGGTGATGTCGGTGCGGCTGGTCAGGTGCCCGGCGCAGCGCTGCAGGGTCGAAAGCTCGATGCAGCGGGTCTTGGTATCCAGGCGGCGGGCTACCGTGTTAGCCAGGAAACGGGCCGTACCGGTCAGGGCCTTGTGGCCGAAAGCGTCCACCGCGTGGACATCATCCGCCAACTCGCAGACGTAGCGGCCATCTTCCAGCTTAACGCCCTCGGAGACGGCGATGACGATGGAGGGCTTCTCTTTCTGCATGCGCTCGACCTTTTCTACGAAATGGTCTACGTTAAAGGGGACTTCCGGCAGGCAGATCATGTCCACGCCCTCGCAGTCCTCGGCCTTGGCCAGGGCAGCGGCGGCTGTCAGCCAACCGGCGTTGCGGCCCATGATCTCCACGATGGTGACATACTTGGTACCGTACACCGTGGCATCACGGATGATCTCTTTCATGACAACGCCAATGTACTTGGCGGCGCTACCGTAGCCGGGGGTGTGGTCGGTGACCATCAGGTCGTTGTCGATGGTCTTGGGCACACCCATAAAGCGGATCTCGCTGCCAATGTGACTGCCGTAGTCGGCCAGCTTGCCGATGGTATCCATCGAGTCGTTGCCGCCGATGTAGAAGAAATAGCCGATGTCCAGTTCTTTCAGGATCTCAAACAGCTGAATATAGACGGCCTCGCCCTCGGGGGTGTGCCAGTCCGGCAGTTTGTAGCGGCAGCTGCCCAGGTAGCTGGACGGCGTACGCTTGAGCAGTTCGATGTCCAGGGCGGTCTTGAGCTTTTCGTCCAGCACACAGGTGCGGCGCTCCAGCAGGCCCGCTACGCCGTGCAGCATACCGTAGACCTTGCCGGCACCGCGGCGCTTGCAGCTTTCATACACGCCAGCCAGACTTGCGTTGATGACCGAAGTGGGACCGCCGGACTGACCGACGATTGCATTTTTTGCCATAGTTTCTCCTCCTGCAATTTCCATGGGGTGGCTGCGCTGCTTGCGTTCCGCAGCGCACGATAATTGTCATATTAAGTGTACCATGGAGTGCACTTTTTTTCTATTGCAGTAGTTGCCGAAAATTTATACGTATCTTTGTACAACTTTGCGTTCCGCGTAGTGGAACACGGTTTGTAGGCGGGATGGGCTGCTATGGAGAAAAATTCCGCTGTATGGAATATTTGTGCCTTATATCGCAGCAAAATGAGCGCTTGAACCTTGCAAAAATTGCGCAGGAAAGTTGACTTTCAGCAAGGTGAATAAACTTTCGATGAGAGAATTGTGCGATGTGACGGGAAATAGAAAAGCCCCCTTGGGGAGGGGGCCTTAAAATGTTAGTCCAGATGAATGTGCCGCGGCACACCGTTGATGTAGATGGGGGTCAGTTCGGCCTGGATTAGCGGGCGAGCGTAACGCTCAAAGTTGGCGTTGACGTGCATGCCGTCAGCGGCGATCCACTCATCGGGGACCTTCTTCTCAAAGTTGGCGACCTGGGTCACGTCTACCATCTCGGTCTCGATGCGGTAGGGCTGGTTGCTCAGGCGCTTGATGGCGGACATCTTGGCGGTCTCGCCGCGCACAGCGGCTTCCACGGCCGCGCCGCCTACCTGGTAGGCTTCGGTCACATCGGTGCGGCTGGCCAGGTGGCTGGCGCAGCGCTGCAGGGTGGAAAATTCAATAGCGCGGGTCTTACAGCCCAGGCGGACGCGGATCAGGTCGGCCAGGTAGCGGCTGGTGCCGCTCAGAATAGCTTTGTGGCCGAAAGCGTCCAGCTGACCAGCGGTGGAGACCAGGTCGCACAGGAATACACCGTCCTTGTTCTTGACACCCTCGCTGGCAGCAATGATGACATTGTGGCGCTCTTTTTCCAACTCTGCCACGCGGGCCAGGAACGCATCCTCGTCAAAGGGGCGTTCCGGCAACAGGATCAGATCGGGGCCGTTGCAGTCCGGGCCGGCGGCCAGGCTGGAGGCGGCGGCCAGCCAGCCGGTGTGGCGGCCCATGATCTCGGCCACCGTCACGCTGCGCAGGTCGTAGACGCTGGAATCGCAGATGACTTCCTTTAAAATCGTGGCAATATACTTGGCGGCGCTGCCGTAGCCGGGGGTGTGGTCGGTCAGCAACAGGTCATTGTCGATAGTTTTGGGTACGCCGATGAAGCGGATCTCGCTGCCGATGGTCTTGCCGTAGGCGGACAGCTTGGAGATGGTATCCATCGAGTCGTTGCCGCCAATGTAGAACACCGCGCCGATGTCGTACTGCTTGAACAGGTCGAACAGCTGCACGAACGGGGCTTCGTCCACATCGGGCTGGGGCAGTTTGTGGCGACAGCTGCCCAAAAAGCTGGACGGTGTACGCTTCAGCAGCTCAATGTCCATCTTGTCGGAGAGAACCTCGTCCAGGTCGACAAGCTTGCCTTCCAGCACACCGGCGATGCCGTACTGCATGCCGTAGACATGTTCAGCGCCGCAGGCCTTGGCGGTCTCGTAGACACCGGCCAGACTGGAGTTGATGACGGCAGTGGGACCGCCCGACTGCCCGACTAATACGTTTTTCATGGGACACCTCATTCATATAAATTGTATAGTTTTAACGATGCAAAGCGTATTTCTCAATGGCTAAGGCAACGCCGTCATGGTTGTTGTCCGCTGTAACGACATCGGCGGCAGCCAGCACCTCCGGCGTGGAGTTGCCCATGGCAACACCCAAACCGGCTTCCTCGATCATTGAAAGGTCGTTGCCGGAATCGCCCACCGCCATGACCTGGTCGCGGCGCAGGCCCAGCTTTTCGGCCAGAGCCAGCAGGCCGGTGCCCTTGTTGACACCGGGGGCGTTCAATTCAATGTTGCTGCCCAGGCTGTTGGTGGCTTCTACATCGGGGCAGGCAGCCAGCACGGCGCGCCAGGCCTCGTCCCGCAGTTCCACTTTGGAGTACATGACGCTGAATTTTTCCACCTCACCGACCCGCTCCTGCAGCACGGTGCGCAGGTCGGGCACCTCGATGCGGGTTTTGCGGAAATAGTCCCGCAGGTTTTCCGGTACCAGCACATCAATCAGATCGTTATCGGCCTTGGTGGCGTAGCTTTTTCCGCCCACAAACAGGCTAAACACGCCGCCGAAAGGCTTGAGTGCATCGTAGACCTGCAGTGAATCTTCCAGAGTGAAAGGCTGGTCCACGATGTGCGCACCGGTGCGCAGGTCTACTACAGACGCCCCGTTGGAGGTCAGCGCGTAGTGGACGCCGGGAATATCGGTGAACGCGGTGGGCACGCCAGTGGCTGTGCGGCCGGTGGCGGGCAGCACGATGATGCCTGTCTGCACAGCGGCTTCGATGGCGGCTAGGTTGCGCGAGCTGATATGTTTGGCATCATCAAAAACGGTGCCGTCCAAGTCCAGGCCAATTAAGCGGATGTCCTGCATAAACTTTACCACTCCTTAATCCTTTTAAGTTTACCGCAAATGCGCTGGAATTGCAAGATGACGCGGGGTGTGGTAGAATAAATTAAAAGGTATTTGCGGGAGACGCGACTTAAAAGCCTCCCTTGTGTAAAGGGTGGTGGCACGGCGCAGCCGTGACGGAGAGATTGTGACCTTACGGCGGCGGGCCGATTTATGAGTAAGGCCACAATCCCCCACCCGCTTCGCGGGAGCCCTTCGGGCCCGGGCCTCTCTGTCGCTTCGCGACATCTCCCCACACCGTGGGGAGTCACCCTTTACACAAGGGGGCCTTTATAGGTTGCAGTAAAGGAAAAAACAATGACAAAACAACGCTTATGGCAGCTGGATGCCCTGCGAGGGGTGGCGCTGCTGAATATGCTGGCTTACCATGCCATGTACGACTGGGTGTATGTGTTTGGTCATGCCAGCAGCTGGTATAATATCGGCGTGGCGGGGTGCCATGTGTGGCAGCAGTACATTTGCTGGAGCTTTATCCTGTTGTCCGGCTACAGCTTTACACTGGCCCGCCGCCCGCTGAAAAACGGACTGATGGTGGCCGGGTGCGCGGCGGTGCTGACTGTGGTGACGGTGGGGTTCATGCCATCGGAGAGCATCTGGTTTGGTGTGCTGCACTTGAACGCCGCCGCCGTGCTGCTAAGCTGCCTGGCAAAGCCGCTGCTGGATAAGATCCCCGCTGTGCCGGGGCTGGTGGGTAGCGCGGCGTTGTTTGCGCTGACCAACCAACTGCCCTGGGGCTGGCTGGGGTTTGAGCAGTGGCACCTGGCAGCACTGCCTGCCGAGCTTTACGATGCCAACCTGTTCTGGCTGGGCCTGCCGGATCTGACGCAGTTTGCCTCGGCGGATTATTTTCCCATACTGCCCTGGGTGTTTTTGTTTTGGTGCGGGCTGTTTCTGGCGCGGCTGTGGCGGCCCAAGGCGGGGCAGGCCCCAGCGGCGCTGCGGCCGCTGTGTGCGGTGGGCGGCCGGACACTGTTTGTTTACATGCTGCACCAGCCGGTTATTTACGGCGCGCTGCTTCTTTGGACGACCCTGCGCGGATGATAGTTTGTGGGAAAGCGGAGAAATTGTTAAAAATTTAAAAACGACCATTTTTCGGCAAAAAATAGTGTTGACAGATACGGGAACTATATAGTATAATTGCTGTTACTGGTTAATGTTTTTGACCGGCAAACTCCTGTCTCAGGTCAAGGGAGGGAAGAAGATGTCGGAGATCCGTGTCAAAGAGGGCGAGTCCCTCGAGAGCGCACTGCGCCGTTTTAAGCGCAGCACTGCTCGCAGCGGCGTGTTGGCTGAGGTTCGCAAGCGCGAGGCTTATGAGAAGCCGTCCGTTAAGCGTAAGAAGAAGTCCGAGGCTGCCCGCAAGCGCAAGTTTAAGTAAGATTTCTTACCAATGAACGACTGTGCAGACCCGCGCATTGCGCGGGTCTGCACTTTTTGTTTGGTACTGCGTGATGCGCAGTGCTCAAAGAAGGGGTTCGTCGCTTGTGGTTGCGCCACGCTCCTGTACCCTTCCTTTGGATTCACCCCGTCGCAAAAAGGCATATTTTTGCTCTAGAGGTATCCCCGTCATCGGCGCATGTCCGCCGACGGGGATGGTTTTTAAAATTAGGTAGCAGTGATGATTTTAACTCCTGAAATTGTGTTCAGAAAAATTGAGTGCATCCACCCGGATTACCTGAAAGCGCACGGTATTACAGCGCTAGTGCTGGATGTGGATAATACGCTGACAGCGGATAACAGCCAGATGCTGGAACCCACGGTGCAGGCCTGGCTGGATGAAATGCGGGCGGCGGGCATCCGCATGACCATTGTGTCCAACAACACGGCCAAGCGGGTGCACCCTTTTGCGGAGCGCATCGGCCTGGACTGGGTGCCCCTGGCCTGCAAGCCGCTGACCATCGGCCTGATGGTGGCGCGGCACCGCCTGGGCGTGAAAAAAAGCCAGATGGCTATGGTGGGCGACCAGATCTTTGCCGACCGCATGGCTGCCGGGCTGTACGGCTGCCCCTGCCTGTTCCTGTTGCCCCGCGCCCCCGGCGACCGCAACAAATTTGTTCAGTTTAAACGCAAGTATGAACCCTACTGGCTGGACCGATACTATAAAAAGGGGGGCACTGTGCATGAATGAGCCGCGTTTTGGCACGGCGGGCCTGGCGGACAGTTATACGGTCAAAAAGTTTGACCCCGCTGCCATCGCCGCCTACACCGCAGGTTTTTGCCTGACTGCCTTTGAGTACCAGTGCGGCCGTGGTGTGCGGCTGGCCCACGATAAGGCCTGCGCCCTGGGCGAAGCCTGCGCCGCGCGGGGGATAGCCCTCTCGGTGCATGCGCCCTACTATATCAGCATGTCCAGCCTGGAGGAGGACAAGCGGCTGCACAGCATCGACTACCTACTGCAAAGCTGCGCGCTGGTTAAGGCGCTGGGCGGCAGGCGGGTCATCTTCCATTCCGGTTCCTGCGGCAAGCAGAGCCGCGAGGAGGCCCTGGAAAAGGCGCTGGACACAATGGAACGCGCCGTGAAAGCCTGCGATGAGGCGGGCTACGGGGATTGCATCCTTTGCCCCGAGACGATGGGTAAGGTGAACCAGCTGGGCACCCTGGACGAGGTGCTGGCCCTGTGCGGGGTGGATGAGCGTATCACACCCTGCATCGATTTTGGACATTTGTACGCCCGCAGCCAGGGTGTGCAGTTTGCCGAGGGCACTGCAGCCGCCGACTACGCCGCCTTGCTGGACACCTTGCAGGCTAAGCTGGGAGATGAGCGAGCAAAGCAGTTTCACGCCCACTTTTCCCGCATTGCCTACACCAAGGGCGGCGAGAGGTGCCACCTGACTTTTGCCGATACCGAGTACGGCCCGCCCCACGCGCCGTTGCTGGCGCTGCTGAAAGAGCGGGGGCTGACTCCCACCATCATCTGCGAAAGTGCGGGCACCCAGGCCGAGGATGCGGCGGAATTGGCTAAAACGTATGCGATGTTATAATTGGCTAACGAAAAAATACCGAATTTCGCGCAAAAAAATCGGTTCAGGGCTTGAAAAAGTCCATTGTATCCTGTAAAATAAATACAGGTATGTATTTTGTAAATTATGGAGGAATTTCTATATGATTTCTGCAGGCGAATTCCGTAACGGCGTCACCTTCGAGCAGGACGGCCAGGTCCTTCAGGTCGTTGAGTTCCAGCACGTCAAGCCTGGCAAGGGCGCTGCTTTCGTGCGCACCAAGACCAAGAACGTTATCACCGGCTCTGTTGTTGAGACCAGCTACAACCCCACCGCTAAGTTCCCTCAGGCTTTCATCGAGCGCAAAGAGGTCACCTACTCTTACGAGGATGGTGATCTGTACCACTTCATGGATGTTGAGACCTATGATGACATCCCTGTTGGTGCTAATGATGTGCCCGATAACTTCAAGTTCTGCAAAGAGAACGATACCTGCAAGCTGCTGAGCTACAAGGGCAAGGTCTTCAGCGTTGAGATCCCCAACTTTGTTGAGCTGGAAGTCACCGCTACCGAGCCGGGTGTCAAGGGCAACACCGCCACCAACACCCTGAAGCCCGCCACTGTCGAGACCGGCGCTGAGATCCGCGTGCCCCTGTTCATCAACGAGGGCGACAAGATCCGCATCGATACCCGCACCGGCGAGTATATGGAGCGCGTGAACTAATTTTGTTCCACAAGCCGGGCCTGGCACACCGCCGCGCCCGGCATTTTTTGAATGGAGGATTTCTGTTATGGCTATGGACTTGAATGCAAAGGCTGCCTACATCCGCGGCCTGATGACCGGCATGGAGTTTGACCCCGCCAGCAAGAACGGCAAGGTCATTGCCGCCATGATGGATCTGCTGGAAGAAATGGCTGCCCAGGTGGTGGAGCATGACAACGCCCTGGACCAAGTCTACGATGAGTTGGAGACCCTGGACCAGGATGTGGACGACATCGTGAGCGATCTGTACGCCGACGATGACGAGGACGAGGACGAGGATGCCGAAGAAGGCGAGGGTGACGATCTGTACGAGATCACCTGCCCCAACTGCGGCAAAGTTTCCACCGTGGACGAGGAGACCCTGCTGGACCAGACCCAGGAGTTGGTTTGCCCCTACTGCAATGCCTCTTTTGACATTGAACTGGAAGGCATCGAGGACGAGCAGCCCGAGGATAACGACCAGTAAGTTTTTACGCTAAATATAACCGCCCCCGGCACAGTGCTAAAAGCTGTACTGAGGGCGGTTTTGTTTGTGGTTAGGTGTTTAGCATGTAGACGGCACCGTAAAGGTTGAAAAGCATGGCCGCGCCGCATAAGGTCCAGGCGGCTGTGCTGGGCTTCCAGCCGGGGCAGGCCAGGAACCAGACGAGCACCCAGGGAAAAAGGTCGATAAGATACCGTGTGCCGAACTGCCAGCCGCCCATGGTGCGGTGCATAGCCGTCAGCATAACGATGAGCAGGCAGCACAGCAGGATGACCGTGCCGTTTGTGGGCAGCGCGGGAGCGGGCACACGCGGTTCGCGCTGGCGCAGCAGCTGGATGCCCCGCACCAGCGCCAGCAGGAACAGCGGATTGGCGATGAGAAACAGGAAACCGTTGAAAATCTCGAAATGCAGTTGCAGGTTACTGTCCAGCGTTACGGGGCGCAGCAGGTTTGCCAGGTTGGGCAGCAGATAAGCAAGGCTGAACTGGCCGTGCTCGGCGGCCATAAACTCCGGCAGGTAGTTGTGGCCGAACTCTGTCACCGAGCCAAACCGGGCGTAGTTGTAGGCCATCATAGCGGCGGCCGCAACAAAGGCCGGGGCGGCAGCGGAAACCACAGCCCGCGGGGAACGATCCGCCCGCAGCTGCCAGAGGAACCAGACCGCCAGCAGCACCGCGTAAAACGGGCGGCAGCCTACCGCCAGCGCAAACAGCAGCGAGGGCAGCACACGCCCGCCCCGCTGGGCAAAAAACAGCCCCCAAAAGGCGAGACACAGGCCCAGCATCTGGGCCATAAACCAGACACCGCCGCTGGTGGAAAGCCAGAACGTGTTGGAGCCAAAGCTGATAAACAGCGTGAAAAAGGCGGCAGTGACCGGGGATGTCTTCGCGTTCAGGCAGCAGGCATACACTCCGGCGGTGCACAGCAGCGCCACAAACAGCATAATCAGGTTGCTGGGCACGGCGGCAGCACCGCCAAACAGCACCACAAAGGGCAGCATAAAAGCGGCTGGGACCGGAGGGAAAGACTGATAATAGCGGCCGTGATAGATAGCCAGTTCCAGCCAGGTGTAGTCCTCGCCGTTGGCGATGTAGTTGCGGCCCGCCAGCCAGTTTTCGGCCTGCAGACTGTAGCTGTCGTAAAAATTGCGGCTCAACAGTGTGCCGCCCGCCAGAGAGTGGTAAAGCAAAAGCGACAGCGCCAGGCAGAACAGGATGCCGACCAACGGCGCATAACGGGATTTTGTTTGCATACGGGCACCTATAAAAAATCCCGCACCGGAAAGTGCGGGTGAAAAATTACTTTTTCTGCAGCGCGCCCTGCAACATGATGTCGCCGAAGGACAGGGCGTTGTACAGGCCTACCTTGTTGGCCTGACGGGCGATGCGTTCCGGCAGGGGCTTGGAGTCATCGGTGGAAAGCAGGACGATGTGAACCTTATCGGCTACATCGACACCGTTCTCTTTGGTGGTGCTGAGCACCTGCAGGTATACTACATAGGGATCGGTCATCGAGCCGTAGTAGATATCGTTGCCGCAGCGCACCAGCGGGCGGCCTTTATAGGTCAGTTTCGGGGTATAAGCCATGGCTGAAACCTTCTTTCTTCGTTTGTCTAATAATACATTATAGCATAGATGTGGTTGTATTACAAATCTAATTTTTCCCGCTCGACTTTTTCTTCGTTGAGGGCGACCTGCTCGGTCAGGATGCGGACTTTGCTGTCCAATTGGCTGAGGCGGATGGACATGAAGAACTGCTTGGCCAGCAGCAAAAAGATGATGACCACATACACAAAGTTGATGGGGCTCATGAAGCCCAGCAGGTTGGCGGCCCAGTAGGCGATGCCGGGGAAGATAGCCAAAATCAGCAAAGCGGCGCTGAACAGCAGCCAGAAGATCGTATCCTCGATCTGGACTTTTGCCTGGCGCACACGGCGCAGGATGTACCACGCTGTGACCAGGCTGCCGAAGATCAGGCAGATGCGGATAAGCGTTTGGTCGAACATTTTTACAGGCTCCTTTCGGGATACGGGGTCGCGGTGTCGCGCTTGCGGAACCACTGGATCAGCAAGATCGAGATGGACATTTTGACCATATACTGGATGCTGCGCCAGAATGTAAGGTAGCTTTGGCCGGCAGTGCGCTCGCCCATTTCCACCTGCACTTCCTTGACTTTGGCACCGTTTTTGATCAGGTAGCTGATGGTGTCCGGCTCGGGGCCGTAGTTCAGGTTTTGGGCAAATTCCTGCATCAGGCGGCGGTTGAACATCCGCATGCCGCTGGTGGGGTCGCAGATGGCGCGGCCGGTGGTCAGCCGGATGGACCAGCTGATGATGTAGCTGCCCAGCATGCGCAGGGTCTTGGGCTTTTTCACGGTCAGGAACCGGCTGCCAATGACGATATCGTTGCCTTCCTCCAGCGCTTCCAGCATGGGGGCGATGAACTCCGGCTTATGCTGGCCGTCAGCGTCCAGCTGCATGGCGCAGTCGTAGTCGTTCTCGGCCGCATAGCGCAGGCCGGTCTGGAACGCGCCCGCCAGCCCCAGGTTGACCGGCAGATCGATGAGCCGGAAGCCGTGGGCACGGCAGACAGCAGCGGTTTTGTCGCGGCTGCCATCGTTGACGACAACGTAATCGTACTGGGGATAGAGGGTGGTCAGTTCCTCGACCACGGAAACGATGCTTTCTTCCTCATTATAGGCGGGGATGACGATGAGTAATTTAGACATCTTAGCTCCTTTTGGCTGCTTGGGCCGCGGTTTTCTCCATTGTAGCAAAGACGGCCTGCCATGTAAAGTGGGCGCACAGGTTGGTGTAAGCGGCATCGGCCCGGGCTTGGGCGGCATCCGGGTCGGCCAGCACGGCCCGCAGGGTGTCGGCCAGCGCGGCGGGGGCGGTGCTTTCCAGGTAGGCGGCATAGGCCGCATCGGGCAGCAGTTCGCCGGTGCCCGCCGTGTGGGTGGTGACGATGGGGCAGCGGCAGGCGGCGGCTTCTAACAGGGTGGTGGGGAAGCCCTCGGCGTATTCTGTCGGCAGGCAGTAGCAATTGGCCTGGGTCAGCAGCTGGACGATCTGCGGGTGGGGCAGGGCACCCAGCGCGTAGATGGGGGCACCCATTTGGCGCAGGGCTGCTTCCTCAGGGCCGGTGCCGGCGATGAAAAGGGCGCAGGGGGTGCCGCTTTGGTTTAGCTGCTGCACGGCTTCGGCCAGCTTGGCCGCGCCTTTTTCGGGGATGAGCCGCCCCACAAAGGCCACGATGGGGGTGGCGGGGGCAAGGCCGAACTCGGCGCGGAAATCGCGTGGGTGATCGTTGGCTAAGGCAGCCAGTTCTGCCGGGTCTACGGCGTTGGGCAGGCGGCCTGCGGCAGTGATGCCGAAGGTGCGCAGCCAGTTGCAGACATCGCCGGAGACGCCGTAAAACGGGAACCTGCAGCTTTTGATGATGCTGCAGGCCAGGTGCTCGTAGAGCTTGCCCGCAAAACCGGTCACGCCGCCGTGCATCATGTAGCCGGTGGAGTGGTCCAGCACCAGCGCGGGGATGCCGCGTTTTTTGCACTGCCGGGCGGCCCAGACGCTTTGGGTGTACATGCGGGTCTGGATGACGGCGAAGTCGATGCCCTGCGCCCATAGGTCCGCCGTGGGCGGGTGGGGCTTGAGGACCGGGAAGCGGCCGTTCATCACCGGCCAGGCGGGCAAACGCCAGATCTCGATGCCGTCAGCGTCCGTTTCCCGCGCGGGCAGGCCGGGCAGGCTGCTGGTGACCACCAGCGCCCGATGCCCGGCGGCCAGGCATCGGCGCGCCAGGTTCCAGGTGTACCGCTCGACCCCGCCGGGGGTGGGCAGGTATTGGGTTGTGAAAAAGCAGAAAGTCATAAGCAGGTATCAGCGGGCGATGACCGCCAGCATAATGTTGAGGATGACACCCCACTGCACCAGCGCCAGCGCGCCGGTCAGTTTGGCTTCGGCGGCGGCTTCGTCCGGCACGGCGGCCAGGCGGCGGGGCAGGCAGGTTAGCAGCAGGGCGGGCAGCACGGGCAGGAAGTACCGCCCCTGCAGGCCGTACAGGGTCTCGTAATGGGTGGGGGTCCACAGCAGGCAGCCAGCCACGGCCAACAGGCAGCTGAGGATAGCCGCCGCCGCGCCGAAGCCCCGCAGCTTACCCATGGGCAGCTTGGCGTTTTGGGCGGGCAGGGCCGCGTAGGCCAGCAGCAGATACAGCGCCACCACCCAGAACCAGGCCAGGTCCAGCGTGTAGTAGCTTAGGCTGCCGCCCACCAGGGTGCGCAGATAATGGTCGCCGTTTTGCACGATACTGCGCACAAACAGCAGAGCAGTGGCGGGCAGGTGATGCAGGATGTAGCCGGGGGTGTAGGTGGCTTCATCGGCGGCATCGGTCACGCTTTGGGTGGCGCGGGTGGCGCGGGCGGCCTGGACTTCATCCGCTACGGTCTCGCGGTCCAGCGGGATGCGGTCATCCATGGTGCCCACATCCAGGCCCAGCGCGGCGAAACGCTCTACGCAGGTGGGCAGGTTGAACAGCTGCTTGTAGGCCTGCATGGCACCGCCCTCGGCAAAATAGGGCAGGTAGGCATCGGCGTTGCCGGTGGTGACATCGGTGCCCAGCAGGGCGCAGGAGACCATGGTGTAGAAACCTTGCGCATCGGTGTAGCTGTTGGCTTTGTCGGTGGTGAAAATAAAGCTTTGGCCCAGCACGGCGGGGGTGACATCCCCCTCGGTAAGGGCCTGCACCCAGAAATCCACCTCACTCTGGGCGGGGTCGCGGGTGTCGGCTACATAATAGTATAACCGCCGCACGTAGTTCTCCAGGGTGTTGTCGCCGCAGATGGTTTCTTCGTAGGCGGCATCCGGCTCGGCGGGGGCAGATTTGGCGGTGTCGGCGCGGGTGTCCCCGGTGGCTTCTTCGGTAACAGTTGCGGTGTTGTCAGCGGCGGGGGAGCCGAGGGCACCGGCGAGGGTGCCGGTGTTCAGCACCAGAGCCAGTGCCAGGCAGGCGGCCAGGTAGCCCAGCTTTTTCGCTTTAGCGTGGTGGCCCAGCGCGGCGGCAGGAACCAGCACAAACAGCGCAGCCAGGGGCAGATAGACCATCTTGCCCGGAGCCAGCAAAATGCCGGTGATAGCCAGCGCGGCCATGCGTTTGGGCGTGGGTTTACCGTACACGGCATCCAGCAGCAGCGCCGTAAAGGCAAAGCACAGGCCCAGCAGTACGGCATCCCGGCTGAAACTGGCGGTCAGGTGCAGCGTCATGGGCAGCAGGGCCACCGCCGTAAAGATGCGCTTGCCGCAGGGCGCGGCCTTGACGGCGAAGGCCGCCAGCAGGGCAAAGACCAGCAGGTTTGCCAGCCGCCCCAACGCCAGTGCCGGGGTGAAGCCCAGATGCAGAAGATACGCGAGGAACACTGCGCTGCCGCTGGCTATGTAGAGCAGCGGGTTCTGGTCGGTCTGCAGTTCGTGGTATTCCCGGTGGCTGTCAAAGGGGGCATCGGTGGTGGTCAGCAGGGTGTCGGTGAACTCCTGCCAGGTGAACACGGTGGTGTTTTCGTCCTGGAGCAGGTCATCAGTGTCGGTCTCCCGGCGGAAGCTGGTGGTGGTGGGAACTTTGCCCATCTGCCAGTCATCGCTGGAAAGCATGTTGGCCCACTTGGTGGCTAAGGTAAAGCTTTGGTTGATGTGGTACTTTTCATCCGGCGCGGCGTAGGGCGGCAGAATGACCGAATAGATCAGCCCAAAGCCCAGCACTAGCACAAAAACAAGGCGATGCAGCGATAGTTTGCGGCTGAGGCAGGCATACACGGCAAGGGCCGCCAGCAGCGCGGCCGTGCCGCCTGCCAGCAAAAAGAACCGCGTTAAGTAGCCGCCCATGCGCTGGTAAGTCACCTGCATGGCTAAAGTGCCGTCCACCGGCTCGCCGTTTAAGGTCATCTGCTCTTTCCAGAGGGCAACGCCGTTGCTGTGGCCGATGGCAAGGACCGCGTCCGAGGTATAGTGCGCCGTGACGGACAGCCGATAGCGGCGGCCCTCCTGGGCGGGCACGATGGGGTCTAGCCCCAGGGTGGTGTACTGGTCGGGGATGATGTTTTGCATCACGCCGGTGGAGCGGGCCAGTTCTTCGCCGGTGTCAGCATCGGTGAGCACCACTTCCAGTTCGCCCTGCGGCTGGGCACCGGGCAGGTAGAATTCCAGCCCGATGGTATAGAGCGCCTTGTCGTAGGTAAAGACCTGGGCGGCGGTGTCGCCGTCCGCCAGCAGCTCCGAGCGGTCGAAGTTATCGCAAAGGGTCTCGGTGCGGCCCTTGCCCAGCTGGGGGCGCACAACGGCCAGCCAGATAAGCAGGGTGGATGCCAGCAGGACCACCAGCGTAAGGAGCGTGGCCAGCAGTGGGAGGTATTTGGTTTTGGTGTTGGGTTGGGGCATGGGGGCCTCCGGGTGGAATGAAATGAACAGGAGTTGAGGAAAGCCTCCCTTGTGTAAAGGGAGGTGGCTGCGCGTTAGCGCAGACGGAGGGATTGGAGCGCGTGCGGGGGTAGGTCAATGCGTGGGCAAGGTCACAATCCCCCAGTCAGCCTATCGGCTGACAGCCCCCTTTACACAAGGGGGCCTTTTAAGGGGTGGCCGCAATTATACATCTACATGAAATGCCGTTTTAACAGCATCGTGCCAGCGGCCATCGGTGCGCAGGATGTGCTCGACTGCGCCGCGTACGGCACCTTCGCCGCCGCGCTGGGGGCACTGGTAGTCGGCACGGGCCTTTACTTCGGGCGCGGCATCCGCCGGGCAGGCCACAAAGCCGCACAGCGCCATGGCGGCCATGTCGTTCAGGTCATCGCCGCAGTAGGCGATCTCCTCGCGTGCGTAGCCGTTCTGGGCAAAAAACTCCCGCAAAAAGTCCGCCTTGTGGGGGACGTTCTGGTAAATATCGGTAATTTTCAAGTCGGCGGCACGGCGGCGGACGGCTTCGCACTCACGCCCGGTGCAGATCATCACGCGGATGCCTGCGGTGCGGGCCAGCACCAGTCCGGCCCCGTCCTTGACGGCGAACTTTTTCAGTTCGTTGCCGGTGGAATCGTAGTAGATGCCGCCGTCAGTCAGTGTGCCGTCCACGTCCAACACCAGTAAACGGATCATAGTTACGCCCTTTCGTATTCGCTGGGGGTGATAAAGCGCACCGGCAGCCCGGCGGCACGGATGGCCCCGGCCAGCCGGGCATTGTAGGCAGCGCCGCGCCCTGTGTGGGTATGCAGACCCGTGTCCGCGTAGGCAGCAGTGCCGGGGCGGTAGCCGTCGGCACCCGCCAGAAGTACTTCGGCGGCATTGCACAGGCGCAGCAGCCGCAGCAGCATTAAAACGCTGTTGCCGCCCTGGGCATCAGTGCCGGAAAGTCGGTCGTAGTTGACCACGGTGGCATCAGCGGCGGCGCGCAGGTTGCTGGTCAAAACCAGCGGGCAGGGGTAGGCGGCGCTTTCGTCAAACCGTTTGGCGTTGGTGAAAAACGCATAGTCGGGATTTACAAACTCCGGCACAAAGTTGGCCGAGATGGTCACATCCGCGTTGGCGTTAGCCACGGCGGCGCGGCCCTCGTCCGTTGCCAGGGTGGCACCGGGGGCCAGGATCAGAACGCGCTTGCCGGCAAAAGCACTGTGCAGGGCGGTGAGGGCGGCTTCGTCATCGATGCGGCGGTTCTTGTACTCGGTGTACAGCTTGTCCGCGTAGGCGGCATCGAAGGCGGTCTTTTTGCCGGGATCAATGGCCGCCAGTAGGTGGTTGATGTCCCGGTTGGTCAGGTCGCCCTTGTGTAGGTAATGCTCGGCATAGTTGCGGTGCAGATTGAACCGGGCGGACAGGAAGTAGGCCGGGGAGTAGCCCCAGGCGCTTTCTCCCTTGATGGGGGCGATGTGGTCCTGGATGGCATCCATGATCTCATCGAGATCGTAGTGGGTGTTCAGGTTTTCGTTGCAGTAGTCGGCCACCAGCTCAATGGGCAGGTTGCCGGGGGTGCGGCCCATGCCGTTCAGGCTGCCGTCCACGGTTTTGTCGCGTAGCAGTGGCTTATCGAGAAATTCCTGCGCCAGGCAGAAGCTTAACGCCATGTTCTCGTGCAGATGCAGGCCCAGACGGATATCCGGGGCCAGGTTATGGTCGGCCAGGCTGACGATGCGCTCCAGATCCCGGCGGCGCATGCTGCCGAAAGTGTCCACAATGGAGAACTGCCACGGGTGGATGGCGTTGACCTGGTCAAAGATCCACAGCAGGTCTTTGTCGGCGTAGCCCATGATGTTGATGGGGTTGATGGACAGCTTGTAGCCACGGGCCTTGACCTCGCGGGCAAAGTCCATGCCGTCGCGGATGTCGTAGTCATGGGCGGTGATGCGGATGACCTCGATGCCGTGGCCATCGTAGGGGGAGAGCTTGTTGATGTCGTAGTTGGAGCGCATCGCCATGCCGGAGTAGATGGTGTGGCCGCGCTGGGATTCCGGCGGCAGCAGACGGTTCAGCTCCTCGATGGTGTTGCAGACGGTGACATCGGGGTCGTAGCCGTCCACATTGCGCAGGAAGCCGACCTCGACAATATCGGTGCCCGCGCGGGTCAGCGACTGGATGATGCGGCGGGCCGAGCCGTGGCCCCAGCGCCAGTCGTTGATATAACCGCCGTCACGCAGGGTGCAGTCCAGCAGTTTTACATCAGCCATGCTGTTTCTCCTTTAAAATTGTGTTGACGAGGGCCAGGTCCTTGGGGGTGTCCACGCTGACGGTCTTGTAGGGGCTTACGATGGCGTGGACCTTGTGGCCGTTCTCAATAAAGCGCATCATATCGTTTTCTTCGGCCTTTTCCAGGATGGATTTGGGGGTGGCGTGGTAGAACGCCAGCGCCTGCTTGCTGTACAGCTGGATGCCGGTGACCTTCTCGTACTCGAAGTCCAGGGTGCCTTTCGGGTAGGGGATGGGGCTGCGGGAGATCAGCAGGATCTCGCGCGCGGCGTTGGTGACGACTTTCTGGTTGGAGAAGTCGATGACATCGGCGGGATGCTCCATAATATTGGTGAGGACGGCGACATAATAGGGGTCCTCGGGCAGGGTGTCCGGCAGAATCAGGTCGAAAGCGGCTGGGTTGACCAGCGGCTCATCGCCCATCAGCTGCAGGTAGAGGTCGGCATCTTCCACGGTGCTGACCTCCCAGATGCGGCCGGTGGGGGTGTCGTGGTCGGGGCTGGTCATCAGGTAGCGCATGCCGTAGGTCTTGCAGGCCTCGGCAATGCGCTCGTCATCGGTGGCGATGAGGACATCGTCCAGTTTGGGGCAGGCTTTGGCGGCCTGGTAGACCCACCAGATCATGGGCTTGCCCAGCACATCCGCCAACGGTTTGCCGGGCATACGGGTGCTTGCATAACGGGCAGGGATCACAGCGATTGTTTTCATGGGTGTACCTCCGTAAAAATCGGTCTATTGGGAATAGGGGTGGCTGCGGGGCCACCCCTCAGTCAGCTTCGCTGACACCGCTTACGCGGCCGGGCCCCTCTGTCGCTTCGCGACATCTCCCCGCACTGCGGGGAGTCACCCCTCAAGGGGAGCCTTTGCGAACGGAGAGCGCAGGCTTTGTAGGGGCCGATGCTTGCATCGGCCCGCAGGCGAGCAATGCTCGCCCCTACAGAGACAGGGCAATTATAGTAGAGCTTTGGCTTCGTCCAGGGTGAGGAGAATTTTTTCGTCGGCGGCGGTGAAGGCGCGGAGGACGAAGCTTTGCACCGTGACGGCGCGGGCGAATTTGAAAGGCAGACAGAAGTTCAGCACTTCGCTGGGCATCGTGCGCTCTAAAATCACCGCATCTGGGAAAAGGGCGTGGTAGTCGGTGGTGTCGCGGGGGTGCGTTTTGATAAACAGCGGCCCGGCGGTGTATTTGGCGGCTACCGCCTTAAACAGGGCGTTCTGCTCGGCTTGGGTCATCAGGCCGTCCTCGACAAAGCTGCGGGGCAAAAGCAGGGTGGCCCCGGCGGCGTTTTCAGGCAGGGGCTGGGTCAAAAATACACTGCGCACCATCGCTTTTTCGGTGTCGGTCAGGCTTTCCAGTAACTCGCGCTTGCTGTCGGACACCATACGGTCGGCGGGGAACAGCGTGCATTTCGCGGCATCCTCGCTCTCGACTTTGGCGCACCACGGGCTGTCACCCCAGTAAAGGTAGCCGTGGCCGCTGCGCTGCTTCTCGGCAAAATCGGGGGCAGCGCGCTGGTCGGTGACAAGGTGCTGGTCAGGGCCAAGGGTGCTGGCAAAAGTATCCTCGCAGAGGATGTACCCGGCGCGGCAGTCCTGCAGGTAGCGGCCCAGGACGCTCCAATCGTTGTGGATGCGTACCTCGTTGTAGGCGGCGCGGTCGAAGCGCCAGCCGCACAGCTTCTCGAACGCCCGGCGGGCGCGCAGGGCGGCAAAGGGGCCGGTAACGGTGCCCGGCCAGCGGGTCTCGTCCACGATGACGGTTTTAACAGCGCCGGTGGCTTCCAGCCGGGCGGCCAGGGCAGCGGTGTCCGGCACAGCGGCGGAAAGCACCATCGTATGCGGCTGGCCGCTGGTACGGGATGCCCGCAGCAGATCGACCAACACCTGATAGGCGGTGTGGCAGATGTAGAGATTCGGTTTCATGAACAATTATTCTCCGTCCGCCAGCAGCTTGACCGGCGGGAAGTGGATGCGGCCCCAGCCGGACGCCCACTCGGGCATGGTCAGGTCGCTGTTGGTGACCTCGAAGGCAAACTCGGTCACGGGCTTGTCCAGGCAGACGGCCTGGGCCAGCGCGCCATCGAAGATGTCGAGGTAAAAGAAATACTGGCCCTCGCCCAGCAGGCTGGGGTCAAACTCAAACACGGTGGTGTACAGCTTGCCCGGCTCGGCGGCACCCAGGTCCACGGGGTGGGTGATGCCTACAGGGCTGGAATCCCGTGCGTGGAGGTTCATCTTCATGTGGATGCCGGCGAACGGCTCGGACACGCGCCAGGTGATCTTGATCTTCATCTTCTCGGTGTCGGCAAACACGCTGGACTCCTTGCCCACAAAGTCAAGGGTCTCCAGCCGCAGGCGCTTGCCCGCGCTGCCGGTCATGCGGGCTACATCGGCCAGGTCGTAGTGGACCACGTTGACATCGGTGGTGTCCATGTAGACGGCAATAGCCTGTTCCACGTCACCGTCAAAGATGACCTTGCCTTTGTCCAGCACCACGCAGCGGGTACACAGCTGGCGGATGGTGGACATATTGTGGCTGACGTAGAGCACGGTGCGGCCGTCCTGATTGGCGACATCGCTCATCTTGCCCAGGCATTTCTGCTGGAATTTCATGTCGCCCACGGCCAGGACCTCGTCCATGACCATAATCTCGCTGTCCAGGTGGGCGGCCACGGCAAAGGCCAGCTTGACGAACATGCCGCTGGAATAGCGCTTGACGGGGGTGTCGATGAAATCGCCGCACTCGGAAAATTCGATGATCTGCGGCAGCTTGGCATCGATCTCGGCCTTGGTCATGCCCAGGATCGCGCCGTTCATGTAGATATTCTCGCGGCCGGTCATTTCGTTATTGAAACCGGTGCCGACTTCCAGCATGGAAGCCACGCGGCCGCGGATCTTGATCTCGCCCTCGGTGGGGGCGGTGATGCGGGAGAGCAGCTTTAACAGCGTGGATTTGCCCGCGCCGTTGCGGCCGATGATGCCCAGGGCCTCGCCCTGGTAGACGGTCAAATCCACGCCGTTCAGCGCCATAAAGGTCTGGCCGAACAAGCGCTGGTCGGTGCCAATGACGGTGTTGGGGTCCTCTTTGCCGCGTACGCGGGCCCACCAGCTTTGCAGGTCGTGGGTCAGCGTACCGCCGCCGATCTGGCCGAGTTTGTACTGCTTTTTTAACCCCGTGACTTCGATAACGGGGCGTTTTTCGGTTGTAGACATCTTGCGCCCCTCCTTACACGGTATCCATAAAGGTCTTTTCGATGCGGCTGAACAGCACCACGCCCAGCACCAGCGCTGCGGCGGTGAACACCAGGCTGTACATGATGCCAAAGGTGGTGACCGTGCCGGTACCCAGCGTTGCCATGCGGAAAATTTCGATGGGCGAGGTCATGGGGTTGAGTTGGACCAGCACTTTCAGGCGGGGGCTGGATTCCAGCATGGACAGCGGGTAGACCACGGGAGAGGCGTACATCCACAGCTGCACACCGAAGCCCACGGCAATCGCCAGATCACGGTATTTGGTGGTGAGGGACGACACGATAATGCCGACACCCAGGCCCAGCAGCATGACTTCCAGGATGACGAAAGGCACAGCCAGCAGCCACAGCGTGGGGTGTACGCCGCTGCCGGTGGCGAAGAAGTAGATCCAGAAGATCAGGTACATGGCCGCCTGGATGAAGAAGTTGATCAGGCTGGTCAGCACCTGGCTGACGGGCATGGTCAGGCGCGGAAAGTACACTTTGCCGAAGATTTGCGAGTTGGTGACAAAGGTGTTGGCCGTGTTGTTGACGCAGTTGGCGAAGAAGGTCCACACGGTGTTGCCTGCCATGTAAAACAGAAAGCCGGGGACACCGTCGGTGGGCATATTGGCCATGCCGCCGAACACTACGTTAAAGATGATGGTGGTAATGAGCGGGTTTAAGATAATCCACGCAGGGCCTAAGATCGTTTGTTTATACAGCACGGTGAAGTTGCGCTTAACGAACATCACGATGAGGTCACGGTACTGCCAGAGTTCGTGCAGGTCGATGTCAAACCACCCGGTTTTGGGGCGGATGACGGTCGTCCAGCCATCGGCGGGGAGGGAATGATTGTTTTCAGCCATGGAGGGCACCTTTTCCTTTATATCCTTTTATAGAATGGGGGATAATTGCACACTAATAGATATTACATTGTACCATGAAATGGGGGAAAAAGCAACTGACAGGTGAGCCTTTAAACGCGCGGTTTGTCAGCACTGCCAAGCGCTCGCCCCTAAGAATCCCAAAGAGGGGTCAGAGCACAAAGCTTCACAAATCCATAACAAACTTTTTTAGTTTCGTTTAAGGTTTGGGGGATAGAATGAGGGTGTTCTCAGGAACGATAAACAAAATAGTAGGAGTGATCCTTGATGAAAAAGATACTTTGTGGAGCAATGGCGGCAGTTATGACGGTTTCGCTGGCGGGATGCGCTAAGAGCGAAAGCGATACAACCACAACAGCCGAGGAAACCAGCGCCGAAGCCACCGTGGCCCAAGCGGGCAGTAGCTATACGGGCACCGTCACGGCCATTTCGGCAGTGTCGCTGACGGTGGAGACGGAATCGGATGGCGAAGTGACCGTGCCGCTGTCGGATTCCACCACCTACACCCGGGGCGGTATGGGCGACCCCGGCGGGGACGGCCAGACATCCCCGGACGGCAATGCCCCCGATGGCGGTGCTGGTGATGGTAGCACCCCGGCCCAGCCCGGCGGCGACAACAGCGACAACGGCGGCACCCCGCCGGAGAAGCCGGAAGGCGAGGATACCAACAACGCTGACAACGGCGGTACGCCCCCCGAAAAACCGGAGGGCGATGCCAACGGTAATGCAACCGATGGCCAGAACGGTCAACCTGGGGATGCCCCGGAAAAGCTGGAGGGGGATGCCTCCAACGACCAGCCCGGCGGTGACAGCCAAAACGGCATGGGCGGCCCCGGCGGGGAGCCGGAGACCCTGACCTACGAGAGCATCTCGGTGGGCGATACCGTGACCGTTACTGTGGGCGATGACGGCACCGCCGCCACCGTGGAGCTGGCGGGCGGCATGGGTCAGGGCGGCCCCGGCGGGGGCAGCAGCCAGCCGGAAAGCTATACCGCCGCCACCGAATTTACCGCGGACGATGCCCAGAGCGGCGTGACCTATGCCTCCACCGGCAGTGACGAAAACGCCATCCATGTGTACAACGGCGCGACCGTCACGCTGGACAATGCCACCATTACCCGCAACTCCGCCGACAGCACCGGCGGCGATGCTTCCAGCTTTTACGGTGTGGGCGCGGCGGCGCTGGTAACCGATGGTACGCTGAAAATTTCCAATTCTACCATCACTACCGATGCAAAGGGCGGTGCGGGCGTGTTTGCCTACGGCGATGGTACGGCCTACGTGTCCGACACCACCATTTCCACCAGCCAGGATACCTCCGGCGGCATCCACGTGGCGGGAGGCGGTACCCTGTACGCCTGGGATCTGAGCGTGGAGACCCAGGGCGAGTCCTCGGCGGCTATCCGTTCCGACCGTGGCAGCGGCACGATGGTGGTGGACGGCGGCACTTATACCAGTAACGGAAGCGGCTCGCCCGCGCTGTACAGCACCGCTGACATTACCGTGCGTAACGCCACCCTGACCGCCAACGGAGCCGAGGCCCTGTGCATCGAGGGCCTGAACACCGCCCGCCTGTTTGACTGCGACCTGACCGGCGACATCCCCGAAAACAGCCAGAACGACTGCAACTGGAACGTCATTTTGTATCAGAGCATGTCCGGCGACTCCGAGGTGGGCAACTCTACCTTTGAGATGGTAGGCGGCAGCCTGACCGCCAAAAACGGCGGTATGTTCTACACCACCAACACAGAATCAACGTTTTTACTCTCCGGCGTTGATATTACGCCGTCCGCCGGCAATGACTTTTTCCTGAAGTGCACCGGCAACTCCAACGCCCGCGGCTGGGGCCAGAGCGGTGCCAACGGCGCGGATTGCAGCTTTACCGGCCGCAATCAGGAGATGGTCGGTGACGTGATCTGGGACAGCATCAGCCAGCTGGATTTCTACGTGCTGGACGGCAGCACCCTGACCGGCGCGGTGGTGGATGATGAATCCAATGCCGGTAATGGCGGCAATGGGTACGCCAATGTGTATATTGACAGTGAATCGACCTGGGTCGTGACCGGTGACAGCACCGTGACCAATTTGTACTGCGCGGGCGTAATCGTGGATGAGAACGGCCGTGCGGTGACGGTGGTTGGCACCGATGGCACCGTGTATGTGCAGGGAACCAGCGATGTGACGGTGACGGTTGGCAGCTACAGCACGGATGTGGATGTTTCCGGCGCAACGGTGGCGGATAGTTTTGAGGATTATGCTGTGGATAAGGCGTAAATTTTAATATACTGCTTTGTGCGGCCCTGCCTTGCGGCGGGGCCTTTTATAATGGGATGCTGCCCAGGAGCCTTCCTTTTTGGACACCAAAAAAGGAAGAGAAAAAGGTGCCCGCTATTTCCGATGGCGCGAGAGGCCCGGCTTAGGGGATTGCGGAGTTGCGAGCAAGGGGCTACAGTTGAGTGCAGTGCAACCGGGGAGCAAGCTCTCTCCCTACAAACCAACACAAATGTCTGCCAAACCCAAAACAGTTGGCCCCCTTGCGGAGCTTTTGTGATATAATGAGGTAAATTGAGATTTTGGAGGATGTGGGATGGTAACGTACAGAAAAATTGTGGTGGCGGATAATGTGGGGGTTGCGCGGGTTATCCGAGAAAATTTGGAAAAATTTCAGCTGAATCTGCCGGGGACGGCTTATTTTGACCCGGAGTTGGATCATTTGAGCGATTACTATGACAGCGACCCGACCAAGCGTACCTATTTTGTGGCAGTGGACGAAGCCGGGCAGGTCCTTGGCGGCGTGGGCATTGCCGAGTTTGCGGGCATCGCCGATTGCGCCGAACTGCAGAAGCTGTATCTGGATGATGCGGCTAAGGGCAAGGGCTGCGGCAAGGCCCTGATGCAGATTGCCGAGGACCAGGCGCGGGCGTTGGGCTACCAAAAGCTGTACTTAGAGACCCACACCAACCTGGCTGTGGCGGTAAAATTGTATGAGAAGATGGGCTTTCGGCAAATCGAAAAGCCCTGCGCCACGCAGCATGGCACGATGAATCGATTTTATTTGAAAGAACTATAATTTGACTTAGAAAGGAGATGCTGTATGAAAATCAGAGGATACCGGGAAAGCGATGTGCCGGAGATGGTGCAGGTTTGGAATGAAGTTGTGGAGGAAGGCGTGGCGTTTCCCCAGTTGGAGCCGATGGATGCGGAAAGCGGCAAGGCGTTTTTTGCCGCACAGACCTATTGTGGTGTGGCGGAGGATGACGGGAAAATTGTGGGGATGTATATTTTACACCCCAACAATGTGGGCCGGTGCGGGCACATTGCTAATGCCAGTTACGCCGTGGATTCCGGCTGCCGGGGCAAGCACATCGGGGAGCAGTTGGTGCGCGATTGCCTGGCGCAGGCCAAGGAACACGGATTTAAAGTCATGCAGTTCAACGCCGTGGTGGAAAACAACATCCATGCGCGGCATTTGTATGAGCGGTTGGGTTTTGTGCAGTTGGGCACCATCCCTGGTGGGTTCCATATGAAAGATGGGAGTTACCAGAATATTTGTTTGTATTATTATGAATTGTGAGTGAAATAAAAACCCCGTGCTGCGTGAACCGCATCCCGTCAAGCGTACAATGAAATAAAATAAGATTTTTGCAGCCAAG
>CAVAGJ010000019.1:0-49830 GCA_963588145.1 Coriobacteriaceae bacterium
TTATTAACAGTATACCAGAAAACCTATTGCAAAAGTAAACTAGACACTTTTAGGTCTAAATTTTCGAAAAACTTCAGGTTTACTTTTGCATTTTAGGTGCCCTCTGCTTTTATTGTAGCATAGCGTGTGTCCCATAATTCGGACATCCAGGGCAAAAATACAATTTTATAATTTATAAAAATGCTGCCCGCGGCATCGCTGGCTGTTATAAACAGTCGGGTTATGCGGCGGGCCGTATTTTTTATACCCTTTTTTAGGAGAAACAACGATGGATCTTGCGGAAAAGCTGGAAATTCTGGCTGACAGCGCCAAATATGATGTGGCCTGTACCTCCAGCGGTGTGGAACGTGCCGGGAAGCACGGCAGCCTGGGCAGCTGCGCACAGGCGGGCATCTGCCATGCCTTTACCCCGGACGGCCGCTGCGTTTCGCTGCTGAAGGTGCTGTACTCCAACGTCTGCGCCTACGATTGCAGCTATTGCGTCAACCGCCGCTCCAACGACCGCCCGCGGGCTACCTTTACCCCGCGGGAACTGGCCGAACTGACCATCGGCTTTTACCGCCGCAATTATATCGAGGGGCTGTTCCTGTCCAGTGCGGTGCTGGGCACACCCGACCGCACGATGGAACTGATGATCGAGGCACTGCGCATCCTGCGGGAGGAGTTCCACTTCAACGGCTACATCCACGCCAAGACTATTCCCGGCGCGGACCAGCTGCTGGTGCAGCGCATCGGGCTGCTGGCGGACCGCCTTTCAGTCAATATCGAACTGCCCAGTGAGATCAGCCTGAACCAGCTGGCCCCGGACAAAAAGAAAACAGCGATCCTGCGCCCCATGGGGCAGATCGCTGTGCAGAGTGCCCAAAGCAAGCGGGAGCTGGCGGTGTACAAGAAGGCCCCTGCCTTTGCCCCTGCGGGGCAAAGCACCCAGATGATTATTGGCGCGACACCGGAGACCGACCGCCACATCATGGATCTGACGGAAAGCTTGTATAAAAAGTATGCGCTGAAACGTGTGTTTTACTCGGCCTACCTGCCGGTGGTGCAGGACCGCCGCCTGCCTGCGCTGAACTTCCAGCCGCCCCTGCTGCGGGAGCACCGCCTCTACCAGGCGGATTGGCTGCTGCGGTATTACGATTTCCACGCCTCGGAACTGCTGACCGAGGAAGAACCGAATTTTGACCCCTACCTGGACCCCAAGTGTACCTGGGCGGTGCGGCATCCGGCGTTTTTCCCGGTGGAGGTCAACACCGCCAGCAAGGAGGAATTGCTGCGTGTGCCGGGCATTGGCCCCAAGAGTGTGCTGCGCATTTTGGCGGCGCGCCGTGTGCAAAAACTGGGTATGCCGGAGTTGAAACGCATCGGCGTGGTGCTCAAGCGCGCACAATATTTTATCACCTGCAACGGCCGTGCCCCGGCTCACGCCACCCGGGCAGAGATCGCAAACGTGCTGTTGGACCCCAAGGCGTTCAGCGTGGGGGTGCAGCAGCTAAGCCTGGATGAATTTGTGCCCAAGGCTCTGCCGGACGCGGCACCCGCTGTCCACCAGCTGGCGGCCCACGGCGTGGCCGCCCCAACGGCAGCCCGCATGGTGCGAGAGGAGGCCTTGACATGCCTTACCAAGCGCATGTGAGCGACACTGCTTACTGCTACGATGGCAGCTTTGCGGGGTTCCTCTGCTGCATTTTTGAAAGCTACACCCGGCACGAAATCCCCTCGGCCGTGCTGGGGCCTGCCGAGGGGCAGATCACGCTGTTTGGCACGGAATCCATCACAACCGACCCGGCCCATGCAAAGCGGGTAGCCAACGGCCTGACACGGCTGGGGCCGATGGTAAAAGACCGCGTGATGACAGGCTTTCTCTCCACCGAAGAAGAAAAAGACCTGATTTTACTGCGCTTCGTCCGCCGCTGCTTTGATGAGGGATCCTGCGCCGTGCAGATGCTGGGCGACCCGGATGTTCATGCGGCGTTTATGCTGGAGCGGAACGTCCGCAACGAAGTCTGCCATTTTACCGAGTTTCTCCGCTTTGAGGAGAAAGATGGAATGCTCGGCTCAGTCATTCACCCAAAAAACAACGTACTGCCGATGCTGCGGGGACATTTTTGCAGTCGCTTGCCGGATGAGGATTTTCTGATTTTCGATGCCACCCATGGCACAGCCTTGCTGCGGCAGAACGGCCGTGTGCAGTACCTGGCCATGGAGCATTACGAACCCGCCCGCGATGCCGATGAACTGAACTGGCAGGCACTGTGGAAACGATTCTTCCACGCGCTGACCATTGAGGAGCGTCGCAACGCCAAAGCGCAGATGAACCACGCGCCCAAACGCTTCTGGGTCGACATGGTGGAAATGCGCGAGCCCTATATATAAAGAAGTGGGCGGTTACTCGTAGTCGTACTCCGGGTTTTCGGCCTGGTACTCCCCCAGCCAACGCAGCAGGCGCTCGGTGTCGGCGTAGGTTAGGCGGCCGGTGTCAGCCAGGGCGCGTACCATCTTGCGCAGGTCGCCGCCGTATAGCGTTTGCAAATGGGTACTGCTTACCGCGCTGCAGTAAGTTAGGCGGCGCACCAGCGGGGTGTACAGGTTTTTGTTGCCCTGCTTTTCAGTGCGGACAAAGTGCTTTTTCTCCAGCCGAAGCAGGAAGTTCAACAGCGTAGAGTCGGCCCAGCGACACTCTGGCGGCAGGTTGGCCGCGATCTGCCGCCGCGTGGCGGCCTGTTCACAGGTCCAAAGGGCGACCATGACCTGTTCCTCACTGCGGGATAATTGCTCCATGTTCCATATCTCCTACAAATGTAATAGTTACTGCAAATACATTTTACAATTGTGGTAGACAAAAATGCAAGATGACAAAATAGACAAAAATACGGCCTGAAATTATACGGAGCCACGAAAAGCTTTTACAAATGTGGAATATAGTGTATCTGACAAAAAAACAATTAGCTGTTTTGCAGAAACACAACGGCTTGTGCGACTGTTTTTTCAGTATTTTGCATGCTTGCCGGGGCGGGCGGCGCGGCCTATAATAATGCCATACCGCAACGGCGCGGCAGATGATGCAGTTCGCCGCCGGCGGGCTGCATTTTTACTACTTACTGGAGGATATGAAAATGGCTAGAGTGTACAATTTCAGCGCCGGCCCCTCGATGCTGCCGGAAGCTGTTCTGAAAACCGCACAGGCAGAACTGCTGGATTACCATGGTTCCGGCATGAGCGTGATGGAAATGAGCCACCGCAGTAAGTGGTTTGACGAGATCATCCAAAACACCGAGGCTGCTATGCGCCGGGTGCTGAACATCCCCGACAATTATAAGATCGGATTTTTCCAGGGCGGCGCGACCCAGCAATTTGCCATGGTGCCGCTGAACTTTATGACCACCGGCACGGCGGACTACCTCGTCACCGGCAACTTCAGCAAAAAGGCGGCCGAGGAAGCGGCTAAGTTTGGCGCGGCCCGCATCGCTGCCAACAGCAAGGATAAAAACTTCACCTACATCCCCGATGTCAAGGCTATCGACTACGACCCCAACGCCAGTTACATCCACATCTGCCAGAATAACACGATCTTCGGCACCAAGTATGTGGACGTGCCCCAGGTGGACGACATCCCCCTGGTGGCGGACATGAGCTCGATGATCTGCTCCGAGCCGGTGGATGTCAGCAAATACGGTGTCATCTACTTCGGTGTGCAGAAGAACATCGCCCCCGCCGGTATGGCCGTGGCTATCGTGCGGGAGGACCTGCTGGGCGGCAGCGCCAAGGGCCTGACCCCCGAGCAGATCCCCACGATGATGAACTACACCACCCTGCTGAAAGCCGACAGCATGTACAACACCCCGCCGTGCTGGTGCATCTACATGACCGGCCTGGTCATGCAGTACCTGGAGAACGAGATCGGCGGCCTGGAAAACATGCAGAAGATCAACGACGCCAAGGCTAGGGTGCTGTACGATTACCTGGACGGCCAGGATTTCTACAACAACCCCGTGGAAAAGCCCTACCGCAGCATGATGAATGTGACTTTCACCAGCCCCAATGGCGACTTGGACAAGGCGTTCTGCGCTGCTGCGACCGAGGCCGGGTTTGTCAATCTGAAGGGCCACCGCCTGGTGGGCGGCATGCGCGCCTCCATCTACAACGCTATGCCGCCGGAAGGCATTGACAAGCTGGTCGACTTCATGGAGAAGTTCCGCAAGGAAAACGCGTAATATAAAATTAAGAGGGGTTCTTTATGTATACCATCAAAACGCTGAACGCGATCTCGCCCGCAGGCCTGGCCAAGCTGCCGGTCAACCAGTTTGAGGTCGATAACGAGACCGCCGCCCCCCAGGGCATTTTGGTGCGCAGTGCCGATATGCATGATATGCCGCTGCCGGACAGCCTGCTGGCTATCGCCCGCGCGGGTGCCGGTACCAACAACATCCCCATTGAGGACTGCACCAACGCCGGTATTGTGGTGTTCAACACCCCCGGTGCCAACGCCAACGCAGTGGCTGAACTGGTCATCGGTGCGCTGGTGGCAGGCAGCCGCAACATGGTCGATGCTGTCCAGTGGGCCCAGGGGCTGAAGGGCAGTGAGACCATCGCCAAGGATGTAGAAAAAGGCAAGAAGCAGTTTGTCGGCCCCGAACTGCGGGGCAAAACGCTAGGTGTTATCGGCCTGGGTGCCATTGGTGCCCGTGTGGCTAACGCCGCTGTGGCACTGGGTATGGAAGTGCTGGGCTATGACCCCTACATCTCCATCGATGCCGCATGGAGCCTGTCCCGCAGCGTACAGCACTGCGTGACGCTGGGCGATATGCTGCCCCGCTGCGATTACCTGACCATCCATGTCCCCTACCTGCCCACGACCCGCCACACCATCAACGCCCAGACCCTTTCGATGTGCAAGGACGGTGTACGTGTGCTGAACTTCGCCCGCGGCGAGCTGGTGGACACCGAGGCCCTGCTGGATGCTATGAACTCCGGCAAGGTGGCACAGTATTTCTGCGACTTCCCGGCCGAGGAACTGCTGGGCGTTAAGGGTGTGTACTGCACACCGCATCTGGGGGCCAGCACCCCCGAGAGCGAGACCAACTGCGCTGTGATGGCCGCCGCTGAACTGAGCGACTACCTGAAAAACGGCAACATCACCCACAGCGTCAACCTGCCGGATGTCAGCCAGCCCCGCGTAGGTGGCCGCCGCATCTGTATGATCCACAAGAACACGCCGGGTGCGATCTCGGCCATCACCAGCATCCTGACCACCGCCCGCCTGAACATCGAAAACATGGTGAACAAGAGCAAAAAGGACGTGGCCTATACCCTGCTGGATGTGACCGGCGATGTTACCCCCGACCTGACCAGCAAACTGGCCGGCATCGATGCTGCCATCCGCGTGCGAATCCTGTAATTTTATCACAAAATATTCCTGGCCCTTGCTGTTGGTGGGGGCTTTTGTATGTAAGGCTCCCCCTACCCCAGGGGGGCCTTTTGCGTTACCAGCGGGTGTGCTGAATGGCTTTTGTCCAGGTCGGCCAAGGTCTTTTTGGCATCCTTGGGCCAGCTTGTGGACAGTCTTGCGCATCATGCGCTGGTCCTGGGTGGCAAGGCAGACGGCCGCCGTACCTACGGCCATGCCGATAGCGGTACCGGCCATTATCGAAAACTGCATATCTATGCCTTCTTTTCGGGTTCCCGGCCTTAACACGCCCGGGCGAAGCGCGGCTATGCGGCAAAACAGGGCGGGAAAATCAGTCAAAACGGCAGGTTCGCCCAATTCAGCCTTTTTTTATGTTGAGGTTTATGGTAAAATAGCAGTGTTTAAAAAGGAACAAACGCGAACGAACAAAGGAATCTGACCATGTCCAATACACCCAAAACTGTATTAGCCATCCACGACCTGCCGGGCTTTGGCCGAGCGGCGCTGTCGGTCATTGTGCCGGTGCTGTCCTGCCTGGGGGTTCAGGCCGTGGTTCTGCCCACGGCGGTGCTGTCCACCCACACGGGCGGGCTGGGTACCCCCGCTAAACTTTCCAATCCCGGCTACGGCCCTGCGGCGTTGGCGCACTACCAGCGGCTGGGCCTGCGGTTTGACTGCATCTACTCCGGCTATCTGGCGGACCCCGCCCAGGCCAAGCTGGTGGAGCAGGCCTTTGAACTGTGGCCCCATGCCCTAAAAGTGGTGGACCCGGTGCTGGGGGACGGTGGACGGCTGTACAAGGGGCTGGGGGCTGATATGGTCCCTGCTATGTATAACCTGTGCAGAAAGGCAGATTTAATCGTGCCCAACGTGACCGAGGCCGCGCTTTTGCTGGGAGACCCGCTGTCCGATGTGGGCAGCAGCGAACGAGCGGCTGAGCAGGCCACGCGGCTGACCTGCATTGCCCCGCAGGTGGTGGTCACCGGCGTGACGGGTTTTTCCGATGGACGGTGCATCGGCTGTGTGGGCGCGGCCCGCGGCGGGCAGGGGTATTCGGTCAAGGCACCGCTGATCCCCCGTATGTACCACGGCACCGGGGATATTTTCGGTGCGGTTCTGGTAGGGCGCATTTTGCAGGGCAACGTGCCCCAAGCCGCTGTGCAGGCGGCGGCTGCGTTCGTGAGCGAGTGCATCCGGCAGACACCCGAAGGCACTGATGAACGCCTGGGCGTGTGGCTGGAAGCCGCCCTGCCCAAGCTGATGCAGTAATAAAATAACGCTAGGAAGTAAGAAAACATATGCCGACTTTGAACATTGTACTGGTGGAGCCGCAGATCCCCCAAAACTCCGGCAACGTTGCCCGCACCTGCGCGGTGACCGGGGCGCGGCTGCACCTGGTGGGGCCGATGGGCTTTACCGTGGACGACAAAAAATTAAAGCGTGCCGGGCTTGACTATTGGCACCATCTTGATATAACATATTATAAAGATCTCGCGGATTTCTTTGCCAAAAACCAGGGGCCGTTTTTTTACTTTACCTCTAAGGGCCCCCGCCGCCATGTGGACGTGCAGTACCCGGACGGCGCTTACCTGGTATTTGGCCGCGAGGATGCCGGCCTGCCGGAAGAACTGCTGGCCGCCCATGAGGCCGACTGTGTGCGCATGCCTATGCGCCGCGGCGAGCGATGCCTGAACCTTTCCAACGCTGTTGCGGTAGGTGCCTACGAGGCTTTGCGGCAATGGGATTTTGCCGACCTGGAGACCCGCGGACAGTTGACCCGCTATGAATGGAGTGAGGAAGTAAAATGAGCAAGATCGGTTTTTTGACGGATTCCTGTTCCGATATTCCGCAGGGACTTGCGGACAAATACGGCATTGAGGTGGTGGGCTTCCCCATCAACCTGGATGGCACCGAGTATATGGAGCGCAAGGACTTTACCAACGACCAGTTTTATGAGATGATGCGCAAGGCCCAGGGGGTACCCACCACCGCCGCCATTACCCAACTGCAGTGGTGCGAGATTTATGAGCGCTATGTGGACGAGGGGTACACCGACCTGGTGCACCTGAGCATCAACGCCGCTGGTTCCAGCACCTACAACAACGCCATTAAAGGCGCTGAAATGCTGACCGAGGAACGCCCCGACCATAAGATGAAGATCCAGATCATCGACAGCCACACCTACTCGATGCCCTACGGCTGGTATTTCTGTGAGTGCGCCCGCAAGGTGCGCAACGGCGGTGAACTTTCTACTTGCGTGGATGAACTGAAGCGCAAGTTGGACTGCGTGGAGATCTGCCTGGCGGCTTACAGCCTGAAGCAGATGAAGAAGTCCGGCCGTGTCAGCGCCGCCGCTGCTGTGGTGGGCGACCTGCTGGGCATCCGCCCCATCATCAGCCTGAATGCCGGTGTCTCCAAGGTGGAGGCCAAGGTACGCGGCGATGCCGCAGTGCCCCCGGCCATGATCAAATGGGTGGAGAGCCGCGTGGATTCCATGAAAGGCACCCCATACATGGTGGCCTACACCTCCAGCACCGCCAAGCGGGATGAGTTGGTCAAACTGTGCAAAAAGGCCTTTGGCCATGCGCCGATGATCGTGTTCCAGCTGGGCGGCGTGGTCAGCGCCAACACCGGCCCGGATGGCATTGCCATTGTATACGAGGGTAAGCCCCGCAACCTGGAGGCTTACACCCCGGAACTGCCGTAATGCCTCCCTCTGTGAGGGAGGTGCCCCCGAAGGGGCGGAGGGAGAGAGCCTTTGGGGAAATGCGACTACCGTAAGTTCTCTCCCCCACCCGCTTCGCGGGACCGCTTACGCGGCCGGGCCCCTCTGTCGCTGCGCGACATCTCCCCACGCTGTGGGGAGTCACCCTCACAGAGGGGGCCTTTACGAAAGAATATGAGATTTTCGCCGCAGCCTCTTGCAAGGGGCTGCGGCTTTTGTTATAATAATTTTTCGTTGAGCAACTTAGGATTTTAGGCTCCGCCGCAGTCTTTTGCGGCGCAAACCGATGGCAGGCTGGCGGTCTGCTATGCGGTCAAAATCTATCCGCCGGAGTATTGTATGAATCAGAAATCCATGTCCGTCAAGCGCCTTGTGCGCTGCGCTGTCATTGCAGCGATTTACGTTGTGCTGTGCCTGGTACTGCAGCCATTCTCTTACGGGGCGGTGCAGGTGCGCGTGGCCGAGGCGTTCTGCCTGCTGCCCATCTTTGGTACCGAGTATATCATCGGTGTTACGCTGGGCTGCTTCTTGGCTAACCTGCTTGGCTCAACCGTGATTGATGTCATCTTCGGCACGTTGGCAACTCTGCTGGCCTGCCTGGTCACCTACAAGCTGCGGGATGTGCGCATCAAGGGGCTGGCTATCCCGGCCTCTCTGCCGCCGGTTGTCTTTAATATGATTATTGTCGGTGCGTTCGAAATCACCGTCTTTTTCTCGGACACCGCCCCCACGGCCGCCATGGCTGCGTTTAACGCGGTCACGGTCGGCATTGGCGAGGTCATCAGCTGCACGATTCTGGGTGTAGCCCTGGTCAAGCTGATCGAGACCAACGCCAGCATGAAGAAGATCTTTATAGAAGAATAATGAGGTAACCTATGCGCCCGGAACTGATTTTGTGGGATTGGAACGGTACCCTGCTGGATGATGTGGAACTTTGTGTAGACGCGCTCAACCGTCTGCTGGCGAAGCATGCCTACCCGCAGCGGTACGACCGCAATCAGTACCGGGCAATTTTTGGTTTCCCCATCGAGGAATATTACGTCCGCGCTGGGTTTGATTTCAGTCGACACAGCTTCGCCATGCTGGCCGAGGAATATATGGACGACTACATCCCCGCCAGTGTGGCCTGCTCGCTGGCGGACGGTGCCCTAGAGGCGCTGGAGGTATTCCAAGTGGCGGGGCTGCGGCAGGTGATCTTGTCGGCCAGCCCGGTGCTGACACTGACCCGCCAGGCCGAGGAACGCCATGTGGCCGGCTATTTTGATCGGCTGCTAGGTCTGGGCGATATCTACGCCAAAAGCAAGGTGGAACTGGGCCTGCGCTTTATGCAGGAGGAGGGCATCGACCCCACCCGCGCGGTGATGATCGGGGATTCGGTACACGATTTTGAGGTGGCACAGGCCATGGGAACGGCGTGTGTGCTGCAATGCGGAGGCCACCAAAACCAGGAAACGCTGGCATCCACCGGCGCACCGGTAGTAGAGGGTCTGCGCGAGGCCGCGCAGTTGATTTTGGGGTAAAGTATAGAGTAAGGGGAAAGTAAAATGTCTGACCGTGTAAAAGGTGCCTGCCTGACGATGGGCGGCGCGGCATGCTGGGGCGTTTCGGGTTGCATGGGGCAGTACCTGTTCACCCACGAGAATATGGACTCCACTTGGCTGGTGCCCATCCGGCTGTTTCTGGCCGGGCTGATCCTATGTGGGTTCTATTTTATCAAGGAACGCAAAATGCTGTTCGATCCGTGGAACGTGAAGAAAAATCCTCGCAATCTGCTGGATCTGCTGATCTACGGCCTGGCGGGTGTAAGCTGCTGCCAGTTCACCTATTTTTTGACCATCCAGCTTTCCAGCGCGGGCATGGGCACTATTTTGCAGGATCTCTCCCCCGTCATTGTCCTGCTGGTGGTCTGCATCCAGCAACGCCGCGGGCCGCGTTTGTTTGAAATTTGCAGCATTCTGCTGGCGCTCATCGGTGTGTTTTTGCTGACGACCCACGGCAGCCTGACCGACCTGGCGATCAGCCCGGCCGCGCTGCTGTCCGGCATTGCCAGCGCCTGCTGCGTGGTCATCTACACCATGTGGCCCAAAAAGCTGCAGCAGCAGTACCCTACCCCCATGCTGCAGGGCTGGGCGTTTTTGATGGGCGGCACGATGTTCGCCCTGATCTTCCGCCCCTGGACGATGAGCTATGTGCCCAGTGCTATGGGTGTGTTCGGCATCTTTACCGTGGTGATGCTGGGCAATGTGCTGGCGTTCAGCTTGTACATGTCGGGTGTGCCGCTCATCGGACCCCAGCGGTCGAGCCTGTACAGCTTTGCCGAGCCGGTCACGGCGGCCATCATCAGCACACTTGTACTGGGTAGCCCCTTTACCCTGTGGGATGCCCTGGGCTTTGGCTGCATTTTCCTGATGCTGGTGCTGCTGAGTCTGCCCGCAAAGGCAAAAAACTAAATATATTTTGAAATGCACCCGCGCAGGTTTGACAGCATGCCCTGCGAGGGTGTATTATATATAGGTATGTATGGTACTATATAGCTGCCCTGTCCCGGGCAGCGGAAAATACAGGGGATTTCATATGTCTTTTTTTGAAAAACTGTTTGGTTCCTTCTCGGACAAGGAACTCAAGCGTATCAACCCGCTGAAGGACAAGGTCCTGGCTCTGGAGCCGGAGATGCAAAAGCTGACCGATGAGCAGCTGCAGGAAAAAACTGCCGAGTTCAAAGCCCGCCTGGAAAAAGGCGAAACGCTGGACGATTTGCTGCCCGAGGCATTCGCCGTCTGCCGTGAGGCTGACTGGCGTGTGCTGGGCATGAAGCCCTACCCTGTGCAGATCATCGGCGGTATTGTGCTGCACCGTGCCTGCATTGCCGAGATGCAGACCGGTGAAGGTAAAACCCTGGTGGCCACCATGCCCGTTTACCTGAATGCCCTGACTGGCCGTGGTGTGCACGTTGTCACCGTCAACGATTACCTGGCCCGCCGTGATAGTGAGTGGATGGGCAAGGTCTACCGTTTTCTGGGCCTGACCGTTGGCCTGGTGGTGCACGGTGTGGAAGCAGGCGACCGCAAGGCCGCTTATGCCGCCGATGTCACTTACGGCACCAACAACGAGTTCGGCTTTGACTACCTGCGCGACAACATGGTCGTTTACAAGGCCAACATGGTCCAGCGCGGCCACGCCTACGCCATCGTCGATGAGGTGGACTCCATCCTGATCGATGAGGCCCGTACCCCGTTGATCATCAGCGGCAAGGGCGAGGATTCCAGCGTGATGTACAAGCGCGCCGATGACTTTGCCAAGACGCTGAAAAAGAGCGTTATTGTCGAGTTGGACGACAAGGTATCCGCCGAGGAACAGGTCGATGGCGATTACGTTGTGGACGAAAAGCGCAAGACCGCTACCCTGACCGAGTCCGGTGTGCAGAAAGCCGAAGCATTCTTCCATGTGGAGAACCTGGCCGATGCGGATAACATGTCTCTGCGCCACTACATTGACGGTGCCATCAAGGCCCGCGGCGTTATGCACCGCGATACCGACTACATCGTCAAGGACGGCGAGGTCATCATCGTGGATGAGTTCACCGGCCGTCTGATGTATGGCCGCCGCTTCAACGATGGCCTGCACCAGGCGATCGAGGCCAAGGAGGGCGTGACCGTTGCCGCTGAGAGCAAGACCTTGGCCACCGTCACCTTCCAGAACTACTTCCGTATGTATGACAAGCTGGCCGGTATGACCGGTACGGCTTCCACCGAAGCGGACGAGTTCAGCGAGATCTACGGCCTGAACATCGTCAACATCCCCACCAACAAGCCCCGCGCCCGCAAGGACCTGCCGGACAGCGTGTACAAGACCGTCAACGGCAAGTACAATGCGGTTATTGAGCAGGTGGCCGAATGCCACGCCAAGGGCCAGCCTGTCCTGGTCGGCACCGTCAGCGTGGAAAAGAGCGAGGCCCTCTCCAAATTGCTGAAGAAAAAGGGCATCGAGCATAACGTGCTGAACGCCAAGCAGCATGAGCGCGAAGCCGAGATCGTTGCCCAGGCCGGTAAGCAGGGCGCTGTGACCATCGCCACCAACATGGCTGGTCGTGGTACCGATATTATGCTGGGCGGCAACGTTTCCTACATGGCTAAGGCAGCCCTGCGCAGGGAGCTGAGCCGCGACCTGACAAAGGATCTGGCCCAGCTGAAAGACGAGTACGAGCATGCCAAGGCCCGTGCCAAGGTTGCTGGTACCGAACTGCCTACTCCGCCGGAGGAGACCATCGATGCCAAGCTGGAACATCTAATGACCGAGTGCGATGGCCATGCCGACACCGATGATACCGCCGTGCTGCATGCCCGCCAGCGCTTTGAAGAACTGTGCGAGGAGTTTGAACCGGAGATCAAGCGCGAAGCTGCTGCAGTGCGCGAGGCTGGCGGCCTGTTCATTATCGGTACCGAGCGCCATGAGAGCCGCCGTATCGATAACCAGCTGCGCGGCCGTGCCGGTCGTCAAGGCGACCCCGGTGCCTCCCGCTTCTTCCTCAGCCTGGAGGATGACTTGATGCGTATCTTCGGCGGCGAGCGTGTCCAGAACCTGATGGACAGTCTGGGTCTCGAAGAAGATGTGCCCATCGAGAACAAGCTCATCACCAACACCATCGAGAGCGCCCAGAAGAAGCTGGAAGCCTCCAACTTTGCCATCCGTAAACAGGTGCTGCAGTATGACGATGTCATGAACCAGCAGCGCGAGATCATCTACAAACAGCGCCAGATGGTGCTGGACGGCGAGGATATCAGCGACAAGCTGCACGAGATGATGCGCCAGTCCATCGATGATGCCTGCACCAACTACCTGAACGGTGAGACCGCTGACGATTGGGATTTCGCCGGCCTGCGCCGCCACTTTATGAACTGGCTGTGCCTACCCAGTGACTTCAACTACACCAAGGACCAGTTGGAGGACCTGACCAAGGAGGGCATTGCGGACGAACTGTACAAGCGCGGCATGGACATCCTGACCGCCAAGGAGAAGAAGTACGGCTCCAAGACGATGCGAGAGCTGGAACGCATCTGCCTGCTGCGCAACGTTGACTCCAAGTGGATAGATCACATTGACAACATGGATCAGCTCAAGCAGGGCATGGGTCTGCGCGGCTACGGCCAGCATGACCCCGTGGTCGAGTACCGCATCGAAGGCTTTGCCATGTTCGATGAGATGATCGCTTCCATCCGTGAGGATGCCGTGCACATGCTACTGACCATCGAGATTCGCCAGCAGAACGTTGAGCCGAAGCGCGAGCAGATCGCCAAGCCCACCGGCGAGGGTGCCCCCACCCAGGCTGGCACCAAGGGTGCCGCCCCGGTGCGCGTGACCAAGATTGGCCGCAACGATCCCTGCCCCTGCGGCAGCGGCCTGAAGTGGAAAAAGTGCACCTGCAAAGAGTATCACCCCGACCTGTAAATTAAGGCAATGTAAGGCGCACCGTTATCTATAGCGGTGCGCCTTTTTAAGAGGTATATGTTTATGAAAGCACGTATCATCCAGGAGCCGCGCTGCGTGTTACTGTGGCGGTTTAACGAGAAAAGCGCTGGGTATGCTGCCCTGGCCCACGCGGCACGGGCATATAAGCTGAAAATTCGCTGCATCGGGGATGGCGACCTGGCCGCCAAGGTGGGCGACCTGTGCCAGGGGCCGCCCTCCCCTGCCTTTGCGCCGCTGATCAAGGTCAGCGACTGTCCCGCCATGATCGTGAGCGGCCTGCGCCACGATACCGGTGAACTGGGGCACTTCCTCGACCTGGTCAAGGCGGGCGGGGCGGAGTTCCCGCTGCGGGGCATGGTGACCACCACCAGCAAAAACTGGACACTGCTGCAGCTGCTGCAGGAGTTGAACAGCGAGCATGAGACCGTGACCGGGGGCAAAGCGTGAAGCGGCTGCTGGCCCTGGGGTTGGCGGCACTCTGCCTGGCCTGTACCCTGCCCTTGACCGCCTGTGCGCCCCAGCAAAAGCTGTACAGTGCCAGCTGGTTCGATATGTTCGATACTGTTACGATGGTGCAGGGTTACGCTGCCAGCCAGGAAGAATGGGACACCCAAGCCGCCGCCCTGCACGAGAATTTGGAGCATTACCACCAGCTGTTTGACATCTACCATCACTATGACGGCATGGTCAACCTGTACGATGTCAATGCCCGCGCCGGGCAGGAACCGGTGCAGGTCAGCCAGGAGTTGTTCGATTTTTTGCAGCTGTGCAAGACCAGCGGCGAAACGCTGACAGACGGCGCGGTGAACATTGCGGCGGGGGCTGTGCTGAGCCTGTGGCATGATGCCCGGGAAAGCGAGAATCCCACCCCGCCCGCCGCAGAGAACGTCACAGAAGCCTTGCAGCACTGCAATATTGAGGATTTGCAGCTGGATGCCGGTACCCTGACGGTGGCCTTTGCTGACCCTGCCATGACGCTGGATGTGGGGGCTGCAGCCAAGGGCTATACCGCCGTGCAGGCGGGCAAAGCGGCCCAGGAGCGCGGACTAACCCATGCTCTGCTGAACATGGGCGGCAATGTCTACACCACCGGCCCCAAGGCTGACGGCAGCGCCTGGCGTGTAGGCGTAGAGAACCCCCGCACCGGCGAAAACGAGCCGCAGTATGTGCAGACGGTGGAACTGACCGGTGGAGACTCGCTGATTATCAGCGGTGACTACCAACGGTATTTTACCTATGAGGGCAAGCAATACTCCCATTTGATCGATCTGACCACCGGCTACCCGGCTGCCTACTACAGCAGTGTGGCAGTGTATTCCAGCCCGGATGAGGGGCTGGGGGATTTATTCTCTACCGCCCTGTTCTGCCTGCCGCCGGTGCTGAGCCAGCAGGCCGCCGCCCAAAACGGTCTGGCCGCGCTGTGGCTGGGTACCGATGGCCAGGAGGCCGCACAAACCGAGAATTGGCCGGGGAAAGCAGCATAACAATCATAAATAAAAGCACCGTTGTACGTTAGACTTGCATACAATGGTGCTTTTAACCTTTTTATAGGGTTGTATAAAATTATTCTTCTGCGCTCAGCAAAATGCGGTCGTTGTCCAGGGCATGGCCGACATTCTCGGCAAAGCGTTGCAACAGACCGTCCACGGTCATGTGGGCGCGCTCCTCATCAGCTACATCCAGCACAATGCGGCCATGGTCCATCATCAACGTGCGGTTGCCTAAGGTAAGGGCATCGTGCATGTTGTGAGTAATCATCAGGCAGGTGATGTGGTTTTCGGCTACGATCTGTTTGGTCAGTCCCAGCACCTTCTCGGCGGTGGCGGGGTCCAGGGCAGCGGTGTGCTCGTCCAGCAGCAGCAGCTTGGGGGTGACCAGGGTCGCCATCAGCAGGGTCAGCGCCTGGCGCTGGCCGCCGGAGAGCAGGCCCACCGGCTGTTTCATACGGTCCTCCAGCCCCAGACCCAGGGCGGACAGCTTCTCGGCAAAGAGGTCACGATCCTTTTTGGAGATGCGGGAGAACGGCGAGGTGTGTCCCGAAGCGCGCAGGTAGGCCAGCGCCAGGTTTTCCTCAATGGTCATGTGGGGGGCGGTGCCGCGCAGCGGGTCCTGGAACATGCGGCCGATGTACTTGGAACGGCGGTAGTCCGGCATAAACGTGATGTCCTGACCATCCAACGTGATCGTACCGGTATCCGTGATGAACTCGCCTGCAATGGCGTTGAACATGGTAGACTTGCCCGCACCGTTGGAGCCAACGATGGTGGCAAAGTCGCCGTCTTTCAGGTTGAGGTCGATCTTTTGCAGGGCCAGCTTTTCGTTGACGGTGCCGGGGTTAAAGGTTTTGCTGATGTTTTTCAGTTCAAGCACGGCGGGCACCTTCTTTCTCGGCGTGGGAGCGGCGGCGGCGGAACGCCGCGCGGGAGCGGATGCTAGGGGCGGCGATAGCCAGCGCCACGATAACAGCGGAGATCAGCTTGAGACACTCCGAGGGAACGTTGGCGCGCAGGGCCAGCGCGATGATGAAGCGGTAGATGACACTGCCAGCCACGGCCGCTGCAGCCTTGGCCCACATGCCACCACGGCCAAACAGCGTCTCGCCAATGATGAGGGAGGCCAGGCCGATGACCACCATGCCGGTGCCCAGGTTGATATCAGCGGATTTCTGGTACTGGGCCAGCACTGCACCGGAAAGAGATGTCATGGCGTTGGAAATGCACAGGCCAATCGTGATGGTGAAGGCCGTGTTGATGGAGGAAGCGCGCACCATGTCGGGGTTATCGCCGGTGGCCCGGATGGACAGGCCCATGCGGGTGCCCAGAAACAAGATCAACAACAGACAGACCACAACGGTGATAACGGCGGCCACCAGCAGTTTGTAGGGGAACGTATCGACAAAAACTGCCTGCGCCATCGTAAATATCGTCTGGGTCTTAAGCATCGGGACGTTGGAGGAAAATCCCATGACCGCCAGGTTGACGGTATACAGCCCCGTGTTGGTGATGATACCGGCCAGGATGGACGGAACACCCAGGCGGGTCTGCAAAGTGGCGGTAACAAAGCCGGAAGCCGCACCGGCGGCAATGGCTAAGAACAGCCCCAGTACCGGGTGCCCGGCCACCGCAGCGGTAGCCGAGACCGCGCACCCCAGGGTAAAGGTGCCGTCGGTACTCATATCGGCGATATTGAGGATACGGAAGCTGAGAAACAGCGCCATAGCTACCAGCGCGTAGATGAAGCCAAGCTCCAGCGCGCTGAATACGGTTGCAGCGGTAAACATGGGCAAAACGTCCTTCCTGATTTGATGGGGTACTGCATAAAAAGGGAGGGCAGTTCGGCTTGCGCCTTGCCTGCACCTCCCTTTGGGGAGTTAAAGTTTATTCGGCGGCGGTTTCCACTTCGACCACGGTGCCAGCCAGATCATTGAAAGCGCTGTAGTCCAGGTTCAGGGCTGCGGCGGTCTCGGTGTTGACGGTGATGATGCCGCCGTCCATGACGTGGTACTCAGGCACGGTGCCGGTCTCCAGGATGTCCAGGGCCATATCGGCGGTGTAGGTGCCCAGCTCGGTGTAGTTGACACCGCAGGTGGCGAAAGCACCGGCGGTAACGAAGCTGTCGGCACCGGTGTAGAACGGGATGCCCGCCTTGGTCAGTGTCTCAGAAACAGCAGCGGCAGCGGCCATGACTACGTTGTCGGTGGGGGTAAAGACGGCATCCACCTGGCCCACCAGGGCGTTGGCGGCGGTCATAATCTCATCGTTGGTGTTGCCGGTCTTTTCCACGTAGGCGATGCCCTTAGCGTCCAGGTAAGCCTTGGCCTCGGCAATGGGGGTAGTGGAGTTGGCCTCGGAGTTGGAGTAGAGCAGGCCGATGGTCTTGGCCTCGGGCTGGACGGCGAAGATCATGTCCATGATGGACTGGGTGTTCAGCGCATCGGAGGTGCCGGTGACGTAATCGATATCGGTCAGGTCAGCAGCGGCGGGGTCCGAGATGGCGGCATAGATGACCGGGGTCTTGGTGGACTCGCAGGCGGTAGCCATGCACTGTGCGGCCAGCGTGGCGATGGGGATGACAGCATCGTAGCCATCGGAGACGACCTGAGTGCCGATCTGGTTCAGCGTGGTGGCATCGTTCTGGCCGTTGAAGTCCTTGTACTCGATGGAGATGCCCTTTTCGGCGGCCTTGGCATCCAGCTCGGCCTCGATGGCGGTGCGGATCTCGTCCAGGCTGGCGTGGTCCAGCTGCTGGACCACGGCAATCTTGTAGGTGGTGGCATCGGCGGTGGACTCCGTGGTGGAATCAGCAGCGGCAGAAGAAGCAGCCGTGCTCTCGGCAGCAGAAGAAGCGGTGGAAGAGGAAGCACCGCAGGCGGACAGAGAAGTGAGCATAGCGGCGGCGGTCATAATAGCAACGAACTTTTTCATGGTAATTACTCCTTATTTTGTAAATTTAGATGTTGTGTGGCGGGCTTTACAAAACAGGTTGCCATCGTTCTTTCAAAGTAATGTGTTTCATCGTTCTTTCCCCTCTTGTGCTGTGCCCGGGCTTTTAATAAATAAAACTGCCCTTGCACAGAAATTCTCCTGTGCAAGGGCAGATAACAATTTATCTGTGGTGCCACCTTGCTTGCCGCATACTATAAACTGCGGCCACTCTGTAGGGAACCAACATTCCCCTGCCCTGTAACGGGAGCTGCTCGTCAGCGGATACTCAAGGCTTTGGCCTTTTTCCCCGTGCCCTCCGCGAACCATTATGCTGTCCCGCTTTGCGCCCCATTCCCAGCAACAGGGGCTCTCTGTGGCTGCGCTGTCAGCTTTACTTTCGCTTCATTGGTTTAAAGCATTTATACCACACTGTTCCCGTTTTGTCAACGGATTTTTGCAAAAAACTTTTTAAGAATTTGCGCTTTCTTCGGAATCTGCTGCTGCATCGTCCGTTTTTTCGTGCAAAATCAGCAACTTGGCGGCCCACTCCCCTGCCGGGGTGTCGGTGTTTTCCATAAAGGCGGCGCTGGCGGCAAAGGGGCTGTCCTCGCCGTCCAGGGCCAGCAGCAGGTCTTTGCCCGGCGTGGCGTACTTACCCAGCCAGTCAGCAAAGCTGTCAGCATCCCACAAAGTGGCATCGCTGGGGGTGAACGTGCCGTCATATTCCCATTCGCCGCACAGAGATACGATGGGACAAAGCAGCTCGTCAGATTTGGCAAGCACTTCCTGCATGCGGGCGGCCAGCGTACCCTCCACGGGCAGCAGGTCATCCACGCCGGTGATGGCCAAAATCTTAGCGTCCGGATAGGCTTTCAGTGCTTGCTGCAGGTCGTAAGCCAGCAGGCCTGCGCCCTCGTCAGCGTTGACGCTGCCCACCATGCCCTGATACAGGCGGTAGACCAGGTTATACTGGTTGCCAAAATACCGCTGCATCTGTCGGGGGTACTTCTGCATGGCGGTCTTAAACCAATAGGCGGACTCGCGGGCCGTGCCGGTCTTGATGGCATTGACGGCCTCGGCAATTTCGGTTTCCGGTGTGGTCCAGATCTGGCTGACCAGTGTTTCCAGCGCCTGGCCGATGACGGCATCGCTCTTATCGCTGCCCATGCCTACGGCATGCAGGCGGCCGGGATAGCTGGCGTAGACGGCCTGCCACATGGTTTGCGCCGCATCGCGGTCAGCCTTGGGCAGCACAGCTAGGTAGCGGTTCAGGCTGGCGGTAGTGCCGGTCTGTAGGTAGTTGTCCAGCAGGGCACCGGCGGCGGGGCCGTAGGGCACAGCCACTATGCTGACGCCCTGGGTTTGCAGCGAGGTGATGAGGTTCTGCTGTACCTCCGCCGCGCGGGTATGCTCCAGCCCGGCCAGGAACAGCCGGTAGTCAGCATTGCCAAAGTCGGTGGAATCCAGCGGGTAGGCCAGATCGACCGTGTGCATGTTGGATTTCAAGTAATCGGCGGTGGGGTCAGCGGCCTTTACAGCGGTCTCGCGGGTGGCGGCGTCGGCCAGGCCCTCGGCCTCCCGTGCGGCGGTCTCCGGCGTGGCGGCAATGACTTCCTCGGCGGATTGATCGTTGTACAAAAAGTCTTGCAAGGCCGTGATATTTACGTACCAGTCGGGATCGTACATCAGGCGGTCATCCATGCCGGTACGTACACCGTAGGTGCCCTGCAAGGGCATGGAAAGCTGCTCCACATCGCAGCCCAGGAAGCCCGGCAGCTGCACCAACAGGGCGGCAATCTCGGTTTTGGTAAAGTTGGTCTGCACCAGGGGCAGCACGGTGTTCAGCAGGTTATCCAGTTCTACCACGCTGGCGTTTTTGATCTGGTCCAGCACAGCCTGGATAACGGTGCGCTGGCGCTCAATGCGGTGCCAGTCGTTGTCGATCTTGCGCAGGCGGGCGTACTGCAGGGCGGTGTAGCCGTCAAAGTGGTTGAGGCCCGGATCCACGTGGTTGACGATCAGCATCGAGTTGGAGGGCACTTCCCAGTTCAGGGCCTTGGCCTCCAATTCGGTAATATCGATGTCCACGCCGCCCACGGCATTCACGATCTGCACAAAGGAGTTGAAGTTGATGCGGACATAGTGGTCCACCTGCACGTTGAAGCAGTCCTCCACGGTGTCCATCGTCAGCTTGGCGCCGCCGTAGCGGAAGGTGTGGGTGATCCAGTCATACTCACCCTCGTAGCCGTCCAGCAGGATGGGCACACCCAGGCCGCGCTCAATGGAGACCAGGCGGATGACGTGGTCCTTGATGTCCAGCGAGACCAGAATCAGGCTGTCGGCGCGGGCATCCTCACTGAACTCGGTGGTGTCCTTGGTGCCGTCCAGCTGGTTCAGGTGGGTGAAAGCATCGGCATCGTTGACGGCCTCGGTGCGTTCGTCCGTGCCGATGAGCAGGATGTTCAGCACGTCGTCGTCGGCAAAGGGACTACCCTCGGGCATGACCATTTCCTCATCGCTATGTACAAGGCCGGTGCTGTCCAGGTCCTGGTCCTCCTCGGCCTCGATGCTACCCATCGAGGCAACGCTGCCGTCGTTATAGTGCAGCAAATCCAACTTGCCGTTGACGTACAGTGTTGCCAGCCCGCCCAGCGCCGCCAGTACGATGACGACCACCAGTAGAATCTTACCCCAGAGGGGCAGCTTCTTTTTGGCGGCCGTGGCAGTTGCTGTGGCTTCGGTTGGTTCGTTCTTATTTTCAGTCACGTTCATATACTTCCCTTTTGCAAACGCCGCCGAGCGGCGCGAAGATCACATGCGTAGTACAAAAATGCCAGCCCGGCAAAGACGGTCAGCCCCAAAGCGCGCCAGGTAAACCAGCCGTGCTGGATGCTGTGGGTGCGCAGCAGTACAAACCAGGCGGGGGTTATGCAGGTAGTAAGCGCCAACGGCAAAGCACGTACCAGCGCGGTTTTGCTTCGGATGGAGAGGACAAACAGGGCAGTCAGCACGGCCAGCACCACCAGGGCAGGCCAGAAAAGGCGACGGTCATTTAACGTATCGTATAAAAAGCGGAAAATATTACGCCATGTCAATTCCATGCCATGCCATGTATCGGCGGTGGTGCGCACTTTGGCTTGGTGCAGGGCATCGGCCAGCACGTTGTTACCGGTAATGGCTCCGGCCAGCACCCATTTGCTGGCCCAGCACAGGGCGTAACCGGTGCCCCAGCACAGGCTACCGCCTACGGCCAAAGCACACTGCGGCACACCGCCCCGCAGCCGTTGCTGGGGTTCCAGCAGCCAGCAGGTCAGCGGCAGGCCCAGAGTGATAACGGGCGTGACCAGCAGGTCACAGAATGCCGTTGCCGTGCCCAACACCAACAAGGCCAAACACAGCACATCACTGCGGCGGGGCTTAGTCAGCACCCAGGAGCAGCCTGCGTAGGCAATCATAAAGCAGGTAAAATACTGCACCTGGTGGGGCACAAACCACGCGCTGACCGCCAGCTGGCTGACGGCAAACCACACGGCGGCCCGCAGCCCGCAGCGGCGGCGCAGCTGTACCAGCACCACGGCCAGCAGTGCAAACAGCACGATATACTGCACAATCCGCACACCGGTGTAGGGCATAAGCAGCAGCAAGGGCCGCAGCCAGATCAGATACCCGTGCCAGTACCGCGCGTAGGAGAACGGCTCCAGCGTGGGGGCATCGGTGCGCTGGGTACCGGTGGCCCAGTCTTTTTCTATGTACCAGGCCAGGTCATCGGCCAGGGTTTCAAAGTTATCCACATTGTAGGCCGTGTTGGTCATCATGGCCTGCAGGGGGGGCAGTTCATCGGCACTGGCGGCTTCAAACAGCATCACCGTATCGGTGTAGTTGTCCATCTGGAAGAGCTTGAAGCCGAAATACTCGGGGTACAGCCCCTCGCGTTGTATCGTCTGGGCGGAATCGTAGACGTTTTGCCGTACCTTCTCCCCCGGCAGGGCGTAGGCTGCCAACAGCAGCACAAACAGCACGGTCAGTGTACCGGCAAAAGCGGCCAGCGCCCGCAGGGCAAAGGGGCGTTTTTGTTTTTGCGTGCTCACGGCACACCTCCCAGGTTAAATTATAGGGGCTGCCGCGGCAGGCTTACAGGGATTTCGGGTCGTAGTTGGTAAGCACAGCGCCCAAAAGCTTGGCGCTGACGCTTTCCAGCTTTTGCTTGCACGCTTCAGCGGCGGGCAGATGCGTTGTGCCTGCCGCCGTCAGCAGAACGGCAGCGTCTACGATCTGGCTTAAAACGATGGCGTCGGTGTAGGCATCCACGCAGGGGGCATCCAGCAGAACAAAATCGTACTGGCTGCGCAGCACACGAAGCAGGGCGGCGGTTTCTTTATGCGAGAACAGCGCTGCCGGATCAGCACAGGCGGCACCGCTGGGGAGGAAGTCGATGCCCCCCCTATTTTCGGAAATGACGGCATCTGCGGCTGCCTGGCCGTTCAACACTTCCGATACGCCCGGCTGTGCAGCGGCATCCAGCATGTTACTTAACGTTTTGCTGCGCAGGTCAAAGTCTGCCAAGAGAACAGATTTGCCCGTGCCGGCCAGCGTCATGGCAAGGTTGCGCACGAACATGCACTTGTCGGCATCGGTTTCCGGGGCCACAAACAGGATGGTATGTACATCTTCGGTGGCGGCGTAGTAGTCCAGATTGGTGCGCAGTGACTTGTAGGCTTCGGCAAATGGAGTTTGCGAGCCCTGGTCGAGGCGCGGCATCGCAGTTTTCTTTTTATTAAACATGTTCGGTGCCCTCCTTTACGGCGGGGATCACACCCAAAACTTTTACGCCCAGGCGGTCAGTCAGGTCGGATTCTTTGTGGATCAGGGTGCTGGTCAGGTAACGCACAAACAGCACACCCGCCACCAGAACAAAGCCGATTAGTGCGCCCAAGGCGGTGTTGCGTACAACCGGCTGGGGAGAACTGCTTACTTCTACCACAGGTTCAGAAATGACCGCCATATTGGTAATATCGGTTGCGGATAGAATCAGTGCCGGTGCAAGGTCGGCGATTGCTTCACAGATGGCCAGGGCGTCATCCCTGGTCGCCTGCGTAACGTCCAGTTGCAGGATGGGGCCGTTATCGGCGGCCTTGGTGGTGATGAAACCGGCCAACTCCGTATAGCTTGTATCCAAGCCGAGCTCGTCGATGACGGGCTGCAAGACGATGCCGTTCTTCATCAGCTCACCGGCATAGGCGGCAACCTTGGACGAGTCGGAGATGGAGGAATACTGATTACGGTTTTCCTCCGAGTTAGACATCGAGTCAATGACAAGACCAGATTCTGTCGAGCCACCTGTGAGACCAGTGGTTTTTGACGTGCTGGACGTGGTGGAGGATTGAAGCGGACCGACCGTAAAGCGGGCGGAAGCCACATAAGAGATAGACGGCCTGCCTGCCGTGGCAAAGCCGATGACTGCACAAAGAAGCGTGCAGGCGATAATTTTCCTCCAATTATACAGGAAAAGCTTGGCAACTTCCAGCAAGTCGATTTCGTATTCTTGGTTTTCCATACAAGCACCTTTTTTAAAAGTATTTTCGTCTTGGATGCAGTTGTTTCTGCGCTTCCTATTTCTTGAGCCTAGTTTATTATTATATGCTAAAGCGCGACATTTTGCAACTACAAGACTGTGAAATGAATTTGAATTTTGCCGCTAGACGGCGTCGGTCTGGCGGGAGACAGAGAGGACAATACCCATTTCGCCCAGCAGCGCCGGCAGAATGATAAGGAACGGCACATCCAGGCTGGGCTGCTCTCGCAGGCGGGCGCGCAAGGCGGCAGGGGCAAAGAATGAAACAGCCATACAAAATCCCCCCCTGCGTCCAGTATATGCAGGGGGAAAATGTGCTATGCAGTTTAGGGCTTACACAAGGCCGAAATGGTGCAGGGCCTCGGCGATGCCGTCCTGGTCGATATCCGCTGTTACATAGTCGGCGGCTGCTCTAGCGGCATCGCAGGCGTTGCCCATGGCTACGCCGATGCCGGCATATTCCAGCATGGCAACGTCATTTCCGCCATCACCAAAGGCAATAGCCTCGTCTTTGGTCCAGCCAAAGTGTTTAAGCATCTCAGCCAGGCCGTTGGGCTTGCCGCCGCCTGCGGGCAGGATGTCAGCAAAATCGGGACTCCAGCGTACGGCCAGGCAGCCGGGGCAGCGGCGGAGAAATTCGTCCTCGCACTCCTCAGGTAAAAAGGCGCTGAGCTGGTAGATGGGATTCTGCGCAATGCGGGCAGAGATGTCGGCGGTCCCCTGTCCCAGCTCCTTGGCAAAGTTTGCGCTGCGCTCATCGATGAGGTTGAAGTAACAGGCATCCTTCTCCACAAAGCCGATGGACAGCTTTTCTTCCTCAATATAGGGCAGCAGGGTGCGCAGGGCAGCGGGGTCGATGTACTTACTGTAGGTGATTTCGCCATCCGCCATAAAGCAGTACTGGCCATTCATCGTGACAAAACCGTCCCACGCCACCTTTTTTAAGGCGGGCAGATGAGGCAGGTGTACCGGCGGACGGCCGGTAGCGATGAAAAGCTTCACGCCGTTTGCCTGCAAAGTGTGCAGCGCCTGCACGGTGGAATCCGGCATGTCGTGACTGCCAAACAGCAGCAATGTGCCGTCAATATCAAAAAAGGCGGCTTTGATGGTTTTATTCATGCTTCAGGTCCCGTCCCATCAGGGCAGCCAGGGCGTTGCGGGCTTCCAGCTTGCCGCTCAAAATGGCATCAACGCTTTGCACGATGGGCATTTCCACTTTGTACTTTTTGGCAAGGCGGCAGGCGGCGGGAAGGGCGTTGATGCCCTCGACCACCTGGCCGACCTCGGCCTTGGCTTCGTCCGCGGTTTTGCCGCGACCCAGCAGCATACCGGCATGCAGGTTGCGGCTGTGCATGCTGGTGCAGGTAACGATCAAGTCACCCATGCCGGACAGGCCTGCAAAGGTCTCCGGCTTGCAGCCCATAGCCAGGCCCAGACGGGTCAACTCAGCGTTGCCGCGGGTGATAAGGGCGGCCTTGGCATTATCGCCGTAGCCCAAGCCCAGGGCGATGCCCACGGCCAGTGCCACCACGTTTTTGATGGCACCGCCCAGCTCGGTGCCACGGCGGTCGGTATTGGTGTAGACGCGGAAGTTGGGGGTGGTAAAGGCTTTCTGCACGGCCTTGGCGGCGGCTTCGTTCTCGCTGGCGGCGACGATCAAAGTAGGCATATCGCGGGCAACTTCCTCGGCGTGGGTGGGGCCGGAGAGGGCCACCACACGGGCGGTGCGCTTGGCCTTGGCAAGTTCATCCTCGAGGATCTCGCTCATCGTCATCAGTGTCTTATCCTCCACGCCCTTGGCTACATCCACAATCAGCTGGCCGTCCGGGATATACTTGGCGGCCTTTTTGGCTGTGGAACGCACAAAGGGAGACGGCACGGCAAACAGCAGAATATCGCGGCCAGCGCAGGCTTCGGCGATATCAGCGGTGTAGTGCATGGTGGAGGGTAGCTCCATTCCCGGCAGGTTGGGGTGACGGCGGGTGGTGCTGAGGGATTTCAACTCGGCGGGGATCGCGCTCCAAACGGTCACATCGCGGCCATTGACCGCCAGCAGGCGGGCCAGCGCAATGCCCCAGGTGCCTGCGCCGAATACGGCAATTTTAGTCATGGGTGGTTCTCCTTACAAATGGTGTTACTGCCGCTGCAGCAGACGTGCCAGGAAGTGATGCCCTGTGCGTTCTTCCAGTGCAGGCTCGGCTTCCAGGGTGACACGCTCGTAGCAGTTGACAATGCGGGTACTGCCATACTGGTGCTCTCGCGGGATGCTGCAGCCGTAGGTCAAATGGATATGGCCGTGCAGCATCAGCTGGGGGTGATAGCGGTCCAACAGCTCGTGAAAGACGGTGAACCCGCGGTGGGGCAGGTCGCTTAAATCGCCGTAGCCGTGCATCGGCGCGTGGGTGACGAGGATGTCAAACCCGCCGTGGCGGTCGATTTTGCCCCGCAGACGATTGATGCGCTTGCGCATTTCGGCCTCGGTAAACTGCCAGGCACCGGTGCGGTAGCGGCAGGAACCGCCCAGCCCCACGATGCGCAGCCCGTGGTAGACGTACAAATCGTCATCCAGGCAGATGGCCCCCTCGGGCCGGTGCTGGTCGTAACTTTCGTCATGGTTGCCATGTACGTACAAAACCGGCACAGGAACCATGGTGGTGAGAAATTCTAAGTAATGGCGGTTCAGGTCGCCGCAGGCTATGATGAGATCCACGCCCTCGATCTTATCGGGGGTGTAGTAGTCCCAAAGTGCCTTGCACTCCTCATCGGCAATGCACAGCAGCTTCATAGCGTGGCCTCCTTTTCGGCAGGCAGCTGGTCACGGTGGATGCCCTGCATGCGGTACATCGGGCGGGACTGTTCGGCCAGGTCGTCATACTCCGGGATGGCACCATCCACAGCATCGCAGAGATAGTCCATGTGGACGATCTGCTCCACATCCAAACCGTGGCTGCCGCTGTTGCGCACGGTGCCGTTCTGGTCGGTGATGCGGCAGGCGAACGGGTCGATCATACCGGCGGTAACGCCTGTGCGCAGGATGTGGGCTAGGTGGGCAACATCGGGGGGCAGCTCGCGGCTGAGCAGCACATCCATAACACCGCTGTTCATGCCCCACCAGTAGTTGACGGCGCGGCCATCGGTGCCGGATTTATCCCGCACCCAGCCGCCGTCCAGCACACTGCGCACCACATTCTCGTAGAACTGGCCCCAGTGCCAGAACGGCGTAGCCAGATCCTGCAGCACACCGCCCGGACGGATGAGGAAGGTGCCGAACTCCCGCTGGGGACGGCCCGGCACGGGGGCATCGCGGCCCGAAACGACCGTAATGCCCATGCGGGTAAAGGCGGCCAGCGGCTCCTCCTGGTCGGGCAGGCAGGTCCAGCGCAGTTCAATGCGGGCACGGGGGTTGACCATTCGCGCACCCAAAGCAAAGGCGTTGATGTTGGCCGGTACGCCGAAGCTGGGATAATCGGCTACATAGCCGATGCAGTCAGTGCCCGCCATAGCCCCGGCGATGGCACCGGTGATGAATTTGGCCTCGTACACGCGGGTATAATAGGTGCGGATGCTGGCGTAGGGCATCTCCATTGAGCAGTTTAGGATGCGAACCGTGGGATGTTTGACCGCCGAGCGCAGGCTGGCCCCTACCAGTTTGGGGCTGGTGGTGAACACGATGTCCGCGCCGTTGGAGATGGCGGATTCGATCAGCAGGTCAGCATTCTGGCCGGGTACAGCGTTGAAGTAGGCGAAAGTTTCAACCTTGCCCTCAAACACGCTGTCCAGTTGGGTGCGGCCGAACTCATGCTGGCTGGTCCAGGCGCTGGTCTCGGGGGTGCGCTCATGGATGAACGCTACTTTCAGATGGCTGGGGGCCGCCGGGCGCAGCGGCAGGATGCGGTCCAGCAGTTTTGCCTGGGCCGGTGCGGCGGGCTTTTCGCTGACGGTGACGGGGTCATCGTTTTGCAGCGCCAGCACATCATCCCACAAGGCATCGATCTTTTGCTGCAGTTCATTGGGGCTGGCCTGGCTCAACTCATCCATCGAGTAGAGGCGCAGCAAAAGCAGCAGTACATCCCCTACTGTGGCGTGCAGTTTGTCGCCGCCCAGGGCGGTGTAGGCTTTTTCGACCCAGTTGTACAGCGACATAATGGATGCGCGGTCCTCATCGGTCCACTTCTCATCGGGACCTTTGCCCATGGCCTTTTGCAGGCGGCCAAAGCTGCCGGGCTTGGTAAAAGTCAGCAAATAGGTCTGGATGAGTGGATAGTAGTGCATGAACTCATAGTACATGCGCACTTCCGGTTTATCGTTGTATTTGGGCACCACGCGGGTGACGTTGCCGGTCACGCTGTCAGCCTCGAAATATTTCAGTACGCTGACCCGCTTATTGCCCTCCTGCACATAGAAGCTACCCATGTACTCAAAGCATCGGATGGGGTCGCGGATGCCCTCATCCATATGGGCCATGCAGAGGGTGGTCCACTTGAGGCCGAACTCGGTATTCATATCCAGCAGCGGCATAAAGTTGCTGGCAAAAGCCCCGGTGCGGCCTGCGGTTTTGGTGCCGACCACCAGCCGCATGGGGATCTCAATCTGGCCCAGGGGCAGCTGGTTTTCCACCTCCACGTTTTGCAGGATGTCATCCAGCACCGGCAAAAATGGGGACTGCCCGTGGAGCATCTTCTCACGGTAATCTTTCTGGCCCAGTTTTTGGGCCTTGCCGTATTCTTCCATCGCTTCATTGCGCAGCATAGGCAGTTCCTCCAAATTTTCGTGTGGCTATCAGTATAGCACACTTCGGCAAAAGATACAAAATCTTTTATCAATTTTCTACATGCACGGCTTTGGGGTAGACCTTCGTCATGCGGGCATTATCGAAATGCTCGTCCAGGTAGGCGGCCAGGCTGGTGGTGGCTTCCTTTCCACGGACACGCTCGTTATACCGCACCAGCGCGGCGGAGCTGACGGCCATGTTGACCGCCATGAACACGCACAGCCCCCAGGTAAGCATGGTGCCAAACCGCTTGGGGATGGACTCAATAAAGTGGGAGATGGGCGGATACAAAATTTTGAACCAGGCAATGGCCGCAAAGCCCCAGAAGAAGCAGTACAGCAGATTGATGCGCCCGCCCAGGTTGAACGGGATGGCGCTGTAATCCCAGAACACCGTGCCGAACACCACCTCGGTGAATACGCTGCACAGGTATTCGTACGCGCCGCCCAACAGAGTGCCCGCCACAAACAGCCAGCTGGCGGGGCGGTCCTTGTAGCGGTAGAGCAGCTGGGTCACGGCGGCGATCGCCAGGCCCCACACGATGGAAAACGGCCCCCATACCACGCTGGAACGGCTCATCCAATAACCGGCGGTAATGCGGCAGAAGATCGTCTCGGTGATGTCGCCGAGGAATGCGCCGATGAAGAACAGCAGAATAATTTTGTAGGGGTTGCATCCTTCGGCAAAGGTGGTGCTTTTGGCCCGGCGCTGGCGCTGGAAAGTCAAGGCCGGGTGGGCCTTGTTCATGCGCTGCTCGACCCAGCCCAAAATGGCCATGCCGGTGTTGACGGTAAAGTTGGCCAGCCGGTTTTCAATCTCCGCTCCGGCGGCCCAGCGGTAGCGCAGGCCCATCATAGCCAGGATAGTGCCTACCGCGTCAATGGCAAAGATGACCAGCGCCGCCCACAAAATAATCGCAATCAACCGGTGCGGCAGCAGGCTGTAGACAGTGAGGAGCAGCGGGTTGCCCCATTTCAGCACCGCAACGCCCAACACGCCCCAGAGCGCCGAAGCACCCAGGCAGACATAGCCATCCAGGTTGCAGGGCATGTCGCTGTAGTCCCACCAGCGGGTGTGGCTGGTGTGTTCGAGGATGTGCCCGGCTACCCACTCAATGACCGTGGCATACACGGCGCTGAACACAGCCAGGAAGAACCAGCTATCGTTGCTGAGATCCCTCAGCGCAAAGCTGATGATATGCGCGCCGATGCCGTACAAAATGCACAGCGGCCCGTTGAGTACACCGCGGTCCTGATACTTGCGCTTGACCACGGCAGTGTAAAGGACCTCCCCTACCCAGCCGAGGAAAGAGTAGGCGAAAAACAGAAAGAGGAACGAATAAAAGGTCATGTCAGGGTAGGTAGCAAACGTCATACAATACTCCTGTTACGGTTCGCAGACCAGCCGTTCACCGGGGGTGTCGGCACTGACATAGTGGGTGGTGCGGCTCATTTGGTTGTCGAGGGTTTGCCCGGCGGCATAGCGGCGCAGGTTGTGGGCAAAGATATTTACGATGTTTTCCAGCGTCCGGGGCAGGCTGAACCGCCCGGAGATGTGGGGCGTGATGAGCACGGTGTCCAGCCCCCAAAGCGGATGTTCCGGCGGGAGAGGTTCGGGGTCGGTGACATCCAGCGCGGCACCATACAACGCACCGCTTTGGATGGCGGCGGCCAGGGCATCGGAATCCACTGCTGTGCCGCGGCCTACGTTGATAAGGATAGCCCCGGACTTGCACTTGGTCAGCCGCTCGGCGTTGAACAGGTGGTCGGTTTCCGGGGTGCCGGGCAGACTTAAAGCGATCAGATCGGCGGCGGGCAGTTCCTCGTCCAGCTTGTCGGTGCCCACCACCCGCAGGCAGTAGGGAGGGCAGGTGGCCGCGTGGCGGCGCACACCAACGACCTCGGCCCCCAGGGCGTTGGCCCGGCGGGCAAAGCTGGAGCCGATATCCCCCATACCCACGCAGAGCACCCGCGACCCGGCGATGGACCGCACCGGCCGGGTGATGGGGTTCCAACGATGGGCGGTCTGGCGGTCACGGTAAAGCAGCAAATCTTTGATGAGCGCCAGCCACATGCCCAGCATCCACTCACTGATGGCAAGGCCATAGGCCCCGGTGGCGTTGGTGACGGCGCAGTCCGGCGGCAGAACGCCGGGGGCTAAGTAGGGGTCGGGACCGGCAAAGTTGGACTGGAACCATTCCAGATGATGGTTTTGCCGGATGAGGTCCACGGGGACATTGCCTAAAATCGCGTCAGCCCAGAGGATTTCTTCTAAGGTCGCTGTCTCCTGGGTGGTGAATCGGTAGGCAAAGGACGGCACAGCGGCTTTCAGCCGCGCCTGTAGATCATCGCCCAACGGCAGGGCAACGAGGATGTGTTTGGACATGGGAGGTTATCTCCTTTTGTGTGGATTAGGGGGCAGCATTACACTCCGCGCTCCTGCTTGCTGAAAATGCAGCCGCAATAGTCCTGGCGGTAGAGACCGTACTCGGCGCTCAGCTGCAAACTGCGCTTGTAGCCGTCCTTTTTGCGGAACTCGCTGGGCAGGAAGCGTACATTGTATTGTTCGCCCAACTCCTGCCCCAGGGCGTTGATGCGGATGGGGTCTTTCATCGGCGAAATGGACAGCGTGGTGCAGAACCAATCGAATCCATGGGCGGCGGCGTATTTTGCGGTCTGTTCCAACCGCAGGCGGTAGCAGACGGTGCATCGCTCGCCTTTTTCCGGCTCCTGCTCCAAGCCTTTGACGGCGGTGTAGAACTCGTTGGGGTCATAGGGCAGTTCGATGACCGGGTAATGGTAGCCTGCCTGTTCCACAAAGCGTTCCAGTTCGGCCTCGCGGCGGTGATACTCGGCGGGTGGGTAGATGTTGGGGTTATAATATAAAATGGAAAGCCGGAAATGCTCGGCCAGTCGTTCCAGCGTAGCGCTGGAGCAGGGCGCGCAGCAGGCATGCAGCAGCAGCGTGGGTTTGGTATCCCCCAACTGGCGCAGAACCTTTTCCATTTCCAGTTGATAATTGATGCGGTTGGGCATGGCGGTGTACCTCTTTGCCTGGATTTTGACTTCACCAACATTGTACCACATTTTTTAGAATTCGTATATCCGTAAATTTTGCGCGTGCCGTGCATTGCAAACCAAGATTGTTACATATATTTCCCGATTTTTTCAAAATCAGTTCATTTTCTTTTCACATTCGCTGGGTATACTGTAGGTGTTCTCCAGAAGGGAGCAGGGACCTGGAACGAGAACATGACCCCAAGTTTTTTCATCCATACTCCTCTTTTCTTTTGACACCAGGGCGGTGCAGGAAGCTTCCTGCACCGCTTTGGTGTTTTTTGGTATAAATTGCCGGTTTTTGGTACAGCGCTTGCAATTTGACAGGATATACATTATTATAGAAATCTTGCCAAACGTGGCGAAAAATCGTATAATAACTTAGTATGGTACTGCTGGGCAGAGGCTTTGTTCGCCCGGCAGACCAGTTTCCCTTTCCCCACAGGTTACACCGCAGGAGGTCAAATCCGTATGAGAGTTGGTCTGGACATTGGTTCCACCACCATTAAATGTGTTGTGCTGAACGACGCCGGAGAGATCGTATTTTCTACATACGAGCGGCATTTCAGCCATATTTTAGAGAAAGGCAAGACGCTGCTGGAAAAAGTAGCGACCGAATATCTGCCCGATGGCAAAGCCTGCCTGGCTATCTCTGGCTCGGCCGGTATGGGTCTGGCGGACAGCTGCAAGGTCCCCTTTGTGCAGGAGGTTTTCGCTACCCGTGTGGCGGCCAACCGCCTTGTGCCTGGCACCGACTGCATCATTGAGCTGGGCGGCGAGGATGCCAAGATCCTGTTCCTGACGAACGGCACCGAGGTCCGCATGAACGGCAGCTGCGCCGGCGGCACGGGCGCGTTCATCGACCAGATGGCGACCCTGCTGAAGATGGGCGCGGACGAGATGGATCTGGCGGCTCAGCAGGCTACCCGTACCTACACCATCGCCAGCCGCTGCGGTGTGTTTGCAAAAAGTGACATCCAGCCGCTCATTAACCAGGGCGCACAGGCCGGTGATATCGCCGCTTCGATCTATCAGGCGGTCGTCAACCAGACCATCGCGGGTCTGGCTCAGGGCCGTCCCATCCAGGGCAGCATCTTGTACCTGGGCGGTCCGCTGACCTTCTCCAAAACGCTGCGCCAGAGTTTTGATAAGACCCTGGGCGTGACCGGCACCCTGCCGGAGAACAGCCTGCTGTTCGTAGCCATGGGCGCGGCATTCTACGCTGACGAAGAACTCAACGTGCACGAGGTCGCCCAGCGGCTGGACAACTACAGCGCCACGGCTACCTACGTGAGTCTGCCGCCGCTGTTTGCCGATAAGCAGGAGTACGAGGAGTTCCACGCCCGCCATATGAAAGCTTCCGTCCCCTGCCTGCCCTTTGGAGCGGACTGCGGGCCGGTGCATATCGGCATCGACTCCGGCTCCACCACCATCAAGCTGGTGGTCATCGACCAGAATGCCAACATCCTGTTTGAGAGCTACCGCCCCAACCTGGGCAACCCGATCCCGCTGGTCAAGGAAACGCTGCTGAAACTGTACGAGGATCATCCCGGCCTGCAGGTAGCCAGCGTGACCACCACCGGCTACGGCGAAGAACTGGTCAAAAACGCGTTCCACTGCGACCGCGGTCTGGTGGAAACCGTGGCCCACTTTACCGCAGCCAAGCACTTTTTGCCGGATGTGGACTTCATCATCGACATCGGCGGCCAGGATATGAAGTGCTTTAAAATCGAAGACGGCGCGATCAGCAACATCTTCCTGAACGAAGCCTGCTCCTCCGGCTGCGGCAGCTTTTTGCAGACTTTCGCCCAGGCTTTGGGTTACGATGTGAAAGAATTCGCCGCCCTGGGCCTGTTTGCCGATAAGCCCGTTGATCTGGGCAGCCGCTGCACCGTGTTTATGAATTCCTCGGTCAAGCAGGCACAGAAAGACGGTGCATCGATTGAAAACATCAGTGCCGGTCTGTCGATCTCGGTGGTCAAGAACGCGCTGTACAAGGTCATCCGTGCTTCCAGCCCCGAGGAACTGGGCCGCAATATTGTGGTGCAGGGCGGTACGTTCTATAATGAAGCCGTCCTCCGTGCCTTTGAAAAAGAGATGGGTGTCAACGTCATCCGCCCCGACATTGCCGGTCTGATGGGTGCTTACGGTGCAGCGCTGTACGGCAAGGCCCGCGCGGGCGAGAACGCCCACAGCACCGTGCTGAGCGAGGAAGAACTGCGCAATTTCAACCAGAAAGTCAACACCGTGCAGTGCGGCGGCTGCGGTAACCACTGCCAGCTGACCATCAACGTTTTTGCCGATGGCAAGCGCTTTATCTCCGGCAACCGCTGCGACAAACCGGTAACCGGCAAGGCCAACAACGAGGATCTGGACCTCTACGCCTACAAGCTGAAACTGATCGATGAGTACCGCAATGCCCCCGCCCCGGCAGCGCCGCGCGGAAACATCGGTATTCCGCTCTGCCTGAATATGTACGAGCTGCTGCCTTTCTGGCATACGCTGTTCACCAAACTGGGCTTTAAGGTCACGGTCAGCCCTTTCTCCAACCGCAAGCTGTACCAGAGCGGCCAGGCCACCATCCCCAGCGATACGGCCTGCTTCCCCGCCAAGCTGAGCCACGGCCACATCCGCTGGCTGTGCGAGCAGGGCGTGGACGCGGTGTTCTACCCCTGCATGAGCTACAACCTGGACGAGCACTTGGGCGACAACCACTATAACTGCCCGGTGGTCGCCTACTACCCCGAAGTGCTGGAGGGTAACTGCCCCGAGCTGACCAAGACCCGGCTGATCTACGACTACTTCAACCTCGAGCGCCGCAAGGATTTTTACGGCAAGTTTGCCCATGCGCTGGAGAAATATTTCCCCGGCCTGAACAAAAAGGACGTGCATGCCGCCATCGATGCCGCCTATGACGAGTACCACCGCCATATGCAGCAGCTGCGGGACAAGGGCGCGGAGATCATTGCCGCCGCCCGCAAGGAGGGCCGCCACATCATTGTGCTGGCAGGCCGCCCCTACCATGTAGACCCCGAGATCAACCACGGCATCAACCAACTCATCATCCGTCAGGGCGCGGCAGTCGTGTCCGAGGATGCGGTCAGCTGCTACGAGCAGAAGTTCCAGACCTCGGTGCTGAACCAGTGGACCTACCACAGCCGCCTGTACGCCGCCGCCAAGTACTGCACTGAGCAGCCTGATATGGACCTGGTGCAGCTGGTGTCTTTCGGCTGCGGTCTGGATGCCGTTACCACCGATGAGACCCGCGAGATTTTGCAGGCGGGCGGCAAGCTGTACACCCAGCTGAAGATCGATGAAATCACCAACCTGGGTGCGGTGAATATCCGCCTGCGCAGCCTGTTTGCCGCGCTGGAAGAACGCAAAGAAGACCACAAAGATTGAGGCAAGTATGGAATACATGACTCCGAACTTTACCAAGGACATGGTAAAGACCCATAAAATTCTGATTCCGAACATGGTCGTGACCCAGTTCCGCCTGATGCAGGCCGCCCTGGCCAGCGAGGGCTACCAGACCGAAGTGCTGGGCAACTGCGGCAGCGAGGTGGCACAGCTGGGCCTGAAGTACGTCCACAACGACACCTGCTACCCTGCCCTGCTGGTCATCGGCCAGTTTTTGGACGCGCTGAACAGCGGTAAGTATGATTTGGAGCACACCGCCCTGCTCATCACCCAGACGGGCGGCGGCTGCCGTGCCTCCAACTATATCAAGCTGCTGCGCAAGGCGCTGGTCAAGGCTGGCTACGGCAATATTCCTGTAGCATCGCTGAACTTCTCCGGTCTGGAGAAAGGCAGCGGCCTGCCCCTGACCCTGCCGCTGCTGCGCAAGGTCATTGCCAGCATCTTTTACGGTGATATGCTGGTGGCGCTGCGCAGCCAGACCCACCCTTATGAGGATCACAAGGGCGACGCCGACGCCATGACCGAGAAGTGGATTTCCACGATTCAAGGTTGGATTCGGGACGACAAGAACTACTCCGCCCATGATATGAAGAAGCGGTTCTACGACATCGCCGCCGACTATGCCACCATTCCCATCACCCGTGTGCCGAAAGTCAAGGTCGGTGTGGTGGGCGAGATCTACGTCAAGTATTCGCCCCTGGGCAACAACGATCTGGAAAAGTTCCTGGAAAGCCAGGACTGCGAGGTCAACCTGCCCGGCCTGATGGGCTTTGTGAACTACTGCGTCGCCAACTACAAGTTGGACATCGACCTGTACGGCGGCAACAAGCTGGTGGGCGGTGCTGCCGATAAGTTCCTGGATTGGCTGGACGGCATCGGCTGCGCCAGCTACGATGCCATGCGCAAGTATGGCTTCTATGCGCCGGGGTCTTTCCGCGAACTGATGAAGAAGCCGGAAGGCATCATCTCCCTGGGCGCGAAGATGGGCGAAGGCTGGCTGCTGACCGCCGAGATGATCGAGCTGGTGGAGGGCGGCTATGGCAATATCGTCTGCGCCCAGCCCTTCGGCTGCCTGCCCAACCACATCGTGGGCAAGGGTATGATCAACAAGATTCGCGCCCTGCACCCGGATGCCAACATCACGCCAGTGGACTACGACCCCAGCGCCACCCGCGTGAACCAGGAAAACCGCATCAAGCTGATGCTGGCGGTCGCTCGCGAAAAGCTGAATACGCCCATTGCCCCCATCCGCCCGCTGACGGCAGAAGAACTGGCCGGCGGTGTCCCCCAGGTGGCAACCACGGTGCAGTAAAACGGCAACTGCTTTTGTAGGGGCGCGCAATGCTTGCCTTTACATAGTAAATAAAAGCAGGCTCCCCATTTTTCGTGGGGAGCCTTTAATTTTATTGTATCTTAATCTGTCTCAAATTCTCAAAGTTGAGACAGGTGAGAAAGTGAGATATTGAGAAAATAGTTAGTTTAAACTATCTATTGCTTCACTTTCGTCTCACACCTCTTATTTATATGGCTAATAAAATATGTGGTATCGACTTATTCTCAAAATCTCAAAATCTCACTCTATTTACTATCCAGCCTTTGAGATTTCTCTTTTGAGAAAATGGGATGCGCACGGGAGGTGTTTGTCGAGTTATCAAGATAAGGGTATATCTTGATAACTTGACAAACACTTCCCGACCCTAAAAATTAGTACACGTCTTACAGGGGCCATCCGCCCACGGGGGCATCGAGGATGCCGCCTCCCTGCAACCATAGGTGAAATATGTCTCACTTTATTTTACTTGAGACATATTAACTACATAGATACGCATAATTCTCGTGTCTCATTTCTCACTCTATCCAGCAATAGGAAATGATACCTATCGCCTTACAATGCCTCCGCCTTTTTTAAACACACACGGCGGCGGTCGATGGTCAGCAGGCCGTCACGCTGCATGGCGGATAACGTGCTGGACAACGCGCTGCGGTCCACGCCCAGGTGGTCGGCCAGCTGCTGACGGTCAAAGGGCAGTTCAAAATCAAGGCTGCCTTTCTGCACAGCCAGCGTGGAAAAGTAGGCCGTTACCCGCTCGCGGATCGTTTTGGGCGCGGTGTACAGACTGCGGCGGGCGAGACCCAGATTTTTGCCCGCCAGGATGCGCAATAGGTTCTGCATCATCTGCCAGCGCCAGCCCTCACAGCCGGGGGCCATCAGTTTGCCGGGGTCTAAAAACAGCACCTCGCCCTGCTCGGCAGCCACAACGCTGACCAGCATCGGCTGGTCGGGCAGGAACGCGTAGGTCTCGGCGAACAGTTCACCCTCGGCGGCACGGCCCAGCAGGGTGCGGTTGCCCCACAGGTCCAGGTGCTCGATGAGCACACGCCCCGAAAGCACTACGCCCATCGGCGCACCGCGCTGCCCGGCTTCCAGCAGCGTTTCCCCCTTGGCAAAGGGGCGGCAACGGGCATCCAGCGCGGCCAGCGCCTGGGGGATGTCCCTTGCCGTAAGCCCCGCAAACAGAGGCAGGGCAAGATAAACGAAATTTTCCATAGTTTGGTACTCCTGCGTTGTCATAACAACAGACGAAAGCAAAATCGTATAGTATACTTATAACAAACCTAGGAGCAAAAAGTCAAGGAGAACCAATATGAAACGGAGAATTGTTGAAATCGATGAAGCCAAGTGCAACGGCTGCGGTGCCTGCGCCAACGCCTGCCACGAGGGTGCCATTGCCATGGTCAACGGCAAGGCCCACCTGATGCGGGACGACTACTGTGACGGCTTTGGCGACTGCCTGCCCCACTGCCCCACCGGGGCTATCACCTTTGTGGAGCGTGAGGCCGTGCCTTACAACGAGGCCGCCGTGCAGGCCGCCAAGCAGCACAAGGCCGCTCACGCACCCCACGCCTGTCCCGGCAGTGCACCGCGTACCTTTGGCGGCTGTCCCGGCAGCATGGCGAAAGCCCTGCACCCGGACGATGAAAACACCGCAGCTGCGCCGGAAATGGCTCCCAGCCAGCTGCGCCAGTGGCCGGTACAGATCAAACTGGTGCCCACCAACGCCCCCTACTTTGACGGTGCGAAGCTGCTGATTGCCGCCGACTGCACAGCCTACGCCTACGCCGCGTTCCACCAGAAGTTCATCCGTGGGCATATCACGCTGGTGGGCTGCCCCAAGCTGGACGATGTGGACTACAGCGAGAAGCTGACCCGCATCATTCGCGACAACGACATTAAAGAAGTGACGGTCGTGCGGATGGAAGTGCCCTGCTGCGGCGGGCTGGAAAACGCCGCCAAACGCGCCCTGCAGGCCAGCGGCAAGTTCCTGCCCTGGCAGGTGGTGACCATCTCCACCGATGGCCGCATCCTGGACTAAGCACCCACCCTGCAAGACAAAATCGTTGCAATAAAACAAGAACTCCGCGCCGTGGTTTTATATCACTGCGCGGATTTTTGCATTTTTTCTCAAGCCCCTTGACTTGAAGCAGGGTTTAAGTTGTACAGTAATAATAAGCAGAAATCCCTACAAAATGGAGGCAACTTTTATGAAATATCAGAACAAAGAAGCATTTGAGGCCGCCAACAAGTTTGGCACCGGTACGGCCAACACGGCTTACGCCCAGTTTTTCATCGGGGATTCGTTCCTGAACCCCCTCACCGACCCCAAGGGCGGCTTGTTTGCTGCCAACGTTACTTTTGAGCCGGGCTGCCGCAACAACTGGCACATCCACCACGCTACCAAGGGCGGTGGTCAGATGCTGATCTGCACCGCCGGCGAGGGCTGGTATCAGGAGGAAGGTAAGCCAGCCGTCAGCCTGCAGGAGGGCAGCGTTATCATGATCCCGGCCAACGTTAAGCACTGGCACGGTGCCAAGGCCGACAGCTGGTTCAGCCACATCGCCGTGGAAGTCCCCGGTGAGAACTGCAAAAACGAGTGGTGCGAGCCGGTTTCCGATGAGGAGTACGCGAAACTGTAGGAAAAAGGCTCCCCTGGAGGGGAGCTCCCGCGCAGCGGGTGAGGGATTGTGACCTTTCAGATGAATCGACTGCCCCTCGCAAGGCCACAATCCCTCCGTCACGGCTTACGCCGTGCCACCTCCCTTTGCACAAGGGAGGCTATAACTCTATAAACTTAGGAGGTTTCACGATGGCTGTAAAGCAGACTGCTGGCCGCGATGCTTTGGGCGAGTTTGCCCCGAAGTTTGCAGAATTGAACGATGATGTGCTGTTTGGCGAGGTGTGGAGCCGCGAGGATAAACTCTCCCTGCGGGACCGCTCTCTGGTAACGGTGGTGGCCCTGATGGCCCAGGGCCTGGTGGATGAGTCTTTCCGCTACCACTTGAACACCGCCAAGAAAAACGGCATCACCAAAGAGGAAATTGCTGAGGTCGTGACTCACGCCGCTTTCTACTGCGGCTGGCCCAAAGCCTGGGCCGTTTTCCGCATGGCAAAAGAGATCTGGAACGACTGATAAGCGCGTTGTAACGCAAAACACCACGGGCGGATATGGAATGCTCCCGCAGCGTTTAGCGTCAACGCAAGTTTCACCAGGCGAACACTGTTCGCCCCTACAGTCTCGATAAACACAAAAGAGCCACCCAATCCATGGATGGCTCTTTTTGATTTGCACCGTTTAATCGTGGTGTTTCTTAAAGTAGTACACCGCACCCACTAACCCGGCATCGTTTTGCAGGGCGGCGGCTTTCAGTCCCAAGCCCTCGGCAAAGGCGGGCATGACGCTGGCACGTACCTTTTCGGCCAGCGGGTCGATCAGCAATTCCTGCTGGGCGCTGACACCGCCGCCGATGAGAATCAGCTGCGGGTTAAAGATGTGTACCAGCCCGGCCAGCCCTTGGGCAATCTCGTTCACCCAGGCATTGACGACCGCCAACGTGCGGGCATCCCCGGCAACGGCAGATTCAAAGATGGCACGGCCATCGGGCAGGCCAAGCCCGGCTTTTTGGGCGTTGCGCACCAGCGCCGTGGTGGCGGCGTACCGCTCGTAGCAGCCGATGGCCCCGCAGGTGCAGGCCACGCCGTCCAGTGCATGGAGCCGGAAGTGCCCCAACTCGCCGCCGAGACCCCGCGCACCCTCCAACAGGAGGCCGCCGGTCAGGATGCCGCCGCCTACGCCGGTGCCCAGCGTGACACCGATCACATCGGTATAGCCCTTGGCGGCACCGGCCCAGACTTCGCCCAGCAGCATGCAGTTGGCATCGTTGGCTACGGTGACGGGCAGGCCGAACTCACGTTCCAGCGTACCTTTGATGTCCACGCCGATCCACCCCGGAAAGTTGCCGCAGGTACCGGCCACCACGCCGCGGCGGCTGTCGATCTGGCCGGTGGCGGATACGCCGATGCCTGCCAGTGCCGGGGCATCATGGGGGGCAATAAAATCCCGGATGGCGGCGGTAACGGTGTCCAGAATCGGCGTTTTGTAGCCGTCAAAGCTGACGCTGCGCTCGGCGCGGGAAAGCACCTGGCCGTTGGCATCCACCAGGCCCAGCTTGACCGCCGTGCCGCCGATGTCGACACCCAAATACATTTTGCTCATGGCGAACCCCTTATTTGTGGTTGTTGATAGCCGCCATGAAGCGGGCAGTGATCTCGGCCGGGCGGGTGATGGCACCGCCCACGACCAGCGCAAACGCACCGGCGTAGAGGGCCTGCACGGCCTGCTCCGGCGTGTGGATGTGGCCCTCGGCGATGATCTTGGCCGTGCACTCGCGGGCCAACTGGGCGATGTAACCAAAGTCTACGTCATCGATGCCCTCGGTCTCGGGGGTGTAGCCGCGCATGGTAGTGCCGACAAAATCCGCACCGGCGGCGGCGCAGGCCATGGCATTTTCGATGTTATCGCAGTCGGCCATCAACAGCTGGTCGGGGTACTTCTCTTTGATCGCACGGATGAACTCGGCGCTGGTCTGGCCGTTGGGACGGATGGCGGCAGTGCCCTGCACAGCCAGGATGTCCACGCCGCAGGCAACCAGCTCGTCCACCTCTTTCATGGTGACGGTGATGTGCATGGTGCAGGGCGGGTACTCTTTTTTGATGATGCCGATGACCGGCAGGTCGACTACCTGCTTGATCTGGGTGATGTCCCGCACGGTGTTGGCGCGGATGCCGACGGCGCCGGACTGGGCGGCTGCCTTAGCCATCAGCGGCATAACGCCGCCCTCTTTGGTGTACAGCGGCTCATGCTCCAGCGCCTGGCAGGAAACGATCAGTCCGCCCTGAATTTGGTTAAAAATTTCTTCGTGGGTCATGGAAAGGACTCCTTTCATGATGCCAATATAGGGAGGAGCCTCCGCCCCTCCCTATTGGCTTATTTCATCAAAACTTTTACCACAGCTTTGCGCACGTGGTCGCAGCCGGGGGTCTTACAGCTGGGCGATGGCATCCTCGATCATTTTCTGGGCTTCGGCTACAACGGCTTCGTCCTCGGGGATTAGGTTGGGCAGCGGAGCGCGTACGCCGCCCAGCTCCAGGCTATACATGCGGCGCAGGATCTCTTTCATAACGGCGTACAGGTTGCCGTGGGCTTCGCACATTTTGTAGATGATGCGGTCAGCCTTGTACTGGATGGCGCGGGCGGCGGGGATGTCACCCTTCGCGATCAGCTCGTTCATTCGGATGAACAGTTCCGGCATGACGGCATATGTGCCGCCGATGCCGCCGTCAGCGCCCATCACGCGGCCGGAGACAAACTGCTCGTCCGGGCCGTTGAACACGGCGAAGCCATCCTCGCCGCGGGCAGCGATACCGGCATCCTTGAACATCTGGATGTCCTGGGTGGGCATGGAGCTGTTCTTAACGGCGATGACGTTGGGGTTCTTCAGCATCTCCTGCAGCAGGGGCATGGTCAGGGCGGTGCCGGCCAGCTGCGGGATGTTGTAGATGACGAACTCGGTGTTGGGAGCGGCGGCGCTCATGGCGTTCCAATACTCTGCAATCGCATAGTTGGGCAGGTGGAAGTAGATGGGCGGGATAGCAGCGATGGCATCCACGCCGCACTTCTCGGCATGGGCGGCCAGCTCAACGGAGTCGGCGGTGTTGTTGCAGGCAACGTGGGCAATGACGGTGATCTTGCCCTTGGCCTCACTCATCACGGCTTCCAGCACGGCTTTGCGCTCGTCCGGGTGCTGGTAGATGCACTCGCCGGAGGAGCCGCCAACGTAAACGCCCTTAACGCCCTTGGCAATCAGGTGGCGGGTCAGAGCCTTGACACCTTCGGTGGAGATAGAGCCATCGGGTGCGTAGCAAGCGTAGAAAGCAGGAATAATGCCGCGATATTTGGTAATATCTTTCATACAAACACTCCCTTTGATATTGTTTCTTTGATTGTAGTACGTTGTGTCGAAAATGGGAAGATGGGATGGCTATGGGCTCCCCTCAAGTGGAGCCTTTACGGATTTTTAGCCCTTAACAGCACCCATCGTAATGCCCTTGGTAAAGTACTTCTGGAATGCCAGGAACACGATGATGATGGGCACAGCGGCCAGGGCGGCACCGGCCATGATGAGGCCGTAGTCGGTGGAGTTTTCGGCCTGCAGTTTGGCAATGCCCAGGGAAATGGTCAGCTTGCTGGTGCTGGACAGCATAATCAACTGCATGAAGTAGTCGTTCCAGGAGTTGATGAAGGTGAAAATCGCCAGCGCGCCGATGCCGGGCTTGATGATGGGCAGAGCGATGCGGGTAAAGGTGGTAGCCTCGCTGGCACCGTCAATGCGGGCGGCTTCCAGCATTTCACCGGGGATGCCCTCGCTGAACTGCTTCATCAGGAACACGCCGAACGGCCAGCCAACGATTGGGAAGATAACGGCCCAGATCGTGTTGTACAGCTGCAGGCCGCTCATCTCACGCAGCAGGGGGATCAGGATGACCTGCTTGGGCAGGGCCATGGCGCAGACGATCAGGGTGAACAGAACGCTGCGGCCGACAAAGCGCTTCTTGGCCAGGGCGTAACCAGCCATGGCGGAGGTGATGCAGGTCAGGATCATCGAGGTGACCGCCATGAACACGGTGTTGATCAGCCAGCGGACAGCGGCGGGAACCTGCGGGCCGCTCCACCAGATGATGTCCTTACCGTCCGCGCTGAAGCGGCTGCTGAAAGGAACGGCAAACTCCCATAGGGGGGCTTTCTGGCGGCTGAACAGCTTATCGTAGTTGGTCATGACCCACTCGCTGGGCCACCATTCGGGCGTGGTAGCGTTGATAGAGACCTGGGTCTTGAACGAGCCGGTGATGATCCAGTACAGCGGGAACGCGAAGGCGATCGCCAGCAGGATGATAACAACGGTGCTGAACACCATGTAGGGGGAGACTTTCTTTTTCTTTTTAGTCGTGGTCTGTGCGGCCACGGTGGACTTGGTTGCTTCCATAACTGCTCTCCCCTCCTTTAATCAGACTGCGTGACCTTGAACTGCACGGCGGACAGCACGGCGATCATCAGGGCCAGGATCACGCCCATGGCATTGCCGTAACCGTAGCGGTACAGTTTAAAGGCGGTGTAGTAAATGTAGTACATGATGGTATCGGTCGCGTGGTTGGGGCCGCCGGAAGTCAGCAGCTGGATCAGCGCGAAGCACTGGAAAGAGTTGATGGTGGTGATGACCAGGATGTACAGCGTGGTGGGCATGATCTGGGGCCACTTGATCTTCCAGAAAGCCTGCAGTTTGGTGGCACCATCGACCTCGGCGGCTTCGACCAGGGACTGGTCCACGTTGCCCAGGGCGGAAACGTACAGCACGATGGGCTGGCCGACCGAGGTGGTGAGCAGGATCAGGATGATGCAGGCCAGGGCGTATTTGCTGTCGCCCAGCCAGTTGATGTTCTGGTCCAGGACGCCCATGCTCTTGCCGATGTAGTTGAAGATGCCGTAGTAGTTGTTGAACATCCACTTCCACACAACGGTAACGGCGACCGAGCCGGTAACGACGGGCAGGTAGAATATGACGCGGAAGATGGACGTTGCCCAGGAGGGCATGTTGACGATGGCCGAAGCCACCCACAGCGAGAAGATGCAGGTGATGGGCACCGACACAATAACGATGATGAGGGTGTTTTTGAGGGCGCCCAGGAACACGCTGTCCTGGAACAGCTCGATATAGTTCTGGAAGCCGACAAACACATCGGCACGGTTCATGGTGGAATCAAAGAAGCTGGTGAATACACACATCACCATGGGGTAGATGACGAAACCCAGGAAGAACACCAGACTGGGCAGCAGGAACAGATAACCGGCGATGGTTTCCTGCCGGACGAGCGCGCGGCTCATCGTGGGCTGGGCGGTCTTCTTTTTAGCGGCGGAAATTACCAAGAGGGATCTCTCCTTTCCGTAGAGGGAAGATTTTGTAAAGAAGTTTCCGATAAAAAGCGGCGTCCCACCGCTGTTTGTGTCAGAGGTCGGACGCCGTGGGACCGGCGGCAGCTTGCAGTGCCAGCAGGTCAATCAATTACTTCGGTTCGCAGCAAATCAGGATGCACTGGCGGCTGCGTTTGCAGTGGTGCAGAACTCATTGACGGCGGTGGTCACATCGGCACCGGAGCCAACCTGCTGCAGCATGTTCCACCAAGCGGTGCGAGCCTCGGCCCAGCCGGGAACGACCTGATAGTAGTCGCCCAGGTAAGGCATGAGCTTCTGGTACTCGCTCATGATTTCGTCATCAGCGTACAGGTCAGACAGAGAGTTCTTGACGGAGAAGTAGGTAGAGGTCTTAACGGCCTTAGCGGTCTCGTCAGAGTTTGCCATGAAGTCGATGAAGGTCTTGGAAGCAGCGATCTTGTTGTCATCGCCGTTATCGAAGATGCCGAAGCCCCAGATACCGCCGCAGAGCTGCGGGTCGCCGGAATCGGTGGGGAAAGCCATGAACAGGATGTCGTCACCGCTGTTGGTGGTGCCGGCAGGGCCGTTATCACTGTTGGTCTGCTGGGCAATGTTCCAGCAGAAAGCCATCTGCAGGGTGCCGTTGCGGAACAGGGTGATCTCCTCGCCGCCGTTGATGGAAGCGTCGAAGTTGATGCCGTCCTGATCGTACAGGGCCTGGATAGCCTTGATGTTCTCGGCGGAGTCAGCGGTATACTTGGTGTGGGCTGCATCGGTGAAGGTGCCGCCGTACATGTTGTTGATGATGGCGCGGGTGCCCTGGTCGCCGCCCTGGCCGCTGCAGTAGATCGCGCCAACGTCGGTCTTGCCGGAATCGTAGACGGCCTGTACAGCCTTCAGGAAGTTCTCGGTGGTCCAGGTGTGGTTTTCTTCGTCCACATACTGCATTGCATCGGCAGCCTCAAACACGGTCTTGTTGATAGCCATGCAGTGGGCGGTCATGCAGAGGGGATACTCGTAATAAGCACCGCTGCTGTCCTTGCAGGCGGCCTCAACGCTGGCGCTGATGTCAGCCTTCTGCTCATCGGTCCACAGGTCGCTCAGGTCGACCATCAGGCCCTTGGCACCCCAGTTGGCAACCAGACGCTCGGGACCTTCCATAACGAGATCCGGTGCGGAGCCGCCCTCGATGGCGGTGTTGACCTGGTCGTCACCGTTGGTATAGTCGAGGTACTCGACCGTCACATGGATGTCAGGATACTGGGCGTTGAAGTCTGCCAGCAGTTCGTTGACGGAATCGGAATCGCCCCACTTGCCGATGGGGTAGGTCCACAGGGTGATGTCGGCGGCCTGGCCGGCGGCATCAACAGCCTCAGAGGTAGAGGTGGACTCTGCGGTGCTTGCGGATGCGGCAGAACTGGAAGCGGCACCGCCGCCACAGCCTACCAGCAGGCTGGCTGCCATACCGGCTGCCAAAAGTGCGGATACTTGCTTTCTCATAATGTTTCTCCTTCTTTTTTGCCTTGCGGCATATTGTGCTTTTGTAAGGGATGCGTCCGATCTGCGTCCCTTGTGATGCCTCTATTGTAGAAAATATTTTTCATTTTGTCCATACACAAAACGCACAATCCTTTCGTCATATTGTTGGCGTTTTGCACAACCGTCCAACATTGTAAGCGGTAACTGTCTAAAATACGGCTATATTTTGTGCTTTACTGACTTTCCCACCATATTTCCAAGAAATGCACCACACCGGCTGCTGCTGCATTTGAAAGAAGATTTTCACCACTTTTGCGCGGCAAAGCGCTGATGTGAGCGCAAAGAGCGGGACGTAACGGACTTGCAAACAGCACAAAACACCAGTTTTGTTGCAAGTTGCACAATGCGCATGCTTAAAAATCGGAAAATTGTTACATTGAAAGAAGCAAAATTTTCCTGTATACTGATTTCATGGAAAATTTATTTCTTGTCAATCTTGACAGTGGTTTTCTTTTGTATTCCTATTGTAAATCCTTATTTAATAAAGAAGCCATGCCTATGGGAGGTTTATAATGAATTATTCTAATATTACCGAGCGCCGTGTACTTTGCTACGGTGACTCCAACACCTATGGCTACGATCCTGCCCGGGACGGCCGCTACGGCGAAGATGAGCGCTATACCCGCCTGTTGCAGCACATGTTGGGCAACGAGTGGGCGATAATCGAGGAGGGGCTGCCCGGCCGCACGGCGGTGTTTGATGACCCCATCACCGAGGCAATGAACGGCCTGAAAACCATCACCCCTGTTTTAATGAGCCACGCCCCGCTGGATACCGTAACCATTATGCTGGGCACCAACGACAGCAAAGCGCGGTTCGGCTGCAATTCCTATTTAATTGCGCTTGGCATCACTCGGCTGGTGAAAAAAGCCCTGCATACCGAGTGCTGGCGCGATAATGCCCACCCGGACGTGCTGGTCATCGCGCCGCCGTCTATCACGCCGGAGTACGACAAGCTGAAATTCCGCGAGGCGATGGGCCCCGGCTGCCACGAGCGGTGCGCGGGCATCGCCGCCCAGCTGGAGCCATTACTGAAAGACTTGCCCGGGGTGCGGTTTATGGATGCCAACTTGCTGCCCGGTGCGGGGTGCTCCCCCATCGATGGCATGCACCTGACGCTGGAGGCGCACAAAGCCGTGGCCGAAGCCTTGAAAAATGCACTGACTAGCGTTACACTATAATAGTAAAGTTTGGTGTCCCCGGTGGCGGGGACGCAAAACCGAGGGAAAGGAATCTTCATCTATGGTTGAGCAAAATTTTTGGGAGATGCTGCGTGCCAAGCATGACAGCCTGACAAAGTCCGGCGCGATTGTAGCGGACTACCTGGTACAACACGCCGAGGATGCCCAGTATTTATCGATTTCCTCGCTGGCAAAGGCCTGCGGCGTGGCCGAGGCTACCATTTTCCGGTTCTGCCGCTCCCTGGGGTTTGACGGTTACAACGAGATGAAGATTGCCCTGGCCAAGGCCAATGCCATGGCTGTGCCGGTAGCGCTGAAGCTGGAGCCAGGCGTTGATACGCAGATTTTGTGTACTCATGCCTACAACACGGCCATCGAAGCGCTGAACGGCACCCGCAATGCGCTAGACCCGGATGCCATCGACCAGGCCGCCACGCTGCTGCAGCGGGCACGGCAGGTGTTTTGCTTCGGCCAGGGCGGCAGTAGTATGCTGGCAAGCGACATCTGGGCGCGGTTTGCCACCATCTCCACCAAGTTCCACACGGCTGGCGACAGCCACATGCAGGCCATCGCGGCCAGCCTGATGGGGCCGGAAGATGTGGTGCTGTTCGTCTCCTACTCCGGTGCCACGCGGGACATGATGGACACGCTGCGCCTGGCAAAAGGCAACGGTGCCAAGGTGATTTTGCTGACCCACTACGATGATGCCCCCGGCACGGCGCTGGCAGATGTAGTGTTGCTGTGCGGTGCCAAGGAAAGCCCGCTGGACTCCGGCAGCATGCCGGTAAAGCTGGCAGTGCTGTTTGTGGCGAACGTGCTGGTGCTGCGCTACACGTTGGACAATCAGGAACTTGTCAGCCTCTCCCGCGAGCGGGCCACTAAGGCGCTGAATAATAAGTTGCTGTAAATATGAATTTTGGCAGGCGGCCTAGAGATGGGCTGCCTGCTTTTGCTTGTGTGCAGTGGTGTGTTATAATAAATGACAGCCGTAAAAGCCTCCCTCTGTGAGGGATGTGTCCTGAAGGGGCGGAGGGAGAGAGCCATCCGTGGCATAAGTTTCGGATTATACAAAGTGCTCTCCCCCACCTGCTCACGCGGGAGTTTCCTCCCAGAGGAGGCCAAAGAGTGGAACATACAGTAAATAGATGAGGGGAAATCTACTATGACACAAACCATCCAAATCCGCCCGGTTACGCCGGATGAACTGCCTGCCGTATTAACCATCTACGCCCGGGCGCGGGAATTTATGGCCGCCCACGGCAACCCGCGGCAATGGAACACCACCTGGCCGCCGGAAAGCCTGCTGCGGGACGATATTGCCCAGGGCCGTCTGCTGGCGGCAGTAGCGGATGGCGAGATCGCGGCGGTATTCGTCTACCTGCAGGGCGTGGACATCGACCCCAGCTACCGCAAAATTGAGAACGGCAGCTGGGCCAAGGGCGGCGAGTACGGCGTGGTACACCGCATGGCGGCCAGCGGCACCGTGCCAGGTATGGGCGCGGCCTGCCTGAACTGGGCCTTCGCCCAGTGCCATCACCTGCGGGTAGATACCCACGGAGATAACGTAGTTATGCAGAATTTGCTGACAAAACTGGGCTTTGTGCAGCGCGGCATCATCCACGTGGCGGAGGATAACGACCCCCGCCTGGCCTACGAGAAATTTGACGAACTGGCCCGATAAAATCCGCTTTGCAAAATCCGGCCTGTGTTGGTATAATAGCTGTAATTGCACATATCCTGCACTGGAAAAGTGAGGTCTTTATTTTGAAGAATCTGTTCATCAGCGCGGCCGAGTACGACTACCATATCCTGCTGAAAGTGGCCGAGATGGCGGGCCTGGCCGGAATCGTGGGCTTCCACGAGGCCGGGGACGGCTACCTGGTCAGCTTCCCGGAGGGGGAAAACACCGATGACCTGATTGCAGACTACAAGGGCCGCCTGAAAGACCTGGAAAACAATATCTGGATGCACTGACGGCATATCCTGGCGGAATTCTGCTATGTTTGGGCGGAAAAGTGATAGAAATCACACTGCTATGGCAGTATACTGATAGTATCCTATCCTATAAAGGAGATGTGAGCCCATGCCGCAGACGAAAATCGTTTTCTTTGATATTGACGGTACGCTGATCGATATGCAGGCGAAAAAGATCACCCCCAAAATGGTGGAAACGCTGCACCGCCTGCAGGACAGCGGCATTAAAATCTGCATCGCCACCGGGCGTTCTCCCATGGTGCTGCCCAAAATCGATGATGTGGCCTTTGATGCGTACCTGACGTTCAACGGCTCGCTGTGTTATGACAGCCAGGGCGTTATCTTCAGCAACCCCATCCCCCACAAGGATGTGGTGCGGTTTATCCAGAACGCGGCGGCGCTGGGGCGGCCGGTCTGCGTTTCCACCAGGGACCGCCTGGCGGCCAACGGCACGGACGTTGACCTGACGGATTATTTTGCCATTGCCAACGAGGACGTGCCCGTTGTGGACGATTTTGATGCGGTGTGCGCCGAAGATATTTACCAACTGATGCTGGGCTGCCGCCCCAAGGACTACCCTGCCCTGCTGGATGGTGCGCCGGGGGCGAAGATCGCCGCCTGGTGGGACCGCGCGGTGGATGTGATCCCCGCCAGCGGCGGCAAGGGCATCGGCATTGAAAAAATGCTGGCCTATTACGGGCTGGACAAGAGCGAAGCGCTGGCCTTTGGCGATGGCAACAACGACCGGGAAATGCTGCTGGCCGTGGGTACCGGCGTGGCGATGGAGAATGGCTCAGACGAGTTGAAAGCCATTGCCGATGAGATCTGCGGCCCGGTGTACGCCGATGGCATTTATCACTATTGTGCCAACAAGGGCCTGATTTAAAGGAATTATGATAAGAAAACTGCCGCGCAGGTACTGATATGCTCCCTATATAGCGAACAGTGAAATAAAACACTGAAAGCTATATAGGG
>CAVAGJ010000020.1:0-49028 GCA_963588145.1 Coriobacteriaceae bacterium
CTTGGCTGCAAAAATCTTATTTTATTTCATTGTACGCTTGACGGGATGCGGTTCAAAGGCCGCGGGATGTTTGTTTATTATAATGTTTTCAGCAAAACCTTGCTCATCGGGCGCTTGGGTACGCAATAATCGCCGGCTTCGTCCAGGTAGTATTTTACGCTGCCGTCCTGCATTTCCACCAGGTGGCTTTTATGGCTGGGGTAGCCCAGGGCCACCATACAGCACAACCGCATTTTTTCGGGCAGGGCCAGCATCCGGGTCAGCGCCGGGCGGTCGATAGACCCCATGATGCAGCTGCCCACGCCGTGGGCCCAGGCAGCAGCGGTCAGGCTGCCCAGAGCCAGGCCTGTGTCGATATCGTTCGCACCGGGCAGGTTTTCATCCTGTAATACGGCGATGAACGCAGTCGGCACTTCATCGGCCTTGGGGGTTCCCTGCTCCCGGGGCAGGTAGGCGGCCCAGTGTACAAGCGGCTGTACGGCGGCCACGGCTTCGGGGCTTTGCACGATGATATACTTCACCGTCTGGCGGTTGGCTCCGCAGCTGGCGATACGGGCAGCGTCCACGCACTCCTGCAAAATTTCGGGTTCGACCGGGCGCTGTGCAAACCGGCGGTAGGTGCGGCGTGTGCGCAGAAATTCCATCATATCCATTTCCAACACATCCTTTATACTTGTCATGGTGCCGTCCGGTAGGGGACGGCTTTGTTTTTAGTATGCCAAACCCGGCCTTCTTTATCAATCACGATCAATCACGGTCGCGGTGCGGCAAATACCCTGGGCGGCCCCTGGCGAGCCTGTGATATTAAAACTATAGTCCCGGCTGGGATACCACTCGGTTCAGATGCGGTCGAGCGCAAGGCTGATCTGCGCGAGGATATTCGTGCGAGGCGCCTGCTCCGGCCAGGTAGGGCAGACAGTCGGGGGCTATTCTACCTATTATATGAGGGGTCTCAGCTTACCACCGGGCTTTCCGGCAGGATGATCTGGATTAAGGTCTTATCCAGCATCAGGGTGCGGTGCCAGGGGTTCAGGATGATGCCCTCAATCTCGGACACGGTCAGGGCGGATTCTAACAGTTTGCCAATGTCTGCCATAAAAGTGGACTGCACCTGCTCAGCCCCCTGCATTTCTTCCTCAAAGCTGGTAAAGGCGTACCACCAGGCGCGGCCGTCCGGGGTCTGCACAATTTTCAGGCTCATCTGGGTACTGCCGGGGTTGGGTTCTACAGCCACCACAAACTGGCCGTTTTCCCGGATGCGGCGGCGGATGGCCGTCAGCGCGTGGGCCAGCAGTTCCGGGGTGGCGTTCTGCTGTAAGGCGGCAACGGCCTGTTCGATGGTCTCGTTGCCCTGTAGGGCTTCTTCCTGCATGTCGGGTTCCTCACTTTTCAGGTTTTGGGCATGCTCAACTCTCCTTGATGCGCTTGCCGGTGATATGCTCCGGTGTCAGCGCCAGGCAGAGCACACGGTCCTTGGCACCAGCGATTTCCCGGGCGATGTAGGTTTCATCGCCGGTGAACTTGTGGGCCAGTTTATTGCAAATTTCCATCGTCAGAGCGGCATCTTCCACCAGCGTAATGCGACCAAACACGATGACACTGCGGAAGTGCAGCGGCCATTCGCCGTCCATCTTCACACCCTCATCGTGGATGCAGAAGGATGCCTTATCGCAGGCGCGGATGGCGTCGATCTTATGGCCCTCTCTGGCACCATGGAAGTAGAGCTTGCCATCGGCCTCATTGTACCAGTAGTCGATGGGCAGGCCGTAGGGGTAGCCATCGTCCCCCAGCAGGGACAGCACACCCCGCACCTGGTTTTTTAACAGTTCGCGGCATTCCTCGGCAGGCATTTCCTGCTTAAAGCGGCGCATTTTACGGAACATAAGCGTTCTCCTTTTAAATGGCAGTTTTGCATACATCCACCCAACCCTGGGCGCTGCATACTTCTTCCAGTTCGGGCAGGGTCAGCTTTACGGCACTGTGGTCGTTGCCGGCGGCAGGGTAGACGGTCTCAAACTTGCGCAGGCTTTCGTCCAGCCAGACTTCCACGCCCGCGTTGATGCCAAAGGGGCACACCCCGCCGGGGGCATGGCCCACCCAATGCTCCACCTCATCGTAGTGGATCATCTTGGCCTTGGTGTGGAAGGTATCCTTATACTTATGGTTGTCCACCTTGGCATCGCCCTCGACCAAAATCAGCACGGCCTTGTCACCCTGCAGGAAAGACAGCGTTTTTGCGATCATCCCCGGCTCCACGCCCAGGGCGGCGGCCGCTTCGGCTACTGTGCCGGTGGCAACTTCCGGCTCGATCACACGGTCCAGGTAGCCTTTGCTTTCCAGATACTGCTTTACTTTTTCCAGCGACATAATAAGTCCCTCCATTTTATATAAATACTTTCCCAGCCTTATTATAGCGCGTTTAGCGGCAGATGAAAAGCGGGTTTTACGGCATTGTTTTGCCGTTTTCCGCCATTTTGTGCAAAGTTTCCTGTTTCAGGGTCTCCCGCAATTGCTGCATGTAGGGGGCAAAGCGGGTCTGGGGTACGCCGTAGGTCAGGTTCAGGCTGTACTCCTGGGGTTCCCAGGTAGCAATGTCGGATTCGTTGTGGGAGACGATGGCTTCCATCTTGTCCAGCGCCTTGTAAATTTTGGCCTCCTGGGTCTCCAGGGCTGCCATTTCCTCGTACAGGGCGCGCATCTCAGTGTTGTAGGGCGCGGGCAGGGTGGCTACCCAGCTGTACAGCAGGCTTTCCTCTTTGGCTTCATCGGCGGCGGTCTTGTCAAAGGCGGGAATGTCTCCGGTAAAGCACTCGCCCAAATCGTGGATCAGGCACATGCGGATGACCTTATCCATGTCGGCATCGGGGAATTCATCCCGAATCCAGTAGGCCATCAGGGCAATGCGCCAGCTGTGCTCGGCCACACTCTCGTGCCGCCCGCCGGAGGTATAGCAATGGCGGGTGGTGTCTTTCAGCTTTTCAGCGGTATGCAGGGCCTGTAACAGGGCCAGTGGTTCCATAGGGGCATCTCCTTTTATAAACAGTATTGCTTTTATCATACTGTACCGCCGGGCAATTTGCAACAGTAAAACAGCGGCATGCCCGCCGGGGCATACCGCTGTAGTTTACCGTTTATCGCCGTAGTTGCAAATTTGAATCGCCGCGCCGTTTTCCATCACCTGAAACCCGTGCTTGACGTAAAAGGGGACATTGGCCTTATCCTCGGGCATGCCCTCGATGTAGAGATAATTTTTGTACTTTTCCTTGATACGCTCGATCATCTCGCCTGCGATGCCCAGACCCTGGTGGTCAGGCCGCACCAGCACGTAGTGTACCTGGGCCAGCATTTCGCTATCATCCAGCACACGGATCAGTCCCACCAGCTGGTCGCCATCCCACACCGTCAATACGGTGGAAGAGTGCATCAGCGCCTTGTACAGTCGCTGCGGATACTGGCCGGACACCCAGCCCACGGATAAAAACAACTGCTCGACCTGATCTTGGGTAAAGATTTTTTCCTCGGTATACTGTAGCATTTTCAACCTCATTTAGCGGTAATCGCATTTCTGGCACTGAATCATCGGCTGGCCGGGCATTTCCTCTTTGTAAAAAGCCCCCGCCCAGTGGCAGATGCTTTGCAGGATCGGCACCACAGACTTTCCGCGCTCGGTCAGCGAATATTCCACCCTTGGCGGGATCTCATCGTAGGAACGGCGCTCCACAATGCCGTTGGTGATAAGGCTTTTTAACGTAGATGCCAGCACGGCATCGGTGATGTTACCCATCTGCTTACGCAGTTCGCTGTAGCGCAGGGTTCCCAGCGCCGCCAGCACACAGATAATGCGGGAGTTCCACTTGCCGCCGAACAACTCCATGCCGTATTCCAGCGGACAGCGGATGTCCCGTTCCAGCTTTCTCTGGTACATAAGTCCGCCCTCCTTTGGCTTTAGTATAGCGTGGTATACTGCGCCGCGCAAGTTACTATGCAATTTATGAGTGGCTTTTGCCGTAAAAAAGCGGCAGGCGATTTGCCCGCCGCTTAGATTAGAGCTCCTTTTTGTTATCCGCGCCGGGGGTAGTCACGATGACCTTCTCCGGGGTGATGACCAGTGCGCCTTTCGCGGTGGCCGCCCCCTTGAACATGGCTTCGACCATGGCCTTGAAGTTGCTGACGACCTCGCCCTCGGTCAGGTACTGCGCCGTGCCCTTGATCTGGTAACCCTCCAGCGTGGCGGCATCGTACACGGAAACCGCAATCTTCCCGCCGTTGGCCTGCAGGTTTTTCAGCGTTGTCTCCAAAAAGACATCTCCCACCAGCAGCTTGCCATCCTCGGTCACATCCTTAAAGGCGACCGGCACAACGTTCGGCTCACCATTGGCGCAGGTAGCCAGATCCCACATGCCTGCTTTCAGCATCTTTGTAACATTTTCATTCAGCATTGTATAAAACCTCCCTGGGGTGCTGCCCCGTTTCTGCGCTTATTATAGGCCCTGTCACCCCTGCGGGGGAAGATATGGGTCGGTTTATAAGTTACTATAGATTTTCATAGTGGCCTTGCCAAACGGGACAAGTTGTGTTATAGTGAATAAGTTCACAAGGGGAGCTTGCGCAAAGCAGGCTGAGAGTGGGCTGTACTGCCCTGACCCGTAACCTGATTTGGATAATGCCAACGTAGGGAGATACCTTGACGCCTGCTCGTTTGAGTTTGTACGCGGATATGTCTTTGCTGGCATATCCGCGTTTTTATTTGGGTAAGTTCCCCGCGGCACATTGGGGGCACCACCTTGCGCCGCGTAATAAAACTGTGCTGTACTGATGAAAGGAAGTAGTATGATGAAAACAGCATTGACCATTGCTGGCAGTGATTCCAGCGGAGGCGCCGGTATCCAGGCTGACATCAAGACGATGACCGCCAACGGCGTTTTTGCCATGAGCGCCATCACCGCCCTGACCGCCCAGAACACCACCGGCGTGACCGACATTTTTGAAACAACTCCCAAGTTCCTGACGGAGCAGCTGGATGCCGTCTTTACCGACATCTACCCCGATGCCGTCAAGATCGGCATGGTTTCCTCGGCGGAACTCATCGCCGCCATTGCCGAGCGGCTGCGCTTTTACAAGGCGAAGCACATTGTGGTCGACCCCGTGATGGTCGCCACCTCCGGTTCCAAGCTGCTGCGGGACGATGCCGTGTCCGCCCTGACCGCTGAGTTGCTGCCCCTGGCCGAAGTGCTGACCCCCAACATCCCGGAAGCGGAGATTTTGGCCGGCATGACCATCACCGATGCCGCCGGGATGGAGGCCGCCGCCAAGACCATCAGCGAGAAGTACGGCTGCGCCGTGCTGTGCAAGGGCGGCCACCAGATCAACGATGCGGACGACCTGCTGTGGCGTAACGGCACCGGCAAGTGGTTCCGGGGCAAGCGCATTGCCAACCCCAACACCCACGGCACCGGCTGCACCCTGTCCAGCGCCATTGCCTCCAACCTCGCCAAGGGGTACGACCCGGATACATCGGTAGAGCGCGCAAAAGCCTACATCTCCGGCGCGCTGGCCGCCATGCTGGACCTTGGCAAAGGCTCCGGCCCCATGAACCACATGTTTGAGCTGAAAGGAGAGTTTGTACAGTGAAAAAGACTTCCACCTTTCAGAACGGCCTGATCTGGTTCGGCGCGGGCGTGTCCCTGGCCGAGATTCTGACCGGCACTTCTTTTGCGTCGCTGGGCATGGCTAAGGGCCTTGCCGCCATTCTCATCGGCCACATCATCGGCTGCGCCATGATGCTGCTGGCGGGTCTCATCGGCGGGCGCACCGGCCGCAGCGCCATGGAGACCGTAAAGATGAGTTTTGGTCAAAAGGGCGGCCTGCTGTTTGCCTTTTTGAACGTGCTGCAGCTGGTAGGCTGGACGGCCATCATGATTTACGATGGCGCACTGGCCGTGGGCGGCATTTTTGACATTGGCCGCTGGGTGTGGTGCCTTGTCATCGGCGCACTGATTATTTTGTGGATCGCCGTGGGCATCACCGACCTGGGCTGGATCAATAAAATCACGATGGCTGCGCTGTTTCTCCTCACACTGGTGCTGTGCAAGGTCATCTTCTTCTCCGGCAGCGCCATGCCCGCTGTGGACGGCGAGAGCCTGACCTTTGGCGCGGCGGTGGAACTGGCGGTCGCGATGCCCCTGTCCTGGCTGCCGCTCATCAGCGACTACACCCGCGATGCCGAGAAACCCACACAGGCCACCTGGGTCAGTGTCATCGTGTACGGGCTGGTGTCCTGCTGGATGTACGTCATCGGCATGGGCGCGGCCATCTTCACCGGCGAGTATGACATTGCCGTTATCATGGTCAAGGCCGGACTGGGCATTGCCGCGCTGGTAATTCTGGTGTTTTCCACCGTGACCACCACGTTTTTGGATGCCTGGTCGGCGGGCATCTCGGCCGAGAGCCTTTCCCCTAAACTGAACGGCAAAAAGACCGCCATCGTGGTGACGGTCATCGGCGTGGCCGGAGCGATTTTCTTCCCGATGGACGACATCACCGGCTTTTTGTACTTGATTGGCTCGGTCTTTGCGCCGATGATCGCGGTGCAGATCGCCGACCACTTTATCCTGAAGCGGGACCGCTTTGCCTTGGCCGCCGATACCCGCAACCTGGTCATCTGGCTGGTGGGCTTCATCGCCTACCGCCTGCTGATGGGCGTAGACACGCCGGTAGGCTACACCCTGCCGGACATGGTGCTGACCATCGTGCTGTGCATCCTTGCCGAGAAGGTCCGCCCCACCAAAGAATAAGGCTGACAAGCCAATAAGCAAAACAAAAGCGCCTTGCCGCAACCGGCAGGGCGCATATTTTTTGCGGTTGGGTGTTTTGCAGGAAACAGGCACCCCTTAATACAACTTGACAACCTGAGAAACACTTTAAAAATCGGTAATTTCTATATAAAAAGTACTTAAATATGTTATTTATATAGTTTTTATTTCCATTTTGCAACTGTTTGTCAACTTGAGAAACAGTGACAAACACCCAGGTGTTTGTCAAGTTGTCAAGTATATATACCCTGAAAAACAGTTGATTTACACCTGCAAAATAGGTGCGGTGGATGCAAAGGCTCCACTGGAGGGAAGCGGTCACCGAAGGTGACTGATTGGTGGTCCAGAGGCAGTTATTCGCTAAAGCAGCCACCCCTCACCGCCTGACGGCGGAGCTCCCCTCCAGGGGAGCCTTTATTACTTATTTTGCTGCCTGCTTATCCTCTTTGCGCAGCATCCGCGTTACCATAACCACGCAGTAGCACAGCGCAAAGCCCCAGGCGATGGGGTTTGCCAGGCTGATGCCCAGAAAACCCAGCCCGTGCAGGGCCAGCCAGCCGCCAAAGCTGCGGCCGATCAACTCGCCCACACCGGAAATGACCGCCATGGTGCTGTAGCCCAAGCCCTGCAAGGTGTTGCGGAAAATCATCAGGAAACCCAGAATCACAAACAGCGTACTAATGACCGCCAGGTAGTCCAGTGCGCCCGCCGTCACGGCCGGGGCGGCATCGCCCAGCACCAGCCCCACGGCAAAAGGCTTGATGAGCCAAATCACAAACCAGGCGGCAATGCTGTACACAATCTGAATCAGGCAGCCGTCCCGGATGCCCTGTTTGATGCGGTCGTTGCGGCCCGCGCCGTGGTTCTGGCCCACGTAGGTTGCCATAGCCATGCCCACGCTTTCCATCGGCAGGGTGAACATCTGGCGGATCTTCTCGCCCGCCGTCTGGGCCGCGACCACTACGCTGCCCATCAGGTTGATGGCATCCTGCATGATGACCGCGCCGATGGCGGAGACCGAATACTCAAACCCCATGGGCAGGCCGATAACCGCCAGCCGCTTGCAGTGGGCAGGGGAGAGGCGGGTGTTTGCTTTGGTAAACTGAATGCCCTCCACCTTGGCAAAGAACCACCAGGTGCAGAGCAAACCGCTCAACAGCTGGCTGATGACAGTCGCCAGTGCCGCGCCGTCCACGCCCATGCCCACCGGCACGATGAGCGCCCAGTCCAGCACGATGTTCACGATGCTGGCCCCCAGCAAAAAGTAGAACGGGTGCTTGGAATCGCCCAGCGACCGTAGCACACTGGCTGAGTAGTTGTACAGCACCGTGGCCGGGATGCCCAAAAAGATGACCCGGATGTACGCAACGGCATCGGTAAAGATGTCATCCGGCGTGTGGATCAGCTGCAGCAGCGGCGCGGCCAGCAGGGTAGTTAAAATCGTAAACACCACACTCACCGCCAGGCAGAGCCACGCGCCGTTCGCCAGGTAGCGGTGCAGATCGTCACGTTTTTTTGCCCCGAAGGCCTCGGCTACCGGGATGCCAAAGCCGACACATGCGCCCTGGATAAAGCCCAAAATCAAAAAGTTCAGCGAGTAGGTGCTGCCCACAGCGGCCAGGGCGTCAGTGCCCAGGCAGCGGCCCACGATGACTGTATCGGCAAAGCTGTACAGCTGTTGGAACACCGTGCCCAGCACCAGCGGCAGCGCAAACACCAAAATGCGGGGCAATGGCCGCCCGGTGGTCAGGTCGGTAGTGCCGGAGGATGGCTTTTTTTCATCCATGGTTGGGGGGATTCTCCTCTCATTTTTTCAAATATCTGCGTCATTGTAGCATAGCCGCGTGGCAAAAGCAAGGGGACCGCCGCAGCGGTCCCCTTAAATTATTTTAACTCCACCACAAATTCGATTCGTCCATCCGCCTGCCGGGCGTGGATGCCGCCTTTGTGGCCCTCGGCGATGCTGCGGGCGATGGACAGGCCGATGCCGAAACCGCCCGTGCCCGCATTGCGGGAGGGGTCAGCCCGGTAGAAGCGGTCGAACAGCTTGTTCAGCTCCTTTTCCGGCAGCGGGTCGCAGCCGTTGGATACCCGCAGCCGCACACTCCGCCGGGTCTTTTCCAGCACAACGGCAATGGGGGAGTCCGCCGTGGCATACTTGATGGCGTTGTCCAGCAAAATCGACACCAGCTGGCGCACGGCGTACTGGTCGCCGCAGTAGGTCAGGCCGGGGGCTGCATCCACCGTCAAATCGTGGCCTTTGGACAGCGCAAAATCCTTAAAAGACTCCGCCGTCTCGCCCACGGCCTCGCTGATGGCGAAAGGCTCCATCTTTAAGGGGCTGTCCTCCTCGTCCATACGGGAAAGCGTGACCAGCGAGTTCACCAGCGCAGTCAGCTTTTCGGTCTGTGCCTGGGCCTTGTCGATCCATTTCTGCTTGCCGGTCTCCATCTCCAGCACCCGCAAACTGGTGGAGATGACCGTGATGGGGGTTTTCAGCTCGTGGCTGGCATCGGTGATGAACTGCTTCTGCCGCTGGACGCTGCACACCACAGGGTCGATGGCCCGGCGGGAAAGCATCACCACCAGCAAAAATACCAGCAAAATGCAGGCCGCATCTGCCACCAGCGACCACATTAGCACCTGGCGCAGGGCGCGCTGCTGCTGGTAGCAGTCCAGAAATACCACCATATTGCGGTCATCCCCGGTATGGTAGACGCAGTATCGATAATTCTGGTATTGACCCAGCCCCGTGCCGTGGGCTAGAGCCACAGCCAGGTATTCCTCGGTGTCAGCGCTGGTCACGGCAGCAATGCGGTCCAGGTCGGCTTCGGCCAGGGTGCCGTCATCGTGGTAGCGCAGCACAAAGTAACGGGTGGAGTAGGGGGTCTCCTGGGTGAACGGCCCGTCCCGTCCGCCGCGCTTGGCAGGTGGGTCAGCACTCTCGGCGGTAGTGGGGGAGGGGGCGGCCGCATCGGCGGGCAGCTCCGGCGGGGTTCCTGCTGTCCCGTGCTGGTTCTGGGGAATGGTACCCTGGTTCTCGTAAATCAGGGTCAAGGTCTGCTGCAGGTCATTGTCAGTGGAGACATAGTTCGCCACATTCAAGATCACCGTCAGCAGCAGCATGACCGCCGCCACCGACAGCGTGGCAATGCGGATAAACCGGTTACGCAGCCGTTCAATCATGCCCCTGCCTCCAGGATATAGCCCAGCCCGCGATTGGCAGCCAGCGCCGCCGTGGAGCCGATAGCTTTCATTTTCTTGCGCAGATTCGAGATATTGACCCACACCACGTTGATCTCGGCCTCATTATCCCAGCCCCAGACCTTTTCCATGATGCGCTCGGCCGAGAATACCTGCCCGGGGTTGCGCATAAACAGCTCCATGATCTGGAACTCCCGCCCGCCCAGGCGCACGCACTCTCCCCCGCAGGCAAGCACACCGCTGGCAGGGTCCAGCGTCAGGTCGCCAAAGACCAGCACCGTGGGGCGGTAAGCCTCGCTGCGGCGCAGCATCGCCCGTACCCGGCTGATGAGCTCGTCCGGGTCAAAGGGCTTGGGCAGGTAGTCATCCGCCCCGGCGTTGAAACCGGTGATGCGGTCGTCCTTCTCGCCCTTGGCCGTCAGCATCATAATGGGGGTGTTCACCCCCTCAGCCCGCAGCTTTTGCAGCACCTCAATGCCGTTCATTTTCGGCATCATCACGTCCAGAATAATCGCATCATAAGCACCGGAGACCCCATACTCGTAGGCATCAAAGCCGTTGTGTACGGTATCCACCGCAAAATGATTTTTCTCAAAAAAGACGGCCAGCACTTCGGCCAGGTCCAGTTCATCCTCCGCAATCAGCAAGCGCACAGCAGGTCACACTCCTTTGGATTTCCTTTGGGTTTTAGTATAAAATAACTTGCACCGAAATACAAGGGCAGCACCGCACAATTCCGGGAATCATGCGGTGCTGTTCACCCGTTACAGGGCGGCTTCTTTGGTGGTTTCGCGGCTGCAGGTGATGTTCAGGTTGCCGTTGCGGCAGCGCAGTTCATCCAAAAACGCCTTGGGCACGGTGTTGCCCGGCAGGGTGATGGCATATTCCAGCTCATACAGGGTGCCCATGTTGCTGGTTTTCACCTTGACAAGTTCACTGCTTTGGGTATACTGGGTCAATATATCGTCAAACAGGCCGTCATAGTCGAGGTTTTCCGGGATGACGATCTTCAACGTGCGCACGGCGCTGTTTTTCTGCCCGAAACCCAACAGCGAGAGCAGCATCAGCATACCGCCCAGCAGTACAAAGGTCAGCACGGCTAGCACCACAAAGCCCATGCCGGTAGCCAGGCCGATGGTCATGCCGATAAAGATGACCGCGATCTCCCGCGCTGTGCCCGGCAGGCTGCGGAACCGCACCAGCCCAAAAGCCCCGGCCACCGCCACGCCCGCGCCGATGTTGCCGTTGACCAGCATAATCACGATCTGCACCGCCGCCGGCAGCACCGCCAGGGTGACCGCCAGGCTGGAACTGGCTTTTTCGCGGTAATTCGCCACAAAGGCAAGCCCCAGCCCCAATGCCAGCGAGACCGCCGTGCAAATCAAAAAGGTATCCAATGTAATTTCCGAACCGATAATCGAATCAAGCACAGGTAAAAACCTCCTTATGTTCCGCCTGGGCCGCACCCAGGATATGCCTGCTGTAGCAGGTGCCGTATTTGGAAAACGAGGTGGAGAACACCCCCGCCGTGCTGAGCAGTTCCGCCAGCCACAGCGGCGCGGTGCCGGGAATTTTGATTTCCATCAGCACATCGCCATAGCCGCCCAGCGGTGCCCCGTAGTCCCCGCAGCGCAGGTCCAGGTCGGTGGTGCGCCAGCGGATGTTGGTATCAAAGGTAATGCGCAGATCCGGGTCCTCGATGCCCGCAAAGGCCAGCCGGTCGTAGCCGATGAATACTTTGGGCCGGGTGCGGTTTTGCCGCTGGAACCACTGGATCTCCCGCCCGATCTGCCCCTGCCGCCCTGCCGGGCAGAAGCCACTCAGCAAAAAGTCCACTTCATCGGCCTGGGTGGTGATGCGCCGCTTGTAGACCACGCCGTCATACTTTTTCTTGATCTCCACAAACACATCGCCGTCCGGCGCGGGGGTGCCGTAGCTGCGCACCCGCAGTTTTTCTTTATACAGCGGCTTTTCCAGCGAGGTGCGGATCAGCCGCCAATCCTCGGTATCATAGTAAATATTGCAGATGGTGTACTGCCCGTAGGCATCCCTTTTCATATAGGGCTGCATGCCCTGCAAAATAGCCTGCTGCTGGGCTTGAGTCAGGCAGTACTTTTTCTCGTACCGCTTAAAGCAGCTTTGGATGTTTGCCATGGTGTTTCGCCTCCTGTGCCTAACAGGATACGCCGCCAACCTAAAGGCAGCCTAAAGGGAACCGGGCTTTTCTCTTTAGGCTGGTTTTAAGTTGCACCGTTACAATAGGGGCGTTTCCAAACCAAACACCCCTAAGGAGGGTCTGCCTTATGAAAAAACAACTTTCTATATTGCTGGCAGGTGCGCTGGCCTTTACGCTGGCCGGGTGCGCCGCCAATACCGAGCCTGTTACCATTATAAAAACATCCGATACTGCTGTGGCCGAAGCCACATCCTACAGCCTGACCGAGGCGGTCACGTTTACTTTTACCGATGACGGCATCACCGCCAGCACCGATAACAGCGGTTATAAGATCGATGGTTGCAGCCTTACCATAAAGGAAAGCGGCACTTACGTGCTGTCCGGCAGCTGCGCCGATGGCTCTGTTAAGATCAAGGCCGGGGTCAGCGGTGTTACGCTGATTTTGAACGGTCTGAACCTGACCAGCGCCGACACCGCGCCCATCGTCTGCGGCAAATCCTCGGTGGTTACCCTCGTGGCAGCCGAAGGCACGGCCAACACCCTGACCGACACCGCCGCCAACAACGCGGACGATAACCCCGACAACGACAACGCCGAGAACGCCGTGCTGAAATGCAAGGATGGCTCCCAGGTGACCCTGTGCGGCACCGGCAGCCTGACGCTGAACACCAACGGCAAAAACGGCATCAAATCCGGCGCTGCCAATACCGATGAGGACGGCACCACCCAGGATGCCTCGCTGACCATCCGGGAGCTGGCGCTGACCATCAACGCACCCGTCAACGATGCCGTCAATGCCGGGCAGGCGCTGAACGTGGAAAGCGGTGCCCTGACCATCGCCGCCGGGGACGATGCTTTGCACTGCGATTTGGTGCTGAACATCGGAGCCGAGGGCACTGCCGGGCCGAGCATCACCATTACCAGCTGCTACGAGGGGCTGGAGGGCGCGGCCATCAACGTGTACAGCGGCATCATCGATATTACCGCCACGGACGACTGCCTGAACGCCGCCAACCCCGACCTGACCGACTACGACTATGCCATGAACATTTACGGTGGCACCATTACGGCCTACTCCTCCAGCGGCGATGGCTTTGACTCCAACGGCAGCATGACCTTTACCGGCGGTACGGTGGCCGTCTGGACCGCCAGCACGACCGACAACGAACCGCTGGACGCGGACGGAACCATCACCGTGACGGGCGGTACGATCCTGGCTGCAGGCGGCAGCAGCGGCATGGGCATGAGCATTGATGCCCAGCAGGCCTATGTGACCTTTGGCGAAAGCGCCGGCATGGGCGGCCCCGGCGGACGACCCGGCGAGGAGAACGAAGCCAGCACCGAAACAAGCACTGATTCTGCCGAAAGTACCTCCCTGAGCCTGGCTGCAGGCGACAGCTTTACGCTGGTAAACGCAGCAGGGGAGACCGTGTACAGCGGCACGGCCGTGTGTGCAACGCGGTATCTGTTCTATTCTTCGGCTGATTTGAGTAACGGCGAAAGTTACAGCATCGGCAGCATTGCTGCCACCTCCCAGACCGACACCGCCACTACCGGCATGGCTGGCGGTCCCGGCGGCATGGGCGGCGAGATGGACGGCGGCATGGGCGATCCCGGCGGCGATCGGGATGCCGATTTTGACCCCGCCAACGCCCCCAATGACGGCCAGCGGCCCAATGATGACCGCGAACCACCGGAAAAGCCCGAATAAAGGATGGACGCAGGGGCTGATTTCATATCCGCCCCTACGCATTACCGCCAAACACGCTACTATTTTAATTGGTTGCAACCTCCCGCAAAACGCTGTATAATATATGTAAATATCCTTTCAGGAGGTTGAACCCTATGGTTGATTATACCGAAGGTAGCGGCAAGCAGTACCATGTCGGGCTGGGCCCCGGCGATGTAGGCCGCTATGTGCTTTTGCCCGGCGACCCCAAGCGTTGCGCCAAAATTGCCAAATATTTTGATAACCCCCGCCTGGTGGCCGACAGCCGCGAGTTTGTTACTTACACCGGCACCCTCAATGGTGTGCCCATCAGCGTGACCAGTACCGGCATCGGCGGCCCGTCCGCGTCCATCGCACTGGAAGAACTGACCAACTGCGGTGCTGACACCTTCATCCGCGTGGGCACCTGCGGCGGCATGCAGGAAGATGTCTGCGGCGGCGATATCGTCATTGCCACCGGTGCGATCCGCATGGAGGGCACCAGCCGCGAGTACGCCCCTATTGAGTACCCCGCCGTGCCTGATTTCGGCGTGACCAACGCCCTGGTGGATGCCGCTAAGGACGTAGGCGTGACCTACCACACCGGCGTAGTCGAGTGCAAAGATTCTTTCTACGGCCAGCACCAGCCCGAAAAGCACCCTGTCTCCTACGAGCTTCTGAACAAGTGGGAAGCCTGGCTGCGCATGGGCTGCGTGGCTTCCGAGATGGAGTCTGCCGCACTGTTCATCGCCGGTTCTTACCGCCGTGTGCGGGTCGGCTCGCTGTTCCTGGTGGTTGCCAACCAGGAGCGCGCCAAGAAAGGCCTGCCCAACACCCAGGTACACGATACCGACCTGGCTATCCGCGTTGCCATCGATGCCATCCGCAAGATGATCGACAAAGAGGGGCACTAAAAGCCTCTTCTTTCCTGTAGAGGCCGATGCTTCTAGCACCGGAGACTTTTTCTCCACAACAACGTGAGCATGCAATTACGGTTCTACAGGAAATGCAGAAAATGATAAAGTCAGGACCCCCGGCTAAGCCGGGGGCTTGAGTAAGCCCTAGAAGGGCTTCATACCGGCACGCATCTCAAGATGCACCGAAAAATCAACCACTTGCATCACTCGCACTGCTGCCCACAAGTGGGCAAAGCTGCATTTACAGCACACCATAGCGAAAACATTTTTTGATTACTATTCGCTTCGCTCATTGCTCTAAACGCTAAAGCTTTTTTACTCTCTCCGGCAAAGCCGGAGGTTTTTAGTGATGCTAAAGCTTATAATAAAAACTGCGCCCGCAGATATGATTCAATCTCATATCTGCGGGCGCAGTTATTTGTTTATGCGGCTAATTTAAAATCAAGCCTTGTTGGCAGAACCGAACAGCTCGATCTTCTCGCGGACGGTGGCCTTGATGGCCTCGGCACCGGGAGCCAGCAGCTTGCGGGGGTCGAAGCCCTTGCCCTGCAGGTCCTTACCAGCCTCGACGTACTTACGGGTAGCATCGGCGAAGCTCAGCTGGCACTCGGTGTTGACGTTGATCTTGGAAACGCCCAGGCTGATGGCCTTGCGGATCATGTCAGCCGGGATGCCCGTGCCGCCGTGCAGCACCAGGGGGATGTTATCGGTAGCTCCATGGATCTTGTCCAGAGCCTCGAAGTTCAGGCCCTGCCAGTTGGCGGGGTACTTGCCGTGGATGTTGCCGATACCGGCAGCCAGGAAATCGATGCCCAGGGCAGCGATCTTGGCACACTCAGCGGGATCAGCGACTTCGCCCATACCGATAACGCCGTCTTCCTCACCGCCAATGGAACCGACCTCAGCCTCAATGGACAGGCCGTGGTCATGAGCCAGGGCAACCAGCTCGGTGGTCTTGGCAACGTTCTCGGCGATATCGTAGTGGCTGCCATCAAACATGATGGAGGTAAAGCCAGCGGCAACGCAGGCCTTGGCGCCCTCGTAGGTGCCGTGATCCAGGTGCAGGGCAACGGGAACGGTGATGCCCAGGCTCTCGTCCATAGCCTTGACCATGGCGGCAACGGTCTTGAAACCGGTCATATATTTGCCGGCACCCTCAGAAACACCGAGGATGACGGGGGAGTTCATCTCCTGTGCGGTGAGCAGAACGCTCTTGGTCCATTCCAGGTTGTTAATGTTGAACTGACCGACAGCGTAGTGGCCATCGCGTGCTTTCAGCAACATATTGGTAGCATTTACCAGCATATCACATACCTCCACATGATTGTTAAGCGGTGGCACTGGCGTTCAGCCCACCGATAAGTCTATTATAACCTTACTTTGACAAGAAATCAACAGGCAAATTTCAGAACCGACATGCACTTTTGGCGCACTGTGGCAAACACTGCCAGCCTTTGCAAAATTTTGGCAGTTTTGTCAGCAAAGCAGGGGAGTTCGTGGCAAGAAATCAGCCTTTTCCCATCTTGACAAAGGGCTTTATCCAACCTGTTATGTGGATAACTTTTCCACACGTTGTGGAAAGCACCCCCCTGATTTGGTGGAAAACTTGGTCCCTATGCGTGTTTTCCACATTTTCAACAGAGTTTTCAACAGGGGGAAAGCGGATTTTCCACTACGGTTTGTATAAACAACGCCTTATCGCTCACCCTGCAAAGGAGGCTTTGTACTTTTGGCGCATTACGGCGGCGGCAGTTGTAAAAAAGCGGGACAGACCCGCTAAAAAGTGCAAAATAAAGATGACAAAAGCCCGTGGGGTGTGCTATACTGTTATCTGTATAGCCAGCCTTTTCGCCGCTGGTGCATTTCAAACAATTACCGGGGCCAACGCCCCGCAGGAGGTACCCTATGGAAAAGATCGCCCGCGAGCAGGCTGAACCGCGCACCGACACGCTGGTATGGGGCAAAAATGCCGTGACCGAACTGCTGAAAAGCGGTGGCGCGGTGGATACTGTCTATCTGGCAGACTCGCTGCCGCAGCCGGTTGCCGGCTATTACACCGCCCTTGCCAAGCAGACCGGCGCGGTGGTCAAACGGGTACCCGGCCATAAGTTGCAAAAGATCTGCGGCACTGATGACCACCAGGGCGTAGCTGCCCGCGCGGCCGAGGTGCAGTACGCCTCGCTGGAGGATCTGTTTGCCGCCGCTGAGGCGAAAAGCGAGGTGCCATTCCTGGTGCTGTGTGATGGGGTAGAGGACCCCCACAACCTGGGTGCCATCATCCGCTCGGCTTACCTGTGCGGCGCCCACGGCGTGGTCATCCCCAAGCGCGGCGGTGTGGGCGTGACCGGCACTGTGATGAAATCCAGCGCCGGGGCAGCCGCCCGCCTGCCGGTAGCCCGCGTTTCCAACCTGGCCCAGGCCATCCGCACCATCAAAGAGCACAACATCTTCGTTTACTGTGCCGACCTGGGCGGTGCGCCGCTTGCCAAGACCGACCTGTCCGGCCCGGTGGCCCTGGTGCTGGGCAGCGAGGGCGGCGGGCCTTCCGCTTTGACCCGCAAGCTGTGCGATGCCGCCGTCACGCTGGAAATGGCCCCCGGCCAGTCCACCGGTGTTGACAGCTACAACGTCAGCGTGGCCGCTGGCATCCTGTGCTATGACGTACTGCGCCGCCGCACCGCCAAAACCAAAAAGTAAGCTTTATCTCTACCTTATAAAGGGAGCATAAAAATGCCAAGCAAACGTACCAATGATTCGGTAGACCGCATCCTGGCGGAATTGAACCAGCGCCAGGCGGCGGACGGCGTACGTGCCAGCGTCACCGATCATCAGGTTGATGAAATTTTGCGCAGCGTGGGTATTTCCACCACGCCGCTGCAGAACACACCGACCCAGGACAGTCAGATTGCTTTTTCCGATTTCGGCGGTCCTGACGATTTTGATAAAATTATGCGCAGTGCCGAGGTGGCTACTACACCCGCGCCCACACCTGCCCCGGCCCCCCGCCGCACGGCGGAAACGCCCCGCACCGCTGCCCCGCACCGCCCGGTGCAATCTTCCCCGGCGGCCCAGCCTGCCTCCCCGGCGCGCTCGGCCCGCCCCGTACAGCCTGTGCAAAACATACAACCTGCCCAGCCGGTACAGCAATCCGCCCCCACGGACGGGAGCACCCAGGACACCACCCGCACCGGCATCATCAAAGACTTCCTGCGCAAGATGGCTCCGGAAGGGGATGTCTCTGACACCAGCGCGCTGAACGAGGGCAAGGCGGATTTCCAGCGTTTCTTCGCCGATTCCGTGGCCGTAGTACCTGATGAAAAGGGTCGTTTCCACGACACTGGCAAGAAAAAGCGCGGCCTTTTTGGCCTGAAATCCGCCGATGATACCGACCATTTCGAGCCGATCAATGTCTCCCTGGGCGGCAGCCATGCCGATACCCCCGCCGTGCAGCCTGCTTTCCAGGCGGAGGAAGAATATTTCCCGGATGAAGCCGAAGCCGAGCAAACTCCGCCGCCGAAAACCACCCGCAATCGTGGGTTCTTTGGCGGCCTGTTCGGCGGCGGCAGCCATGCCGATACCGATGCCACCGATGAACTGATGATTCCCGAGGAGCGGCAGGACGAGCCGACACTGGCCCCGTTGCGCCCGGCCACCCAGCCGGAGCCGGAGACCAGCACCAACGTCTGGCGCAGCAAATACACCCAGCCCCAGAGCGAAGCTTCCGGCAGCACCATGACCGGCGCTACCCTGGCGGGCGATACGCTGCAAATGCTGCGGGGGGTTGTCACCGAGCAGAAAAAGAGCCGTACTCCGTCCCATGACCCCAATGCCACCAGCACGATCTACCGAAAAAAGCGCAGCACCGTGGAATTCACACCAGGGCAAAAGCGCAACACACCGCCTCCGGCGCAGCCCTCCCCGCTGCAAGGCCCGGTAGGCGAGCCGCTGGACCTGCCCGGTGTGGAGAGCGCCCAGGCCATCCAGCCCGGCCAGACTACCACCGGCTTTACAATGCAGCTCAGCTCGGTCACGCCCGCCCCCTCGGACAGCACCCAGCAGTTCATGAGTGCCTACAACGCCGTGCGTCCCCATCAGACCCAGCCGCAGCCTGCCCAAACCGTAGCGCCGCAGCCCGCGCCCCAGGCGGATGCCTCCGCACCCGCAGTGGACGAGCCGACTATGGTGGCCGACAGTTATCACCACACCCGCGATGCCGTGGATGATCTGGTGGACACCTTAACCGGGCGCATCCGCTTAACGCCGGTCACTCCTGATGCCGCCCCGCAGCCTGCCCCGACACAGCAGTTCCAGCAGGCTCCGCAGGCACAGCCCGCGCATACCGGTTTTACCCAGGACTTAGGCAGCTATGCGGCCCCCGCCGCACCGGCCCACACCGGCTTTACCCAAAACCTGGGCCAGGCTCCTGCTGAGCCTGCCACCGGTTCCTTTGTAGATAACATCGCTAACGCCATCAACACCGGCGCGATCTCTGACGAGACTGCCCGCTATGACGAGATGGCCGCCCGGCTCACCTCCAATTTGGAGGAGGAAGCAGGGGAGACCACCAGCCATACCGGCTTGTTGGACAAGTTCCGCCTGGGCGGCTTCCATCTGGGCGGCAAGGCGGACGATGAATCGGCCGATTCCGCTGCCCAGCCCTTTGACACCGCCGAGATTCCCGTGCCCCGCCGCCGAGATTACGAGAGCGCCGAGGACGCTCCCGCCGTACGCAAGGAGCTGGATCAAAATCTGCTGCAACTGACCACCGCCTGCATCGTAAGCGGCACAGTGGCACTGGTGTTGCTGGTGCTGGCGTTTATCGCCGCCGCCCTGCCCACCATGCCCGGCGTTCTGGCAGGGGAGACCGTCTACCCGGCGGTGGCCCTGGTGCTGCTGGCCGTGGCTGCCGGTATCAACTGGAAAACGTTCCTCAGCGGCCTGCAGGGTCTTGCCAAAAAGCCGACTCCCGACAGCCTGACCGCTTTAGCCGTGGCGGGTGCGCTGTTGCAGGCGCTCATCGTGCTTATCGCCAAGAGCTATACCAACGAAGTCACCCTGCTGGCCGGGCCTGCTGCGCTGGTGCTATGCGCCAACGCTGTGGGCAAGAGGATGAACGCCGCCACTGTGCGGGATAACTTTCAGCTGGTCAGCAAAAATGTGGATCACTCCGTGGCCTACCGGTTGAAAGATGCCGGGGCGTTGCGGGCTGCCTCCCAGGGATTGGCCCAGCCGCACCCGTCTGTGCTGGTCAGCCGCCCGACCCAGATCTTCCGCGGTTTCCTGGCCAGCAGCGCTGCGGCCGGTACCAGCGATAAAAACCAGCAACAGTTTGCCTGGGCCGCAGGCGGCTGCGCCCTGCTGGGCTTCCTTATCACCGTTATCCGCACCCACAACCTGACCAGTGCTGTCACGATTCTGGCCAGCATCTTGTGCCTGGCCGCGCCGCTGGCGGGCACGTTACTGGCTGCCCTGCCCGCGCGCCTGATGCAGCGCAGCGCGGCCCAGGTGGGCGCCGTGGTGCCGGGCTGGCGTGATATCCGTCAGCTGGGCCGCATCAACGTCATCCAGGTCACCGCGCGGGATCTTTTCCCCCAGGGTTGCGTCACGCTGGCGGGCATCAAGCCCATCAAAAACGCCCCCATCGACCTGGCGATCGTCTACGCCGCCTCCATCATGGCCGAAGCCTGCCCCACGCTGCGGGATGTGTTCCTGAATATGCTGGGCGACCGCAGCATGCTGGCGAAAGTCGATGACCGCGAAACCGTCTACGGCAAGGGGTACATCGGTTGGGTCAACAAACGCCGCGTACTGGTGGGCAACCGCAGCCTGATGCAGGATTACGGTATCAAGCTGCCCAGCTTGGAATACGAGCAGCACCACACCGTCAATCAGCGCCGCATGATCTACCTGGCCGTTTCCGGTAAGCTGTTTGCCATGTTCCAGGTAGCCTACCAGCGCGACCCGGACACCGCCGCCGTGCTGGACAGCCTGCGCCATTCCGGCCTGTCGCTGATCGTCGACTGCGATGATTTCAACTGTGATACCGCCTTGCTGGAGACTGCCTACAGCCTGCCCGCCGGGGCCGTAAAGGTGCTGAACACCGCTGAGCATGAGCTGATGAACCCGGCCACCGCCTGGTTGCCGGAAAGTGACGGCAACATGCTGCATCTGGGCAGCTTTGCCAGCTTTGTGGGCGGCCTGGAAGCTGCCGCCGGGGCCGCCGAGGGTGAACGCAAGTCCGCCGTGGTGGTGACCGCCTCTGTGCTTATCAGCTGCGCTTTGGGTGTGCTGTTGACCCTGACCGGCGGTCTTGCCACCCTGCCGCTGCCCGCACTGGTGCTGTATCAGGCCGCGTGGTGTGTGCTGGCTATGATTTTCCCGCTGTTCCAGCGGTATTAAATTCCGTATTTACTTGAGAGAGGGGTTACGCCTGTGTACCGTGCCAAAGAAAAGCAGATGTCGATCTACGACTATCTGCCGCCGTACCATGGAGAACTGCGCGATAAAAACCGTTGGATTCGCCTGGCCGAATCCATTGACTGGGATCGTTTTGAGCAGGGCTACAGTGAGCTGTTTGCCCCCAGCGGCAAAACGGCCATCTCGGCCCGCATCGCGCTGGGCTGCCGTGTCATCCAACTGCATTACGGGGTCTCGGACCGCGAGGTGGTGCAGCTGGTGCGGGAAAGCCCTTATCTGCAATATTTTTTAGGTATGGAAACCTTCAGCGACGAAATGCCCTTTTCTGCCCGCACGGTAGCGCGGTTTCGCGCCCGTATCCCCGATAAAGTGGTGCGCCCGGCCGTACGGCTGTTGCGCAGCTTTGTATAAAGCCGTAGTTTGCACAAACAATACTACGGCCCCGCAATCCTTTAAAAAAATATATAGTGAGGTCTGAATGGATTTTTTTCTCGATGCACTGTTGGATGCGCTGATCGACGGCGTAAAAATGCTGCCTTTTTTGTACCTGGCGTATCTGCTGATTGAATGGCTGGAACGCCACCACGGCGAGAACATTGAAAACGCCCTCGCCGACGGCGGACGCTGGGGCTTTTTGCCCGGCGCGCTGCTCGGCTGTGTGCCCCAATGCGGTTTCAGCGCGGTCGCGTCCAACTTTTACGCCAGCCGGGTCATTACACCCGGCACACTGCTGGCTGTGTTTATTGCCACCAGCGATGAAGCCATCCCTCTGCTGGCCGCCGAACCGAGCCAGTGGACCACGCTTGTGCTGCTAATCGTCTGCAAGATCATCTTTGCCATCGCGGGCGGCGCACTGCTGGATATCCCGCTGCGCAAGGTGCTGCCCCACTCACTGTACGGCGGGTACGAGGGTCATGCCGATGATGTGGACTGCCACGAGGAACACGAGGAGACCAGCAGCATTTTCCTGGCAGCTTTGCGCCACACGCTGGAAATTTTCGTGTTCATCCTGTTGTTCAGCTTCCTGATCGGACTGATTTTCGAGTCCGTGGGCGAGGATGCTATCGCCGGTATCTTAGGTGGCATGGGCATCTTCCAGCCGATGCTGACCGCCCTGGTGGGACTTGTTCCCAACTGTGCCGCCAGTGTGCTGCTGGCCCAGCTGTATATGCAGGGTGCCATCACCTTTGGCAGCCTGTTTGCCGGGCTTACAGCCGGTGCAGGCGTGGGCCTGGCCGTGCTGTGGCGCGTGAACCCCAGCTGGAAGCAAAACATGTTTATGACCGGGTTGCTGTGGGTCGTTGGTGCCGCAGCAGGCATGATACTGCAACTTGTTTTCTGATCCTTAAGCCCATACCGCGCTGCCCTTTTGGGCTGTGCGGTTTTATAGTAAATCCGTAAAAATTCGGCAGGAGGTACTTATTTATGCGGTACTCGATCGAAAATGATACCCTGCGCCTGACCGTCGACTCCCACGGTGCCGAGGCTGTCAGCGTCATCCACAAGCCCACCGGGGCCGAGCTGCTCTGGTCCGGCGATCCGGCCGTCTGGGGCCGCCACGCGCCCATTCTGTTCCCCTATACCGGCAAGCTGACCGGCGGCAGGATGATTGCCAAGGGCGTAGAATACACCGGCGGCCAGCACGGTTTTGCCCGCGATGTGGAGCATACCATGACCCGCCACACCGCCGACACGCTGGAATTTGAACTGCATGCCAATCCCGAAACACTGCCCAAATGGCCCTACGCCTTTGTGCTGCGCTCCACTTTCGTGCTGGACGGTGAGACCATCCACCATACCCTGACCGTGGAAAACCCTGTAGAGGAGCAACTGCGCTTTGGCATCGGCTACCACCCGGCCTTTGCGCTGCCCTTTGACGACCGCCACACCACCGAGGATTACGAGATCCGCTTTGACGGGCTGGAATCCCCGCTGTGCGTCAGCGCTGTGCCCAACGGCCTGCTGAACGGCCAGAGCTACTACCTGGCCCGCAACACCGAGACCATCCCCCTGACCGACAACCTGTTCGACAACGACAGCCACTGCATGGTCAACCTCAAGACCGCCCATGTCTCCATCGTGGAGAAGGACACCGGCCGCAGTGTCATCTGCAATGTGGAAGGCTACCCCTATGTGCTGATCTGGTCCGCCGCCAAAAAGCCGCTGCACTTTGTCTGCATCGAGCCGTGGCACAGCTTGCCCGGCGAGGAAAACGGCCCCCTGGAATGGGAACAGCGCCCCTGCGCCGCCAGCCTGAACAAAGGCGAAAGCTGGTCCACCACCCTTTCCACAACCTTTGTGCGCTAAACGGGGGACCGTATGACAAAGACAAAGGCATTTTTACAAAAACATCGCTGGAGTCTGACCGGTGCTCTGCTTGGGGCGCTGGTTTTTCTCGTCCTGTACGGTGTGCAGGTGCTGAACCCGGCCTGTGTGGACTGGATCTTGAACAATCCCAGCCCGGACCCGTCCCAGCATTATCTGGGGTGGGTGTTTTACCGCCGCAGCGGGTGGCATCTGCCGTACCTGGGTGCCAACTACAACGCCATTTACCCCTACCGCACCAGCATTTTGTACACCGATTCCATCCCACTGCTGGCTGTACTTTGCAAGCTGCTGGGCGGGGTACTCCCCAGCAAGTTCCAGTATTTGGGGCTGTGGGGGCTGTTCTGCTATGCCATGCAGGGCGGCCTGGCCCAGGCGCTTATTGCCCGTATCGGCGGGGTACACCCGCAAGATGCCGCCAAAAACTGGGCTAGCGTGCTGGGGGCCGGGGTACTGGTGCTGTTCCCGGCGCTGAACATCCGTATGTTTGCCCACACGGCACTGGCCGCCAACTGGCTGGTGCTGCTGGCACTGTGGGTGTGGCTGTGTGCCGAGCAACCTGAAACCAGACCATCCACCGGCAAACTCTGCCTGTGGTGGGGTGTGCTGGGGCTGCTGTGCGCGGGCATCCATCTGTATTACCTGCCCATGGTGGGCATGGTGCTGGTAGCCGCCTGTGTGCAGCGCGGGCTGGAAAAGCGCGGTCTCACCGCCGTGGTGCTGCCGGTCGTCAGCTTTTGCGCCGTGGCGCTGGCCGAATTGTTTGTACTGGGGGCCTTCGCCGCCAACTTTTCGGGCTACTCCAACGGCTATTTAAGCGGTGCCGACCTGGCCAATCTGTTTGTGCCTGACCTGGGTGCCAGCTGGGAGCAGGAAATTTATGCAGGCCTGGGTACTACGATTGCTGTGGTGCTGGCTTTGGTCAGTTTGTTGGTACAACGCAAAAAAGCGGCAGAGTTCTTCCGCTGCCATACATCTATTCTCATTGCCGCCGTCGTGCTGCTGGTACTGGATGCCGTTGCTTCGATGGGCAACACCGTCACCTTTGTCGGACACACGCTGTTCACCGTGCCCGTCCCCCAGGCATTGATGGACTTCTGGGCCATGTTCTCCAGCTGCGCCCGGCTGGCCTGGCTGGCGGGCATGCTGCTGGCTGTTGTGGCCTGCGGGCTGGTACTGCGGTTCTGGAACGGCGCGGCCGCCGCTGTGCTGCTGGCCGTCTGCGCCGCGGCGCAGGGCTTCGGCCTGCGGACGGAACTCTCCAAGCGCTTTACCACCTACCACGATGCAGCCTATTACATCGACTCCACCCAGCTGACCGACCCCGCCTGGGCGCAGCTGACCGCCAGCGGGCAGTTCCACCACCTGGCCTTTGCCAGCTTTGACTTTGAGCACGACGAGTTCTGGGACCTGGCCGCCTTTGCCGCCGACCACGGCTGGACCTCCAACAGCTTCTACATGGGCCACATGGACGGCAACCTGGCTGCAGTGACGCTGGCAGGGGAGATGAACACCCTCACACCGGACACGCTCTACGCCTTTATCGATGAGGACGAGTTGGCCCGCAGCAATTTTGCCCTGCACTATTACCGGCTGGACGGCATCCTGCTGGGCAGCGTGGAACCCATCAAGGGTCTGACCGAGGAGACCTTTACCGACACCCCCGCCCATACCATGGCGCTGCAAAAATCCAGCGTCATCAACGGCACAGCGGACGCGGTTACCGTTACCCTGAACGAAGGCGGCGAACTGCTGACCGAAGCCTGGATGCTGTTCCCCGGCAGCTACCGCGTCACCCTGACGGGCAGTGGGTTCGACCACAGTTATATCTACGCCCGCCACGGGCTGATTAACCAGGAGACCTACAAGCTGGAGGTTAACTTCACCGGCATTGCACCGGAGGAGATGGTGTTTGAGTTTTCCACCGGTGAGCCGCTGTATTACTGGCGCACCGCCGTCCACGCTCTGGACGATACAGCCATCACCGTAACCTCTATTAAGGTTGAAAAGCTCGGCTGATCCCGCCTTCCCGTTGTCCGTCCAGCCTGGCACGGGGACAGAACCCGTATTGCCTTTGACAGCTCTCTGCCCAGGGGGCTGTCTTTTTCTCTGTGCAGACACGTTCCGTATCCTGTCTGTGGTTTGACTTTTCCCACTGATTGCCAGCATCACCTCACTGTGCGTCAACACCGGGCTGAACTATCTGCTCATCTTCGGCCACGGCGGTGTGCGGCTGGCTCTCTCGCTGCGGCTGTTCAAAAAGCGCAGCTGTATGCAGCAATTGTGATGGCCTGCCGCTAACCCCAAACTTTTTGCACAAATTTTAAAAATAGCCTCTTGCAAAATGGCGGCGTTTGCGCTATGATGTACGTATTCCGTTGAAAAACAGATGTTTTCCCGGAAAATGCCGTGCCACAAGGCGATTGAGAGGATTCATACGATGTCTTTACTGAAAAAGCTGGTTGGACTGGCGATTGGCGCTGCCGCTGTTGGCGCCGCGGCTTACTTTTTGAACCGTAACGAGCATACCGAGGAGTACGAGCATATTTGGGGCCCGGAGGACGACGCAGATGCCGAGGATGGCACTGCCGAGACCGCCGAGCCCGCTGACGATGCGTTTGCCGAGGCTGAAGAAGCCCCCGCTGCACCTGAAGAAACCGCTGCCGCTCCCGTCGAAGAAGCCACCGAAGCCGAGGCTGCCCCCGTGCAGGCCCCCGCTGTGGATGACACCCCCAACACCAACCCCGTTGAGCTGGGTGCCGTGGAAGTCCCCAAGACCGAGGACGGCAAGCTGGACGTTACTAAGATTGCCGACCCGGCTGATTTTGGCGACTGGGACGAACAGGGCTGCAAGGGCTGATAAGAAACCGCAAGGCGCATCTTTGATTGCAAAGGTGCGCCTTTTTGTTATTTTAGCCAAACATATTGCGGCAAATTTGTACAGATTTCTTGTTTAACGCTTTACATCTTTACTGTGCTAAAGTATAATGTTGTTATGGAAAAGAGAGGTAGGAAAACACCATGGAACTGACATTGCAAAACTTCACCCCAGCTGAGCAGGCCACTTTCCGCCTGCGCGCCCTGTATGAGCAGGGCGGCTACCGCAAGTACCGTGCCTCCCGGTTTGAGGAGTACGCCCTGTATCAGGAGTATCAGCGCTTTTTGCCGGATCCGCAGGTCATCACTTTCACCGACCTGGACGGCAAGCTGCGGGCCATCAAGCCGGACGTAACGCTGTCCATCGCCAAAACGGCCCAGCCCGCCCCCGGCGAGTGCAAACGCTTTTATTATAACGAGGAAGTCTGCCGCGCCAGCCGTGAAAGCCACACTTTCCAGACCATCCACCAGATGGGCCTGGAGTGCATGGGCGAGGTGGACGAAGCCGTCCAGGCCGAGGTGCTGCACCTGGCGCTGGCCAGCCTGGCCGCGCTGGATGTGCCCACGGTGCTGGAAGTCAGCCACATGGGCTTTGTGACCGGCCTGCTGGACGCGCTGGATGTGCCCGCCCCGTCCCGCGCCCGCCTGGTAGAACTGCTGTGTGCCAAGAACGAGCACGAGCTGCGCAAGGCCGCACGGCAGGCCGGTGCCGATGAAGCCGGGGCTGATGCCCTTTGCGGTTTACTTACCCTGCATGGCCCCTTTGGTGCTACCCTCACCGCTGCCAAGGCAGCCGCTATCAGCCCTGCGCAGAAAGCCGCGCTGGCAGAACTGCAAGCATTGCAAAATGTCCTGGGCGAAGCGGGCCGCGGCCTGCAGCTGGACCTGAGCATGGCTGATGAAGCCGAGTATTACAACGGCATCGTCTTTACCGGCTACGCGGCAGGCATCCCCCGCGCGGTACTCAAAGGCGGCCAGTACGACTACCTGATGCAGCGCTTCACCCCCGGTGCCAAGGCCATCGGTTTTGCGATGTACTTAGACGAGTTGGAGCGCCTGGCCGCGCCCCTGCCCCCGGTGCAGCAGCAGGGCGGGGAAAAGACCTGGCTGAACATCGCGCTGCCCAAGGGCCGCCTGGGCGACAAAGCCTATGCCCTGCTGGCCGGGGCAGGCTACAGTGCCAATGAAGATTACAACGACACCCGCAAATTGGTAGTGGAAAACCCCGAAGCCGGAGTGCGGTACTTCCTGGTCAAGCCCAGCGATGTGGCGATTTATGTCGAGCACGGCGCAGCCGACATCGGCATCGTGGGCAAGGATATTTTGACCGAGTCCGGCGCAGATGTCTACGAACTGCTGGATACCGGCATGGGCAAATGCCGCATGTGCGTGGCCGGCCCCAAGAATTTTGTGGATGACGAAAGCCGCGCTTTGCGGGTGGCTACCAAGTTTGTCAACATCGCCCGCGATCACTACGAGCGCAGGGGCCGTAACATTGACATTGTAAAGCTCAACGGCTCGATCGAGCTCGCCCCGATCCTGGGCCTGTCCGATGTCATCGTTGATATTGTCGAGACCGGCACTACGTTAAAGGAAAACGACCTGACCGTCATCGAGGAATTCATGCCCATCTCGGCCCGGTTTATCGCCAACAAAGCCAGCTACAAGTTCAAATACGCCCCGCTTACTGAACTGCTTACGAAAATGAAGGAGGCCCTTGCACAATGATCCGCCTGTATGATTTTGACGAAGTAAAGCCCGAAGAAATCCTGAACCGCGACATCCGTGCCGAAGCTGACGTAGAAGCCACCGTAGATGCCATCATTGCCGATGTGCGCGCCCGGGGCGATGCCGCCCTGCTGGACTACGCCGCCAAGTTCGACCACGCCCAGCTGGACAGTGTGCAGGTCACCCAGGCCGAAATTGACGAAGCCTTTGCCGAACTGGAAGCTTCCGACCCCGAATTTATTACTACTTTAAAAATGGCTGCTGCCAACATCCGCCACTTCCATGAGCAGCAACTGCACAAAAACTTTGTCCTCAACGACCGCCCCGGTATGGTGCTGGGCCAGAAATACACCCCCATCCAGCGCGCGGGCGTTTACGTACCCGGCGGCACGGCGGCGTACCCTTCTACCGTGCTGATGGATGTCATTCCCGCCAAAGTCGCGGGCGTACAGCAGATCGTGATGACCACCCCGGCCGGGAAAGACGGCAAAGTCAACGCCGGGATTTTGGCGGCGGCAGTCATCGCGGGCATCGACTGCATCTTTAAATCGGGCGGTGCCCAGGCCGTGGCCGCCCTGGCCTACGGCACCGAGAGTGTGCCCGCCGTGGATAAGATCGTTGGCCCCGGCAACATTTATGTAGCCACCGCCAAGCGCAAGGTGTTTGGTAAAGTCGGCATCGATATGATCGCTGGGCCGTCGGAAATTCTGGTGCTAGCTGACGGCACCTGCAACCCCGCCTGGGTGGCAGCCGACCTGCTGAGCCAGGCTGAGCATGACAAACTGGCCACGCCGGTGCTGGTCACCGACAGCTGGGACCTGGCCAAGGCCGTGCAGGCTGAACTGGAAGTGCAGATCCCGCAGCTGCCCCGCGCCGCCATTGCCCGCGCTAGCGTGGACACCAACGGCAAGATCATTGTCACCGATGACATGAAGAAAGCCATCGATGCGGTAAACATCATTGCCCCGGAGCATTTGGAGATCTGCGTGGACGACCCGTTTGCAGTGCTCAACGACATCCAGAACGCGGGCAGCATCTTCCTGGGCAAGAACGTGCCCGAGGCTTTGGGCGATTATTTTGCCGGTCCCAACCACACGCTGCCCACAAGCGGCACCGCACGGTTCAGCAGCCCCTTGGGCGTGGATGATTTTGTTAAGAAGTCCAGTTTCATCTACTACACCCGCGAAGCCCTGGGCGAGGTCCAGGCCCGCATCGCCAACTTTGCCGAGCACGAGGGCCTTCATGCCCACGCCAAGAGCGTAACCATCCGGTTTGAGGACGAGCAAAAGGGGGAGTGAGCCTATGAGCTGCTATTTTACCAAGACGCTGGCTGCGCTGGAACCGTATGTGCCTGGCGAGCAGCTGAAAATCGATAACCTTGTCAAACTCAACGCCAACGAAAATCCATACCCACCCGCGCCCGGTGTGGCGGCGGCGGTGGCGGCAGCAGTGCCGGGGCTGCGGCTGTACTCGGACCTGTCCAACCGCGCGCTGAACGAGGCCATCGCCGCCCACTGGGGCGTACAGCCGGAGAATATTTTGTGCGGCAACGGCAGCGATGAAAACCTGCTGCTGGCCCTGCGGGCTTTCTGCGATGAAAACACCCCGCTGGCCTTTGCCGATGTAACCTACAGCTTTTACCCTGTTTTGTGCGATTTGCTGCATATTCCGCAGCATGTCATCCCACTGGAGGATGATTTGACCATCGACTTAAAAAAGTACTGCGGCCTGCACGAGACGATTGTCATCGCCAACCCCAACGCCCCCACCAGCCTGCTGGCCCCGGTGGCCGCCATTGAGGAAGTGCTGAAAACGAACCCCGATAACATCGTGGTGGTGGACGAAACCTACGTGGAGTTTGCCCCCGCCGGGTCCAGCTGCCTGCCGCTGCTGGAAAAGTATGAGAACCTTGTTATCACGCACACGTTCTCCAAAACCCACAACCTGGCGGGCGCACGGCTGGGCTACTGCATCGCCCGGCCGGAGCTGATCGCCGACATGAACCGCGTTAAGTTCAGCTACAGCCCCTACAACGTCAACTCGATGACCCAGGCTGCGGGCACCGCCGCCATCCGGGACGAAGCGTATTTCCGCGAGGTGACCGCCAAGCTGCTGGCCACCCGCGCCGCCACCACCAAGGGACTGCGCCAGCGCGGGTTCACCGTGTTTGATTCAGCCACCAACTTCCTGTTTGCCACCACCGACCGCATGCCCTGCAAGGAAATTTTTGAAAAGCTGCGGGCGCAGGGTATTCTCATCCGCCATTTCAACGCGCCGCGTATCTCCAACTACCTGCGCATCACCATCGGCACTGATGCCGAAATGCAGCGCTTCTTTGCGGTGTTGGATGAGATTTTGGCCCATTGATTTTTGTGATAGAGGGGGAAACCGTATGATTGCCATTGTTGATTACGGCGTGGGGAACCTGTTCAGCTTGTCGTCCAGCGTGAAAAGCCTGGGGGTCGAGGTGCGAGTGACCCATGAAGCCGCCGACCTGCATGCCGCCAGCCATATCCTGCTGCCCGGCGTGGGAGCCTTCGGCGATGCCATGGCCAAGCTGGAAGCCACCGGCCTTGTGCCTGTCATTAAAAAGGAAGTCGAGACAAAGCCGCTGCTGGGCATCTGCTTAGGCATGCAGCTGCTGTTTGATAAGAGCTTCGAGTACGGCGAGCACTCCGGCCTGGGGCTGATTTCCGGTGATGTCTGCCCACTGGCGGATGACCTGACCGATGCCAGCTTAAAAGTGCCGCACATCGGCTGGAACGCGCTGGACATCGTGCCCGGGCGCGAGAACGATCCGCTGTTCAAGTACGTGAAAAATGGCGAGTACGTCTACTACGTACACAGCTATTACGCCAAAAACTGCGCTGCTTCGACCCTTGCCACCAGCGAGTACAGCATCCCCGTCACCGGCGCGGTGCGCAGCGGCAACGTCTACGGCACCCAGTTCCACCCGGAGAAATCCGGCGACACCGGCCTGCGGCTGCTGAAAGCCTTTGCCGAACTGTAAGGAAAACGGAGGGACACCATGAAATTATATCCTGCCATTGACCTGCGGAGCGGCCAGGCTGTGCGGCTCTACCAGGGCGATTACGACCAGATGACCGTTTACAACGCCGACCCCGTGGCCCAGGCCCAGTCTTTTGTGGAGGCCGGGGCCAAGTACCTGCACGTTGTTGACCTGGACGGTGCCAAAGATGACACCACCGCCAACTTGCAGACCATCGCCGCCATTGCCAAGCAGGGCGGGCTGAAAATCGAGGTCGGCGGCGGCATCCGGGACGAGGAGCGCATTAAACGCTATCTCAACCTGGGCGTGGACCGCTGCATTCTGGGCACCGTTGCCGTGAAAAATTTTGCCTTTACCGCCGAGATGGCCCAGAAGTACGGTGCGCAGATCGCCGTGGGCGTTGACATGAAAAACGGTCTGGTGGCTGTGAACGGCTGGAAAGAAGTCACCCCGGAACCGGGCATAGAGTTCTGCCGCCGCTGCGCTGGAGTGGGGGTGAAGGCCATCATCGCCACCGATATTTCCCGGGACGGCACGATGCAGGGCACCAACATGGACCTGTACCGCGAACTTTTGACCATTCCCGGGCTGGAGATCACCGCTTCCGGCGGTATTGCGGCGCTGGAGGAGCTGGCCGAACTGCAGGCCATGCACTGCCACGCCGCCATTTTGGGCAAATCCATCTACACCGGGGCCATCGACCTGGCGCAGGCCGTGCGCCTGTACCAGGACTGAATCGGCAGGGGAGGGAAGTTATATGATAACAAAGCGAATCATTCCGTGTCTGGATGTCAAAAACGGCCGCGTTGTCAAGGGCGTGAATTTTGCAGGCCTGCAGGACATGGCAGACCCCGTTGAAATGGCGCGCTACTACAATGCTTCCGGCGCGGACGAACTGGTGTTTTACGACATCACCGCCAGCGTGGAGGGGCGCGGCCTGTTTACCGACATTTTGCGGGAAGTTGCCAGCCAGATTTTTATCCCGCTGACGGTGGGCGGCGGCATCAATACGCTGGACGACTTTGACCGCGTACTGAAATGTGGTGCCGACAAGGTCAGCGTCAACTCCGGCGCTATCCGCAACCCCGGCATCATCCCGGCGGCTGCGCAGAAGTACGGCAACCAGTGCGTGGTACTCTCCGCCGATATCAAACGTGTGGACGGCAAATTTATGCTGTTTACCAAGGGCGGCCGCGAGAATACCGGTATCGATGCACTGGACTGGCTGGAGCAGGGTGTCAAAAATGGCGCGGGCGAGTTGGTGGTCAACTCCATCGACACGGACGGTGTGAAGAACGGCTTTGATTTGGAACTGCTGGATGCTGTGGCCGCGCGGTGCGCCGTCCCCATCATTGCTTCGGGCGGCGCGGGAAAGATGGACGATTTTGTGGAACTGTTCCGCAATCATCCCGCCGTGGATGCCGGGCTGGCGGCCTCGATCTTCCACACCAAGCAGGTGGAAATTGGCGCGCTAAAACAGTACATGCGAAGCAATGGCATTGAGATGCGGGTTTGACCGCGAAAACCACTTGCCAAAATGAACAAAAAATAGTACAATGAAATTATCTTATTGTTAGGAGTATTTCACTATGGAAATTACGGAAAACACTAAGACGCTGAAATTTGATGCGAACGGCCTGATTCCCGCCATCGTGCAGGATCACTACACCAAAGAGGTGCTGACCCTCGCGTATATGAACGCTGAGACCCTGGCCTTGACAATTGTTGAAGGGCGCACCGTGTTCTGGTCCCGCAGCCGCCAGGAAATTTGGCGTAAGGGCGAGACTTCCGGCAATGTGCAGCGCGTGGTGTCCATCACCGCTGACTGCGACAAGGACGCGCTGGTCGTTGACGTTATCAAAAACGGTCCCGCCTGCCACACGGGGGCCGAAAGCTGCTTCTTTAACCCGGTGTATGTATCGGACGAGTTGAAGCAGTTCACCTGGCAGAGACTGTACGAACTCATCGAGGGCCGCAAGATCGACCCGAAAGAGGGCAGCTACACCACCTACTTGTTTGATAAGGGTCTGGAAAAGATTCTGAAAAAGGTCGGCGAGGAATCCACCGAAGTCATCATCGCTGGCGCAAAACGCGATAAAGAGGAGACCATCTACGAGATCAGCGACCTGGCGTACCACGTCATGGTGCTGATGATCGAACTGGGCATTTCGGTCGAGGACATTACCAAAGAGTTGGAAAAACGGCATGTCATCGACCATAAGGTTAAGCAGGAAAGGATGCAGTAATATGGCCGGGGAGTACCTGAAAAGTTCCGTACACGTTCATTCCAAACTGTGCGACGGCAAAAACACGCTGGAGGAAATGGCAGTCACCGCATGGAAAGCTGGCCTGCAGACGCTGGGTTTCAGCGGCCACAGCCATACCCCCTGCGATCTGGAATATTGCATGACCCAGAGCCGCACGTCGCTGTACAAGGCAACGATCGCCAAGCTGAAAGAGCGCTATGCCGGTAAAATGGACATCCTGTGCGGGTTGGAGTGGGATCTTTTCAGTGACGATGACCCCTATACCTACGATTATTTCATTGGCAGTGCCCACTACGTCAAGGGCCCCAAGACCGGCAAATATTACGAGATCGACTGGCGCGAGGAGGATCTGCGCGCCTGCATCGATAACGATTTTGACGGTGACGGCCTGGCCGTGGCCGAAGCATACTTTGCCAACGTGGCTAAAGTTGCCGAGAAGAAGCCTACCATCCTGGGCCACTTTGACCTGATTAAAAAGATCAACGACGGCAATAAGTTCTTTGACGAGAACGACTCGCGCTACACTACTGCGGCCACCTCGGCCCTGATGGCCGCCGCCCGCAACCGCTGTGTGCTGGAAGTGAACACCTCTGCCGCGTATCGTGGTTTCCGCAAGGATTACTTCCCCTCGGATGCCCTTTTGAAGGAGTGGCTGGTGCTCTCCGGCAATGTGGTGCTCACCGCCGATGCCCACGACACCAAGGCTCTGACTTTCGGCTTCGAGGAAGCCGCCACCCACCTGAAAGAGCTTGGCTACACCAAAGTGCAGGTGCTGGGCAAGAACGGCTTTATGCCTTGCGAACTGTAAAAGTTTGTGAAATTGCAATTCCCCCGGTTGTGCTTGAAACGGCGCAGCCAGGGGGATTTTACGTTGTGGCTATGTATGAGGAGTTGCCAGCACCCAAAGAAAAAAAGAAATAAGGAATATTAGCTTATTTATCATTGGTGAAGGAATGGAAATAAAAGAATACACCGAATTTAAGGTAGAAGAAATTTTGCGGCTGTATACACAAGTGGGTTGGACCGCGTATACCGAGGACATACCCGCGTTAGAACGCGGGTATAAAAATTCTTTGCTTGTTTTGGCGGCATATGAAAGCGAGGAATTGCTCGGTATCGTGCGGATAGTAGGCGATGGTGCTACCATTGTGCTTGTGCAGGATATTCTGGTATACCCGGAAAAGCAAAGGCAGGGTATAGGCACCGCGCTGCTTAAGGCGGTGCTGGAACGATATAAGAATATCCGGCAAGTCCAATTAGTGACAGACAATACCCCTAAAACGGTGGCATTTTATAAATCTCTGGGATTCCTGGACTTTGCGGAGTTTGGGTGTTGTGGATTTATGAGGACATAGCGAATTTATGTTGCTCTGGGCATCGAGGATGCCTCCCCTCTACGGATAAATTATATGTAAACAATAAATGATACCGTTGCGGTTGTTGCAAGATTTTAGGAGGGGTCAAGCCCCTCCCTACGGTACCAACGGTATAGGAATGTACGGGGATGCGTTCCCGATGCCCCGTTTTGGCCCCGAAAAAAAGGGGGGAAAATCGGAGAAGAAGCAAAAAATTACATATTTTTCCTATACTCCCTCGGTGTACACCCCACATACCTTAAAAAGCAACTGCCAAAATGGCTGGGGCTGCTAAAGCCTGTAAACTCGGCCACATCGGCGATGCTGTAGGCCGAATTTTTGAGTAAGATTTCCGCCTGCTGGATGCGGTACTGCATCAAAAACTCCTTGGGCGGGATGCCCAGCATCCGGCGGAAGCACCGGCATAACTCGCTGCGGCTGGTCAGCGCCTGCTGAGCCAGTTCTTCCAGACTGAAATGCTCGCCGTAGTGGGCATGCATGTAGTTCATGGCGCGTTTCAAGCGATCCTCGTCCCGCTCCCGCTCCGGGGTCAGCGGCTCAGGGGCCTCACCCTCCTGGCGGCAGAGCAGCAGCCAGATTTGGCTAAGCAAAATTTTGATTTGCAGATGATACAGCGCCGGGTGCTGCGTGTACAGCGCCACAATGGCCCGCAGCGTTTCGCCCACGGTCTGTCCGCCGGGGGCCTGCACCGTATCGGCCAAGGTCAGGTAGCGGGGGCCGCTTTTCAGCATTGGCTCAAAGGCTTCCTGATACACCGCGTCGTCCGCGCTGCCGCTGATAAATTCCGAGTCCCATATAAAGGCGTACAGCCTTCCGTAGCCCTTTTGCACCGGGTAGATCTGGTGCAGTACGCCCCGGTTGACAAAGATCAACTCGCCGGGGCGCAGCCGCACCGTGCGCCCCTCCATCTGGCAAAGGAACTCTCCCTCGATGATCCAGGAAATTTGAATTTCCTCGTGCCAGTGCCAGCAGATGTAGCCATTCTTGAAGTCCGAAAAGTCATCCAGGTAGACGCCCACCGGGAACCCTACGGTGCCGTGCATCTTGGTTTCCCGCAGTGAACTGTCTACCAGCGTCTCGGTTGCTTTGATCTGTTCCATTTCGCCCTGCCTGTTCAAATTTTATGTTTGATACGATTTTGATAGTTTATTGCCTGGTTTTGTTTGTATTTCGTACATTGCGTTTTTATAATAGTACCATGATGACATCCCACAGGTCAACCACTATAGGAGGAAAACGCAATGAACGCTATTATGAATCTCTTTTCACTGAACGGTAAAAACGCCGTGGTCACAGGTGCCAACACCGGCCTGGGCCAGGGCATCTGCGTAGCACTGGCGGCTGCCGGTGCCCATGTTTTCGGTGTAGCCCGCCGTAGCTGCGATGAGACCGCCGCCAAAATCGCCGCCGAGGGCGGCCAGTTCACCGAGGTCCGTGCCGATCTCTCGGACTTTGCCGCCATTGATTCCATTCTGGAGCAGGTCCACGCCCACGCTGACCGCATCGACATTTTCGTCAACAACGCAGGCATCATCAAACGGTGCGATGCCATCGATGTCACCCCTGAAAACTGGGATGCCGTAGATTTCCTGAATGAGAAGATGGTGTTCTTCCTCTCCCAGGCCGTGGCTAAGCAGTGGGTCGCCGACAAAAAGGGCGGCAAGATTATCAACATTGCCTCGATGCTCAGCTTCCAAGGCGGCATCCGCGTACCCGCCTACACCAGCAGCAAAAGCGCCGTCATGGGCATGACCAAGGCCCTGGCTAACGAGTGGGCCCAGTACGGCATCAATGTCAACGCTATTGCACCGGGCTACATGGCCACCAACAACACCAACCAGCTGCGCCAGGACGAGGAGCGCAGCGAGGAGATCCTGGCCCGCATCCCGGCAGGCCGCTGGGGCACCCCCGCCGATGTGGGCGGCGCGGCCATCTTCCTGGCTTCGGATGCTTCCGCTTACGTGAACGGCTACACGCTGGCCGTGGACGGCGGCTGGCTAGCCCGCTAAAATTTTTATAAAATTTCCCCCGCTTGGTGTAACGCCGGGCGGGATTTTTCTGTCTATAGGTGTGTAAGGGCCTTACCAATACATAAAAGCATAACAACCTGTACACACTGCAGGACATAAGGAATTTTTTAACAAGGAGAAACCACTATGAAACGTACTATTTCTATCTTTCTTGCAACTGCTATCTGCACCGCCGCGCTGAGCCTGACCGCCTGCAGCAGCAAAACCGCTGACTCCACCACGACCACGCCAGAGAGCACCAGCACTTCCACCGTAACCGAAACCACCGATACCGACGAGGATGCCAACCAGGCCCTCAATCCCATCACCGTGCGCACCAGCCTTGACGAGGTAAATGGGGTCATCGGCTCGACCATGAAGCGCCCCGCCGACCTAGAGCCGACCAATGAAGCCTGGTCGACCATTGATGGCGATGAGGCAGACCAAATTGGTCAGTATACCTTCACCTACAACGACGGCAGCTACACGCTGCGCGCCGCCAAGGATACCGGTGATATCTCCGGCGTGTGGGAAAACGGCACCACCCTGGGCAATGGTCGCGAGGGTGATGTAGCTGCCATGACCACTGCGGCTGGCGGTATCTGGTCCCGCTGGTTTGACGGCGACATGCAGTATTCCCTGTACGCCGAGGGTGCCACCATGGACGACTACACTGCTGTGCGTAACGCAATGGCATAACCGCATTATAATACATGGACCGCTGTGCGAGATTTTTCCTTGTGCAGCGGCCTTTTTGTGTTATTTTGTTGTTGAAATGGCGGCATGAACACGCTGGAAATGTGGATGGACTACGTGGAGCCCCTCTCTCAAAAGTACGATGTGCTGTTGTTTAACTGCCCGCGGGAGCTGCGCACCAACCAGTCGCTGGTGGTGCGCATGCATGCCTTTTTTGCCAAATTGGGCATCTACAAGCCCATCTTTGTTGGTGCCAGCGATGGCGGCATGGTGGCACAGATCTACACCAAAAAGTACCCGACTGAAGTCGGCGGGCTGGTGTTGGTTTCCACCGGTAGCATGGACGCAGCTACGCTGAAAACACTGAAGAAGCAATACTTCTTTGCGCCCCTCGCGCTGTATTACATGGCCCACTGCAACTACGAAAAGCTGAAGCCTCGCCTGATCAAAATGGGCATGAGCCATCTCTGCGACGAGAGCGCCGAGGAGGTTGCCTACGCACAGGATATGTTTGAAACGATCTTCAAAGATTTCCGACAGGCGAAGGATGTACACATTTCCGGCCTGCTGGCCGACCTGATGAACCAGACCCCTGTGACGGAGGCGGATTTCCGGGCGCTGAAAGGCCGGATCTTGCTGATCCTGCCCAACCAGGACTTTTTCTCCGGCCAGATGCAGCAGGACCTTATCCAGCTGATGCAGGACCCGCAGATCGTCTACGTCTCCGGCGGCCACCTGGGCACCGTGCTGAAAGCCGGGGACTACGTGCGGGAGATCGAGAAGTTTTTGGAAAAGATACTATAAACTTTATCCCGCCCTTAGCCATTGCAGTAAATCGTTATTTGCCGCAATGGCTTTTTTATTTACCATAGTTGACGGCATGTTTCCATTTGTGCTATTGTTAGGATGTAAGATTATGTATATTATTGGAGGAATCTTTTTTGATTGAAAAAATCCAGAAATACGAAACAGAACTTTGGACGGTCCTCTGCGTTCTGTTTTTCAGTATCATTGCGCATGGATACCGTTTCGTCAATCTGATGTTCAACGGCGATTCGCTGCTGATTTACCAGACGGATCAGACCTGGAAATATTCGATTGGCCGTATTTTCCAGCCTTTCTACTGGAAGCTGCGCGGCGATCTCGTGGCCCCTATGTTGATCGCCACGCTGGCCGTTCTCTATTTTACCGCATCCCTTGTGCTGATCGTGCGGATGTTTAAGCTGCAAAACAAACTGCAGATCGCACTGTTATGCGCCCTGCTGGCTGTAAACATTACCATGACCTCCACCTTCGCCACCGATTTCCATGAGGGCGATACCTACATGCTGGCGCTGCTCTGCGCCACCCTCGGTGTTGCGCTTTTCCGTAAATCGCGGCCGGTTTTGGGCGGCGTGTTCATCTGCCTGTGCCTGGGCTTTTATCAGGCTTATCTGCAGCTGGCCGTTGGACTGTTACTCCTGCTTTTCATGCAGGATCTGCTGGAGGGCAAAGACCCGGCAAAAGTGTTTTTCGCCGGGTTAAAGTCCATCGCCATGCTGCTGGGCGGCGGTATTGCTTATACCCTGATCATGCGGGTGCTGCTCCATGTCAAGGGCATTGTGCTTGCCGACCATTATAACGGCCTGACCAATGTAGGCGACTACTCCAGCACCAGCATCCCGCGCCTTGTGGTGGATACCTACTTATATGTAATTAAGGAATGGTGGAACCCGCAGACTTTCCGTTCCCGCTTTGTCGGCCTTGCCAATATGGCACTCCTGCTGCTGGCAGCTGTGGCACTCCTTTGGCTGCTGGCGAAAAAAATCAAGCAGAACAACACACGGTTGCTACTGCTTGCCTTGTTTGTCGTATTTCCCTTTGGCATCAATGTGGTCTACTTTATCTCCAAGGGGATGGAGCACACACTGATGACTTTCTCCTTTGGCTTGCTCTATCTGCTGGCTGTGCTGTTCCTGCGGGAACTGCCCCACAGCAAGGTGCAGAAAATCCTGCGCTATGCCGCTTACGCCGCTATGGGCCTGGGCGTTTGGTGCAATGTTATCTACGCCAACCAAACGTATCTGAAAGTTGCCTTGCAGGAAAAGGCTACCGATGCCTTGATGGTCCGTGTGGTCGACCGTCTGGAGCAGATGGAGGGATATGTTCCCGGTGAAACACCGGTTGCTGTTGTCGGTCTTTTGCCGACCTCACCGCTTTATAAAACCATGGACGGTTTCGAGGATGTTCGCGGCCGCACTGCAGATGCTTATACTGTCAGCTGGGAAAACACCTATTACCTCTATATGGAAAATGTATTGAATTATCCTGTTAAACGTTCCTATCTGACTAAGGACGACCAAACTGCCGTGGATGCCATGCCAACCTTCCCGACAGACGGCTGCTGTGCCTTTATCGGTGACACTTTGGTGGTTAAGGTCGGTTCGGTCGTCGTTACGGATTTACAGTAATAGGCAATTCCTTCCCATCCAGCACGGCTTTTACCAGGGTATCCCCCTCATAATACAGTTCCAGATGGAAAAACGGGGCATCCTTAGCCAATAAATCGAAGAAAATTTTATCGCCCTGCCAGATGGGCAGATTTTGCACGGCCTGCCTGGGCACCCATTCCAGGGTGCCCTCGTTACAGTCGGTCATTGTGCCGGTAAACTGGGTGCAGGTGTACAGGTGCATCCGCTCGGCAGGCCAGGGGGCACAATAAAAATCCACCACACCGCGGTAGGCCGGGTTTTGCATCGTCAGGCCGGTCTCCTCGGTCACTTCCCGCATTACGCAGGCGAGGGAATCCTCGCCCGATTCAAACTTTCCGCCGACACCAATCCACTTATCGTGACTGGTGTCGTTTTTCTTTTTTACGCGGTGCAGCATCAAATAGCAGCCGTCTTTTTCCAGATAGCACAGGGTGGTCTGCAAGAAATCCATGGGACACTTCCTTTACACAATTACACGGTTTTAGCAAATATTACCACAAAACCGCTACAGAGAGACGTTTTATGAAAGCGGCCTGAATTGTGCGCCGCTTCGATGAATCAGGCTAAATCGTCATCCCGAAAGAGATCAGGCGGCCCGCCGACCGTCCCCGCCGCCTGCCAATGCTGGAGCGCAGCGCCCATTTTAGCACACAGTGACATTGAGGGTGGTGTGCTGATACCTGGCACCGGGCGGGATGCCCTGCCGGAGAGGAAGCCGTACACACCGTAACCACCACAGCCGCCTTTTTGGCCAAGTGGATGGAAGAATGATTCTGCGCCCGCCCTGGCAGCAGCCGCGCAAGGCGAATTTCTTCGCTTTCCTTATTTATATAGGCTTGGCATAAAACCAGTGTAGTGCCCAGGGCAGAAAAAGTCAAGAAGCTGCGCGGTTTGTGCAATCAGTTGTATTTTATTCTGATAAGCGAGTGTGATGCGAGTCTTAATAGCGATACGTTGTCATTTTTTCCTGTATCCATTCAATTGGCAATTTTAATTCACACGACATTTTTTCGTAAGTTCTCGCAACTTCTTATAGTTTAACGGGTAAATGGTGTAAATCATGGTGTAAAACAGGCTTATATATTATGTTGCAATAGCCTGCATGTTAGCTGCTACATTTTCGTAAGAAATATGTGCGTATACGTTGAGAGTCATTTTCACTGAAGCATGCCCCATCAAATACTGTAGACTTTTTACATCCATGCCTGCATTTACCATGTTGGTACAGAATGTGTGCCGTAGCACATGTGGAGTCAACATCTTTATTGGCATAGCTGGGTTTGTGTCGTTATACGCTTTTTTCAGCCGTGTAAATATGTGGTCAATTTCACAGCGTTCCATAATTTTACCATTTGACTTTAAAGCAACAAAACCGTGACGGCCATCAACAATGTTAATAACATTGCTTTTCTGACTTTTCTCAATAAGTTTTTTCAGGCTATTAGACACTTGTGTTGTCATTGGGATATATCGTACCCCATACGCCGTTTTTGTAGTCTTAATATGCGGTTCCTTATCTGAACCACGTACCAGCTGCTTATTTATAAAAATACGATTATTATTGAAGTCTATGTCGCTGATTGTAAGACCCAAAAATTCACTTATTCGCATGCCTGTTCCAAGCAAAACATTGATAAGATCATAATGTTTATACCATGGTGTGGTATTTCTTATAAAAGTCAGAAGTTCATTTTGTTGCACAAGTGTTAATGGTTCTCGCACTGTGGAATCGTTTTTCAAAAAGTCTGATATTCTAAAAGAAAATGGATACCGGCGGATAATGTCTTCGTTATAAGCCATTATGAATGCCGGCTTTACAATTGTTAGAACAGATTGTATACTACCATACTTTAAGCCACTATCACAAAGTTCACAAATCCATTTTTGAACATCTGATGCTTTTACATCGGCTATTTTCATATACGCAAAATTAAACTTAGACAACCTATTTGCGCTTACCTTATATGTTGCAGCTGTGCTTTCCTGTATGTTTTTCTTTAAACTAAGGTATCTATAAACAAGCTCTAATACCGTGATTTTTCCAGCTGCATAGTCGATCCCATCATCTAAGTCTTTCTGCACAGCCTTTTCTTTTTCTCTTAGTCCCTTTAAATCACTTGCGTAGACACTTTGACGTTTCCCACGTATATCGGTGTACCGATACATATAGCTGCCGTCTTTGCGTTGGCTTTCGCCATTCTTTAATACACGCCCCTTGTTATCTTTTCTTCTTTGAACAGACATTGTGACCCTCCTTAGCTAAAAGAGAGCCAAGATATGACATTTATATTGTATCACATCTTGGCCCACCATTATTTATACTTTTATGAACTTCTCTTCATCAGATTGAAAACGTCTGTTCAATGTACTCATCGAATTTGCGGCGCTTAATGAGTCTCTTATTGCCAACCCACAAGACAAAAGGACAACTCCCATCCTTTGTCATCTCGTACAGCCGATTTACTCCGATGCCTGAGTAAGCCGCTGCCTCCTCGATTGTCAGATTGCTCTTTTCCCAGATGGGAATTTCCTTCATAAGCATAATCTCCTTGATTTTATAAATTAGAAGCCTCCAACCGGAAACAGCCCCCTACCAGTAAGTGTACCGCAAAAATCAACGATGGTATATACAAAAGCCGCGTGGATGTAATGCGGACACTATGCTTTTATCATGCAAAATCTCACCATCTTGACAGGGCGGACATTCTTGTGCTATACTCCACCTGTAAATGATTTTTGTGCCTTGCGCACACGTTGTTTAAGTTTGTAATTCGTGCCAGCAGCCTTGTCCTGCCCTTATAGGGCGGACGCTGCCGGCACTTTTCTTTTTATAACTGGGTGAAAACACCCAACCATAGCGAGAATGATCGTGGTTCACGGTTTGCCGTGAACATTAGGCATTGCCTGCGGTCATTCTCGCTTTTTTATTTTGTTTCAAGGCCAATCGGCTTTGAGAAATACATTTTATATAGGAAAGGTGGAACACCAAAATGAACGAACAGGCAAGACCCAAGGCAATCGCACGACGCATGACACGCCCGCGCAAGGCAAGACCCATCCCGCGCAATTTGCAGTATCGGCTGTACAATATGCGCACCCGGCCCAAGCGCCCCTATCGCCAGCGCGAGAGGAGGGGCTGAGGATGCCGGAACACATACGGCAGGAACCCAAGGTGCTGGTCAGCACCGAAAACCTCACCGAGCAGGAATGGCTGGCATACCGCAGGCAGGGGATAGGCGGCAGCGATGTTGCCGCTATCCTCGGCATTTCTCCGTTCCGCACCGCCCGTGACCTGTATGATGACAAGCTGAACATCGCTTCGGCTGTCGATGATACAGGCAACTGGGTGGCGCTGGAGATGGGGCATCTGCTGGAACCCCTTGTCGCGCAGATATTCACAAAGAAAACCGGGTTGGAAGTTTTCCAGATCAAGAAGATGTTCCGGCATCCGCAATACCCCTTCATGCTGGCAGATGTGGACTACTTTGTTCGCCTGCCAAACGGGAAAATTGCGCTGTTGGAAATAAAAACCACCAACTATAACGCGAAAGACCACTGGTGGAAGGACGGCGAGGAATGTGTTCCAGTCTACTACGAAACGCAGGGGCGGCACTACATGGCCGTCATGGATATTGACGAAATCTTCTATTGCTGTCTCTACGGCAACAATGAGGACGAGGTCATCATCCGCCACCCATACCGTGACCGGGAATACGAGCAGGAAATGGTTTATCTGGAACGTGAGTTCTGGCACGACCATATCCTGACCCGCATCCCGCCGCCCTACACCGAGGACGGCAGCCTGATCCTTGAAAGTCTGCGCCGCCGCTTGGGTGCTGCGGATAAGACCATTCCCTCCATTCAACTGGACAGCGACCTGTCCACTACCATGCTGCGATACCTCCGCCTACAGGAGCAAAAGCAGCAGGTGGAAGCGCGAATCAAAACGTTGGACGCAGAAATGCAGAGGCTGAAAGGCCAAATGGTTGCTAAACTCAACGGCAGCTGCATGGCGATGGGGGAGTACGGTGGTACACAGTACACCATCAGCTACAACCCCGTCAGCAGGACAGGCATCACGAAAGACAATCTCCAAAGGCTGAAACTGCTGCACCCGGATATTTATGATGAATACGTCACGGTGTCGGAATCGCGGCGGTTCAGCATCAAGGCAAAAGCGGCAGACGAAGCCGCATGACAAAGAAGGGAGCGTGCCTATGCACGACAGTGAACAGGAACACAGCGGCATCACCGGCTGCCGTGTCACCTACGAATCCACGATTTTTTACAATGAAGCAAACAAATTCTCCATTATCGTTGTCAAGACCAGCGATCCGCGCATCCCGCCGCAGGCTTGCAGCGGCCGCTACTACGGCGACCGTATGCTGCGCTTTACGGCGGTGGGGTATGAATTGCCCCGCACAAAGGCGGTGGAACTGGAACTGGACGGCGAATGGGTGGAGAGCAAGTACGGCTACCAGTTGCAAGTCGAGCAGTGGCAGGAAATCGTTCCGCAGACAGCGGACGGCCTACTGGCGTATCTGGGGTCCGGACTTATCAAGGGCATCGGCCCCAAGACGGCAGAGGATATTGTCGCCACGTTCGGCCCGGATACCTTGAATATCCTTGATAACGAGCCGGAAAAGCTGCTGCAAATCCGCGGCATCACCGAGGGCAAGCTCAAGGACATTGAGGAATCCTACGCCGAAAGTCGCGTCCTGCGCAACCTTATGAGCCTTTTGGGACCGTTCAAAATTACGCCCGCCACGGCGCTGAAAATCTATCAGCATTTTGGCCCGGCGTGTGTGGATATCCTCAAGAAATGCCCGTATGACCTGTGCCAGATCTCCGGCTTCGGTTTCAAGCGTGTGGATGGCATCGTTCGCAAGACGGATAACCGCCTGCACAGCGCCGAGCGCATCAAAGGCGCGGTGCTGTACACGCTGGAGGATGCCCGCAGCAAATCGGGACATCTGTTTTTACCCACTGAAGACCTGACGAAAGAAACTCTTTTACTGCTCAACGCGCCTATTCCCATCCCGGAACAGCGCGTTCGTACCGAGGAAGTACAGGAGACTTTGCAGCAGATGATTCTGCACGGTGCAGTGGTCGCCTACAAGCAGTACCTGTACAGCCCGCGCGTGTTCGGGCAGGAGGATGACACCGCCCGCATGATTGCCGAGCGGCTTGCCAACATCAGCGTGGCTGAGAATATTGAGTCTGCGCTGGAATCGGTGCGCGAAAGTCTGGGGATCACGCTTTCCCAAAAGCAGGAGCAGGCGGTGCGCACGGCGTTCCGGCATGGGCTGACGATTATCACCGGCTCGCCCGGTACCGGCAAGACCACCGTGTTAAAGGCCATTATCGAGGTGTTCAAGAGCCTGCACCCGAAAGGGAGGTTTGCCCTCATGGCGCCAACAGGCCGTGCCAGCCGCCGCATGGCGGAAAGCACCGGCGTGGACGAAGCCCGCACGCTGCACAGCGCACTGGGCCTCGGCACCGGGGAAGAAATCGGAGACGGCGAGCGCGTCCGTTTTGTGGATGCCGACCTTATCATTGTGGACGAGTTTTCTATGGTGGATATGTGGCTGGCACAGCAGTTCTTCAAGCGCATCGGCCAACACACGCGGGTCGTTCTTGTGGGTGACCCGAACCAGCTGCCCAGCGTGGGAGCGGGTAATGTGTTCTACGAACTGATCCACAGCGGAATGGTGCCTGTCACGGTGCTGGATTGGATTTTCCGCCAGTCAAAGGACGGCCTGATTGCCTACAACGCGAAGTTCATCAACGAGGGCAGCACCAAGCTGTATTACGGCAATGACTTTGTGTTCGTGGACAGCCCGACGCAAATCGAGACGGCGCGGCGCATCCAATCCTTGTAGAAACGGACTATGTTAAAAGAGAAAAACGAAAACGTGAGTTGATTGCAGAGGGTATTAGCTACATTGAAAAGAGTGATACGATTGCACAGGGGCAGGCAAAAAAATTGATGCTTATCGGCATCGAAGCAGTACTGAAATATATGAGCGAACAAATTGAGCCTTCTCTGAGAATGGTTATTAACAATCAGGCAGGCGATATTATTCGTCAAGTCAAAAAGGAACTTAATGAGGCAATTCAAAAACTTATACAAGAGCTTATGCCCAAAAAACGTAAGGTGAAGCCTTGCCCTGTTCAACCGCAGAATATTAGCAATGAACTGATTCCACCGATTGAATATGTAGGCAGTGAAAAAGTTCCTGAAAACGAAGAGTACGCCTATGATGCGGCCGACGAAAAGAAAAGCATATACATATATCCGATGCTGCGAATTTTGAAAGAACATCAGGAATGTCGATTCTTTCAACTTGAGGGAATCGGGGCACAGACCTGTGGTGGTGTAGGAAAAACGTATACCCTGTATGGGATGATGAATCAGGTGAACAACGCAGGGAAAAATCCGGCGGTCTATCTGTTGTTGAAGAAGGTTTACAGCGGGTTCTCTGATGGAAGTCGGAGCGAAAATCGACTTTTGGCAGAGGTTAAAAAGCAGTTGGAGGAAGATGAATGCAATAATGCGCTTCTTCTTTTGGATGGTTATAACGAATTACCATCAATCACCTGCCAGATGAATTTTATTCTGGATATCGCATCGTACCAGGAACAGTATCCGAATAGTACTATCGTAGTGGCTAGCCGCACAAAAATGCAGTATGCTGATGCACATGCTTTTGTAAGTGGCGATGCTGATTATAGAAATTTAACGATTAATATGTTACCACAGTTTCAAGATGTAGAAATTTCAATTTTTTTGTACATTTTATCTGGTGATACGCTGCGCAAAAGAAGATTGTGTAATGGATAAACTCTATGGAGTAAGGCTGGATTTGATATAGTAATAGTGGGGGAAATATGCACCCTAATTAAGTACAAAACAAAAGGAGCGATGACAAGATGAAAAAGAAATTCGTCGAGGTTGAAGGTACAATCAAGGTGAAAATCAAGAAAAAGTTTGTGGCATTCCTCTGGGGCGGAACACTTCTTCTGGCACAGGACGTGGTCTTGATTGTGGTTGTCATGGCTTTAGTAAAATAAGTGCGTACCACAAAGACATTACATTAAATCGAGACTTGTAGTCCTCCCCTAAGAATGGATAAAAGATGTCGACCTTTGATAGGTTGACATCTTTTATTTTGTATACAACCAGCATGAGCAACAACAAGATGGCGAGAGAACATTACGTGCTTGGCAGCAGGAAATGTTGGTCGAAGGGAAAAACTACAATTAAGTGAGACAAAAGTTAAACTCTGGAAATTGAATAATGTCCTTCAGAGACCATAAGCTGATAGAACTTTCCCCGCCAATAGAAATTCATTCTCAGCGCTTTCCACCCAAACGGCAGTGCAGGGGAGAAAACTGGCGTATCGCCATCAAAGTTCGCTCCCAAGAAGCCAAAGAAGATACTTGACCACGTTTCGCCCAAGCAGGCAAGATGAAGACCTTCTTTTCCGGTGTTGTTCATGATTTCGTGTAGGTCGAGATACAACGCTTTTTTGAAGTATTTTTCGGCAGCTTCCTGCAGGCCGTTTTGTGCAGCAAAAAGTGCGTGGCTGGCGAAGCTCAGAGTGGAATCGTGCAAGCAGCACGGCTCGAAATCTTCCCATGCGTTCAGGCGCTCTTCGGGAGTGAACTTATTGGGAAACCGGGACATCAGAAGCAGCGTATCAGCCTGCTTGATAACTTGATACCTTTGCAGACGGTCAAAGCAAACATGATGATAGCTGGCACCATCATCGGTTTTGAGAGTTTTAATGTCCACGGGTTCTAATCGTGTAAAGGTTTCATCCGGCAAATATCGGCCAGTTTGCGAATCGCGACATTCTTTTAGATTGTCTCGCAGAGAATGCCAAGCAAGAACTTCCTCATCGCTGAGGGAAAGCTTCGAATATCGATTTGGATCTGCTTCCCTGAGCCGCAGTGCTGCTTTGATGGCCAAATCAAGATTAAACTTTACCATACAATTGGTAAAGAGGTTATTATTGGTAATGCCGCAATATTCATCAGGCCCCTTGCAGAACATAAGGTCGGCAGAGCCATCAGGATGAATGATGCAGCGGCTATACCAGAAACGAGCAGTTTCGATGTAGACTTCCATGGCCTGTAGGTAAAAGCTTTCATCGCCTGTTGCATCAAGGTACTGCTGCATAGCGAATGGAATATCCGCGGTAATGTGCAACTCACTGGCACCAATATCCCAGCTTTCACATTGTTCAGAACCGTCAAAAGATGTCATCCAAGGATACCGAGCACCGGCGTTGTTCATCTTTTTGGCATTCTCTTTCGCCTGCGGGAGAGTGCCTACGCGATATTCCATTAAGTTTCTGGCTGCTTCGGGGTGGGTATACAGGAAGAAGGACAGCATAAAGAGATCTGTATCCCAGAAATAGCATCCTTTATACCGGGTGTGTGTTAATCCGCGAGCGCCGATACTTACGCTACTGTCACGAGCAGAACAGCTGGTGATAAGCTGGAAAATGTTGTACCGCACGGCCGATTGATCATCAGGAACTCCATCAATTTCGATATCAGACTCATTCCAACGAGAGGCCCATGCAAGCGAGGATTTGGAAAACAGTCCATCATAAGTATCAGAGATTTCATCGTTCCCGATAAGTGGGTCGTTATCTCGACTTGTGGTAATGCGTGCGGCGGTTTCGAAAATGACCTTTTGACCACTTTGCAAAATCCCATGCCACTGCTTTCCAAGACTGTCATCGGAGATATAGTCTTCAGAATCTGAAAAAGAAGTATGGAAAAACATCTGTTCTCTTACGATTAAGCCGGTACCTAAAATAGAGAAAGCACAATCGATAGAATCCTTGCAGAAATCATGCTGAGTGAGTTCTGCAAGTTTGATGGTTTCGTGATTTTCTTTTACCTGGTCATCCGGGACAGGGCAGTTGCAGCAAGCAGTATGAATTCCTGCATATACCGAGATATTGGAGCATTCCTGTAATCCGTAAAAATTGCGAATTGAAATAAAAAGAACCCCGCGG
>CAVAGJ010000021.1:0-47669 GCA_963588145.1 Coriobacteriaceae bacterium
TTGGCCGACCGCACTTTCATTATACCAGAAGGTCTTTTCACTATATAATCTTTTTTACTCTCCCCAGCAGAGCTGGGGGTTTTTACTTTGCTAAAGCCATCCAATAAAAACCAATCGGCAGAGTTTTTACGCTCTGCCGATTGGTTTATGCTGCTATAAAATTACTCGGCATCCTCGGTGGTGACTTTGTCGGTCTTGCCTTCTCCGTCCAGGGCTTCCTCCAGGGTGTGCCAGGCCAGCACCGCGCACTTGACACGGGCGGGCACGTGGGCGATGCCCTGCAGGGCGGCCACATCCTCCAAGTCGTCCAGTTCCTCGGGGGTGATCTTACCCTTGATCATCTGGAAATAAAGAGAGATCAAGCGGTGGGCATCCTCGACCGTGCGGCCCTTGACCAGGTCGATCATCAGCGAAGCCGATGCCTGGGAGATGGCGCAGCCGCTGCCGATGAAACCGGCATCCTCGATCACGCCATCCCGCACCCGCAGCTGCAGGGTGATGTCATCGCCGCAGCTGGGGTTGACACCCTCCAGGCTGTGGGTGGCGCCCGGCACGGGGTGGCGGTTTTCTTTGCTGCGGCTGTTCTCGGTAATGATCTGTGTATACAGTTCGTTCAGGTTCACAGGCCCATCACCTTTCGTACGTTTTCAAGATTTTCCAGCAGCACATCCACATCCTCGGCGGTGTTGTAGATCGCCACGCTGGCGCGGCAGCAGCTGCCGATGCCCAGGTACTCCATCAAAGGCTGGGCGCAGTGGTGACCGGCGCGCACGGCTACGCCACCCGCATCCAGAATGGTCGCCACATCGTGGGGGTGTACGTCATTGACATTGAAGCTGACGACGCCGTAGCGGCCATCGGCCACCGGCTCGCCGTAGACGGTCAGCCAGGGCATGGCGCGCATGCCGGACAGCATACGGTCCAGCAGCATATGCTCGTGGGATTCCATAGCTTCCCAGCCGATGTTGTTCATATACTCGATGGCGGCGGCAAAGCCGACCTCACCGCCGACATTGCGGGTGCCGGCCTCGAACTTGCGGGGACCCTCGGCCCAGGTGGCCTTGTGCTCATGCACCGCGCCGATCATATCGCCGCCGCTCAGGAACGGGGGCATTTTGTCCAGCAGTTCGGCGCGGGCGTACAGGGCACCCATGCCCATGGGGGCGTACAGCTTGTGGGCGGAGCAGGCCGCGAAATCCACGTCCAGCTTCTTCACATCCACGGGGGTGTGGGGTGCGCTCTGGGCGCAGTCCAGCACCACAACGGCACCCACGGCGTGGGCGCGCTTGACGATCTCCTCCACGGGGGCGCGCAGGCCCAGCACGTTGGAGACCATCGCAATGCCGACCAGCTTGGTCTTGGCAGTGATCTTTTTATCCAGTTCGTCCAGCGTCAGGCGGCCGTCCTTACCGGGGTACATATACACCAGCTTGGCACCGGTGGCTTCGGCCACACGCTGCCAGGGCACCAGGTTGGAATGGTGCTCGGCCACGGAGATGACGATCTCATCCCCCTCATGCAAAAAGTGCATGCCGTAGCTGTAGGCCACCAGGTTCAGCGCCTCGGTGGTGTTCTGGGTAAAGACGATCTCGTCATCCTCGGCGTTAAAGAACTTTGCCACGGTATGACGGGCACCCTCGTGGGCATCGGTGGCGCGCATAGCCAGCTCGTACACGCCGCGATGGGGGTTGGCGTTATCCTTATTATAGTAGTTCACCACAGCGTCCAGCACCTGCTTGGGGTGCTGGGTGGTGGCGGCACTGTCCAGATAGACCAGGCGGTTGCCGTTTTCATCGGCCGCCAGGATCGGGAAATCAGCCGTCCAGTTGTTCATCATCAAGCCTCCGTGCAACAGTTTCGCGCACCTCGGTGCGCAGCTCCTCCAGCGGGATCTTCTCGATAGCCGGGGCAAAGCGGGCATCCACCATCAGGCGGCGCGCCTGGCTCTCGCTCAGGCCGCGGGAACGCAGGTAGTAGAGTTTGCTCTCATCCAGCCGTCCCACGCTGGCGGCGTGCTGGCCCTCCACTTCCTCCTCGCCGCACAGGATCAGCGGGGCGGTACGGTTGCGGGCCGTGGGGCTGAACAGCAGCACGTCCTCGCTCTCGTGGCCGACACCACGCTTGGCTCCACGGCGGAAGTCCACCGTGCCGCGCAGGATCTTGTCAGCGTTGCCGGTCAGTACACCGGCGGTGTGCATCTCGCACAGGGTATCTTTGCCGATCTGGACGGAGACATCATTGTAATCCAGCACGTCATTGTCACTGCCGAAGTAGACGGCATCCAGGTCGTATTCACTCTTGTTGTGGTCCTGCAGGGTGCGGGTACCGCAGGCGGAAACCTTGCCGCCCAGCTCAATGCGCACCTGCTCTACCTGGGAGCTGGCGGCCTGCTGGATGGCAACGGCACCCCAGCGACGGGCGCTGCTGCCCAACAGCTGCACCTGCACCAGTTTGACATGGGCACCCTCGGCGGCGTTGATGCGCACCAGAGAAGCAGCCACGCCGTCCTCGGCATCGCCGCGCAGCACCTGCACCACAGTCAGGCTGCTGTTGGCAGCGGCATCGATGGTCAGGTAGGTCAGCGCGTAAGGATGGGCTTCGTTCAGCTCCACCGTAAAGACGGCGGGCGTGTCGATGGCAGCGCCCTCGCCCACGGCAAGGTGTTCTTTTACATTGGCGTTGGCCGCCAGGAAAGCATCGGTGGCAGCGCCCATGCCGGACTCGGTAAAGGCATCAAAGGTTTCTGCCGCCGGGCCGTTGGTGCGGATGCCCGCAGGCACGGCGGCGGTAGCAGCGGCGGTGCCCCAGCCGTTGGCGGGGGCCTCCGGCAGGGCGGCCTTATCCGGGGCGAAGTTTACGCCCAGGTGGTTCCATGTAGGCACCGGCAGGCGGTTCATATTCGTATTCATACTATGCTCCTCCCCTCTCAGCCGATGCTGCCCTTCATCTCAAGATGGATGAGGTTGTTCATTTCCACGGCGTATTCCAGCGGCAGTTCCTTGGCGATAGGCTCGGCAAAGCCGCCAACGATCAGCGCACGGGCATCTTCCTCGGAAATGCCGCGGCTCATCAGGTAGAAGATGGCATCCTCGCTGATGCGGCCGATCTTGGCCTCGTGGCCAACGTCCACGGCATCGCAGCGGATGTCCATCTCGGGGATGGTGTCGGAGCGGCTGCGGTCATCCAGCATCAGGGATTCGCAGCTGACGCTGGACTTGCTGCCCTCAGCACCCGGCAGCACGACCACGGACGAACGGAAGTTGGAGATGCCGCCGTCCCGGGCGATGCTCTTGGTGGAGATGTGGCTGGTGGTGTGGGGGGCCGCATGCACGACCTTGGCACCGGTATCCAGGTCCTGGCCGGCACCGGCGAAGGTAATGCCGGTGAACTCCATGCGGGCCCCCTCGCCCTGCAGGATGCTCATCGGGTACAGGCAGCTGGTGTGGGAGCCGAAAGAACCGGAGACCCACTCAATGGTACCGCCCTTTTCCACCTTGGCGCGCTTGGTGTTCAGGTTGTACATGTTCTTGGACCAGTTCTCGATGGTGGAGTAGCGCACACGGGCACCCTCGCCAACGAAAATTTCCACGCAGCCTGCATGGAGGTTGGCCACATTGTACTTGGGGGCGGAGCAGCCCTCGATGAAGTGCAGGTAAGCGCCCTTGTCCACGATGATGAGGGTATGCTCAAACTGACCTGCGCCGGGGGCGTTCAGGCGGAAGTAGGACTGCAGCGGGATCTCCACATGTACGCCCGCCGGGACGTAGACGAAAGAGCCGCCGCTCCACACAGCGCCGTGCAGGGCCGCGAACTTATGGTCGGTGGGCGGCACCAGCTTCATGAAGTGGGTGCGCACCATCTCGGCATAGGGGCCGGTCAGGGCGCTTTCCATATCGGTGTACACAACGCCCTGGGCCGCGACTTCGGCCTTGACGTTGTGGTAAACGACCTCGGAGTCGTACTGAGCGCCGACACCTGCCAGGCTGGCGCGCTCGGCCTGAGGAATGCCCAGGCGCTCAAAGGTGTTTTTGATGTCATCGGGCACTTCGCTCCACTTGCCGCGCATCTCGGTGTTGGGGCGCACGTAAGTGACGATGTTGCTCATGTCCAGGCCCTCGATGGATGGGCCCCAGTTCTGCACCGGCATCTTGTTGTAGGTTTCCAGTGCTTTCAGGCGGAATGCGCGCATCCATTCGGGATCGTGCTTTTCCTCGCTAATCTTTTCCACGATCTCCGGTGTCAGGCCGGAACTGACCTCAAACGCCGCGTTGGCCGCATCTTTAATGTCGTAAATGCTGCGGTCTACCTCGGCGACATCGGTCTTTTCAGTCTCAAAGGCTCTCATTTGGCTTCGTCCTCCTTCAGGGCGGCAAAGCCTTCCTCGATGATCTCGCTCACCAGTTCGCCGTTGCCGGTGCGGACAATGCGGGCATCGTCCAGCACGTGGACGTAATCGACCTGCAGGCCCTCCAGGATCTTGGCGTTGTGGGTGATGATGATGAGGGCGTTTGTGTCGTTGTGGTAAGCCTTGATGCCGTTTGCAACGGTCTTGACAGCGTCAACGTCCAGGCCGGAGTCGGTCTCGTCCAGCAGGGCCAGGGAGGGCTTGAGCATCAGCAGCTGCAGGATCTCCGCCTTCTTCTTCTCGCCGCCGGAGAAGCCAACGTTGAGGTAACGGTCAGCGTAGGTGGGGTCCATGTTCAGTGCTTCCATTTGGGCGGCCAGTTCGTGGCGGAACTTCATGACCTTGACCGGCTTGCCGGTAACGGCAGCCTGGGCGGTGCGCAGGAAGCTTTCCAGCGTGATGCCGGGGATCTCCTCCGGGGTCTGGAAAGACAGGAACATACCGGCGCGGGCGCGGACATCGGCGGTCTCGTGGGTGATGTCCTGGCCGCGGAAGATGATCTGGCCGCGGGTGACGGTGTAACGGGGGTCGCCCATCAGGGCGCTCATCAAAGTGGACTTGCCGGCACCGTTGTGGCCCATCAGAACATGGGTCTCGCCGGGGTTCACGGTAAGGTTCAGACCATCGAGAAGGATTTTGTTTTCCTCACCGACAGTGACCTGTAAATCTTTAACTTCCAGCAGCGGGCTGCTCATGGAAAAACACCTCCAAGTGAATCACCGGGGAAAAAAGCCCCCGGCAGGCAGTATTTGCTCTACTTATGTATACTATACCATTTTTATAGGGATTGCAAGTTCTGAAAGCGTAAAGTCATACAGTTCGTCAATTTCATACAAAAACATTAGGGATTAAATGGGCGGTTTTTGTACACTAACTTGTCTCAAAGCGGCTTCCTCTGTGAGGGAGCTGTCAGCGAAGCCGACTGAGGGAGAGAGACTCGTCCAAGTCCGAAGTTTCGGATGCCATAAGTCTCTCTCATACTCGCCTCGCGGGAGCCCCCTCCCAGAGAGGGCCGCTCCACAGTTGCAAAACTTTTTCAACCACCTTGCGAAATCTGTTTCGGTGGGGTACAATAGGTGTATCCGTAAAATTATCCCCTGCCCGTATGCGAGCTGTGTCATTATAAAATGTATAAAAGGAGGATCCTTCTTCCCATGTCTACTGCCAAAGAGAAATTTGAACTAGCCAGGCAGCGCTATGCTACCACCTTTGAGCGCCACCTGGATAACGGCGTGGAGTTCATCAGCGATAACGTCTATATCGAGCCGGAGGTCATCATCGCCCCCGGCACGGTCATCCTGCCTGGGTGCATCCTGCGCGGCAAGACCGTCATCGCCGAAAACTGCGTCATCGGCCCCAATACCCTGCTGGAGGATACCGTTGTGGAGGCTGGCACCACCATCAACGCCAGCCAGTGCTACGAGAGCCACATCGGCCCCAACAACAAGATCGGGCCTTTCACCCATGTGCGCACCGGCACCAAGACTTCCGAGGGCTGCCACCTGGGCGCTTATGTCGAGACCAAGAACGTCGACTTCGCCGAGGGCAACACCGTCAGCCACCTGACCTACATCGGCGATGCTACTGTGGGCAAGTACTGCAACTTCGGCTGCGGCACCGTCACCTGCAACTACGATGGCGAGGGCAAGTATCACACCACCATCGGTGATTACGCCTTCATCGGCTGCAACACCAACCTGGTGGCTCCCGTCACCGTGGGTGACCACGCCTTCACCGCCGCTGGTTCCACCATCGGCCATGACGTACCCGCCGGTGCCCTGAGCATTGAGCGCGCCAAGCAGACCGAAATCGACAGCTGGGGCGAAAACAAACTGCAGAAGTACATCGCCAAAAAACAAAAGATGGAAGCTGAGAAGCATGGCAAATGAGCATTACGTCAGCACGTTCGATCATTTATCCTTTAGTTTCACCCCCCCCGTGAGCAAAAACAACGCCTGTTGTATTGTTTGCTCTTCACCTTTATAATCGGTTTTGTTGTTCACGGATACGCATTTACAAACTTTACCGTTTCACATGATTCTTTGGCCGCGTTTTATTCAGCCTCCCGCAGTGAGCTGCGGCAAAAGTTGCTTCTTGGCCGTTTTATGGCAGTCCCTTATCGCCTGCTTTTGGCCAGAACCATCGTACTGCCCTGGCTGACCGGGCTGTTCTCGCTGTTTTGGATTGCATTGGCAGTTTACTTGATTGTCACTGCTTTTGACATCAACAGCCGCTTGCAAACAGCTCTTATCAGCTGCTGCATGACCACCCCGGTTTATCTAACAGCCTTGTTTGCCACCTATGGCCACGATGCTGATGGATATCTTTTTGGGATGCTACTGGCGGTTGTTGCTTTCTGTTTGTGGTATAAACATTCCGGCCTTGTCAGTTTTCTTGTAGCTAGTTTCCTGCTTTCCCTTGGCATGGGCTTCTACCAAAGCAATCTTTGCACCTGCGTTATCCTGATTCTTATCGCGCTTGTATGGGATCTGCCAAATACACCCCTGCATCTCTGGTTTCGGAAAGCATGGCGCAGCTTTTTTCAACTATTAACCGGTTGTATATTGTATTTCCTTGAAATCGTCACTGTTCGCTTGGTCAGTAGCGTAGCTCCCGTCAGCGGGACCTACAACTCACTTGATCACGCTGCCGAGCCCCTCACTCTTTCCGGTCTTTTCTCACTGATTGCCGGTGCATATCGTGACTGGTTCCAGGCAATGTTTTTCCGCAATACGCTGTATGCCAGCTCTACTGTAATCACTTGTGGTGTCATTGCCACGGTTGCCGTTCTGCTTGGCTGCCTATGTGCTGTGCTGTGGCACAGGGAGGTTTACCGTTGGTTTCTTGCCTTGTTGCTGCTTTTGCTCATGCCGCTTGGTATGAATATCGTCTACATTGCAAGCCGCGGCCTTATGCACGACCTCATGCGTTACTCGTACTGCTTTGTTGGCGTTTTCGTTATTTTGTTGGTTTTTCGCCAATTTTCTCAAAAGCAGACTGTTTTCCTGCTTTGTGTACCACTTTTATTTCTGGTATATAATAATCTTGTCACGGCTAATGCGGTCTACGTGGAAAAGGACATGCAGCGCACTGCGACCTTGTCACTTATGACCAAAGTCAGCATGCGGATGGACGAGACCCCTGGCTACGACCCGGACAGCACCCCCGTTCTATTTGTGGGGTCCGGCTATCTCCACAACGGAGTTTCCACTTTTGACAGCCTTGACATGACCGGAAACTACAGCACATATATTCAGTACACCTATTTCCCTGACGAATATTTCAAATATATCCTTATGGCACCATTTTTAAGCTGTGATGACTGGAACAGTGAGATTGCCGACAGTCTTCGCTCTTCGGACAAGGTGAAAGCGATGGAACGTTTTCCCGCACAGGACAGTATCCAGATGATCGATGGTGTGTTAGTAGTAAAACTATGATAGGAGTTTCTATGTTAGGAATGGCCTCCGGGGCAGACTGGCTGATTGCCGGGCTGGGCAACCCCGAACCGAAATATGACGGCACACGCCACAATGCCGGGTTTGAAGCGCTGGACTATCTGGCCGCCCAGTGGCATTGCGATATTGCCAAAGCCAAGTGGCAAGGCCTGTACGGCACTGCCCAGGTGAGCGACCACAAGGTCGTACTGCTGAAACCGCTGACCTATATGAACCTGAGCGGTCAGAGCATCGCCCCCGCTGCCAACTTTTACAAGATCCCGGCCGACCATGTCATCGTGCTGTGCGACGACATCACCCAGGAGCCGGGCCACCTGCGTATCCGGCCCCACGGCTCGGCGGGCGGCCACAACGGGCTGAAAAGCATCATTGCCAGCCTGGACACCGAGAATTTCAGTCGCATCCGCATCGGCATCGGCGCCAAGCCCAATCCGCAGTATGACCTGGCCGCCTGGGTGCTGGGCAAGCTGCCCCCTGCTGACCGCAAAGCCATGACCGACCGCTATCCGGACATTGAGGATGCCTGCAAGCTGCTGATGGACGGCAACCTGCAGTACGCCCAGAACAAGTTTAACCATTAAGGGGATGTACACCATGAGCAATCTTCGTAAACAAGCCCTGATCCGCATCGTGATCTGCGTTATCATGCTGGCCGCCACCATCGTGTTTTCCTTTTTGCTGATCACCGGCAAGCTGGACGGCACCTCTTCTTCGGCCAGCTCCAACGCCGACAGCCTGCCCGCTGCCAGCGACAGCGTGGAGGCTGAGACCACCGAGAGCACCGAACCTGCTGAATCTACCGAGCCGGAGCCGACCCCCGAGCCAACGCCGGAACCTACCCCGGAGCCGACCCCCACCAACTTCGACGGCCTGGCTGAGCAGCCCACCACCGTGTATGCCGAGGATGCGCAGCCCAGCTACACCACCACCGCCGATGCCAGCATGAACCTGCGCGCTGGCCCTGGCACCAACTTTGACAAGGTGACCAGCGTCCCCGCCAGTACCGCTGTAACCGCCCTGGGCTCCAACAGCGACAGCAGCTGGGTGGTTGTACAGGTAGGCGGCCAGTATGGTTGGCTGAAGGTCGAGTTCCTGAATCAGTAACTCTTTAAAAACATTGTAACTATGCTGTTTTCTTCACTTTTTGCAAAAACAGCCGAATATGAAAAACTGGCGCATGCGCTCTCCGCACCGGGGGCATGCGCCTTATTCGGTTTACCCGGTTCCGGCCGGGCGATGGTCTACGCCGCTCTGGCCAAAGAGACCGGACGTTTTCTCTGCATCGTGACCCCCGGCGAGGCCGAGGCCACCCGTTTTGCCGGGGACCTGAACGCCCTAGGTGTGCCCGCCGCCGTGTTCCCTGCCCGCGATTATGTACTGCGTCCCATCGAGGGCACGGCCCGCGAGTATGAGTACCGCCGCTTGAGTGTACTGGGCGACATCGTGGGCGGGCGGCTGCAGGCTGTCTGCGTACCGGACGAGGGCCTGACCCAGTACACCACGCCCCGGTGCGAGTTTTGTAGCAACACCCGCACCCTGCACCCCGGCGACACCGTACCCCGGGCCGAGCTGACCGCGCTGTTGTACAACGCCGGGTACGCCCGCCGCGCCCAGGTGGACGGGCCGGGCCAGTTCTCGATCCGCGGCGACATCGTGGACCTGTACGCCCCGGACATGAAGCTGCCCGTGCGTATGGAGTTTTGGGGCGATGAGATCGACACGATGCACACTTTCGACCTGGCTACCCAGCGCCGGGAGGACCCCATCGAGAAAATCTACGTCAGCCCTGCGCGGGAGGTGCTGTTCGGCTCCCCCGCCGAAGCTGCCGAACTTTTGCGGGCGTTCATCAAAAAGTCCCGTGGCAAAAAGCGCACCGCCTTAGAAACCTGCCTGGCCCCCGAACTGGCCCAGCTGGACGGCGGTGCCCTGCCCGTAAACATGGACAAATATCTCGCCGTGCGCTATCCCCAGCCCGCTACCCTGCTGGATTATTTTGACGATCCGCTGCTGGTGCTGGAAGAACCCGCCTCCCTGCGGGAAGCCGAGCGCGCCACCGCCTACCGCCGGGGCGAGGAAATTTCCGCCCTGCTGCAGGACGGCGTACTGGCCGCCGGGCTGGATGGATTGTATGCCGAGAGCGGCTATCTCTGGGCACAGGCTGCCAACCATCGCACGATCTGCGCCGAGAACTTTGCCCGCAGCATGCCGGACATCCCGTTAAAGGACATCGTCAACGCCCCCGCCCACACGCTACCCGCCTGGGGCGGCGAGGTGGCAAGCCTGCTGGAGGACTTGCAGCCGCTTTGCAACGGCGGCGCGGCCGTCACCGTACTGGCGGGCACCCAGCGCGCCGCGGCGGGCCTGGCCGCTGACCTGCGCACCAAAGGGCTGCTGGTCACCACCGACCCGGCGGCCGCCCCCAGCGCGGGGCTGGTGCAGGTATTGCCGGGGCAGCTTTCCGCCGGGTGCAGTGTGCCCTTTGCCAAGTACGCACTGTTCACGGCGCGGGCGTTCGGCATCAGCAGCGCCCAGAAAAAGAAGAAGCGCAGCAAGGACGCACTGAACAGTTTAAGCGAGATCGCCGTGGGCGACCTGGTGGTACACCAGAACCACGGCATCGGCCGCTATGCGGGCATCCAGCGGATGGCCGTGCAAGGCGTTACCAAGGATTATCTGCGCATCGAGTATGACAAAAAGGATGTGCTCTATGTCCCGGTCACCCAGCTGGACCTGCTTTCTCGCTACACCGCCCCCAACGACAGCGACAACGTAAAACTGTCCCGCCTGGGCGGCAATGACTGGGCCAAGACCCGCAAGAAAGTCAAGGCCGCCACCGAGCAGATGGCGAAAGAGCTGATCGAACTCTACGCCCGCCGCAAGCAGGCCAAGGGCCATGCTTTCCCGCCGGACGACACCTGGCAGGGGGATTTTGAGCAGCGCTTCGCCTACGAGGAGACCCCCGACCAGCTGACCTGCGCCGCCGACATCAAGCACGATATGGAGGAGCCCTGGCCCATGGACCGGCTGCTTTGCGGCGATGTGGGCTTTGGCAAGACAGAAGTCGCCCTGCGCGCGGCGTTCAAGTGCGTGATGGGCGGCAAGCAGTGCGCGATCCTGGCCCCTACCACGATTCTGGCGTGGCAGCACTTCAACACCGCCATTGCCCGCATGGAAGCGTTCCCCGTACGTATCGGGCTGCTTTCCCGCTACCGCAGCGCCAAGGAACAAAAAGAAACGCTGCGCGGCTTAAAAGACGGCACGGTGGATATCGTCATCGGCACCCACCGGCTGCTGTCCTCGGATGTCAAGTTCCATGATTTGGGGTTGGTCATCATCGATGAGGAGCAGCGTTTTGGTGTCAAGCACAAAGAAAAGCTGAAAGAAGCGTTCATCGGCGTGGATATGCTCACCCTGTCAGCCACGCCCATCCCCCGCACCTTGAACATGGCGCTGTCCGGCATCCGGGATATGTCCACCCTGGAGCAGCCACCCTTTGAGCGCCAGCCCGTGGAAACCTACGTGCTGGAGTATGCCGAGGGCATTGTGGCCGAGGCCATCCGCAAGGAACTGGCCCGGGGCGGGCAGGTCTACTACCTGCACAACCGCGTGGGCACGATCGAGGAGTGCGCCGCCCGCATCGGCAAAATGGTGCCGGGTGCGCGCATCGGCATCGCCCACGGCAAGATGACGGAAGAACAGATTTCCTCGGTATGGCAGCAATTGCTGGACAACGAAATCGACATTCTCGTCTGCACCACCTTGATTGAAACCGGCGTGGACGTGCGCAACTGCAACACGCTGATTATCGAGAACGCTGACCGCATGGGCTTGAGCCAGCTGTACCAGATCCGCGGCCGCGTAGGACGGTCCTCCCGCAAGGCGTATGCGTACTTCACGTTCACCCGTGACAAGGTGCTGACCGAGGTCGCCGCCAAGCGGCTTTCTGCCATCCGGGAGTTTACCTCCTTTGGCTCCGGCTTCCGCATTGCGATGCGGGATTTGCAGATTCGCGGCGCGGGCAGCCTGCTGGGCCACAGCCAGCACGGGCATATGGAGTCGGTGGGCTATGACCTGTATGTGAAGATGCTGAGCCAGGCCATCTCCGCCGCCCGGGGCGAGACCCCCGCGCCGGACAAGAGCGACTGCCTGATCGATATCACGGTGGACGCGTTCTTGCCCGAGGATTACATCCCCGATGCCGCAGGCCGCATCGAAGCCTACAAGCGGATTGCGGCGATTGAGACCACCGCCGATGCGGACGATGTGATCGATGAACTCATCGACCGTTACGGCAGCCCGCCCAAGAGTGTGCAGGGGCTGGTGGATGTATCGCTGATCCGCGTGACCGCCGCCCGCGTGGGCATTGCCGAGATCGTGCAGCGGGGCGACCAGCTGATCTTGTACTCCGACATTGTAGGCCCCAAGCAGCTGGCCCCGCTGATGGACCAGTACCCCCACCGTGTGCTGTATAATGCGCTGGGACGGCCGTATTTCAGCCTGCGGGTGCAAAAAGGCGAGAACCCGCTGGTGCTGCTGCGGGATGTGGTAACGCTGCTGCCGGGGGCACAGGAAGAAAAGGAAAAAAATCCTTGACAACCCCCCGGTAATAGGCTATATAATAAATGAATATCTGTTTTAAAGGAGTTATCGTATGGATTCCGAAGTATTTGCACGTATTCGTGATTACCTGGCTGACCAGTTGGAAGTTGAACCTGAAAAGATCACCCCGGACAGCGACATTGTGAACGATTTCGGCGCTGACAGCCTGGATGTCATCGATATGATCACCACCCTGTCTGACGAGTTCGGTGTGGAGATCCCCGATGAGGACATCGAGACTTTCCACACCGTTGGCGATGTTGTCAACTACCTGGAAGAAAGACTGTAAAATCGTTAAGTTCCGTAAGAAAAGTGTGAGGATAAAATGGCAAACGACAAGAAAAAAATGGTCGAAGCGATTACCGCACAGGAGGTCGACTTTGCCCAGTGGTACACCGATATCTGCACCAAGGCTGAACTGGTAGAGTATTCCAGCGTCAAAGGCTTTGTGGTACTTCGCCCCTATGGCTACGCCATCTGGGAGAACATTCAGAAAAACCTGGACGGCCGCTTTAAGGCTACCGGCCACGAGAACGTGGCTATGCCAGTGCTGATCCCCGAAAGCCTGCTGAAAAAAGAGGGCGAACTGGTCAACGGCTTTGCCCCTGAGGTTGCCTGGGTTACCGCTGGCGGCAGCGACCCGCTGGAAGAGCGCCTGGCTGTGCGCCCCACCAGCGAGACCATGTTCTGCGACCATTTCAGCCATGTGCTGCACTCCTACCGCGACCTGCCCATGCTGTACAACCAGTGGTGCAGCGTGGTCCGCTGGGAGAAATCCACCCGCCCGTTCCTGCGCACCCGTGAGTTCTGGTGGCAGGAAGGCCACACCATCCACGAGACCGCCGAGGAAGCCAAGGCCGAGACCGAGCAGCAGTTGAACTGCTACGCTGACTTTGCCGAGCATGACCTGTGCATCCCCGTGCTGAAGGGCCGCAAGACCGACAAGGAGAAGTTTGCCGGTGCCGAGGCCACCTACACCATCGAGGCCATGATGAAGGACGGCAAGGCCCTGCAGAGTGGCACCAGCCACTACTTTGGCGATAAGTTCAGCCGCGCTTATGACGTGACCTTTACCGGTCGCGACAACACCCTGCAGTATCCGTTCCAGACTTCCTGGGGCGCTTCTACCCGCCTGATCGGTGCCATCATCATGACCCACGGCGATGATGACGGCCTGATCCTGCCCCCGGCCATCGCCCCTGTCCAGGTGGTCATCGTGCCCGTTGCCGCCCACAAGCCCGGCGTACTGGACAAGTGCCGCGAGCTGGCTGCCGAGATCGGCAAGTATGCCCGCGTGAAGCTGGACGACAGCGACAAGCAGCCCGGCTGGAAGTTTGCCCAGTGGGAGATGAAGGGTGTGCCTGTGCGCCTGGAAGTCGGCCCCCGCGATATCGAGAACGGCCAGTGTGTGCTGGTCCGCCGCGACACCCGCGAGAAGCAGTTCGTCAAGTTTGACGAGCTGGCTACCGCTATCCCCGCCGCCATGGATGCCCTGGCGAAAGACCTGTACGAGCGCGCCCTGGCCAACCGCGAGGCCCGCACCTACAGCGCCGCCACCATGGACGAAGTCAAGCAGATCGCCAAGGAGCACACCGGCTTTATCAAGACCATGTGGTGCGGCGACCTGGCCTGCGAGGAAGCCATGAAGGAGCAGGCTGGTCTGTCCAGCCGTTGCATGCCCTTTGCCCAGGAACATTTGAGCGATGTTTGCCCCGTTTGCAGCAAGCCCGCCCAGAAGATGGTCGTTTGGGGCGTTGCCTACTAATTCGTAAAAATAAAAGCGGTGCCGCAAAGCGCCGCTTTTTCTGTATCGGTGAAAATTGTCATGTCTGTGCTGGTTTTAACATTCGGGCTGTATATGCTGGGGCTGCTGCTGGCGGCCATCGGCAGCCGGTTAGCGGGGCGCTGCGCCACCTGGTGCTGTGCCCTGCTGGGCCTGCCTATGTGGGTGGTGGGCGGCACGGTCGTGCCGCTTTGCCTGGCTTTGCCCCAGCTGATGCTGGCCCTGCTGGCCGCTGGCATGGGCATTACCGGCCTGGCGGTAGGCACGGCGCTGGCCGGTGCCGTTACCAACGTGGGGCTGGCGCTGGCGCTCTGCCTGCTGGGGGTCAGCGGGCAGCCTGTGGTGGCGGATAAGCAGGAGTTTTGCCGCAAATGCCTGCTGCTGGCGCTTGCCTGCACGGTGATTACGCTGTTTGTGCGCGATGGTACGTTAAGTTACACCGGCACCGGGCTGCTGATGTTGCTGTTTGTCATCTTTATCCTGTCCAGCATCGTTTACCAGCACCAGTTTATTTACGGCGAGCGGTATGAGCCGATCTCCAACGGCCGCCATGCCGCCATCCCCCAGGCACATGATTACGGCTACACCGCCCACACGATGGCGTTCCCCGTAATGAACCTGCGCAACTCGCTAAAAAATTTAGCCGGTGTGGTGGGCGGGCTGGCGCTGCTGGCTGCCGGGGCGCAGGGGCTGGTGTACAGCGCCACCACCATTGCCAATCTGACCGGCACCATCCAGGCTTTGTGGGCGGCAACGCTCATCAGCTTTGGTTTCTGCCTGCCTTTGCTGGCCGAGGCGTTGGGGCATCCGTTCGGCTCCATTTGGAAGCGGTTCGATGCCCGCTGTCGCTTTTACCCGGCCGACACACTGCCCATTCAGCTATTGAACAGCGCCATTTTAAACCTGACGCTGGCGCTGCCCATTTCCAGTTTGATGTACCGCCACCGCCTGCCGGTGGGTGCGCAGTTCCGTGCCTATGAGGTGCCTGTCTGCACCGCCATGGCGCTGGTGCTGCTGGCCGAGCCGCTTTTGCGCCGCCGCCTGCACCGCTGGCAGGGTGCGGCCTGTTTGGTACTGTACTTTTTGTACCTGGCAGCGGTATCCTTTGTGCCCCGGGCTGGTGCGTGAGGAGCAAAAGGCTCCCTCTGCGAGGGGACAATACGCAAAAATCCCATGCAGATGTAATTTCTGCATGGGATTTTTTTTGCTTAGTAGGTCGTCAGCGTTGTGCCAACAAAGTAGTGGGTCAGGATGTCGCGGTAGCTCCAGCCGTTGCGGGCGTAGCCGATGGCACCCCACTGGCTCATGCCGCAGCCGTGGCCGTAGCCGTACACATCAAAGATGAAGCAGTCCAGATCCGCATTGTAGCTGACGGTGAAGCACTGGCTGCGCAGGCTGCGGCCGTCCACGCTCTGGCGGGCCAGCAGGTTTTCGCGGAACCAGCGGCCGCTGACGGTGCCCACACCGGCATCCGGGCCTACCTGGATCTTGGCTACCCAGCCGTAGGCGTTGGCAGACTGGATGGTGAACCAACTGTTGGGGTCCACGCCGGAGAGGTCGATGTCCATCACCTCTTTGATGCGGTCCTGCAGCGTCTGGCGGGAGAAGCGGGCCGTACCGCTGGAATTACCGTTGGTGTTCCAGTTGGTGGCGATCTGCTGGTCGTAGGGGCTGTCCACCGCCTGCAGCCAGGCGCGGTCATTGCCCCAGACCTCGGCCGCCGAGGCCGTGCCGGTGCTGGCCGAAGCAAAGTAGGGCGTGAAGCAGACCTGGTCGTTGTAGGTCACCAGCACATGGGCGACCTCCTGGGCGGCGGCCAATGCGGCTGCGCCCGGCTCGGCACCCAGCACAGAGGGATAGCCCGACTGGCTCAAGATCCAGCAGTGGGTCGCCACGCACTGGGCCTTGTAGGCCTCGGCGGGGGCGCTGGAGCCAAGCTCGTTCTGGGCCACCATAGCCAGGCAGCGCACCAGGTCCATTGTCTGGGCAGTGCCGTTCATCGTAACGTTGATGGTCTCGCCCTCGGCGCTGGTGCCGCCGTTGTTGGTGTTATCGCCGCTGTTATCCGGTGCATCCGGCGTAGCATCGCCGTTTTCAGTGTTGTCACCGTCCGCCGTGCTGTCCGCCGGGGCGGGCGTAGGGTTGGCGTTGGCAATCTGATCCACCGTTATGGTCTGCTCCGGCAGGGTACCCTCGGCGCCCTTGTTCAGGTCGGTCTCGGTGGCGTTGGCCGAGCCTGCCACATCGGTCAGGCCCGCCATCAGCTTGTCGGCGCTGGCAATCAGCGCATCGGTGCGCTGCTGCATCTCGCTGGCGGCCTGGCTCAGGTCGGTGCTGCTGTCGGCGCTGTCGCCGGCGGCCTGGCCGCTGCCCCGGTTGGCGGCAATGGCGGCGCTCTGCTTGGCGTAACGGTCGATGCTGGCCCCCAGCAGGGCGCTGACGGTGGGCATCGGCTGGTTTTTGCTCTGGTACTGCACGGCAGTTAGCAGTGGGTCGTCCGCCGCCGTGATGGCCGAGGCGTTGAGCACCTCGGCTTCGCCGTCCTCGATCAGGCGGCCGGTAACGCACAGCTGCACACCGGCCTCGTCGCTGGGGGCGGTCAGGGTCAGGAAGTGGGATTCGTCCCCCACCTCGACCTCGGTATCCCACAGGCTGCGGGCCTGGATGCCCGCCACAAAGCTGAGGTAATCGTAATAGCTGGACAGGTCTGTGCTTCCGTAGAGGTCGAACGCACCATCCCCCCGCTCGGCGGGGTCGTAGTAGTAGACGGCCAACACCTTAAAGCGGTAGATGTGGCCCGGCAGGTAGAGGGTAAAGCCGCTGTTGGCCTTAATGCCCTCCTCGGTGGTCAAGGGGGTAAGCAGGGCATCGGTGGACTCCAGCACCGTGTTACCGGGGGCGGTGCTGTTCAGCGCGCTGGGGGTGGCAAATCGGGTCTGGGCGGCGGTTTTTGTATCAGAATCGGCATTTTCGGCGGTGGCGGTATCAGCCGCATAGACAAAGCGGCCATCCATGCCTGGGAAACCCAGGTAACCCACCACGCCGGGCAGCTTCTCGGTGCCTTTGGCCAGGTAGCTTTCGGCGGTATTGTCGTACAGGGCGGTGCCGTAGCTCTTGGCGGCAGGACGCGCGCCCAGGTCGTTGCTGAAAAAACACCACAGTGCCACTGCACTGCCCACGATGACCAATGCCAGCACCACCAGCACGGTAATGACCATGCGACGGCGGCGCTTCTCGCTCTTTTCGATCACGTCCAGGCTGTGGTTGCGGATGCTGCTGCCTGCTTCCGAGCCGGGCTTGTCCCCACGGCGGCGGGGCGGCAGCGGGGCTTCGTCCGTGTCGGCGCTGTCGTTCTCCTCAAACAGGCGGCTGGCGGCTTTGGTAAAGTCTTCGGCGCTGGTGGTGCGGCCTGCGGCGGCATCAGCTTCGTCCGCCGCCTGGGCAGCGGCCAGGGCTTCGGGGGCCAGTTCTGCCGAGAAATCCGGCACTTCCTCATCCAGAATGGACGGGGCCGGGCTGCGGCGGATGGTGTGGCCGCCGGTACGGGGCGGCTCGGTTGCCTGGACAATGTCTGCTTCGGGGGCCGGGGCTTCGCGGCGGTTCACCCGCAGGCTGCGGGCAACACGGGCAGCTTCGGGGCCAGCCGTGCGGATATCCAGCGGGTCAGCCACTTCTGCGGGAGCGGGCTCGTTCTCCTCCTCCAGCTCAGATTCAAAGCGGATCGTGCCGGTAGGTTCGGACACAGCTGGGGGCGGTGTGTGGGTGCTGCCTACGTTTATGTGGCGGGTCGCGCCTACCGCAGTCGCTTCTGCGGCTGCTGGGGGTTCGGGTGTCGGCGGGGCCACCGGCTCGGCGGTGTCAAAGTCCAGCATTGGCTCAAAATCGGCGGTGTGGTCCGGCTCGGTGGTGGGGGGTGTGCGGCGGCGCAGCGAGAACCTCACCGTGTTGCCCCGCTCGCGCCCGGCTTCTGACACAATGAGCAGCGGCCGCTCCCGCCCAGGGCGGAAGATGATGCAGGAATCGGTCAACCGCAGACCCAGCACACGGCGGCGCAGCAGGTCCAAAATCTGGTTGCCGATGGTGGCATCGTTCAGGTCCGGCGGCAGCGCGCAGGCGGCAGCGCCGTGGCTATCGCAGATAAGCACAAAAGGGCACTGGCCCACAGTGGCGGGCATGTACACGGCGGCAAAGTCGGCCCCTGCGGCCTGCATGGCAGCCAGGGCACGGCCTGCGGCGGCCTGCACCATATCGCCGGGGAATTTTTTCAACAATTGGGGCGGCACCACGATTTGCTTTTGCTTTTTGGGGTCGGCGTAACTCTCGGTGCCAAAGTCAAACACGGCTTCGCTGTGGGGCAGCGGCTGCAGCAGGGAGCCAATCAAGCGGCCCGTTGTCTCATCCACCGCCACCAGCAGCTTGCGCTTTTCCAGTAGGGTGTCCAGCGTGGCTTGGGCCAGGCTGGTTTCACCGGTGGCAAACACATCATCGCCAAATTTACTGCGTAGGCGCTGCACCCATTTTTCGCAGTACTGCTCGGCCATGGCGCGGTTGGGCGCACTGACCTGGACGCAGACGGCAAACTCGCCGTCCCGTTCCAGCAGACGCAGGCCGGGGCAGCCATCGGCCCGTGCCTGACGCAGCACCGACGAAACTTCTGCCGCCGTGGGGCCGAATACGCGCAAAATTCTCAGTTCTGTGTTTACCATGTTGAACCTCTAGTCAAATATCCATCGTTTGTGCCGGGGTGTCGAGGGTGATGGGCAGGCTATCCGGCACGGGCAGGCCCAGCGCCATGCGGCGCAGCATATCCAGCGCGTACATGGCGGCGCGGGCACGGATGACGCTGCGCTCCCGGTAGCCGCCCAGGGTCAATCGAATCAGGCAGCCGGTGTTGGTGCGGGCATCAGCACCGGCCAGGTAGACCGTGCCCACCGGCTTGCCGGGCAGTTCCCCTCCAGGGCCGGCCAGGCCGGTGATGCCCACAGCCAGTTCCGCGCTGGATTCTTTGGCCGCGCCAAAGGCCATGGCGGCGGCCACAGGGCCGGAAACTACGTTATACTGTGCAATCGTATCCGCTGGGACACCCAGCAGTTTTTGCTTGGCGGCTTCGGCGTAGGTGACAAAGCCGTAGCCGAACACCTCGCTGGAGCCGGGCACATTGGTCAGCCGCTCGGCGATCATGCCGCCGGTGCAGCTTTCGGCGGTGGCGGCATGCAGGCCCTTTTCCCGCAGGACACGCACCACCGTATATTCCAGCGCGGGCACGTCCACATCGTAGGCAGCATCGCCCAAAATGCTGCGGAACTCCTCCAACCGTTTGCGGCAGGCGGCCTCGGCAGCTTCGGGGGTGGTTTCCCGCGCAGTCACGCGGATCTCGCACTCGCCGGTCTTGCAATAAATCGCGGCGGTGGGGTTGGTGCTTTCAAACAACGGGGACACCTTGCTGGCGATGGCGCTTTCGCCGCCCAGCACCCGCAGTGTGTGGCTGTGGATGGTGCAGTTCTGGCGGACCAGCAGCAACGGGCGCACCTGCTCTAACCACATAGCTTTCATTTCGCGGGGCACCCCGGGCATCAGCGCGGCGCAGCAGCCCTGAGTATCCTCAAACCAGGCACCGGGAGCGGTGCCGTGGTCGTTGATGATCTTGTGGCCGTTGGTGGGCACCATGGCCTGCTTGCGGTTATTCTCGGTGGGGCGGCGATTTGTCCGGGCGAAGAAGGCTAGAATTTTATCCCACTCCACCTCGTCAAAATGCAATGTATCACCAAAGGCTTCGGCTACGGTCTCCTTGGTCAGGTCGTCCTCAGTGGGGCCTAAGCCGCCGGAGAAAATCAGCATGTCGCTGCGGCTTTTGGCCTGGGTCACCAGCTCCCGCAGGCGGGCGGGGTTATCGCCAATGACATGCTGGTGCAGCACACTGATGCCCAGTCCGGCCAGTTCGCGGCTTAAAAACTGCGCATTGGTGTTTAAAATGTCGCCCAGCAGCAGTTCTGTGCCAACGCAGATGATTTCAGCGGTCACAGCAGATCATCTTCTTCCCCACCCATACGGATGTAAATTTTTTCGACATTTTCAGCAGCTTCCGCTTCCAGCACCAGCAGATCCGGCATGCCCGCCTCAGCCACCAGGATCTCCTCCATGGTGGGATTGGTCTTGGGATGCGGCGGGGTGAAGATCGTGCAGCAATCCTCATACGGTTCGATTGATGTTTCAAAGGTGCCGATCTTACGCGAAATTGCAATAATTTCGGTCTTATCCATACCAATGCAGGGGCGCAGCACGGGCAGGTTCTGGGCAGCATCGGTGCAGGCCAGGGCCGCCATCGTCTGGCTGGCCACCTGGGCCAGGCTTTCGCCGGTGATGAGGGCCTGCAGTTCCAGCTTGTTGGCCACACGCTCGGCAATGCGCAGCATGCTGCGACGCATCAGGACGGTGAACAGCACATCGGGGGCGTGGTCGCGGATATACTCCTGCGGCTTGGTGTAGGGCACCACGAACAGGGTGCAGTTGCCGGTGTATTCCACCAGTTCCCGGGCCAGATCGCGCACCTTCATCTTGGCGCGCAGGCTGGTGTAGGGCGGGCTGGCAAAGTGGATGTGATGCAGCGCCAGGCCGCGGCGGGCCATGCACCAGGCGGCGACAGGGCTGTCGATACCGCCGGAGAGCAGGTTCAGCGCACGACCGCTGGTGCCCACCGGCAAACCGCCGGCGGCTTCCACCTTGGGGCCGTGGACGTAAGCGGAGTGGTCGCGGATCTCGACCATCACTTCCAGCTGGGGGTTGTGTACGTCCACCCGCAGGTGATGATGCTTGTCCAGCAGGTAGGCACCCAGTTCACGGCAGATCTCCGGGCTTTTCATCGGGTAGGTCTTGTCGGCGCGCTTGGCCTCCACCTTAAAGGTGCGGATGCCCCGCAGCGTATCGCCCAGGTAAGCCTCGGCGGTTTCACAAATGGCGTCAAAATTCTTGGGGCACTCCACCGCGCGGCTCATTTTGACGATGCCGAACACGTGGGAGACGCGGCGGAAAGCCTCGTCCATGTCCAGGCCTTCCTCTTTCGGCTCAATGAATACGGTGCTTTGGGCCTGGTAGACCTTGAACTTACCCAGCGGCTCCAGCCGCCAACGGATAATCTTGGACAGACGGGCCTCAAACTTGCCGCGGTTCAGGCCTTTCAGGGTCATTTCACCCTGGTATGCTAGGATGATCTCTTTCATACAGAAATACGCCTTTCGTTGGTAGGTGTTATATTTTAGATATGCTGCAGTTCTTTCAGGCCGCTGCGCAGGCCGTCCAGCAGGGCTTCCACGTCCTCGGGGGTGTTGTCGGCACAAAAACTGACGCGCAGGGCGGTGCGGATGGTCAGATCATCGCAGCCCATGGCCTGCAGGGTGTGGCTGGGCTCGCCCTTATCGCAGGCGCTGCCACCGGAGACAAACACCAACCGCCCGTTGAGGTAGTTGATGAAGGTCTGGCTGTTGATGCAGCCAGTAGAGAAGTTGACCACCTCGTCCACCGCATCGGCGGGGGAATTCAGCGTGATGCCAGGCAGCTCGGCCAGGCCGGCGCGCAGCTGCTGGTTCAGAGCATGGATGCGATCTCCCTTGGTGCGCAATCGCTGGTTCCCCTTAGCCGCCGCCAGTCCCAGGCCCACAATGTGGGGCGTATTCTCGGTACCGGGGCGCATGCCGCGCTCCTGATGGCCGCCGATGTAGGGCGGACGCAGCGTCTGGCGCTGGCTGTCCCGCACGAACAGCGCGCCGATGCCCTTGGGGGCGTGGATCTTGTGGCCGGAGACGGACAGCGTGTCCACGCCGGGCCATTTTTGCAGGTCGATGGGGATGCGCAACCAGGCCTGCACGGCATCCACATGGAAGTGGGTACGGCTGTTTTTTGCCTTGATGCCTTTCGCCAGGGCGGCGATGTCCTGCTTCGCGCCCGTCTCGTTATTGACCACCATGCAGGCAGCCAGGACGGTGTTTTTATCCACCGCAGCGAGGAATTTCTCGGCATCGATATGGCCGCTCCGCTCCGGGGCGATCTCCACAACGGTAAAGCCTTCCTCTTTTAAGGCGCGGATGGGCAGCTGCACGCTGGGGTGCTCGAAGCCGGTAACAACGATCTTGTTACCCCAGCGGCGGCGGGGCAGTGCGGCACCATAGATCGCCATGTTGTTACTCTCTGACCCGCAGGCCGTGAAGTAAATTTCATCGCTGCGGCAATGCAATGTTTTGGCAATGCGGGCGCGTGCCGTTTCGATGCCATCCTGCGCGGCCACGGCAGGGTCGTACAGGCTGCTGGGGTTAGCCCAGAGTTCCACCAAAGCATCGTGGATGACCTCGGTCACTGCGGGATCCACGCGGGTGGTGGCGGCGTTATCCAGATAATGAAGCTGCGGATCGGAAAGCATAGACATTCCTCACATTTTGAACAAAATTATACAGTATAAATTATACACGCATACAGTTTAAAAAACAACTATTCCCACAAAAAAAGACTCGAATCCTCGCCTGCCTGCTTGACATTTGTGCGGGGAGCAGGTATAATAATATAGTTTCCTGTGCCGGTGTGTTGGAATTGGCAGACGAGACGGACTCAAAATCCGTTGGTGGTGACACCGTATGGGTTCGACCCCCATCACCGGCATAAAAAAGCACCCTCGGCTTAGGCCGAGGGTGTTTTTTTATTTCCAGTGCTGAGGGGGGCGAACAGGACGGCGCACCGCAGTGCGCAAAAAACAGTCCAGTGGACTGTTTTTTAGTCCGCGGGAGACCCCCATCACCGGCCAGCAGCCGCTTTCGGGGGAAATCTGCTATCATTTTTGCCGGGGTGATTTTCTTGAAGATCTATACACTTATTGGCGGCGTAAATGGTGCCGGCAAGTCCAGCTTAACGGGGTCTCTGCGCGCTGTCCGCAACGACCCTGGGCCTGGTCGTTGACCCGGTCCAGCTGACCGCCCAGTGCGGCGGCGACAGCTACGAGGGCGGCAAGCTCGCCGTAGAGCGTATCGAAACCGCCCTGGCCGACGGCATCAACTTTACCCAGGAGACCACGCTTTCCGGCGGCTACCCCAAACGGCTGTGCCGCCGTGCCAAGGAGGCCGGGTATACCATCCGGCTGTACTACGTCGGGCTGGATACGGTGGCTGACAGCTTACAGTGCATCCGCAACCGCGTGGCCCGCGGCGGGCATGACATCCCGGAAAAAGACGTGCAGAACCGCTTTTCCCATCGCTTTGCCGATGTGGCCAAAATTCCACCTTACTGCGATGAAGCGCAGTTTTTCGACAACAACAACGGTTTTGTGCTGGTGGCCGAGTACCGCTACGGCCAGCTGCTGCCCGTAGGCAGCTACCGCCCGCAATGGGTGCAGGAGCTGCTGGAAACCGTGCACTTATAACCACAAGCGAGGGGCCATGGATACCAATACACACAACACCTTACAGGATACCCTCACCGGGGCGCTGGTGGGGCTGGCGCGGGCGGCGGATACTGCCCCTGCGGTAAGCGGCAAGACCTGGCAGGTGATGATCGAAGCGCTGGCGGCAAACAGCTCGGCTGCCGCCTGTGATGACGCCGCACTCCTTGCCCTGATCGACCGGGTGCATGCGGAGAAGTTCAAGGTCGTGCCGGATTGCGCGGTCTGCGCCTCGCCCTGCGGGCGGACTGCCGACTACGATATGGCCAACATCTGGTCTGCGCCGAAGAATGTCCGCAGCCTGAAAGTGCTTATCCTGCTGGGCGTCCATGGCCTGGCGGGCTATGCGCGCCGCGCCCTGGCGCTGGGCGTGACGGACGACGAGGTGAACCGCTTTTTTGCCGAAGCATTGGCCACCATCGGCGAGGAGCTTGGTCCGGAGTACCTGCAGCCCACCTTGCAGAAAACCGGCGCGATGGTCTGCAAATGCAAGGCCCTGCTGGATAGAGCCAGATCCGAAAACGGTCCTGTCCCCTCCCCCGCCGCGCAGTGACTGCGTAAAAATCAGCCGCGACCCATGCTTTGCAGTGGGCCGCGGCTTTTCTTATTGCATTTTTTCCGTCAAATCAAGATTTTTCAGCGTTTCCCCAATATCCGCATCAATGCAGATGGACTTTTTTTCAATCTCCTTCGGGGCGTAGGCTTCGCCTAAATTGATGCAGGCGCAGGTCGCGTCGGGCCACTGGGCAGTCATCTGCCAGAAGGGGTACTTGATGATGCCCGGCGTGTTATAGCCGGTGCCAAGCTCCAGAAACAGCGTCTTGCAGTTCTCGTGGCGGCGCAAAAATTCGCTGTAGCGCCCGGCGGCGGCGTGCCAGCCGTCATCCTCCACAAACGCAGCATCGCCGCGCAGGTTCATGCTCATCGGCTTGCCGCAGTGGGGACAGTGGGGCACCAGTTCGGTCGGCACGCGCATGTCGTGCTGCTGGGCCACCATCCGGCGGATAACTTCCTCATTATCGTAGGTCTGCTGGCAGCAGGGCTCGCTGCATTGGAACAGCCCGTAGTCGCCCTGGGTGTAAAACAAGCGGCGCTTGTCAAAGCCCGCTTTCTGGAACTGATGGTCCACGTTGGTGGTCAGCACAAAGTAGTCCTTGCCGCGCACCAACGCCAGCAGATCCTCGTACACAGGCTTGGGCGCGGGGGTGTAGCGGTTCAGCCAGATGTAGCGGCTCCAGTAGGCCCAGTGTTCCTCCAGCGTGGCATAGGGGTAGAAGCCGCCGGAATACATATCGCTGTAATGATATTTTTCCGCAAAATCGTGGAAATTTTCCCAGAACCGCTCGCCCGAATAGACAAATCCGGCCGAGGTGGACAGCCCCGACCCGGCCCCGACGATGACGGCATCGGCCTGCTGCAGGGCGGTGCGCAGGCGCTCAATGCCCGAGGAGGTCGGCATAGATTTCTCGGTCGGTCGATGTAAAAACATTGAAGATCACCCTTTGGACGCTGGTTTTGGTTTGCAGGAATTCCCGCACGGCGGCCACGGAGGTTTCCGCTGCTGCCTTTTGCGGGTAGCCGAACACGCCTGTGGAGATGCAGCAGAACGCCACGCTGAGCAGCCCGTGGGCGGCGGCCAGCTCCAGGCAGGCACGGTAGCAGCTGGTCAGCTGGGCTTTGTGGCGTGCGGTGAGCGCCCCCCGCACGACAGGTCCCACCGTGTGCAGCACGTATTGGCAGGGCAGGTTGTAGGCGGAGGTCAGCTTGGCAGTGCCGGTGGGTTCCTCGTGCCCCTGGCGGCGCATGAGTTCGGCGCAAGTCTGGCGCAGCTGCACCCCGGCAAAGGTGTGAATGCAGTTATCGATGCAGCGATGATTCGGCACGTAGCAGCCGGTCATGCCGCTGTTAGCGGCGTTGACGATGGCATCGCACCGTAGCGTGGTGATGTCCCCCTGCCACAGGCAGATGCCCGGCTCGGCCTCGGGCAAAGTGTCGGCATCGGTGATTCCTTTTGCGGCGTTCTCTGCCTGCAGGTAGGCGCCCTGCAGCTCCAGAAAGCGGCGGGGCACGGCGCAGGGCGGGCGCACGTTCATCAGCGCGCGCAGCAGCTGGCGTTGGCCGGTCTCGTCCGCCGGGATGGCCAGGTCCCTGTACTTCGGTTCTTCCGCCAGCAGCTGGGCGATCAGCTCCCGGCGACGGGTCTCCTGCAGGGTTGGTTGTGTCATGGGAAAGTCTCCTTTCGCAGGGAAAACGCCGACAGCCGCCCGGCGGCATGGTGGGCGGCAAGTGGCTGCTTTAGAACTGGTGCGGCGGGTTGCCGGAGAAATCGGCGATAACGCCATGGGCGTTTTCCAAGTAGAATACCGTAAAGATGGGGTTGGAGGCCTCGCCGTACTGGCTTTTCACGATGGGGTTTCGGATGCACATTTCCTTCGCCGCCATGTTATCCTCAAACACGGCCGTGCCATGCAGGCGAATCCAGGCATAAGCCGGGCTGGAAACAGAGATTTCGATTTCCGGGTTAGCCTGCATATCCTTGTACACATCCTTGGTGTTATTGGTACAGAACCACAGCTTGCCGTCCATCTCGTCGGCAAACATAAAGGGGCGGCATTTGGCCTTGCCATCGCGGCCGACGGTGGCCAGGTACTGCACGGGGTTCGCTTTCAGAAATTCTACAACTTTGTTCATAAGGGTGTTCCTCCGATATTTTTTCACAGGGTCTCTTGCGTTTCCCTGTCAACACCCTTATAATAAGGCTGTAGCGCCCAATTGTAAAGTAAGCACAATATTGTGCTATAGTTACCAAAAGTATACCAATGGAAAGAACGTGATTTTTTGGAAGATACCACAATCGAGACCCGCGCCCCTCTGCCCGCCTGCCCGGTGGAGACCACACTGACGCTCATCAGCGACAAATGGAAGGTACTGATCTTGCGCGATCTGATGCCCGGCACCAAACGGTTTAGCGAGCTGAAAAAGTCCATCGGCCATGTGACGCAGAAGGTGCTGACGGCCCAGCTGCGGCAAATGGAAGCCAGCGGCCTGCTGACCCGCGCGGTGTACGCCGAGGTGCCGCCCCGGGTGGAGTACACCCTGACCGACCTGGGCTACAGCTTAAAGCCCGTTTTGGACGCCATGTGGGCGTGGGGCGAGGGGTACCAGGAGAAGATGCGCGGATAAGATGGATGCAAAAACCGGGAGCACCCGTTGTGCTCCCGGTTTATTGTTTTAGTTCTGCACCATTTCGGGTTGCTTGCAGGCCAGGTCGTTGATGACCTCGCCTGCGACGATAAGCCCGGCCACGGCGGGGACGTAGGCAGTACTGCCCGGCACCTGGCGGCGCTGGGTGCATTTGCGGGCAGTGCCCGGCGGGCAGATGCAGTGCTGACGACAGCTGATGGCCATATCATCCACGGGGGTGATGGCCTTCTCCTTGGAGTAGACAACTTTCAAGTGCTTGATGCCCCGCTTGCGCAGTTCGGTACGCATCACGCGGGCCAGCGGGCAGACGGACGTTTCGTAGATATCGGCCACTTCCAGCGCGGCGGGATTGATCTTGTTGCCCGCGCCCATGCAGCTGATGATGGGCGTACCGGCGGCATCGGCCTGCATAATCATCGCCAGCTTGCCGGTGACGGTATCGATGGCATCCACCACGTAGTCGTACTGGGTAAAGTCGAACTGATCCTTAGTGTCCGGCGTGTAGAAAGTCTGGTGGATGTTGACCACGGCATCGGGGTTGATCTCCAAAATGCGGTCGCGGGCGACCTCGACCTTGTACTTGCCCACGGTTTTGCGGGTAGCCAAAATCTGGCGGTTGATGTTGGTCAGGCAGACCTTATCGTCATCAATGAGGTCCAGCGTACCGATGCCGCTGCGGGCCAGGGCTTCGACCGTATAACCGCCGACACCGCCGATGCCGAACACCGCCACGCGGGATTTGTACAGTTTTTCCATGGCCTCGTGGCCAAATAACAGTTCCGTTCTAGAAAATTGATTGAGCATTCCGTTCCCCTCACGCCATAGGCATTAAACTACTGATTTACTATGTTTTACAGCATTTGATTATAGAACAGATGCACGATTTTGTCAACAGGACGAGGAAATCAGGGAGAAACCTTTAAGTTGCGGCATTTTAAAATGCCGTCTCGCTATTCAAATCAATCTCCGTCTTATTCTCCCAATCCCGGCGCAGGGCGATGGTCGCTGTACGGTTTGTATTATTGTACAAAATCGACCATTGCGTATTGCTGGTCACGTCCTCGGGGTTGGGGGCCTGGCTGGAAGCCTGCAGGGCTTGCCAGGCGATATCCGGGGTGACGGCCCCGGCGTTGGCATCCAGCACTTCCTCAATGGCATCGTACCGTTCGCGGCCGTGGCCGTAGATGCCGTTGCGCTGGTTGGGCAGCACGTTCTCCTTGTACAGCACAAAGAAGTTCGTCACCTGCTGGCTGGGGGTGGCGACCAGCGGGCGGGCCGGGTCATCGCAGTCAAACTCCACCACGCGGCCATCGCCGGTGGCATCGGTGATGTAAAAATGGTAGTCGCGGCCGCTGGTGGCAAACATGTCGTACTGCTGCAGCATCTCCACAGCCTCGGCGGTGGTGGCGGCGCGGTCCAGCACCAGGCGGATCGCCATCGTGGTAGCCAGCACCGGCTTGCCGGTATCCTGTTTGCTGGGCTCGCTGTCCAGCGTCAGCACCGCGATGGAAACGCCTTTCTCGTTAATGCCGTCCAGGCAGGCAAAGGGTGCCAGCAGGCTGGCGATCTTGGCCTTGGTGCTGGCATCGGCCTGGTTGGCCCCCAAGGTTATCCAGCGCGGCGAAGCCCACAGCGACCACGGCCACAACAGCCAGCACCCCCACAGCAATACGGGCGGCAAGTTTCATAATGGGTTCCTCCTTTTGGTGGTGTTGAAAGGCTCCCTCTGCGAGGGAGCTGTCGCCGCAGGCGACTGAGGGAGAGAGCTTTGCCTGGCTCGAAGCTTCGCTCTCTCCCCCACCCGCTTCGCGGGAGCCTCCTCCCAGAGGGGGCCAAAAAAGTTTGCTACTTTTTTCTATGTAAATTGTATCACATAACTTTGCATCCGCACAAAGCTATACGCACAACTTTTGCGCGATACACAAATTTGGGCACAAAAAATGGGAGAAACCCACAAACGGGGTTTCTCCCACAAAGCTATTGCAAAAGAGATTAGGCGTTTGCCTGAGAAGCAGCAACAGCGCAAGCGACAGTCATGCCGACCATCGGGTTGTTGCCAGCGCCGATCAGACCCATCATCTCGACGTGAGCCGGGACGGAGGAAGAACCAGCGAACTGAGCATCGCCGTGCATACGGCCCATGGAGTCGGTCAGGCCGTAAGAAGCTGGGCCGGCTGCCACATTGTCCGGGTGCAGGGTACGGCCCGTGCCACCGCCGGAAGCAACGGAGAAGTACTTCTTGCCGTTCTCCAGGGCCCACTTCTTGTAGGTACCGGCAACCAGGTGCTGGAAGCGGGTGGGGTTGGTGGAGTTACCGGTGATGGAAACCTCAACGCCCTCAGACTTCATGATTGCAACGCCTTCCAGAACGTCGTTAGCGCCGTAGCACTTAACAGCAGCGCGCTCGCCGTCAGAGTAAGCGATGGTGTTGACGACCTTCAGCTCGCCGGTGGCGAAGTCGTAGTCAGTCTGCACATAGGTGAAACCGTTGATACGGCTGATGATCTGAGCAGCGTCCTTGCCCAGGCCGTTCAGGATAACGCGCAGGGGCTCCTTACGGACCTTGTTGGCGGTACGGGCGATGCCGATAGCACCCTCAGCAGCAGCGAAGGACTCATGGCCGGCCAGGAAGGCGAAGCAATGGGTGTCCTCGTGCAGCAGCATAGCGCCCAGGTTACCATGGCCCAGGCCGACCTTACGCTGCTCTGCAACAGAGCCGGGGATGGTGAAAGCTTCCAGGCCTTCGCCGATGGCAGCAGCGCAGTCAGCGGCGCTCTTCAGGCCGCGCTTAACAGCGATGGCAGTGCCCAGGGTGTAAGCCCAGACGGCGTTATCGAAGCAGATGGGCTGGATGCCACGGATGATCTTGTCGCAGTCGATGCCCTTAGCCAGCAGCATTTCGTTGCAGGCATCGAGGCTCTCCAGGCCGTTGGCCTTCAGGCAGGCCTCGATCTTGGGCATACGGCGATTCTGGGATTCAAAAGTTGCCATAATCTATGTTCCTCCCTCTCTTATTCTTCACGCGGGTCGATGTACTTGACAGCGCCCTGCTCGGCAGAGAAGCGGCCGTAGGTACCGATGTTCTTCTCGTAGGCTTCCTTCGGGTCCTTGCCGTGGCGGATGTCTTCCATCATCTTGCCCAGGCGGACGAACTGGTAGCCGATGACCTGGTTGTCCTTATCCAGAGCGGTCTTAAGGATGTAGCCCTCGGTCAGCTCCAGGTAACGAACGCCCTTGGCCTTGGTGGAGAAGATGGTGCCGGTCATAGAGCGCAGGCCCTTGCCCAGGTCATCCAGGCCAGCGCCAACGGGCAGGCCGTTCTCAGAGAAAGCGGTCTGGCTGCGGCCGTAGACGATCTGCAGGAACAGCTCACGCATAGCAACGTTGATAGCATCGCAGACCAGGTCGGTGTTCAGGGCTTCGAGGATGGTCTTTCCGGGCAGGATCTCACCAGCCATAGCGGCGGAGTGGGTCATGCCGGAGCAGCCGATGGTCTCAACCAGGGCTTCCTCGATGATGCCGTTCTTGATGTTCAGGCTCAGCTTGCAGGTGCCCTGCTGGGGTGCGCACCAACCCACACCGTGGGTATAGCCGCTGATGTCCTCAATTTTATAGGCCTTGACCCACTGACCCTCTTCGGGGATCGGGGCGGGACCGTGCTTGGGCCCTTTTGTGATCGGGCACATGTTATTGACCTGTGCGGAGTATTCGATCATAATTTTCTCTCCTTTGCATTTGTTAGGCTTTTCACAGCTATCTTTATTATAAAGGGTGCGGGAGCGATTTTCAAGATGTTAGTCCTATCTAACCTTTTGTTTTTTGGAGAATTCCGTAGAAAAACAAAACTCGCCTGTGAATGTCAATGAATATTTGTGCCACTTTTGCTAACGAATACTTGAGCCATTTTCTTGTTTGCCTTAATCTTATCGAGCGTCGGCTTTCGGGCATCCAGCACAGCATTAAAATCTTCCAATGTTGTGATACCGGCTTCCTGAATCCAGCGAAAAATCCGAGCTTGCTGCTTTAGATCAACAACCGTACCTTTTTGCTTGGCGTATATTAAACCGGATAACCGATTTGAAGAATAACACAGCGCAGTGAAGCAATCATAAATGCATAAAGTAGTGCCCACCGATTTTGAAAATCGATGGGCACTGTTCGTCTGTGTTAATCTATCAGCCTTTATACCACTCCGAAGTGCCGCAAGGCATTCATGATGGCTTCTTCCTTCTCCGGCGGGCATTGCGGGACAGCCGTATCCTCAGACTTCGATTTGTTGTAGCTGTCGCTGACATCCAGTCCGCATTTGCGCTTCACCTGAGATATATACAGCGAGGAGACCTTCAAACCGTTCTGTTCCAGAACGTAATCCTTGATCTGCGCATAGGTCGCCTGACCGCGCTTCTCTTGTAGCATTTCCTCCACATCTACGTCAATGTCGACATGTAGACCATTTCTCCGCACTAAGAGACATACCGTCTCAATACGATTATTTGAGTCCAAACCCAGATCCATATCCTCCTCGATAATCGGAAGCTTGAATTTAATGGACTTGAGCCACTGACCGTTTGGCTGACGTTCCTCGTAAACCTGAATCTCAGAAATCAGCGTCTCCATCAGCTGACGCTTTTCCAGATCATCCATAGCGGAGTAGAGTTTATCGAAATAAATCAGAACCTTGTAGATATTATCCGCTGTAAGCTTGTCCGCTTCAATCGCCATTTTCTTTGCTCTGGCTGCTGTCAGCTGGTTCTCAATGTCTTCGATTTTATCATACATTTTATAGAGGCGTGCATCCAGGTCTGACTTGCGCTTGACGTAGTGTTTATCATCCGGGTCAAGCGAATCAATTTCCTCCATCAGTTTCGATTTTACGGCATAGCTTTGGCGGAGCTGCTTTTCGTAGGTTTCGATTTCCTGCTCGATTACGGTAGTATCTACCTGCATATTGATTTTCTCCTGCATCATAGCAGCAAATTTCGGGTTACTTACGAGTTTGACAATGACCTCCGCTACTGCATCATCGAGCAACTCTTCATGAATCTGCTTTTTGTAGTCGCATTTATGTCCACGAGTCATAGTGCGATGCTTGCAGCCGTAGTAGTAGAAATCCTTGTACTTTGAGCCGTCCGGCTTGTGTTTTATGCTTTTGTTGCCATACATGCCTGCGCCGCAAATGGGGCATTTTACAATCCCGGACAGAAGATGTATCTTGGTTTCATTCCCGCGGTCAATACGTTCGTACTTTTTCGCCTGCGCCAGCGCTTTTACCTGTGCTTCATGCCAAAGATCTTCTGGAACAATCGCTTCATGAAGACCATCTACCAGCAGGTAATCGTCCTGCTCAACCAGTTTGTATTCATTCCTCGTGCCATGCACTTTTTCGGTTCTGCGTCTTCCATAGGCAATTTTCCCACAATAAACGGGATTTTTTATGATTTTGCGTATGAGTGCTGCATTGAATAGGGGACTTTTACCATTTTGACGCTGAATCTTGTATATTCCGTGATTTGCGAGATATTTTGCCAGGCCATTTGCTCCGGTGGTGGTATGAACATACTGGTCGAATATAATGCGGATTGCCTTTGCTTCTTCCTCGTTGATAATCAGCTGACCGTTTTCAAGCTGATAGCCATAAGGAGCAAAGCCACCGTTCCACTTTCCCTCGCGTGCCTTCTGGATTCTACCCTCCATTGTCTGAACGCGGATGTTTTCACGTTCAATTTCCGCCACAGCGGAAAGAACGGAAATCATCAGTTTTCCTGCATCCTTAGAGGAGTCAATACCATCTTCCACACAAACTAAGTTTACACCGAAGTCCTGCATGACCTGCAAGGTAGACAGCACATCAGCGGCATTTCTGCCGAAGCGGGAAAGTTTAAATACCAAAACGAAAGAAACGTCGTCTTTACCGGACTTGATGTCTCCCAGCATTCTGTTGAACTCAGCGCGGCCTTCAATGGACTTGCCGGATTTGCCGGCATCCTCATATTCGCCAACGATTTCATAGTCGTTATATTCCGCAAATGCCTTCATCCTTGCTTTTTGTGCATCCAGGGAGTATCCTTCAATCTGAATGGTGGTAGACACTCTTGTATAAATATATACCTTTACTCGATCTTTTGCCATGACACACCTCTCAGTTCTTTTCTGTCTTCTGCTCCAGCATCTTAATGGAATCCAGATAATCCTGTTCGACAGCACTAAGCGTTCTTGCTTTATATTTCCGGTACTCCGTTGTTGCCTTGTCTACCGCCTGCTTATGTGAAATACTGCCATTGCCAATCAAAAGCTGCTCTCCGCTCATGGTCAGTATCCGATCCAGATGTTCCGCCCAATCCTGCATGGTCATTGCCTGTTCACGTTCTGCCTGACGTTCTGCAAAGTCCAGATAGCCGGATACAAGCTGGCCCATGGCGCGAAGCTCTTTTTCGTTGAGGTAATTTTTTGCAATAACTGCTTCTTTCAGCGTGGGCTGGTTACCTGCAAATGTGGTCAATCCCATGAACTCTTTCTCAGCATCGGCACGCGTATAAATGACCTCTGCTGCGGTCTGTCCATGAATGGCGAAGTGAATCTTATTCTGGACTTTTTTGAAGAACTCTATGGAGATGTCTGCATGAGGATCATAATCGATGCTTGTGGCGTAGATTTCCAGTACCTGACGATAGAATACCTTTTCAGAAGCGCGGATGTCGCGGATGCGCTCCAGCAGTTCCTTGAAGTATCCGCCACCACCCAGATTCTTCAATCTTTCATCATCTAGAGCAAATCCTTTGCGCATATATTCCTTTAAGACGCCGGTTGCCCAAATACGGAATTGAGTGCCACGCTTGGACTTTACGCGATAGCCGACAGAGATGATGACATCGAGATTATAAAACTCTACCGGCTTATCTGAATTTGCAACGTGCAAAATTTGCACATTGCCCTCTCTCAGCAATTCGCCCTCTTCAAAGATATTCTTAATGTGTTTTGATATCACTGAGCGGTCACGCTGGAAAAGTTCAGCCATCTGCGCTTTTGACAGCCACACAGTATCTCCGTCAAATGTTGTTTCAATTTTGGTCAATCCGTCATCCGTGGTGTAGATGATAATATCCGACTGTTTGTTGTCCATATTGTTCTCAAGCACGGCAGTCACCCCTTAAATTTATGTAGCTTGATGTAGAGAGCACAATTGCTCTCTACATCAAGTTTGGACGTAATTTCTATGACGATTATATCATGCTGTTTTGCAGCTTTCAATAGGAAAACCCTCGTGTTTCAGCAATTCTTCACCTTTTTCGTTGGCATTCAACTCATGTGGTGGTTCCGGAAGGTGCTCTAAATCCAAGACATCTGCGTATTTCTCAATCAGATTAGCAAGCAAATCGGCTAAGCTGCTCCACTCGTCCTTTTCATTCCAATTCACTATAACGACCCACCGCCCTTTCTTTGCTTCCGCGCTGCGTATATGCCTTAATCACATCAGGCGGAATTTTATCAAGCACAGCCTTTGCAGCGGCATAATCACTTTGCAGTTTGGCATCTTGCAGCCTCTTCAGCACACTCTGCTGCTGGCTCTTTACCAACTGTTCTGTCAGGACATCGTTTGTCTTTTTCAGGTTATCTTTCTCTGTTTCTGCTGTTGCGAAGCACTTCTGATATTTCTTCATCTGTGTTTCCATTGCAGCAACATTCGGAATGTACTTGTCCAGAAAAGCTATGATCTGAGCCGTGCGTTCCTTATAGTTGCTGAATTTTACATCAGAAAGCAGTGCATCCAGTTTTTCGGCTTGCTTCGTCAGCCGCGTCATTTCTTTGAACACTCTGGGTGGAATATGGTCGCGCCCCGTCATGCTGGCGCTTTCACCGCGCTCCAGCACTGGGAACTTTTTGACCATGTGCTCCCAGAATTTGTCCTGCCATTGTACCAGCTTTTTCTTGTTACCGAGGATTTCCTTGGCGCTGAGCCTGCCGTCCTGCGTCAGCGGAACAAAGCACAGGTGCATGTGCGGCGTTTTCTCATCCATATGAACCACTGCGGATATGATGGTCTCGGGCACCTGTTTTTTCCGGATAAAGTCCAAAGCCTCTTGAAAATAGGCTTTGATCTCAGTTTTTTTCTTGCCCTTGAAGAAGTCCGGCGTTGCAGTCACAAGAGCTTCCACCATCCGCACGCTGTCAGTGCGGGTGCGGCAACCGGCTTCCTTGATCTGTCGCTCTGCCTCTGCCCGGTATTTCCTCGACGGTGTGACCAGGTGAAAATTCAGATGCGTCCGGCTCGGATCAATGTCCGGATTGCTGGCGTATTTCTCTTTTGTGCGCTCATTGTGCGCCTCAATGCCCGAAATTTCAGGCCCTTTATACTTGGCAAAACGAAGAATTGCATACTGAGCAGCCGTTATGCATCCCTCCTCTTTTCCCAAACCAAATCAAATCCCAATGCATCGGCAAGCTGCACAGCCTCCACATACCGCAAAGACTCACGCTGGAGCTTGTTTGACAGATTCGATACACTGTCTGACCATCCGTGTTCCACGCTGAGCTGGTCCACTACCTCCTGCATCGTGTAGCCGGAACGCACAATGTATGACTTAATCTCATTTCTAAGCGTAGATTTCATATTATCGACCATACCTTCCTGTAAAATGTTGTTTCTGCATCGCAATCTCGATGCACCTATCAATAAAGTTTTTTCGGCTTAAGCCCAGCGGCTCAGATTATGCGGCATGACCATCCGGTCGAGTGTTCTGTAGCTGGTTTTATGAGAATGTATAAAAACCATCGAAATCGGCAGAATCGCCACTTTTTCGCGTATGCTGTTTACGACTGGGTGTATCACGAATCGGTGTCTTCCATTCTGTTGTCCGTATCTTTATTCACGGAAATCACAATCATTGGCTTCGGATACAGGTTTTACCGAGAAATATTGATGTCCTTGCTCCAGACCAACTTCAAAATCTTGCGTGTGTGCGTGTTTGCGTTCGGGGCTACTTGCACGCATGAACGCACGCACGCAAAGAATCGACTTCAGTTTACAGTTCCGGAAACCGTATCAGTACGCTGATCCCCTCGTAGCCACGGCAACGCTTTCCACCGGGAAGTGTGATCCGGTCTGAATCTGCCAGCCCGTACTTTTCAAAATTCTGACCGAGATAGTTAGCAAAGCTCTTTTCGGACAGTGGCTTTTCGGCATTGTCATTGCACCAGATTTTGTAAGCGTCGTACAAATATCGCGTCGGCGCAGTATAGTCTGCTTTGAACTCCACATATCCTTCCGAAGCCAGAAAATCTACGATATTATTGGTGGTCCGGACAATAGATTCAATGTTTGCCTTTGCCCCAGCGCTGATGGTGAACTGATAGTCATTGTCGATCAGGCGTTTCAGCCCCGCCAGCATCCAAAGAAAGATACCCTCACGCTCTGCGGTCAGCTTTTCGATGAGATACGGGTCATTGGCACGGTCTGCGGGCCTGTCCTTGGTCATGAGAATGATTTGCCGACGAAAGAAACCGTCGCTGTGGTCATACAGAGATGTAAGCGCTCCATTGCCAAAACAGAGAAAGCGTACAAAAAGCTGTCCCTGAAAGCTCTGCTCTCGTTTGCGTTCCAAATCCATTCTGGTCTCAGAGGTGACGATGGATTTGATATAGTTGGTCTTGGGCAGGGCGCTCATATCCATATCGTCATCGACCATCAGGAGTCTGTTCTCCAAATCGGCGCGGGCAAAGTTGTTTGTTTCAACCTTCTGGATGCTGGTGGTATTCATGTTAATGCCGAATATTGTGTTCATAACGAGGCCAATCCGGCTCTTACCCTCACCGCCCTTGCCGATGAGCATGAGCATTTTCTGCCCTTTGGTGCAGGGGATAAGGCAATAGCCCAGGTATTCCTGCAAGGTTGGGATGTCCGCCTCATTTAGCAGCTCAGACAGAAACTGAAGCCATCTAGCAGGTTCCGGCGCTCCCGGATTGTATGCTACCGTCAGACGATTGGTGCAGAATTCCTTTTCTGTGCTGAATCTGCCGTCCAGATAGTAAGTGCCGTTAGCAACGTGGATGCGATCTGTTTGCAGCGGCAACGGCTCTGAATATGACACGATCTTCAGCAGCTTGAAGAGCCGTTCCACTGCCTGGGCTACGCCGGTGTTGATATAAGGTGAAATTTCGTCATAAATGCTCTGCTTGATGGCTGCCTCATCCGGCACGATGCCATCTACTGTATAAAAACGATCGTGGATACATTTCATGGGGCGCTCCTTCAAGAATCGCTCACAATACAGTGGTTCCGTGATGTTGCCCTGGTTATCCAGCCACAGGGGTGCATTGCGCATTGTTCCTCTCCTCCAATCTGATTTGAGCCAGTCGGCTCTCAATTTTTCTGAATTCCTTACTGGCACAGATTGCCGCTCGCTCAGCATCATCGCCCATGAGCCAGCTGTCGGTCAGGTACTCTGTGTAAGTCGAGCGTTGACACGCCTCGACAAATCGCACATCAAGGTCTGCCTCTGGGGATGCGGGCGCATATCGTTTCTCCCAGTCACGAAGCACCCACAGATAATCATTCATCGTGTTAAAACATCGGTTTTCTTTGTCTTTACGTCTTTTTACCCCGGCTTTGCGGCTTTTACCAGACAATGGTGGTGTTCCGGGCGCTATCGTTGGGTCAAGATTGAAATCCGCAGCCAGCTTCCGTGCGGCATCGTACAATGAAAGCTGAAACAGCTTGCTTACAAAATCGATCACATCGCCATGCACTCCGCAGGCGAAACAGTAATAGTGGTCATCGCTTACAAGCAGGCTGGGGTGGTGGTCATTGTGGAACGGACAAAGCGCCTTTTTATATCGATTTACGTCGATTCCGTACCGCTCCGCTGCTTCCGGCAATGATACGTTTTGCTTTACGAGATCAAAAATGGACAATGTTCCTCCTTTTGCCGCCGATGTCAACAATCGGCGGCTTATTATTTCGTTGACATGGGCATTCTATCGCAAAAAAGAGCACTTTCCCGTATATCCGAAAGGTCGGAAAAAACGCCGAAATCAGAAAATTTCCGCGTTCTTGGAAATGCGTGATATAATGGGTGTGAACAGAATTTTTCAAGTGGAAGGGAGGAAAATCATGTACGCAAAATTGACCGTACAGGAGCGTCTCAAAGACCTCCGAGTGGAGCGAAATCTGACGCTGGAGGAGCTGGCTGAGACAACCGGACTTTCCAAATCTGCGCTCAGCGACTATGAAAACAACGAGGACAAAGACATCAATGGCTATGCCATCAAGACCCTCGCAAATTTTTATGGGGTCTCCACCGATTATCTGCTTGCAGAGATAGAAACAAAAAATCACCCAAATACAGAACTGAACGCTCTGCATCTGAGTGATGATATGATTGATTTGCTGTGCAGCGGTCGCTTGAATAACCGGCTACTTTGTGAAATGGCGCTCCATCCCGGCTTCCCGCAGCTTATGACCGACATCGAAATCTGTGTCAACCGCATTGCGGATATGCGCATCCAGCAGATGAACCAGGTGCTTGAAAAAGCCCGTGAAATGGTAATGCAGCGCTGTGGAGTTGAAGCGTCCGATATAGATATGCGCACCCTTGAGCTGGCGATGGTTAGCGAAGATATGTTTTACAGCCATGTGATTCAAAAAGACATGACAGCAATTATCACAGATATTCGCACAGCCCATGAATCGGACAGCACGACCGCCGATGCGGAGGAGCCTTCTGCTGCAATGGTTCAGGAATATGCAAACGCTATACAGGAGATTGCCTCGCTTGATGTGCCCAACGATGAAAAACGTGTCATGGTTGCAGCGAGGACACTCCAGATCGATTACAGTTCCATGAGTGAGGAAGAAAAACGGGTGTTAGAACGGTTAAGTTCGCGTTCACCGGTATTCATAGATTTCTTTCAACGCTACAAGCTGGGCAAGCCGCTGAATTTCACTACTTCCAGACCTGTGGGAAAACACAGCAAAGGGAAACGAAGAAAACGGTGATTACGCTGCGGCGGGACGAGAGTTTTTATATACCATTAGCTGCCCCGGCGATGTCGCTTTGTTTTGCATTTCATGCTTCGCACTGCAACACCGCCTTCACCCGAACAGGCAGATTCTGATCAACATGCAAGCCATGACTTCTCATGCTTACCCGTGCCAGAACTACCTGTTCTGCAGCCCACACAAAGTGCCGCGCCCATAAGGCGGCGCACCCCTTTGAGCGGTCTGCGGCAGCTAAAGGTATAACACACTAGACTTTCCAGAAGGAAAATCGTGTGCCAAAGGGTCTGCATGCCCCTGTTGGATACCCCTGCCAAGGCAGCTCTGCCGCCTCTGGACACCACCGGCACGGGAACTCTGTCCCCATTGCATTCCCCAGCCAACAGGACGCTCACGCCCCTATTGGAAACCCAGTGCCACAGGGCCTCGCCCCGCTGGACACCCCACTGTTTTTCAAAATGCCGATTGCTGAATACTGTCCGAATATTCCCAACCGGTTTTTTCAAAACATAAGCGCCGATGAAGTCTTGCTGTTTTGCAAACTTATCGGCGCTTTTTATTTCTGCAATTTTCTGATTGCCGAAATGATTGCTGGATTGCATTTTACATAATCTTATGGTATGATTGTCATGTTTAATTTTTTGTGGGGTGAGATTATGAAAAGCAAACAGCCGCCGTTTGAAATTACGGCTAAAATGATTGATGACCTTGCGGAAATTGCCATGCTTGTCGGGCAGATCACATCAACAAATCAGCTTTCCAGTAACCCCACCCTGCGCAGAACAAACCGCATTCGCACTGTCCACGGCTCTCTGGCAATTGAGCAGAACACGCTGAGTCTGGAGCAGGTCACTGCTGTCCTGAACGGCAAACGCGTACTTGCGCCGCCTAAAGATATTGCCGAGGTCAAGAATGCCTATGAAATTTACGAACGGCTGGATGCGCTGAACCCCTATTCCGTGGATGATCTGCTGACTGCGCATGGCGTTATGACCCGCGGTCTTGTCGAGGAAAGTGGCGTATTCCGCAGCGGAAATGTCGGCGTGGTTGACAACAACGGGCAGGTGCTTCACTTCGGAACTCTGCCGGATTACGTTCCTGGTCTTGTCAGCAATTTGCTGAGTTGGGCGAAGGATACTGACATTCATATGCTCATCCGCAGCTGCGTGGTGCATTATGAGTTGGAGGTTATTCACCCGTTCGCGGATGGTAACGGGCGCGTCGGACGGCTGTGGCATACGCTGATGCTCTCCAAGTGGAATCCAATCTTTGCATGGCTCCCGGTGGAGTCCATTATTCATAACCGCCAGCAGGAGTATTACGATGCCATCAATGCTTCCAACAACATGGCGGAGTCCACGCCGTTTATCACATTCATGCTCTCGGCGATCCGTTCATCCATCATGGAGACAATTGCAATGACGGACGAAGTGATTGATGAACCCTCCTCCAAGGAGCAGCGCCGTTGGATGAGCATCCGCGACTATATGAAGGATCACGACACCATTCAGAATGCGGCAGTCTGTGTTCTGCTCAACACTTCCTCCGCAACGGCGAACCGCCTGCTGCGCGGTTGGGTGGAAGAAGGAAAGCTGGAGCGTTTCCGTGCCGGGAAGACATACGCATACCGGCTTGCTATGAAGAAAAAACGGAAATAAGCTTCTTATGAATCAATAAAATAAGCGTCCCGATGGATACCGTCGAGGTGCAGAAAGGACGGATTGACAATGAACAGTTCTACGGTAGCAATTAAACCGGCTATGCTGATCCAAAGTATTGATGTTTTGGAAGAGTCTATCCGTTCTGTTGATAAAAAACTTTTGGATATCCTGCTTTCCGACAGGACTACCCATAAAAATATACTCTGGGCTACCAAGGATTACGAAAGCCTGGGTGTGGGATTTGAAGAAAACTCGCAGATACTCCCGCACTTGGTCACCGGTTCATGGGCGAATCTGATCCAACCGCGCATCACAAAATCGCTCTCTGCACAGGCAGACCGTACACGGGATAAGGCTGAGGTGTTCACACCCTCATGGATTTGCAATAAGCAGAACAATCTTGTGGACGAGCAGTGGTTCGGGCGAAAAGACGTATTCAATCATGAAACCGGCAGCACATGGGAAACGACTCGGGAACCCATTTCCTTTGACGGTGCGCGCAAGGGCTGGCAGAAATATGTGGATGCACAGCGCCTAGAGATTTCCTGCGGCGAAGCCCCCTATCTGGTCAGCCGCTACGATACTGTGACAGGGCAAAAGATTCCGCTCCGGGAGCGCATTGGACTGCTTGACCGAAAAATGCGCATTGTCCGTGAGAACACCACGACTGCCGAAGAATGGCTTTGCTGGAGCCAGCGAGCTTATGAAAGCGTCTATGGATATGAATACCAGGGCGATAATCTGCTGCTTGCACGAGAAAATCTGCTGTATTCGTACATTGAGTATTATAATGAGCGCTTCGATTGTCCACCCTCTGTCGGGCAATTGAAGAAGATTGCCCGGATCGTTTCCTGGAACATCTGGCAAATGGACGGACTGAAATGCGTCGTTCCGGGGAGCTGTACACCGGAGCCGGAAGATTCGCAGCTATCGTTATTTGATATGGTTGAAGATGCGCCGGAAGATGTCCGCCGCATGTGTCGTGGCTGTGCCAAAGGAGATATTCACGCTCACACCGGTATTTACTGCCGCATAAAGGACTGGCGCTCAAAGTGCAACCGCACATTTATTTCGATGATGGAAGGGGGCAAATAAGTATGGCGCTCTACGAAAGTACATTCAAATACAAACTGATCTATATATTTGCCATCCATGATGCCGACCATGAAGGTTTTCTGAAAATCGGTGAGGCATCATTGGACAGTACCCTTGGTCCCACGCAGATTGTACCGAACTGCGATTTGCTGAACGCTGCGGCGCATGACCGAATCAAGCAATACACAAAGACGGCGCTGACGCAATATGAGCTCCTGCATACCGAGCTTGCCATCTGCACCATAAAAATGGCCGACGGAACGCCGATGTACAAGCCGTTCAGCGATACGGACATCCACGATGTTCTGGCGCGCTCCGGCTATCTCTGCAAGAAATTCCCCGATACTGACCGGGATTCGGAATGGTACGGCGTAAATTTGCAGACTGCGATCAACGCGATCCATGCATTTAAGGAAGGTCGGCACGACCTATTTGCTGCCGAGAAGATTTCTGCTCCTGCTGGTGAGCCGAAAGAAATCAAAAAAGGCATCACGCTTCGTCAGGAGCAGCGGGACGCGGTGGAAAAGACGCTGAATGTATTCAAGACCGGTGATACCATGCTCTGGGACTGCAAAATGCGCTTTGGCAAGACCGTTTCCGCCTATGAGCTGATCAACCAGGCTGGTTTTCAGAAAACCATTGTCGTAACCCATCGTCCGGTCGTTGAGGACGGCTGGCAGAAAGACCATGATCTCATTTTTGGTGAGGACAGCCAGCACCTGTTCGTGACCAAGTTGAGCAAAGGCCCAAACTACGAATATGACGATGCCATTGATTCGGAGAACAACCGCACGCTGGAACGCTACGCACAGCAGGGCGTTCCCTTCGTCTATTTTGCATCCATGCAGGATTTGCGAGGTTCCAAGCTAGTCGGCGGCAACTTCCATAAGAACGAAGCTGTCTTCTCTATGGATTGGGATTGCATCATTTACGATGAAGCGCATGAGGGCACACAGACTGATTTGGGGCAGGCCGTGCAGAAACTGCTGGAAGCGCCGAAAAACAGCAAAAAGCCCAAGGTGCTCTCTCTTTCCGGTACACCGTATAACCTGCTGGGGCAATATGAGGAGAATGTTTACACCTGGGACTATGTGATGGAGCAGCGCAGAAAGCGCGAATTTGCTGAAAACCATCCCGATGAGCATAACCCCTATGAGAACCTGCCGGAAATGCGGATTCTCACCTTTGATTTGCATGAATCCATGCCAACGTCATACCGCTTTGAAACGGAGGACATGGCGTTTAACTTCCGTGAGTTCTTCCGCACCTGGACCGGCGATCCAAAGGATGATTTCAGGCCGCTTCCATCCGGCGTGCAAATCGGAGACTTTGTGCATGAAGCTGATGTGAATGCCTTCCTTGACCTCATTACCCGTGAGGACGATAATAGTCATTATCCCTTTGCCAATCAGCAGTACCGGGATATGTTCAAACACACGTTCTGGATGGTTCCGGGTGTGAAGGAAGCCCGGGCGCTCAGTGCTTTGCTGAGAGAGCATGAAGTGTTCAAGCATTTCGGTATTGCCAACGTTGCTGGAGACGGCGATCAGGAGGAAGCATATGATGATGCGCTGAAAAAGGTTCGGGAAACCATTCAAAAGCACGATTACTCCATTACCATCTCCTGCGGAAAGCTGACCACCGGTGTCACGGTGCCGGAGTGGTCTGCTGTTATGATGTTGGCAGGCTCCGCATCCACTGCTGCGGCGGGTTATATGCAGACGATTTTCCGCGTACAGTCTGTTGGCAGCATTGACGGCAAGCAGAAGGACGTTGCCTATGTCTTTGACTTCGCCCCGGATCGAGCCTTGAGAGTGCTGTCCGAGGTACATAGCCTCACAAAGCGCGGCAAGACAGGCGATGAGGGTGCAAAAGCCGCATTGGGTGAATTTTTGAATTTCTGCCCGGTTCTGGCAATCAACGGCACACAGATGGTCGAATATGACGTGCCGAAAATGATGCGTCAGATGAAGAAAATCACCGTGGATAAAGCCATCAAGAGCGGTTTTGACGATGAATCCATCTATAATGAGGGCGTTGGCATCATTATGAACGATGCCGATGTTAAGCTATTCAACCACCTCGCGTCTGTCATTCACGGTCAACCCAAGTCTAAGCTGCCTGCCAAGGTCACGATCAATCAGCAGGGCATGGACAATGAGCAGTACCAGAAGACTGAAAAAGCCAAGAACAAGCCGAAGCGCGAACGCAGTGCGGAAGAGAAAGAAGCTCTTGAAAAGCAGAAAAAGTTGAAAGAAGAGCGCGAAAAGGTGCTCCGCCTGCTCCGTGCCGTCTCCATCCGTCTGCCCATGCTGATTTATGGTGCACGGGTCGATTTGGAAGAAGATATCCGCATGGAGGACTTCATCACCATCGTGGACTCCGAGTCCTGGGTGGAATTCATGCCGGCAAATGTGACGAAAGACCTGTTCAAACAGCTTCTCAAATACTATGACGAGGACATTGTCATCGGTGCCGGTTTGCGTATTCGCCGACTCGCCAAGGCTGCGGATGAGTTGCCACCTACCCAGCGCGTCAAGCGCATTGCCGAGATTTTCGCGCTGTTCCGCAATCCTGACAAGGAAACCGTGCTGACCCCGTGGCGCGTGGTCAACATGCATATGGGCGACTGCATCGGTGGCTATAACTTCTATGCCGAGGGCTATGCGCCAGATGCCGTGCTGGAGGAGCCGCGCCTTATTGACAACGGCGCTGTCACCGCCGATATTTTTCTCAATCCTGAGGCAAGGCTTCTGGAGATGAACTCCAAATCCGGTCTGTATCCGCTGTATCTTTGCTACAGCCTGTACGCCATGAAGCTGCCAAAGCCGGAAAATCAGCTTCCCTTTGAGGAAACGCAGCGCCTCTGGAAAGAAACGCTGGAGCAGAATATTTTCGTCCTCTGCAAAACGAAAATGGCGGTCAGCATCACGCGGCGAACACTGGCGGGCTATCAGGACGATTGGAACGTCCATGCCATCTGCCTGTCCAAGCTCCTGGATCGTATGCAGGACATGAAGCGGCTGAGCAATAAGCTGACAAATCCCGCGACCTGGGGGAAAGAGGGGGAACGAATGAAGTTTGACGCAGTGGTGGGGAATGAGGGGGTTATTTATGGACTAAACACCGGAAAAGCCCGTAATATCAAGGAATTTGCGGCATGAGGGCTTGCATTTGCGCCTCGCCGGAACCGAATATCTGACTATGTACTGGGGTAAGCTGAGAACGGCTTAGTCCTTTTTTATTACCAAAAACCGAATACGATAACGCATAGCGCATCAGTTGTCCCCATGGCGGGAATACCCTTCGTGGCTGACAGATGCGCTTTTTTTGTACCCATTTTTGAGGAGGATAAAATGCCATGACGGAGATTTACGCGGACGGCAAGCCGAGAGACTGCCGCGCCTGCTATTACTACGAGAAGAAAAACGGCTGTACTTTGAAGTGCTGCTACTACCTGATAGACGATAAGCCCAGGAAAAAGAGTGAGTGTGATGATTGCCCTTACGGCAAATGCGGCCCGTGCATCGGCTGGTGTACGAAGGAGATTCTTCGCTCAGTTGGGAGGTGTGCCAAATGACGCTTGATTATTTCTACGGTGCGCAGGCAGACCTGTTTACCTTCTACCGTATTCCTAAAGCGCTGTTCACTGAGGAACGCTTTAAGCCCATTTCGGCGGAGGCGAAAATCCTTTACGGCATACTGCTTGATCGCATGAGTCTGAGCCAGAGAAACGGCTGGCTCGATGAAGAGAACCGCGTATTCATCATTTTCACACTGGATGAGGTGATGGACGCTATCGGATGTGCCGATCAGAAGGCTACGAAGCTTTTGAATGAGCTGGAGAACAAAGCCGGTCTCATTGAGAGGAAACGGCAGGGTCTTGGGAAGCCCAATCTCATCTATGTTAAAAACTTTGTGGATAACCCTGTGGGCAGTCCCGACGAAATGCAGGAATCACGAATCAAGAGTCGTGAAAATCACGATTCAGGAACAGTGAAAATCACGAATCCAGAATCCCGAAAATCACAGAGTAATAATACTGAGATAAATAATACTGATTTTAGTGATACTGATCCTTATCCTTTCCCTTCTGCGCAAAACGCTGATCACGGTCGGGAGTCTCAGGACAGGATGAGACAGGATATGGATGAGAGACAGCGTTATCGGGAATTGCTTGAGAGAAATCTGGAATACGACATTCTCATGCAGAACCACCAATACGACCAGGAGACCATTGAGGAGATCATGGAGCTGATGCTGGATACCATCTGTTCCAAACGGCAGTACATCCGCATTGCCGGAGATGACAAGCCGCGTGAGGTCGTAAAGAGTCAGCTTCTCAAGCTGAACAGTGAGCATATCGAGTATGTGCTTTCTTCCTTCAAGGACAATGCCACCAAGGTACGCAACATCAAGCAGTACCTGCTGGCGTCCCTATACAATGCTCCGCTTACCATATCGAATTATTTCGACGCTCTTGTGCGTCATGACATGGCAAACGGGGTTATCTGAGCCGCAGTGTAAAAGCTGCGGCTCTTACTCTTTCCGGGAGGTGATGAAAATTGGCAGAGAAAGACAAGTCAGTTTCCGCTGAGGAGACTGCAAAGAAGACTGTCCGCAAAAGAAAAACAGCGGCAGTGCAGGAGGCACGAGCCTCTCCGAAGACAAAAGATGAAAAGGCACAGGAAATACTGGAGAAAGCTAAATCGGAACCAAAGCCTGAGTGGGAGGTTGCTGAACAGGTTGTGCTGATTCCGCTGGAACAGCTAAAGCCCTTCAAAAATCATCCGTTCAAAGTCAGAGATGACGATGAGCTGATGCAGGATACCATCGACAGCATCATGGCTGGCGGTGTGATCAATCCAATTCTGGTTCGTCCAACCGAGGATGGCAGGTTTGAGGTTGTCTCCGGACACCGCAGGTTCCGTGCTTCGGAGCTTGCCGGGAAAGCGGATATCAAGGCAATTGTCCGTGAGATGGATGATGATACCGCCGTGATAACCATGGTGGACAGCAACTTGCAGCGAGAAAATATCTCCCCTATGGAGAAGGCACAAGCGTACAGAATGAAGCTGGAGGCTATGCGGCGAAAGGCTGGCAGACCAACAAAATCGGCAGAATTACAGGAAACAAAAAATTGTGACCAACTTGGGCACAATTTTAGCAACAAGCGAAGTGTTGAAATTCTCGCTGATCAGGCAGGTGAGAGTAAGACTCAGGTTCAGCGTTATATCCGTTTAACCGAGCTTCGTCCGGAGCTTCAGCAGATGGTGGATGAGGGAACGATTTCCCTCACTCCGGCGGTAGAGCTTTCGTATCTGTCTCACGATGAGCAAAAAGACTTTCTGGAGGCGATGGATTATTCGCAGAATACTCCGTCGCTGTCGCAGGCACAGCGTCTGAAAAAACTCAGCCGTGAAGGTAAATGCTCTCTGGAGGCCATGTGTGAAATCATGGACGAGGAAAAGAAAAGCGAGCTTGACCGCATCACCATCAAGGGCGATGTGCTCCGAAAGTATTTCCCGAAGTCTTACACACCCCTGCAAATGCAGGAAACCATTATCAAGCTGCTGGAAGCATGGCAGAAAAAACGAACGCGCCAGAATGAGCGCTGAAAGGAGTTTTTATGGCAAACATTACGGTAAATATTGAGGGCGATCTGAACATCTTCGTCAGCGGAGAGGACGGTTCGCCCGATTGCATGTATCTGGACTGGGCGGATGGCAGCCCGAGTGACAGCATGGAGATTCAGGTTGGAACACCGGATGAGGGTGATGCAGAGGTTCTCTACGCGGTTCCCGGAACCGGAGCGTCGGAAATGACGCTTTTCGAGGCATTGCAGAAGGCCATGGAGAACGGGGGTCTCGATAGTGTGGAGATGCTCCCGGAGCATGATCTTCTCACTGCCTTTAACAGCGATGATGTAATCACAGACGAGCATGGTGCTTTGTACCTCGCAGGGCCGCTTATGGCATTCAAGGTGGATGGCTGCAAGGTCGTTTCTATGACGGAGGAAGAAAAAGAAGCCGTCTGCGACATCCTGGAAGAAGG
>CAVAGJ010000022.1:0-44123 GCA_963588145.1 Coriobacteriaceae bacterium
CCCTAAACAGGTTTTATCTTCTTTTTCTCTGTAACTCTTCATTGACAAACCTACACCTCCCTACGGTGCCAACAGTATAGGGCTGTAGGGGCGCCATCCCCAATGCCCCGGCAAGGTGCACGTACATTATAAAAGGCCCTGCCGCAAGGTAGGCAGAGCCGCAGAGACTGCTTATCAAGATTCAAAAAACTCAACAATACATTGGTAGTACACCTCCGCCGCCTGTTCACAGGATGAATCGGTGCAGACGGCTTCGCGGTCGGCGGGGTTGGTGATAAAGCCTTCTTCCACCAGCACGGCGGGGCAGCCGCATTCCTCCAACACCGTAAAGGTCGGGTCGGAACGCACGGTTGCGTCCGACGATTCCGCGACTACGCGGGCGTTGTTGGCATCAAAATATAAGTACCGCACACCGTCCCAGCCCCGCAGGGTCAAGCCCAGCTGATCCCGAAAAGCCGTTGTCACCAACCGGCCAAACCGCACACTCTCGGCGTTGGCGGCAAGGGCAGGCGGCGCGGCGTAACATTCCAGGCCGTTGGTGGCGGTGCTGGTGTCACTGTTTAAATGGATGGACAACAGCAGGTCAGCCCCGGCCGCTTTGGCTGCGGCAGCGCGTTCGCTGGGCTTTAAGTAGGTGCTGCCATCGGCGGTTAGCATCGGCGCAAAGCGGTTGTCTGCCGCCAGCTTGTCGTACAGCAATTGGGCCGTGCGCAGGGTGATGTCGCTCTCCCGCAGACCGTCCGCCTCGCTGCCGTAGTCCCAGGCCCCGATGTTGGGGTTGATGCCCCCGTGCCCGGGGTCGATGGCCACCACGTACTGTCCCTGTGCGGCGGGCTGTGAGGTGGCTGCGGCAGGCGTGTCAGCGGGCAATGCGGCTGGCTGCGGCTCGGCGTGGGCATGCAGGGGGCTGCCGCCGTACAGCGCCAGTACCACAGCCCCGGCCACCAGCATCACAGCGGCCACGTACAGCATACGCTGCACCACTTTAGCCCGTCGCTTGCGGCGGCAGCGGCGCTGCATTTCCCGCGCGGGCTGGCGGATCGCCTGGACAGTCCGGTTTGTCATACTGTATTCCCCCCTTTTGTGTATAGGTGTATTGTACAAGGGGGATGTTACAGTATTGTGTCAGTTTTGTAACAAAGCGGACCTTTTTTGCGGAAACAGACAAGAAGTTGTCATCCTGTGTCGAGCGATTGTGGCGGCATTTTAACTGGCAATTATTGACAGTTTTACCAATGTCCCGTATAATACCTACAGGTTGTTATGCGAAGCGCCACAAACCACTAGCAATGCCAAATATCGTGCAAATCATTTGGGGAAATGTAAGCAAATAGGAGGAATCCTTATGATTTCGACAGGGATTATCCGCAGCATCGACAGTTTGGGACGCATTGTGCTGCCCAAGGAGCTGCGCCGCACTTTTGAGATTACCACCGATACGCCGCTGGAGATCATGACCGAGGGCGATGCGATCCTTCTGCGCAAGTACCGCCCCGCCGATGCCTGCGTACTGTGCGGTCAGGTGTTGTCTGGCTCGGTGCAGCTGTACGGCAAAACCGTCTGCCCTGCCTGCCAGCGGATCCTGGCTGCGAAAGTGCAGGACTAATTTTTTCCCTACTTTCTTTGAAAAGAAAGTAGGCAAAGAAACTTTAAACATATACAAAAACCGGGCAGGCCCGTTTTGGGGTCTGCCCGGTTGGGTTTGTATTCTTACTCTGTAGGGTGCAGGGCGCGCATGGATTCCTCGGCGTTTTTTACCAGGTTCAGTAGACTGGTGGCGTGGCGGGGGTAGTCCTGGGTCAGGCGCTCGGTGCTCAACGAGAGGGTCGACGGGTCCAGGCTGTCCTTGCTGCCGTCCTCGCCGGTCAAGGCGGCAACCAGCTCGGCCTCGGCCACGTGCATGGCGGCATCGGCATTACCCTGCCAGCGCGCCGCACCGATACGGAACATGCCCACCGCATTTTTGGGCGATGCATCGTACAACCGGCGAAACACCTTGTACACAGCCAGCATCAGATACTGGCTGATCTGGATGACCAGTTGCTTGTCCTTGCTTTCCTGTAGTTTGTCATACAAAATATCCAGCGAATTTTCGATGAGTTTTTTGTACATCGTGGGCAGCACACTGCCGCGGTATACGCTGCCGCTGGTGGTAGCCCCGGTGTCCGGCAGGTCGGCCACGCTGATGGTCTGGCCGCTGCGATCGGCACTACGGCCCAGCAGGTAATCGCAGCTGACGCCGTAATAATCAGCCACCTGTACCACAAATGTCAGGCTGCATTCCCGGATGCCTTTTTCGTAATGGGACAGCTGCGCCTGGCTGATGCCCAGATCTGCCGCTGCCTGCTTTTGGGTGATGCCGCGTTCTTTGCGCAGCAGCGCCAGAATACGGTTGAACTCGCTTGCCATATAATTCCTCTTTCACACCTGACCCCTACACACAGGCCAGTATACATACTACGTGATGTATATTATATCCGCAAAAAAACGCTTTGTAAACCCGTGTTTCGACGGTGTTTTCGCCCCAAAAACGGGGCAGAATTTTTATGTGCCCATATTTGGGCCAGCCCCGCCCCGCCAGGTATAAATATTGTGGGCGAAAAAATACAGCCCGTTATATTCCGCCCGTTTTGTAACCAAATTGTAACTATTTATCGTTGTCAAAAGCGTTTTTTTGCGGTATCCTTTTAGAATACAGATACAGAAAGTGAGATATTGCTTTGAAATATTACAAACTGCACTTGATCCGTCATGGCCTGACGGAGGGAAACCTGAAAGGCCTGTACATTGGCAGCGGCAGCGACCTGCCCCTGTGTGCGGAGGGTCGCGCCCAGCTGAAAACGCTGAAAAAGGATTTTGATTACCCCCAGGTGCCGCTGGTGTTTACCAGCCCGATGCTGCGCGCCACCCAGACGGCGGAGATTTTATTCCCTGGTGTGCGGCAGATTGAATTGCACGATCTGCGGGAGATGGCCTTTGGCAAGTTTGAGGGCCAGCCCCTGCAGCAGTTGGTGAAGAACCCGGAGTTTGCCCAGTGGATGGACCCCACCAGCCGCACGGTGCCCCAGGGCGCAGAGGATCGGCAGATGTTTTTCAACCGCACCTCGGCCATGCTGATGAAGATGTTTGAGTACATGCTCAAGACTCATACCGAGGAGGCCGCCTGTGTGACCCATGGCGGTGTGATTATGAATATGCTGTCCCAGCATGCACTGCCGTTCCGCAAGCCGGAGGAGTGGATGACGGACCCGGGCGCTGGTTACAGTGTGCGCCTGGACGCTGAAATGTGGATGCGCGATCACCTGGCCGAAGCCTACGATGTTGTCCCCCACGGCTACATGGATGCGTTTGAGCAGGATAGGGAGCAAGGCTAAGCAGCGAGGGTCCTCGTCCTTTTCTTATAAGAAAAGGACCAAAAGAATTTTTAATTAAAAATGGGAGATACGGTCTGCGACCGTATCTCCCATTTTTGTTTAGAATTTCTTTGGTTCTTTCTTTGGTTCTTTCTTTGGTTCTTTCTTTGTAAAGAAAGAACAAGAACTCCCGTTATTCAGCCTGCTCCCCATCCTGTTCAGCCGCGGCCACAATGGCGGTGAGCGCGTCAACGTTGGCCTGGGCGGTATCGCGGGCGGTGATGAGATCTTGATTTTCCGGGTCTGCATCGAGAGCCGCCTGGGCGGCCTCCAGAGCGGCCTGGGCACCCGGCAGCTCCGTCTGGGCGCGAGCCAGTTCCGTTTCGGCGCTGGCGGCTTCCTGGGCGGCATTGTAGTCCGCTTCGGCGGCGGCAGCGGCTTCGTCCGAGATACCGCTTTCCAGCAAGGCCGGTTTGTCCGGCAGAGTCTGGGCGGAACCATCGGCAGCGGTCAGGGAGATGCCCTGGCCGTAATAGCCACCCCAGATGGCAATAAAACTCTTGCCCGGGCTGACGATGAGGGTCTCACCCGCCTCGTTGGTAACGGCAAAGGGGCCGGTGGCATCCTCTTTCGTCCAGTTGATGCGCTCCCATGCGCCGCCGTGCAGGTACAGGCCGGTGCCGGAGGTCATGTCGTACTGACGGGTATAGCCGTCATCCTTAATGCCGCTGGATGCGTAGAATACAAACACGTTGGTGAACGCCGCCTGCTGGCCGTTGTCAGCATCTTGTACCGGGCTGCCGTCCCCGTTGGCAAGGGCATACAGGCCCGTGCCGGTATCGTAGTTCAGGCAGTCGATGTCATCCGGCGAGAAGGTGATGGTCAGGCTCATGCCGTTGCGGTTGGCGGGGTCCACCGCTGGGCGCTCGCCAAATTGGAAAAGCGGCGTGTTATCGCCGTTCAGCGAAGCGCCATAGCTGGTCAGACCGCTGTTGATAAGCTCAGCGGTGGTGTACCAGCAGTTCTCCTCGGCGTAGCCGGCATTCTGGCGGTCCTGGTCAAAGGCAAAGGCCGCCTTGCCGATGTGGTAGCCATCCAGGTCCTGGTAGGCCAGGGTGTTGAGCAGGTTGCTGGCGTAGATGTTTTTATCAATGTGTACCGGCACGGCATTGAGGGGCAGAGCTACCTGCAACAGCAGGTCGCGGGCCGGGCCAACGGGGCCTGCCTTGGTGATCCTGTCCGTGTTGGCGTACAGCGCCATCAGGCTGGCGGTGGTGCCCTCGGTCACACCCTCCACCAGCACATCGGCGGAGGCAATGCCCCACTGGGGGGTGCTTCCGGTCATGTTGCGCAGGGTGATTGCCACCGGGCGCTTGCCGGTATAATCGGCGTCCGCCGCACCGGTAAGCGGGTTTGCTGCCGGGGGCACGGGAGTCGGCTCTGGGGTAGATTCCGGCTCGGAAGACGCAGAATCGGACGATGCAGCGTCAGAAGATGCAGCGTTATTGGCACAGCCGCCCAGCAGCAGCGATGCCAGTAAGGCAGCAGACAGGCTTAGGGCCTGGATTTTTCTCATATACTTTCCTCATTTCAAAAAAAGGACAGCGCTTATCCGCCGCCTGGGCGGGCTACGCTGTCCCTGGGGTTGCGTTTATTCGGCGGAGGTCTCCTCGCCACCCTCGGCGGGAGTCTCGACATACTCTTCACCGCCGGTGGTATCCTCAGTGTAGTTTTCCTCGGCCTCGCCAGCGCCGGTGGCGTTATTGGTCAGGTCATCGGTGGACATGCCCAGGGTGTCGCCAGTCTTGGCATCATCCTCCACATAGCTGCGCTCGTAGGTCACGGTGGTGGCGCTGCTCAGATCCACGCCGTCCAGCTTGCTGTGAACGAAATTCTCGGCAAAGTCGATGTCGGTCACGGCCACATAGCTCTTGCCGGTGTTGATCTCCACGGGGGTGTCGCTGCACTGACCGTCCTCGGTCAGGTAGTACAGGCGCAGGGCCTCCAGCGGGGTGCCCTTCTGCCAGTAGATCTTCTCGCACTTACCGCCGTAGCAGTAGTAGCCGATGCCGCCCCAGGCGTACTCAGCATACTGCAGGTCCTTGGCCTCGTGGCCGGGGTAGGTATGGATGTCGGTGTACAGCACGATGACGTTGGGGAAGCTGAGCACCTGGTTATCGGCGGCTTCGTCCACGGTATCACGCCACTGGCCGTCAGAGTAGTTCTGCTGCATCTTGTAGGTATTGGTCGCAGCATCGTAGATAAAGCGGGTCTTGTAGGACTGGCTGTGGACGATCTCGACATACTCGCCATCGCCGACCACAGGGCCGTACTTATCGCTGTAGGCGCTGTCAATGCTGTTGGACAGGTCGCGGGTCTGGCCCAGGCGATAGTCCACAAAGTTGAAGAAGGTGGAGTTGTAAGTCTTATTCATGTCCACCTTGTTGTCATCGATGTACTCCTGGATGTTGTCGGAGTTGGTGTACATCGTGTGCTCCAGGGCCAGGGTGCCATTGTTGTAGCTCTTGCCCGCCCAGTTGACGCGGCTGTAGTCACGGTAGCCGTTGGCACCATCGTTGTTGTTCAGGTTGCCGTAGCTGAAGTCGATGGCATACTGCTGCATGACAACGGACTGGCCCTCGTGGATATACAGGGCCTGCCAGGGCAGGATGAGGCGGAAGAACTGATCACGGCCAGAGCGGACAGGGCCGACCTCGCCGATGGTCGTGTAGTCGGTAAACACAGGCATAAAGCGGGTGATGCCGCCCTCTACCTTGATTTCAAAGAGGATATCCGCCTTGGACAGGCCGCGCTGGGGGCGGGCTGCCACGATATTGTTGACCATCACGGCGGTGATGCGCTGGCCCTCGGGGTAGTCATCACCCTTGGGTTCGCCGGTCAGCACGTTGGCTTCGTAGGGCGGCAGAGTCGGCTCCGGGGTAGCCTCCGGCTCGGCGGTGGAAGTTGCCGCGGACGCGGAGGTGGAAATGGTGTCATCCGATTTTTTGCAGGCTGCCAGCAGCACACACAGCGACAGCAACGCCGTCAGAACCAAGAGCTTGCGTTTCATTCACAGTTCCCCTTTTCGGTTTTGTAGTAGCTGCCGATTGCAAAAGCCTCCCTCTGGGAGGGAGGTGGCGCGCAACGCCGGAGGGAGAGAGCATTATCTTGCATCCGAAGCTTTCGGATATTTACAGGGTTCTCTCCCCCCACCCGCTTCGCGGGAGCCCCATCCCAGAGGGGGCCTTTCTCGGCAGGCTGAGAAGTTACTTATTATTGTATCCGTTTTGTTACCGTTTGTAAAGGCAGACGGGAAGATTTTACAAAAATGCAGAGACCTTGCTGCAGTCATTGTTTACTTTTGCAGCAGCCAGTCCAGTGCGCTGTCGCCCCAGGCGATATACTGATACATGACGTACGAGGATGACAGATAGTATTCCTCGCTGTTTTTGTAAGGTTCGCGGCGGTTGATCTGACTGAGGTCCGAATTCTGCAAAGCAAGGTGCAGTTCTTCCATAGAACCAAGTCCCGCCAAAATCAGGCAGACGATCAGCACACCTGCGTAAAATCGATCTTTTTTGAGGTGGTGGATAATATTTTTGGCCACCAGCGCGCAGAATGTCAGCAACGCCGGGATACTGGTACGCATGCAAAGGTCATTGAACTGCCCCAGAGAGAAGAACGGCAGAATAAAGAGGATCACGCAGGATGCCCAGAATACCGGGTTTTTCTTTTCTTCCTTGAGAAGAAGCAAGGCCCAAAGCCCCCACGTTGCCTGGAATGCCACAAAAACGAAAATCATTCTGCCCTCTTGCAGATAGTTGATGATTTCCAGCCCCATTTTGGCATTTTCCGGCTTTTGCTGCATAAAGTTGCTGATAATGTACACCAGCAGAACCAGCCCGGTGGGCAGCGCCAGAAGATTGACTTTGCTGAAGGTATTTTTTACAAACGCAAGCTTTTCTTTTGTCTGGAACCATTCCTGCAGATAGGTAAGTGCCATAACAACACCAAGGCCCAGGAAAGTAAAGGTTGAATGGAGCACCAGCGGGAACCCAATCAGCAGCCAGGTCTGCGGCTTTTTACGGTTTTCCAGGAAAAGTGCTGTTGCCACAATCGTTCCCTGCATCTGGGGGAACACCCAGCGCAGCATCGTAATGTTGGAAGAATACTGAATCATGACCGAATCGCTCAGCCACATTCCACCTAATGCTGCATCCCAGGAGTACCACTCGCGATAAATGCCCAGGATCGGGCACAGGAACGTAGCAAACAGGAACATGGTCGCAGCAACGATTAGGATCGTATAATTTTTCTTCTCGCCGTAGTTCCGGTGGAACAGCAGGCAGCCGATCAACAGACCAATCGCCGCAAACAGCAGTTCTGTAATTTCTGCCGCATGGAAACCTGCCACTTTACCTACCAGTGCAGGCAGAATGTATCCGGCAATGTAGTAGCACAGAACACCATCGCCGCTGAACTCATCCGTGTGGAACGAGAAGCGCACAGGCCACTGCATTTTGATCATATCATTCAAAATCGTGTTATGCTTGGGCCAGTCGCCGCTCTGCTTGAAATAGCCGCCCAGGCCGGACACCAGTGCCCAAGCCAGAAAGAACAGGAAGCAAAGCAGCACCAGTACAACAAAGCCTGCTGTCACCCGCTTTTTTGTATCCGGTTCCTCCACTTTGCAGAAAAGATAAATCGAAACCAGAACGCATGCACTGGCCACAATGGCAATGGGCAGCTTGACCCACAGCAGCATAAACACAAGGATCGGCAGGTACAGGTACACCATCGCTGCCAGGTTTAAAAGCGAACACTTTTTCTTCATGGTCATCTCCCACAGCCTTTACATTGCTTTACGGAAAGCATAGAAATCCTGCAGCGCTTTCCAGCCGATTTTCACGATCTTTTTGAGGTTAATGGAATTCGTTCCACCCTGGCGAGGCTTAAAGGAGATTTCCTCAAACTTCACTTTCTCATGATAATACGTAAAGTACGTGGTAAACATAATGTTCGGCAGATTGTAATCTTTCGGCATGCGGTCGATGTATTTTTTGACCAGTTCTGCTTTCATCAGGCGGAACGGAGCATTCGCGTCCTGCACCTTGACACCGAATACCATGCGGAGCAGAAAACACACCGTGTTCTCCACAAACTTTCTGGATTTACCATCGCCGCGCACAACGCGGTGGCCCAGAATGGCATCGTACCGCTCGCGTTCATTCCAGAATTTTTCAAATTCCGCCGGGTTGGTCTGGCCGTCAGAATCGGTCTGGAAAATATAATCGGCTCCATGCTCGATGGCGTAGCGATACCCGTAAAGGACGGTAGAGCCATGCCCGCCGTTCTGCTTCGTCTGCGGATCAAGAAGCGGATACTTCGCGGCGCACTCCTTCATGATCTCGTAGGTCTTATCCTTGCTGCCATCGTTGATGATGACCAGTCTGGAATTACCCCCCCATTATGCTTTTCCACAACAGGGTACCATTCTTCGATCGTTTTCTGGATGTTTTCTTCCTCGTTATAAGCGGGAATTACAATATATAGGCTTTCCATTTTACCTGCATACGTTTCCTTTCCAATGTAATACAGTACTTATTTTAGCACATTTTGCGCATTTATCAACCACCCAGCCGGGTTTGCTGCCAGTAGTCGCCCATGCTGCTGCCGGGCTTGCCGGTACATTCATCGTTGAGGTAGTCTCCCAGGCCGACAGCAGCGGGGTTCCAGGCGAGGGCCTGGGCTTCGGTTTTGTACTCCACCTCGGCATACCAGAACGCGGTCGGCAGGCCCTTGTCCACGCAGTTGACTTCCAGCGTCAGGCCATCGGGCAGCAAATAGCTGCGGCGTTCCTTTTTAATAAGAGGCTTGCCGATGAGGTGTTCCAGCTTAGCGAACAATTCTTCGTCAATTTCTGTCTCAATTTCTTCGCGGCTCAATGTGCCCGCACCCTTGAAGCAGAGCACCAGCGCCGTACGGCCGCCCTGCAGAGCCTCGCGCCGGATGCGCACCGTGGGGCGCACGCTGATATAGCCCTGGTCCATCTGGTAGGTTTCGATCAACGGGAAGATTTTTTCATCCGGCCAGGTTGTGACCATCCATTTGCGTTCGATTTCCATGGGAACCCCTCCTTCTATAATATCAAAATTATACCACAATCCCACTTCTGCGCACAGTTCACAAAACATCCAGTTTTCTTTTCAAAGTCGCGTGCGTTTTCGTCATATCGCCAGTTGCAATTTGCAGGGACACAACGTATAATAAAGGCATAACAGCAAGGGCGCTGCGAATGTGTTTTCGCAGCGTCCTTTTTCTGTAAATAGGTATATAAAGGAGTAAGAAGTATGGCAGCAACCGTTATGGAACTTTACGGCAGCAAAGTTTTCAACGAGCATGAGATGCGTGAGCGTCTGCCCAGCTCTACCTACAAAAGCCTGAAGGCGACGATCGAGAAGGGCCAGCCCCTCGACTTGGAGGTCGCCAATGTCGTGGCCAGCGTGATGAAGCGCTGGGCCATCGAGCAGGGTGCTACCCACTACACCCACTGGTTCCAGCCGCTGACCGGCATCACCAGTGAGAAGCACGATGGTTTCGTCAGCCCCCAGGCAGACGGCACTGCCATCATGGAGTTCTCCGGCAAGGAGCTCATCAAGGGCGAGCCGGACGCTTCCTCTTTCCCCTCCGGCGGTCTGCGTGCCACCGCTGAGGCCCGCGGCTACACCGCCTGGGACCCCACCAGCTACGCTTTCGTAAAGGACGACACGCTGTGCATTCCCACCGCGTTCTGCTCCTACACCGGCGAGGCTCTGGACAAAAAGACCCCGCTGTTGCGCTCGATGCAGGCCATCTCTGACCAGGCCTGCCAGGTGCTGCATCTGTTCGGCAAGGATGTCCCCCGCGTGGCCACCACCGTTGGCCCCGAGCAGGAGTACTTCCTCATCAAGAAAGAGGACTACGACAAGCGCCTGGATCTGGTGCTGACCGGTCGTACGCTGTTCGGCTCTGCCCCGTCCAAGGGCCAGGAGTTGGAGGAACACTACTTCGGCACCATCCGCCCCATCGTCAGCGAGTTCATGAAGGACCTGGACGAGGAGCTGTGGAAGCTGGGTGTGCCCGCCAAGACCAAGCACAACGAGGTTGCCCCCTGCCAGCATGAGTTGGCTCCCATCTACGATACCACCAACGTCGCCATCGACCACAACCTGCTGACGATGGAGATGATGAAGAAAGTTGCCAGCCGCCACGGCCTGGTTTGCCTGCAGCATGAGAAACCTTTTGAAGGCGTGAACGGCAGCGGCAAGCACAACAACTGGTCCATCGGCACCGCCCACGAGAACCTGCTCGATCCCGGTGATACCCCGATGGAGAACCTGCAGTTCATGGTGTTCCTGTCCGCTGTCATCAAGGCCGTTGACGAGTACGCCGACCTGCTGCGCACCTCCGTTGCCACCCCGGGCAACGATCACCGCCTGGGTGCCAACGAGGCACCTCCGGCCATCATTTCCATCTTCGTGGGCGAGGAACTGGAAGCTGTCATCGATGCTGTCTGCTCTGACTCTCCCTACGCCGGCCCCGTCAAGATGAAGATGGATCTGGGCGTGGATGTCCTGCCCAAGTTCAGCAAGGATACCACCGACCGTAACCGTACTTCTCCCTTTGCTTTCACCGGCAATAAGTTTGAGTTCCGTATGCCCGGCTCGGCAGAGAACCTGTCCGATGCCAACACCATCCTGAACACCTCCGTGGCCAAGGCCCTGAAGGAGTTCGTGGCCGAGACCTCCGGCGCTGCTGACTTTGAGTGCGCTGCCGCCGCCTGGGTCAAGAAAACGCTGAACGAGCATCGCCGCGTGATCTTCAACGGCAACGGCTACAGCGAAGCCTGGGAAGCCGAGGCCGAGCGCCGCGGCCTGCCCAACCGCAAGTGCACCCCGGATGCCATGATTGCCCTGAAGGAGAAGAAAAACATCGACCTGATGGAAGAATTCGGTGTCCTGACCAAGACCGAGATGCTGAGCCGCTACGAAGTTGAGATGGAGCACTACTCCAAGATCATCAACATCGAGGCCCGCACCATGTTGAAGATTGCTAACAAGCAGCTGATCCCCGCCGCTTCCGCCTACATGGGCGAGCTGGCAAGCTCTGCCGCCGCCAAGGCCGCCGCCGTGGAGGGTATCTCTACCAAGGCCGAGAGCAAGGTGCTGGTTACTTTGAGCAAATACACCGATGAGATGTCCGATGCCGCCGACGACCTGAAGGCCGTGACCGACAAGGTCAGCGACATGGACAACGAGGCCGCCAAGGCCCATGCTTTCCATGATGAGGTTATCCCCGCCATGGATCGCCTGCGTGCCGCCGCCGACCAGGCCGAAGAACTGGTTGACGAGGACTTCTGGCCTCTGCCGTGCTACTCTCGTATGCTGTTCTACACCGAGTAATAGCACACTTTAAACACGCCATTCTCCTTTTCCTATTTCTTACACCAACTCGAAAGGCCCGCCCCAACCCGGTGGGCCTTTCGAGTATGCTGGTATACGGAGGTTCCTCCCCATGAAACGTACCGCACAAGATATCCTGAATTTTGTCGAGGATAACGATGTCAAGTTCGTCAAGCTGACGTTCTGCGATATCTTCGGCAACCAGAAAAACGTCTCGCTGTTCGCCAGCGAGCTGCCCCGCGCCTTTGAGCAGGGTGTCAGCTTTGACGGCTCATCCATCGCCGGGTTCATGAACATCGAGGAGAGCGACCTCATCCTCTGGCCCGACCCGGACACCGCCACCGTGCTGCCCTGGCGACCCGCCGAGGGCGCAGTCATGCGCATGTACTGCGACATCACCCTGCCCGATGGCAAACCCTTTGAGGGCAACTGCCGCGGCTACCTGCAAAGCGTGGTCAAGCGCGCCCGCGCCATGGGCCTGGGTGTCAACGTGGGCTGCGAGTGCGAATTTTATCTGTTCGAAACCGATGAAAACGGCAATCCTACGCATATTCCGCTGGACCGCGGCGGCTATTTTGACATTCCGCCCCAGGACAAGGGCGAGAACGTCCGCCGCGACATCTGCCTGTCCATCGAGGAGATGGGCCTGCAGCCGGAGCACAGCCACCACGAGAGCGGTCCGGGCCAGAACGAGGTCTGCTTCCGCTACGCCCCGGCGGTGAAGTCCGCCGATAACCTGAACACTTTCAAAAGCGCTGTCAAATCCATTGCCAGCCGCAACGGTCTGTACGCCAGTTTTATGCCCAAGCCCCTGCACGACTGCAGCGGCAACGGCCTGCATGTAAATATGTCTCTTGTGCGGGACGGAAAAAACCTGTTTGAGGGCGATCTGACCCCCGACAGCGAAGCCGGGCATTTCGTGGCGGGCATCCTGGCTCATGCGCGGGAACTGACGGCATTCTGCAATCCGGTGCCCAACTCCTACGCCCGGCTGGGTGCCAACGAAGCCCCGCTGTACGTAAGTTGGAGCCGCCAGAACCGCAGCCAGCTGGTTCGTCTGCCCAGCGCCAGCGGCGATCTGTGCCGCGTGGAACTGCGCGGGCCTGACCCGGCTGGCAACCCATATCTCGTTATAGGGTTGATTTTAGCCGCCGGATTGGACGGCATCACCCACAAACTGCCCCTGCCGGAACCGGTGAACCGCAACCTGTTCCACCCCAGCGCGGCCGCGGGTTTGGAGTGCCTGCCCCGCAGTTTGCGTGAGGCTATTACCGTGGCGGCCCAGAGTGAGTTCATCGCCGCCGAGCTGCCGCTGGCCTTGCAGAACAAATATTTCGAGTACCAGACCCAGCTTTGCCACGGCTACGAGAACGCCCCCGATCCCGCCGCCTGGGAACGCGCCCATGGATTTTTGGTGATTTAAGAAAGATTGCGGCAATCCGGCCACCCCTCACTGCCTGACGGCGGAGCTCCCCTCGAGGGGAGCCATTAAAGCCTCCCCTTGGGGGGAGGTGGCGGCGAAGCCGACGAAGGGGTGGTCCCGAAGCCGCCACGAAAATCTAGCGAAAGGGGGCGTACCCATGCCAAAGGCGCTGATCGTATCAGCGGGCAACAATGCAAACGAATACCTGGCGCGGCACATGGCCGATTTGGGCTACACCCGCCCTGCGATGGCGGCCAGCGGCGGCGAGGCACGCCGCCAGATGGATGCCAAGGACTTTGAGGTCATCGTCATCAACACGCCGCTGCCGGATGAGTTCGGCCACGAGCTGGGCACCGATGCCGTGACCAAGACCGATGCCGGAGTCATCCTGTTGGTTAAGACTGCCACCGCCGACCAGATAGCCGACAAATTGCAGGCGTACGGTGTGCTGGTGCTGGGCAAACCGTTCACCGGGGCGCAGTTCCGCCAGGCCGTGCAGATTGCGGCCAGCAACTACAAGCGGCTGGCCCTGCTGCGGGCCGAAAACACCAAACTGCTGGATAAAATCGCGCAGCTGCGCCTGGTTGACCGGGCCAAGTGCTACCTCATCGAGAAAAAGCACTACACCGAGACCGAAGCCCATCGTCTGATTGAAAAAATGGCCATGGACACTCGCCGCCCCCGCGGCGAGATCGCCCAGGAAATTTTGGAAGAGGCCGAGGAAGAATAACCGCCAACAAAAAAGGCCCCCTTGTGCAAAGGGGGCTGTCAGCGAAGCTGACTGAGGGATTGTCCCGCTTGCCTGGCAAGTCGGGTTGCACCGCAAGGTTACAATCCCTCCGTCTGCGCTTCGCGCATCCACCTCCCTTTACACAAGGGAGGCTTTTTTTGTTTTTACTGTTCCAACCGCAACACCGTCACACTCACGGGGGGCAGTTCCATCGCATCGCGGTAGATTGGGCCAAAGGGGGTGGTGCCCGCATGCACACCATCGCTTAGCTTGCGCCAACTGCCGATGGGCAGGCTCACCCACTGGTGGGTGCGCTCAGGGTTATAGTAGACCACCACCACGTCCTTGGGATCGGGGCTTTCGGGGATGAACCCGATGAGCCACCCCTGCAGCGCCAGCACAAAAGGTTCCGGCTCGCCGTAGGCCCCGGCAATGCGGGGGCAGGCGCGGCGGATTGTCAGCATGCCGCGATAAAATGCCGTTAATGCGGCAAATTCCGGACGGTGCGCACGCGTCCAATCCAGTTTGTTGGTTTCCAGCGGGCCTTTGTAACTGTTGTGGTCGCCATGCTTGGTGCGGCCCCATTCCTCGCCCGCCTGCATAAAGGGCAGGCCCTGGCAGGTCAGGTAGATACCTGCCGCCAGGCGGTTTTGGGCCAGCAGGTCGGCATCGGGGGCATCGTAGTCCCACCGGCGACCCACTGCCACCAGCTTGTCCCACAGGGTCAGGTTATCGTGGGCAGAGATGTACTGCACCACCTGCCCGGCCTGGCGGGGCCGGTAGCCGTGCTGGCCGCCGCGCCACGCGCTGATGCTGTGCAGCACTTCGTACCCGTGCTGGGGTGCGCCGTTCACGTAGCCTGCGTTGGCGGCATCAAAGACGTTGCCCTTGACACTATCCCGCGTGTCATCGCAGAAAAATCCAATGCGGTCGCTTAATACATCCAGGGCGCGCTTGTCCGCCGGGCGGGCACCGCCCTCAAAGTTGGTGCTGCCGCCCTGCCACGGTTCACCGTAAATCAAAATGTCCTGCCCGCCGGGCAGAGCGTCCAGCGAGGCGCGGATGGCGTTCATCGTGTCAGCATCTTCCAGGGCCATCAAATCAAACCGGAAGCCGTCAATGTGGTAGGTCTGCGCCCAGTAAAGTATCGAATCCACGATGTATTTGCGCACCATCGGGCGTTCGCTGGCCAGGTCACAGCCGCAGCCGGAGCCGTTGGTCATCTGGTCGTTGGGCCAGCGACGGTTCCAGTAGCCGGGCACGGTGCGCTCCAAGTTGCTGTCGCTGCGGTAGGTGTGGTTGTACACCACGTCCATCACCACGCCCAGCCCGGCGCGGTGCAGCGCGGCCACCATGGCGCGGCACTCCCGCACACGCACCTCGCCGTGGAACGGGTCGGTGGCAAAGCTGCCCTCGGGCACGTTGTAGTTTTGGGGGTCGTAGCCCCAGTTGTAGCCGCCGTCCGGGCGGGTCTCTTCCACGGTCTCGTAGTCGAAAATGGGCTGCAGCTGCACATGGGTCACGCCCAGGTCTTTCAGATAATTCAGGCAGGTGGGGTGCAGGCCGTCCCCGTCCAAGGTGGTATCGGCGGGCACAAAGCCCATGAACTTGCCGCGCCAGGCGGCGGGCACACCGCTGTGCTCATCGGCGGAAAAGTCCGCCACATGTACTTCCCACACGCTGCGGGCGTGGGGCGGAATGACCGGACGCTTATCGTCAGCCCAGCCCTCAGGGGCAGCGGCATCCAGATCCAGCACCATGGCACGCTGGCCGTTGGCCCCGGCCGTGCGGGCGTAGGGGTCCACGGCATCGGTGGTGCGGCCATCGTGGAACTGCAGGTGGTAGAGGTAATAGGTGTTTTTCCAGTCGCCGGGAAGCGTCAGGCTCCACACGCCGTCCCGCTCCCACTGCAAATGATGCGCGCCCAGGTGATGGGCATTTGGCTCGGCATCGGTGCCGGTGGCAAACAGTTCCACCGTGACGGCCGCCGCCGTGGGCACCCACAGCTTAAAGGTGGTAGCCGCAGGCGTATAGTTAGCCCCCAGGTCGGTGCCGTTATAGTAAGGCAGTTCACAGGCTTGCTGCCAGTTCATGTACGATCGCTCCTTAAATACATGAAAGGCTCCCCTTGAGGGGAGCTGTCACCGAAGGTGACTGAGGGGTGGTTACTTTAGCAGCAAGCGGCACGAGGGCCACCCCTCACCGCCTGACGGCGGAGCTCCCCTCAAGGGGAGCCTTTGCCGGTTGCTGCTTTTTCCACCGTTACAATCTATATTTTATTATACCCGATTCCGCCCCTATGCGCAACCGTTTTCGAGCGAAAGCGCCTACTTTTGTCATCTTTTGGGTAGGCTGGCGATGGAAAGCGGGAAGTGTTTGTCAAGTTATCAAGATAAGGGGATATCTTGATAACTTGACAAACACCTCCCGGCCTGCCTATTTTCTCATAGATAATCTCAATAGCTGGATAGTGAAATAATGAGATTTTGAGATTTTAGTTAGTTGTCTTTACCCATTATTTCACTCTTTCCTACCGTATCTTCTATAAACAGCGAAGCATCGACATTATCTCAATTTCTCAAAATCTCACTCCCCTGTGGTGGTATCGGTTTGAGAATTTGTAGGCATGCTCCAAAAGCTGCCCTTCCCCGTGCGCTGTTCCTGTATTGGCAATTCATCCCGCACACGGTAGACGGTGCTGCGGCTGATGCCTCGCTTGGCGCATTCCTCAACAATTTCGGTACTGCGCACTTTTTCGTTTTCTATCAGCAGCTTGCGTATCACCGCTTGTGCCCGCTCGCTGGGGCGGGCGGCGTGTTGGCGCTTCTCATCGCTGAAAGTCAAAATCTGCGTGGCGGTCAGTTCACATTCCTCATCATTCCAGTGTACTGCGCCATCCTCGCCGATGGTAAAAGCCAGGCTGACCCCCGGCAAACCCAGCGAGTTTTTCTCCTGGGCCACCACGCAAACATCCGGTCGAGCGGGGTCGCGCCCCAAAAAGCAAACACTGCGGGCCGCATTGACGAAATCGCTGGAGCCGTTGATCAGTTCGCAGGGGCGGCCGTTAAAGCCCATGGGCGCTTTTTTTGTGTGGCAGATCAGCACCACAGCGGCGTTGGTGGCGCGCAGCAGTTTGTTCAGGTTGTCCATCATGTAACGCACGTCATCGGTGCGGTTCATGTCCAGCTTTTTGCCCACGTAGCTTTGCACGGGGTCAAACACGATTAAATCGGGCTTGCTGCCAAAAATTTTGTGCATCTCAAACAGGCGCGGGTCGGTCAAGGTCAGCTGACGGGTATCCTCGCGCATGACCATGACCTTGTCCAGCCGTGCACCCATGGCTTCCAGCCGGGGACGCAGTACGATGCTTTCATCATTTTCGGTGGTGAAATAGTAAACGTTGCCGGGCTGGCCGCCGGGCATCAGATCGCCGTTGGATACATGGCTGGCCAGCCAAAGCGCCAGCGTAGTTTTGCCTTGGCCCGCATGCCCGGCCAGGATGGTAATCATGCCCCTGGGCAGGTAGGGTTCAGCCAGATACTCGGCCTCGCGGGGCTGCACACTGGCGATCGTTTGCAGCGGGCTGCTTTCCAGCGCCACCCACCGGGCCTTGCTGCGCACCGATTCCCGGTTGAGCATCCACTCATCGTCCAGTTCGCGGTTTCGCAGCATGTGCCAGTCCTCCAGCTGCGCCGGGGTGGCACCGCGCTGCCGGGCGGCGGTTTCCAGGCGCTCCAGCCGTTTTATGCGGATGTTCGCATCCTGGCCCTCGGCACAATAGGCATACCCCAGCGGGGATAGCAACGCTTGGACCTTCGCTCCCTCCAGAAACGCCGCAAAGTCCCCCTCCGCAATCTGCGCCGGGGCGGTGTAGTTTTCTTCCATGTGATTTCTCCTTTCATTACGGTTTTGGTGTTCACAACCTTTAGTGGTATTATAGAACAACAGAACCGAGAAATCAAGGTGTATTTACAACTTTATATGGTTTTACGGTAGTTGTAAGCATAGAATTAGGCCCTGCCGTAAGGTCGGCAGGGCCGTGGCATCGCAATATTCAATCAACGTCCTCGGTATTCCCGCGGTGTCAAGCCAAATTTCCTCTTGAACACCCTATTAAAATACGACAAATTTTCAAACCCGCAACTCTCGGCAATACTAAGCACAGTATCATCCCCCGCGCGTAACGCCGCCGCCGCGGCATTCAGCCGGTGCTCGTTCAAAAACGCGGTAAAACTTTGGGCCGTCATGGCCTTGAACCACCGCATGAAGTGGCTGGCACTGCAGCCGCAGGCGGCCGCCGCACGGTCAACGGGAATATCTTCCATGTAGTGCTCCTCCACCAGCTGCAAAGCAGTTTTCAGCCGCCGGGTGTCGGCGTTTTCAGCGGGGGGCAGGTCACCCTCGCGGCCCACCAAGGCGGCCAAAAACAACAACAGTTCGCCCTTTATGCACAGCTCATAGCCAACGTCCTTGATCTTGTTGAACTCTTCGGCAGCATGCAGACAGCCCGCAGCCCAATCGTAGCCCCAGTCATCCGGGGTCAGGCGCATGGGCAGGGCCAGGCGGCCGCTTTGCAGGGGCAGCAGGTATTTTTCCGCCGCCACGTCACCGCTGCCGCCCAGCAGCTCCAAATCAAAAATGATATTTTCGTACTCCATCCGCTCATCGTCCAGCTGGCGCAGGGCATGCAGTACGCCGGGGGCAAACACATAGATGTCCCCCGCCGTGGCGGTGTAGCTGGCAAGCCCCGCCTGCACGATGCCGCGTCCTTTTTTGACGAACACCAGCTCCATGCTGTCCTGCCAGTGCAGTGCCACCTGGGTAAAATCCACCGGGATGGCGCAGGGGTAGATGTTGAACGGGAACCACGCTGCGCCGTGTTTTTTGGTTTCCCGCAGGGTCGGTTGATTTTCCATGGTTTTGCCCTCCATGATAGGATTGTACCATAAGTTGCAGGGATAACGCAAGAATCCGACCCAAACTTTGTGGTATACCATAGGTACAGTAAATAAACAAACGCAAACCACATGGAGGGAAACGTTATGAATATGACCGCTGCTATCGAAGCCCTGACCGGCAAGCCCCTGGCCGAAAGCACCGACCAGGAGATCTACCTCGCCCTGCTGGACATCGTCCGCGAGCAGAGCGCCGAGAAGGTCCGGCCCGTCACCGGCCGCAAGCTGTACTACATCAGCGCCGAGTTCCTCATCGGCAAGCTGCTGTCCAACAACCTGATCAACCTCGGCCTGTACGATGATGTCCGCGATGCCCTGGCCGCTGCGGGCAAGAACCTGTCCGACATTGAGGAGGTCGAGCCGGAGCCGAGCCTTGGCAACGGTGGTCTGGGCCGCCTGGCCGCCTGCTTCCTGGATTCGCTGGCCACCCTCAACCTGCCCGGTGACGGCGTGGGCCTACGGTACCACTTCGGCCTGTTCCACCAGTCCTTTGCGGACGGCGTGCAGAACGAACTGCCCGACCCCTGGCTGACCAACCACAGCTGGGCCGAGAAGACCGACATCACCTACCCGGTCAGCCTGGCGGGCAAGGAGTACACCGCCCGCCTGTACAAGCTGGCTGTCACCGGTTACCAGGGCCGCACCAACACCCTGAACCTGTTTGACCTGGACACCATCGATGAGACGATCGTCCATGACGGCATCCAGTTTGACAAGACCGCCATCGACAAGAACCTGACGCTGTTCCTCTACCCCGATGACAGCGACGAGGCTGGTCGCCGCCTGCGCGTTTACCAGCAGTACCTGATGGTTTCCGCCGGTGCCCAGCTGATTCTGGCCGAGTGCGCCGCCCGTGGCTGCAACTACCACGACCTAGCCGACTACGCCGCCATCCAGATCAACGACACCCATCCCAGCATGGTCATCCCCGAGCTCATCCGCCTGCTGGGCGAGAAGGGCATCGAATTTGACGAAGCTGTGCAGATTGTTACCAAGACCTGCGCTTACACCAACCACACTATCCTGGCCGAAGCCCTGGAGAAGTGGCCCCGTGCCTACCTGGATACCGTGGTCCCGCAGCTGATGCCCATCATCGAGAAGCTGGACGAGCTGGCCCGCACCCGCACCAAGGACGAGAGCCTGGCCATCATCGACAAGGACGACCGCGTCCACATGGCCCACATGGACATCCACTTCACCCACTCCACCAACGGCGTGGCCTACCTGCACACCGAGATCCTGAAGAACTCCGAGCTGCACGGCTTCTACGAGCTGTACCCCGAGAAATTCAACAATAAGACAAACGGCATCACCTTCCGCCGCTGGCTGCTGGAGTGCGATCCCTCCCTGACCAGCCTGATCGAGGAGCTCATCGGTTCCGGCTTCCGCAAGGATGCCACCGAGCTGGAAAAGTTGCTGGTCTACAAGGACGATGTGGACATGCTGCAGCGTTTTTCCATGGTGAAAGCCGACAACAAAAAGGCGCTGGCCGACTGGCTGCAGCGCACCCAGGGCGTGACCGTCAACACCGATGCGATGTTTGACATCCAGTCCAAGCGCCTGCACGAGTACAAGCGCCAGCAGCTCAACCTGCTCTACCTCATCCACCAGTATTACGAGATCAAGGCCGGCCACACCCCGGCCACCCCGCTGGTCAGCATCTTCGGCGCCAAGGCCGCCCCGGCGTACATCATCGCGAAGGACATCATCCACGCCCTGCTGACCCTGTCCAAGGTCATTGCCAACGACCCCGAGGTCAGCCCCTGGCTGCAGGTGGTGTTTGTGGAGAACTACAACGTTACCGCCGCCGAGAAGCTGATCCCCGCCTGCGATCTGTCCGAACAGATCTCCCTTGCCTCTAAAGAGGCCAGCGGCACCGGCAACATGAAGTTTATGCTGAACGGCGCGCTGACCCTGGGCACCATGGACGGTGCCAACGTGGAGATCAGCCAGCAGGTGGGCAGCGAGAACTGCTACATCTTCGGCCAGACCTCCGACCAGGTCATCCACCGTTACGAAGCCGCCGATTACTGCGCCGCCCAGTGGTACGAGGGCGACCCCAACATCCGCCGCGCGGTGGACTTCCTGACTGGCCCCGAAATGATGGCCGCCGGCAATGCCGAGAACCTGCAGCGCCTACATGACGAGCTGATCAACAAGGACTGGTTCCAGACCCTGCCGGACTTCAACGCCTACGTGGTGCGCAAGGGCCAGGCCCTGGCCGACTATGCCTACAACCCCCTGGACTGGCGCCGCAAATGCCTGATCAACATCGCCAAGGCGGGCATGTTCAGCAGCGACCGCACCATTGCCGAGTACGATGCCGACATCTGGCACCTGGGCAAGTAAACTTTACCCATTTTCTTCGAAGTTTCTCCTTATTTGGGCACCCTACCGAGAATGGTGGGGTGCTTCTTTTTGCTTTTTATTTTTTTGGGTGGTGCCCTCCGCAAAACAGCATATAAAAACTCAATTTTTATCCTTATCCTTCGCCGCCCCAAGCGCCTTGGGTTTCTCCGCCTCGTCCATCAAAAGCTTAGCCCTGGTCACTGCCCCTCCGCCAAACTTTTTCCGTAAGGCATCGGCTGTCCGGTCCAGCTTTTCCTGCTTGTCCAGCCGGGCGGTATCGGTAAACAGGTCCATCTGCTCAAAGTTGTCGGTGCTGGTTTTTTCGGCACTGACCCCCACCAACCGCACGGGCCGGGCGGGCCACATCTGGCGCATCAGCTCGGCGGCCACATGGTAGAGCCGGTCGGTGGAGTTGGTCGGATTGGGCAGCGTGGTCTGGTGGCTGGTGCGGCGGAACGCGTTGTCCACCAGCTGCACCGTCACCACGCGGGCGGTCTTGCCGTCTCGCCGCAGCCGCCGCCCTACCGAGTCACACAACGCCAGCATCGTGGCATCCGCCTGCTCCGGCGTGGCCAAATCCTTGGGCATCGTCACGCTGTTGCCGTAGCTGTTGTCCTTGGCATGCTGCTTGGTCAGTGGGTCGGACTCGCGGCCGTTGGCGTAGTTCCACAGCGTGTCACCCCGGGTGCCAAACAACCGCACCGCCGTGTCTCGGTCCAGGGCGGCCAACTCGCCAATGGTATACACACCCCAGGCGTTCAGCCGCCGCGCCGCGCTGGGCCCCACGCCGAACAAATCCCCCACCGGCAGCGGCCACATCTTTGCGGGCACTTCCTCGGGGAACAGCGTGTGTACCTTGTCGGGCTTTTCAAAGTCCGAGGCCATCTTAGCCAGCAGGCGGTTGGGGGCCACCCCCACATTGACGGTAAAACCTAGTTCCTTATAAATCCGCTGGCGGATGGCGTGGGCCACGGTCAGCGGCGGGCCGAACAACTGCTCGGTGCCGGTCATGTCCAGGAACGCTTCATCGATACTGTACTGCTCCACATCGGGCGTATAATCTTGCAGAATCGCAATCATCGCCTTGCTGTTTTGGACGTAGAAGTCGAAGTCCGGCGCTACCACCTTAATTTGCGGGTATTTGGTGCGGGCGGCAAACAGGCTTTCGCCGGTTTTGATGCCGTATTTTTTCGCAGGGCCGCTTTTCGCCAGCACAACGCCGTGGCGCTGGGCTTCATCGCCGCCCACTACCGCCGGGATGGTACGCAGGTCGACCTCCTCGCCGTCCTGCAGATGCTTGATGGCCGACCAGGACAAAAACGCCGAATTGACATCTACATGGAAAAAGATTTTGGACATTGCGCACCTCCTCTCGCTACTTTTCATTATACCACTTGCAACCCCACACGAAAAGTGGTATAATAGTATGTATAATTATTCAAATATAATGCATATATTTAAAGGAGGTTCCCATCATGGACCTGATCGGACGCGACTTTTTAACGCTGCTGGACTTTACCCCGGCCGAGATCGGCGGCCTGCTGGACCTGGCTGCTGACTTGAAAGCCAAAAAGAAGGCCGGCATCCCCCACGATATGCTGCACGGCAAAAATGTGGCACTCATTTTTGAGAAAACTTCCACCCGCACCCGCTGCAGCTTTGAGGTCGCCGCCCACGATCTGGGCATGGGCACCACCTACCTGGACCCCTCCGGCAGCCAAATCGGCAAAAAAGAGTCCATTGCCGACACCGCCCAAGTGCTTTCCGGCATGTTTGAGGGTATCGAGTATCGCGGCTACGGCCAGGCCATCGTGGAGGAACTTGCCAAGTATGCCAGCGTCCCCGTCTGGAACGGCCTGACCAACGAGTACCACCCCACTCAGATTTTGGCCGACTTCCTTACCCTGCGGGAGCATTTCGGCAAGCTGCAGGGGCTGAAATTTGCCTACATGGGCGATGCCCGCTACAACATGGGCAACAGCCTGATGATCGGCTGCGCCAAGATGGGCCTGGACTTTGTGGCCTGTGCCCCCAAAGCCTACTGGCCCGACCCCGCCCTGGTGGAAAAGTGCAAGGAGTTTGCCGCGCGCAGCGGTGCCACCATCACCCTGTCCGAGGACACCGATGCTGTGGCCGGTGCGGACGTGGTCTACACCGATGTGTGGGTCAGCATGGGCGAGCCGGTGGAAGTCTGGGCCGATCGCATTGAGGCACTTTCCCCCTACCAGGTCAACGCCGAGCTGATGACCAAGGCCAAGCCCAGCGCTGTGTTCATGCACTGCCTGCCCGCCTACCACGACCACAAGACCGCCGTGGGCAAGGAGATGGGCGAGAAGTTCAACCGCGATGCCATGGAAGTGACGGACGAGGTGTTCAACGGCCCGCAGTCCATCGTTTTCCAGGAAGCCGAGAACCGCATGCACACCATCAAAGCTGTGATGGCGGCTACCCTGGGCGCGTAAGTTTTTAACAATTCAACAGCACAAACAGAAATCCCCCTCACCAAACGGTAAGGGGGATTTTTGAGGTTCAGTATGCGGGGTGGTTATGTACGGGGGAGATTACTCCTCGATATAACCGTACTGCAGGTACCAGTAGCCGTAGGGGCTGTGCCAGGTGCCCTTCAGAGAGGGGCTCTGCAGCCAGAAGTCGTTGTAGTAGGCAACGGGGATGCAGGCGGCATCCTCCATCAGGATGTCCTCGGCCTCGTGCAGCTTTTCGAAGTGAGTAGCCTTGTCAGCAACGCGGGATTCCTCGATGACCTGGTCAAACTCGGGGTTGGCGTACTTGCCATCGTTGTTGCCGTTGTTGGTGGTGAACAGCTCCAACATGTTGGAGGGATCGTTGTAGTCCATGCTCCAACCGTTGCGGCTGACATCGTAGTCACCAGCGTGGCGCATGGGGATGAAGCTGGACCATTCGACCTTGTCGATGTTCATGGTGATGCCCAGCTCAGCCCAAGCCTGCTGCAGATACTCGGCAACAGCAATGTGGTAGCCGGTATCGTTGGCGCTGTAGGTGATGGTGGGGAAGCCCTCGCCATCGGGGTAACCGGCCTCAGCCATCAGGCTCTTGGCCTCCTCGAGGTTAGCCTCGTAGTCGTCGCTGATGTAGGCCTCGCCGCCGTTGGCGTTGTCCATGAAGTAGCCCTCGTTGTCCACGATGCCAGGGCCGACCAGAGCGGTAGCGGGGGTGTAGATGCCCTGCATGATGGTGTTGGCAACGTAGTCACGGTCGATAGCCAGGCTCAGGGCCTTGCGGACGCGGACATCGGTGAAAGGCTCTTCCTGATCGTTCAGGGAGATGTAGTAGGTGCCCATAATCTCGTCCAGGTAGAAATCGCCGCCGTCCTCGGCCTTGGTCAGGCTGGGAATCTCATCGGTGGGGACATCCTTGACCAGCTGAGCCTCGCCGCTGTTATAAGCAGCGTAGGAAGCGCTGGAATCCTCCAGCAGGAGGAGGGTGATGGTGTCAGAGACGATCTTGTCGCTGTCCCAGCCGCCCACATAGTAGGGGTTCTTGGACAGAACGATGCGCTCGGAGGGAGTCCACTCGGTAATCATGTAGGGGCCGTTGCAGATGAAGGTGTCGGGCTCGGTGCACCAGGAGTCGCCGTTGGCCTCAACGGTAGCCTGCTGGACAGGAGAGGTGACCACGAAAGCGGCCAGCTTATCAAAGTAGGAGCAGGGGTAGCTCAGGACGATGGTCAGATCCTTGCCATCCTCACTGGCGGTGACGTTCAGAGCGTCCCAGTCGGGGTCGGTGGTGGTATTGCCGTCTGCATCGGGGTTGCCAATGGCATCCTGGTAGCCGTCGATCATGCCGACAACGGTCTCGGCATAGGGGGCGGCGGTGTCCGGGCTGGCGATGCGCTTGAAGCTGTACTCGAAGTCTGCGGCGGTCAGGTCGCTGCCATCGCTCCACTTCAGGCCGTCACGCAGGTGGAAAGTCCAGGTCAGGCCGTCCTCGCTGACATCATAGCTTTCAGCCTGGCCGGGCTGTACTTCGTTGTTCTCATCGATGATGAGCAGGGGCTCCTCGATGGTCAGCAGGGTGTTGCCGCCATCGATGGAGGCGTTCAAGGCCGGGTCCAGGGTCTCGGGGTTGGGGCCGATCTGGACGGTGAAGCCGGTGGAGCCGGCTTCGGTTGCTTCCGTAGCGTCAGCAGCTTCGCCGGTAGCGTTGGTGGTGCTTGCAGAGGAGCCGCAGGCAGCCAGAGACACGACCATAGCGCCAGCCATAGCAGCCGCAGCAATGTTGCGCATTTTCATGATGCTTTTCCTTCCTAAATCTTACAATAAAATAGTTTGACACCGCAGTTCTTTAAAGCGGCGAACAGTAGCAATTATACTCCTGTCCGCCCCACGATTACAACAAGCAATGCCAATTGTAATACTTTTGTCATAGAATGGAAGTGGGATTTTCCTCCCTACAGTACCATATTAAAACACGCCGCAACACAAAAACCGCACCCCAATGCCAGTGCATCAAGGGTGCGGTTATTCAGCTATTTGTCAGTAGATAATGCTAAAGGGGTTAGCCCTCAACATAACCGTACTGCAGGTACCAGTAGCCGTAGGGGCTGTGCCAGGTGCCCTTCAGAGAGGGGCTCTGCAGCCAGAAGTCGTTGTAGTAAGCAACGGGGATGCAGGCGGTGTCCTCCATCAGGATGTCCTCAGCCTCGTGCAGCTTCTGGAAGTGGACAGTCTTGTCAGCGACCTTGGAAGCATCGATAGCAGCATCGAACTCGGGGTTGTTGTACTTACCATCGTTGTTACCGTTGGTGGAGTAGAACAGCTCGATGATGTTGGAAGGATCGTTGTAGTCCATGACCCAGCCGTTACGGCTGATGTCGTAGTCACCAGAACGGCGCATGGGCAGGAAGCTGGACCACTCGACCTTGTCGATGTTCACAGTGATACCCAGTTCGCCCCAGGCCTGCTGCAGGTACTCAGCAACGGGGATGTGGTAGCCGGAATCGTTGGCGCTGTAGGTGATGGCGGGGAAGCCTTCGCCATCGGGATAGCCGGCTTCAGCCAACAGGCTCTTGGCCTCCTCGAGGTTAGCCTCGTAGTCATCGCTGATGTAGCGCTCGCCGCCGTTGGCGTTGTCATAGAACATGCCGGTCTCATCCACGATGCCGGGGCCGACCATGTTGTAAGCGGGGCTGTAGGTGCCCTGCATGATGGTGTCAGCCACGTACTCACGGTCGATGGCCAGGCTCAGAGCCTTACGAACCCTGGAATCGGTGAACGGCTCGCGCTGGTCGTTCAGGGAGATGTAGTAGGTGCCCAGGATGGTGTCGACATAGAAGTCGCCGCCGTCTTCAACCTTAGTCAGGCTGGGGATCTCATCGGTGGGAACATCCTTAATCAGCTGGGCCTCACCGCTGTTATAAGCAGCATAGGAAGCGCTGGAATCCTCCAGCAGGAGGAGGGTGATGGTCTCAGAGACGATCTTGCTGGAATCCCAGCCACCGGCGTAGTAGGGGTTCTTGGTCAGCACGATGCGCTCGGAAGGCACCCAATCAGAGATGTAGTAGGGGCCGTTGCAGACGAAGGTATCGGGCTCGGTGCACCAGGCATCGCCGTTGGCCTCGATGGTGGCCTCCTGAACAGGGCTCATAGCTGCGAAAGCGCACAGCTTGTCAAAGTAGGAGCAGGGGTAAGCCAGTTGGATGGTCAGAGTCTTGCCGTCCTCGCTGGCATGGACATTCAGGGCATCCCAGTCGGGATCGGTGGTGGTGTTGCCGTCTGCATCGGGGTTGCCGATGGCATCGTCATAGCCATCGATCATGCCGACCACAGTCTCGCCGTAGGGGGCGGCGGTGTCGGGGCTGGCCAGACGCTTGAAGGAGTACTCGAAGTCCTTCGCGGTCAGGTCAGATCCATCGCTCCATTTCAGACCATCCTTCATGGTGAAGGTCCAGGTCAGGCCGTCCTCGCTGACTTCAGGCAGATCAGCCTGGCCGGGAACGACCTCGCTGTTCTCGTCGATCAGCAGCAGTGGCTCGAAAGTGGTGATGATGGTGTTAGCACCGTCAACAGAGCTGTTCAGGGCCGGATCCAGAGTCTCGGGGTTGGGGCCCAGCTGGACGGTAAAGCCGTCAGCGGAAGCGCCGGTAGCCTCGGTGGATTCTGCAGTCGCAGCAGAGGTGGAAGCAGCGGTGTCGGTGGAAGCTGCGGTAGAACCGCAGGCAGCCAAGGAAGCAGCCATGCAGCCAGCCATTGCCACGGCGGCGATGTTCTTCATCTTCATTGGTGATTTTCCCTCCATATAATATACTTACCCATTTCCCTCGTAGGACAATAGCATGTCCACAGTGGAAAGAATACATATACTATACCCCATACACCCCCACATTGGCAATAGACATGCGATTTTTGTAACCTTTTTGAAACGCAAATATGCAAATATATGCTAAAACCATGTATATTTGTGTATATTCTGTGCGTCGCATGCGGACAAAGTGTATATTTTGTATTTTGTATGTGTACGGTGGACAAGTTTGTAACGAATCGGGAGTCAGGTTGTAATACAATTATGTTTGCCCAATAAAAAAGGGCGCTGCCGCATGATGGCAACGCCCGTAAGGGACAAACTTATTTAACCTTATCCAAATGATGGCAAGCCGCCCAGTGTCCGCTGGACACTTCCTTGAACTCCGGCACCTCGGCGGCGCAGCGCTCGTCGGCATAGGGGCAGCGGGTGCGGAAACGGCAGCCGCTGGGCGGGTTCAGAGGGCTGGGCACGTCGCCCTGCAGCACAATACGGTGGTTTTCGCGAGCGGTCTTGGGGTCCGCCACGGGGATGGCCGAAATCAGGCTGCGGGTGTAGGGGTGGACGTTGTGGGCGATCAGCTCAAAGCTGTCGGCCAACTCCACCAGCTTGCCCAGGTACATAACACCAATACGGTTGGAAATGTGCTTGACAACGCTCAGGTCATGGGCGATGAACAGATAGGTCAGACCCATCTCCTGCTGCAGATCCTCGAACATGTTGACAACCTGCGCCTGGATGGAAACGTCCAGGGCGGAGACAGGCTCGTCACAGACGATGAACTCGGGATCCACGGCCAGGGCGCGGGCAATGCCGACACGCTGGCGCTGGCCGCCGGAGAACTCGTGGGGGTAGCGGTTGGCATGCTCGCTGTTCAGGCCAACGCGCTCCAGCAAGGAGATGATCTTGTCGTGGCGCTCCTTGGAGCTGGAGCACAGGTGATGGATGTCGATGCCCTCGCCCACGATATCACCGATGGTCATACGGGGGTCCAGGCTGGCATACGGATCCTGGAACACAATCTGCATACGGCGGCGGTAGGGCAGCATGTCCACCGCGATCTTCTCTTTCTTATCAAACAGCACCTTGCCATCGTAGATGATGGTGCCGTCCGTGGGCTCGTACAGGCGCAGCAGGGTACGGCCGGTGGTGGTCTTACCGCAGCCGGACTCGCCGACCAGGCCCAGGGTCTCGCCTTTGCGAATGGCAAAGCTTACATCGTCCACAGCCTGGACGTAGCGCTTGTTTTTGCCCACGCCGCCAGCCGGGAAATACTGCTGCAAGTGCTTTACTTCAACCAGATTCTCGCTCATTCGGCTTTGCCCCCTTTCTCAAATTCTTCTTTCTGGCGCAGCCAGCAATGGGTGTAATGGGTGTCGCTCAACTCGGTCTTGGGCGGCATCTTGTTCAGGCAGATCTTCATGCAGCTCTTGCAGCGGGGTGCAAAGGGGCATCCGGCCGGCGGGTTCAGCAGGTCAACGGGCTGGCCCTCAATGGGCACCAGGCGCTCCTTCTCCTCGGCGTTCAGCTTGGGGATGGAGTTGATCAGGCCCTTGGTGTACTCATGCTGGGGGTTGTAGAAGATCTCGTCGGTGGTGCCGTACTCCACGATGTGGCCGGCGTACATAACGGCGATCTTCTCGCACATCTGGGCCACAACACCCAGGTCGTGGGTGATCATGATGATGCTCATGCCCAGCTTGTGGCGCAGGTCGTTCATCAGTTCCAGAATCTGTGCCTGAATGGTCACGTCCAGGGCCGTGGTCGGCTCGTCCGCGATCAGCAGTTTCGGCTCGCAGGCCAGAGCAATAGCAATCATGACACGTTGGCGCATACCGCCGGACAGTTCGTGGGGGTACTGCTTCAGGCGGCGCTCCGGCTCGTTGATGCCGACCAGTTCCAGCAGTTCCTTGGCGCGGGCCCAGGCTTCCTGCTTGGTCTTTTTGGTGTGCAGCAGGATAACCTCGACGATCTGGTTGCCGATGGTGTACACGGGGTTCAGGCTGGTCATGGGATCCTGGAAGATGATGGAGACTTCGTTGCCGCGGATCTTGCGGAACTCTTTCTCGGTCATCTTGTCGATCTGGTGGCCGTTGAACCACACGCTGCCGCCCACCAGACGGCCGGGATAGGCCGTAAGGCCCATGATAGAATAAGCAGTGACGGATTTGCCGGAGCCGGACTCGCCGACAATACCCAGCACATCGCCCTGGTTCATGCTGAAGGACACGCCGTTCAGTGCCTTGACCTCACCAGCGGGGGTGAAGAAGGACAGGCGTTCGTCCTTGATCTCAAGAATTTTTTCGCTCATGATTTCTTCTTCCTCCCCTCTTTAGCTCTTCAGTTTCGGGTCAAAGGCATCGCGCAGGCCATCGCCGAACAGGTTGAACACCAGGATCATCAGGCTGATCATCAGTGCGGGGGCGATCAGCAGCACCGGGTAGGTGTTCATGCCCTTGACGGCATCGGTAGCCAGAGAACCCAGGGACGGCATGGGAGCCGCAACACCCAGGCCGAGGAAGCTCAGGTAGCTCTCGGTAAAGATGGAGGAGGGAATCTGCAGGGTGGTGGTAACGATCAGGGTTCCGATACAGTTGGTCAACAGGTGCTTTTTGATGATGCGGCCGCCAGAAGCGCCCAGGGCGCGGGCAGCGGTGACATACTCGCTCTCTTTCAGCGTAAGCACCTGAGAACGCACGATACGCGCCATACCGACCCAGTACAGCAAGGCAAAGATGATAAAGATGGACACCATGTTGGGTCCCAGCGTCTGCATCCAGCCAAAACCCGGCTTGGTAGCCAGGGACTCCAGCGGGTCCTTGATGGCCATAGCCAGCAGGATGATAAGCAGGATGTCGGGGATGGTGTACAAAATATCGGTGATACGCATCATAATGTTATCGACCCAACCGCCCGCAAACGCGGAAACAGCGCCGTAGGTAGCGCCGATAAGCAGCACCAGCACGGAGGCCAGCAGGCCGACAGACAGGGACACACGGGTGCCCATCATAACGCGGACCGCGAAGTCACGGCCCATACGGTCGGTGCCCAGGATGTGGGGGAACACCTTTTCACCGGCATCGATGAGCTTCTGCTCAGCGGCAGAATACTCAAACGGAGCCAGGTTGTTGCTGCCTTTGATCTGCTGCTCGTAGCTGTACGGCCAGAAAGAGGGCAGAACATAAGCAAAAATAGCAATCAGGATGATGACCACCAGGCTGACCATGGCGATCTTGTTTTTGCGCAGGCGGCGCAGGCCGTCCTTCCAGAAGTTGACGCTCTCGCGCATGACGATAAGGCTCTTTTTCTCATCGTTGGATGCGGGGGCAAAGTCCTCGACGTTGAGTTGCAGGCTCAACGGATTCCTTTTCAGATTTTCCATTTGTCTGCTCCTCCTTACTTCAGCTTAATGCGCGGGTCGATGACCTTGTACAGGATATCAACAATGACGTTTGCCACGATGACCAGGGATGCCAGCAGAATGGTGGTGCCCATGATCATGGTGTAGTCACGGTTGGTGATAGCAGACACGAAGTCACGGCCCAGGCCCGGGATGGAAAAGATCTTTTCCACAACGAAGGAGCCGGTCATCAGGTTTGCCAGCATGGGGCCGACATAGGTGACAACAGGCAGGATGGCGTTGCGCAGGGCATGCTTGAACAGAATCTTGACGCTGGACACACCCTTAGCGCGGGCGGTGCGCATGTAATCCTGACCCATAACATCCAGCAGGCTGGAACGCATCAGGCGGGTAATGTAGGCGGTGGGATAGATTGCCAGCGCGGTCACGGGCATGATATAGGCGGCAGGCTCGTTCAGGCCGACGGTGGGCAGGATCTTCAGGTTCATGCCAAAGGTGTACAACAGCACGACACTGGAGATAAAGCTGGGGATGGCGATGCCGCAGGTTGCCAACACGATAATTAAGTTATCGGCCCATTTCCCTCGGTTATACGCGGATATACAGCCAAGCGGTATACCAACGCACAGGGCAACCAGCACGGCCAGGCCAGCCGTACGGGCAGAGACCGGCAGCTTGGAGAAGATAATCTGGTTGACAGTACGGCCGCGCTGTTTCAGGCTCAGGCCCATGTCGCCGTGAATCAGGCTGTTCATGTAATTGAGGTACTGCACACCCAGGGGTTTGTCCAGGCCGTACTTTTCGGCCAGGGCCTGCTGGGCTGCTTTACTGATGGACTTTTCCGCCACGAACGGGCCGCCGGGGACCAGGTTCATGATGAAAAAGGTAAGGGTCGCAACAATAAACACACTGAAAATGCCCATTGCTACGCGCTTGACGATATACTTCGCCATGGTTTAGTGCCACTCCGTTTCCTAATGAAATACAGTTTTAGGTTGAACCCGGCGTGTCTCTTTAAAGCCCCACAGTGCGCGAACACGTTTGTTTCTATATCGCGGACAATTGAAGAAATAAAAAAACCGATGGAGGTTGCGGCTGCACAAACACCATCGTTTATAACCGGAATCTTAATAATTATAAGATATATGTCAGGGTTTGTCAATCGGCCGGGGCTGTACAAAATGTGAAAGAAATTTCAAAATTTCCCTGCCAGTTTTTACGATTCTGCCTTTTTACCTTATTATAAATGTAGTAAGTTTTGCCAAGATTTCGCCCAGCCACTTTGCAGCGCCCATTTTTGTGCTATAATAAGATGTTAAATTGTGTGGAAAAGGCGGTGCGAACCATGATGCAGCTTACCCTATTGGGCACGGGCGGCACACAACCCCTGCCGGACCGGGCGCTGGCCGCCCTGGCCGTGACGGTGCAGGGCCATACCCTGCTGCTGGATTGCGGCGAAGGCACCCAGGTCAGCCTGCGGAAATACGGCGTAAGCGCCTACCGCATCGATGCCGTGCTGCTGACCCATTACCACGGCGACCACATTCTGGGCCTGCCGGGGCTTTTGCAAACGCTGGCCAGCCTGAACCGCACCGCGCCGCTGACCATCTACGGCCCGCCGGGGCAGGAGAGCATCGCGGCGGCCATCATGGCACTGGCCGGGCCGCTGCCCTACCCGGTTACGTGGAAAATCGCCGAGGGTGCGTTTCAAGAAGCCGGGCTGACGGTCACGCCGTTCCCCCTCAAGCACCGCGTTCCCTGCTGCGGCTACCGGCTGCACCTGCCCCGGGCCGGGCGGTTCGATGCCGCGCGGGCCAAAGCGGCGGGCATCCCGCTGGCATACTGGCGGGTGCTGCAGGCCGGGCAGAGCATCGGCGGCTTTGTGCCGGATGACGTGCTGGGCCCGCCCCGCCGGGGGCTGACGGTGGTGTACGCCACCGACACCCGCCCCTGCCCCGCCGTGCTGGAAGCAGCGCGCGGTGCAGACCTTTTGTGCATGGACTCCACCTACGCCGAGGATGCCGACCTGCCCAAGGCGAAACTGTACGGCCACGCCACCTGCCGGGAGACCGGGGCCCTGGCCGCCGAAGCCAAGGTGCGCCGCCTGTGGCTGACCCATTACAGTGCCGCCGTCACCGACCCCGCCCCCGGCCTTGCCTCCGCGCAGACCCAATACCCCGAAGCCGCCGCCGGATATGACGGCCTGCAGCTGGAACTGGAATTTGATGAGGCGTAATATGGGCAAATATAAAAAAGAACTGCTGTTCACCCTCGCCGTGCTGGCAGCGGCTGCCGGTCTTTGGCTTGCCACCCATGCCGGGCACGGCAGCGGCAACATTGCCGTTGTGCGCTACGGCGATCCGCAGGTGGAACAGCGCATCGACCTATCCCAAAACGCCGATTACGACATCAATACCGGCACCTACACCGTCCACCTGCATGTGGAAAACGGCGGCATTGCCTTTGTCAACAGCCCCTGCCCCGACCACCTGTGCGAGGGGTTCGGCATCTTGCAAAACACCGGTGACTGGGCGGCCTGCATGCCCGCCCGCACCAGCATCACCATAGAAGAACAATAACTCGAACAATAAGGAGCGCTTATGAATCCTACTTTCAAACAGGTCACCAAGACCCGCTATGTAGAGCTGGTTGCCGAACTAGCCCAGGAAATTTTTGTACAGCACTACACCAAGCTGACCCCCAAAGTCGCCGCCGCCCTGGCCGATAAGTACCAGAGCGATATCCTGACCGATGACGAGATCCACAGCGGTGTCATCAACTACTTTTTGATCTACCTGGGCACCGAGCCGGTGGGTTACTTTGCCCTGGACCTTGGCCCCGCCGGTGCTATGTGCCTGAGCCGCCTATTTATAAAGGAAAAGGCCCGCGGGCAGGGCATTGGCCGCAGCATCGTAGCCTACGCCCAAAAGCTGGCCGAGGGTGACGGTCGCAGCCGCCTGTATCTGCGCATCTGGGCCCGCGACCTGAAAGCCGAGGGCTTTGCCAAAAAATGCCGTTTCCGCAAAGCCGAGACCGTACCCATGGAAGTTTTGCCTGGCACGATCTTAGACATTACCACCTGGGAAAAACTTTGGCGGTAATCTTTTACCATCCCTGCAACCACAATCTTTGGAGACTTACCCATGAAATTTCTGCATCTGGCCGATCTGCACCTGGGCAAACGGGTCAACGGGTTCGACCTTCTGGAAGATCAGCGCTACATCCTGGAGCAGATCCTCGCGCTGTGTGACAGCAACAAGGTGGATGCCGTGGTGCTGGCGGGCGATATCTACGATGCCCCCGTGCCCCCTGCCGCCGCCTGCACCCTGCTGGACTGGTTTCTGACCCAGCTGGCCGCCCGGCGCATCGCCGTGCTGGCTGTCTCCGGCAACCATGACAGTGCCGAGCGGCTGGACTACGCTGCCGGGCTGCTGGCCAACCAGAACGTATACATCGCTGGGCAGTTCCGGGGCGCGCCGCGTCAGATCGTGCTGAACGACCGTTTCGGCCCGGTGGAGTTTACGTTGCTGCCCTTTGTGCGCGCTGCCACCGTGCGCCACTATATGCCCGAGGCCGACCTGCCCGATTACGACAGCGCTGTGGCCGCTGCTCTGTCTGCCTGCACGCCGAGTGCCGAGCGCCGTGTGCTGGTGGCCCACCAGATGGTGGTCGCCGGGCTTTGCCCGCCCCATCTTTCCGGCAGCGAGACTGCGCCCCTCACCGTGGGCACCGTGGATTCTGTCGATACCGCACACTTTGCCGGGTTCAGCTATACGGCGCTGGGCCACATCCACCGTGCCCAGCGGGTGGGCAGCGACACCGTGCGCTACGCCGGTTCGCCGCTGTGCTATCATCTGGACGAGTGCGGCATGGAGAAATCCGCCACCTTAGTGCGCCTGGGCCGCCGTGGCGTGGACAGCATCGACACGCTGCCCCTGCACCCCCGCCGTGCCATGCGGCATATCGTGGGCCCGCTAGCAAAATTGGTGGAGCATCCCGCCGACACCAGTGATTACATCTGGGCCACCCTGACCGACCCCACGCCCCAGCCCGATGCCATGGCCGTGCTGCGCGCCGCCTACCCCAACGCCATGCGGCTGGACTACCGCCCCCAGGGGGCCGAGATTTTGCCCGCCGACACCGCGCAGTCGGTGCGGGGCAAGCCGTTTGCCTCGCTGTTTGAGGACTTTTTCACCCAGATGAACGGCCGCCCGCTGACCGTGGAGGAAGCCCGCGCCGTGAAAGCCCTGCGAGAGGAGGCCTCCAAATGAAACCCCTGCACCTAACCCTGAACGCCTTTGGCCCATACGCCGGGCGCACCGACCTGGACCTTTCGGTCTTTGGCGGCAGCGGCCTGTTTTTGATTGGCGGCGACACCGGCGCGGGCAAGACCGCCCTGTTTGATGCCATCACCTTTGCCCTGTACGGCGAGACCACCGGCGAGAACCGCAAAACCACGATGCTGCGCAGCGATTTTGCCGCGTCCGAAGCCGAAACGTTTGTAGAACTGACTTTTACCCACCGCAGCCGCACCTACACCGTGCGCCGCTGGCCGGACCAGCAGCGGGCCGCCAAGCGGGGCAGCGGCTTTGTAAAAAGCCCCGCCAAAGCCGAACTGATCCGCGAACCGGACGAGCCGGTGAGCGGTGCTTCCGCCGTGACCGCCTCCATCACCAAACTGCTTGGCATCGATGCCAAACAGTTTGCCCAGGTGTCCATGCTGGCGCAGAACGACTTTACCAAGCTGCTTAACGCGCCTTCCGCCGAGCGCGCCGCCATTCTGCGCCAAATCTTTGATACCGCCGACCACCAGCGCCTGGGCCAGGCCGCCGTGCAGCATGCCCGCGAAGCCGAGGATGTCTGCCGCCGCCTGGATGACACCCTGCTGATGCAGGTCGGCAGTCTGCTTGGCAGCGGGGCCGATGAGGGCACCGCCAACCAGCTGGAAAAACTGCAGACCGACCGCGATCCCTACGCCGCCGGTGCCGCCGCTGAACTGGGCAAGCGCCTGCTGGAATTTGACGAAGCCAACGAGAAGTGCCAGCAGAACATCGTGAACGAGCTGGACGAGAAGATTGCCCGGGGCGATGCCGGTGTAAAAATTGCCGAGGAGCGCGCCGCCCGCCGTCAGAAGCTGGCCGGACTGGTTGAGGAAGAAAAGCGCGCTGCCGAGGTGGAGCGCCAGACCAACGCCATGCTGGCCGAACTGCAAAGCCGCAACGATGCGCTGAAAAAAAACATCGCCGACACCGAGGCCACCCGCGCCGCCCTGGGCCAGAGCGATGCCGAACAGCTGAAAATCGAGCACCGCATCGAACTGGCCGAGGGCCTGACCGATACCTGTGCTGCACTGCTGCAGAATTTGGACAAAGCCAAGGCCGCCAAAGCGGATGCCGAAGAAAAGCAACATTCCTACGCCGAAGCTCAGGCTGCTTTGGATGAACTGGAGACCGCCCACATCGCCATGCAGCGCCAGCTGAACGCCAACCGCGCGGGCCTGCTGGCCCAGGACCTGGTGGACGGCCAGCCCTGCCCGGTGTGCGGTGCGGTGCATCACCCACAGCCCGCCGCCCTGCCCCAGGATCATGTGACCGAAAAAGCTCTGGAAGATCACGAAAAGACCCTGACCGCCCAGCGCCGAACCACCACCAACGCCAGCCGCGCCGCCGGTGATGCTGCCGCCCACGCGGCGGAACTGCGAGCCACGTTACTGCGGGAGGCCGATGCATTTTTTTTCCGGCGCGGAGCACGGTACGAGGGCAAGCCCGCCGCCGAGTTGACCCCGGACGAACTGCGGGATGCCCTGCTGGCCCAGCAAAAGAGCCTGGCCGATGGCCTGGCCGGGCTGGAGGCCGAGCACAAAAAGTTTAAGCAGCAGGCTGACAAAGCCCGCGCCCTAGCGGACCAGCTGGACAACCTGAATCGCCAGCTAGCAGGCCTGGAAAAGCAGGCCTTTGCCGCCACCCGCAAGACCGCCAACGCCAAGGCGGGCCACGCCGCTGCCACTGCCCGTGTACAGCAGATGCAGGAGACCATGCCCAAGCGGGAGGACCCCGACACCCTGCCCAAGCTGCAGGCTGCCCTCTCCCGCCTGCGGGCGGACCGCGCCACCGCCATGGCCGCGCGGGATGCCGCCGTACACCGCCTGCACACCAACCGCGCCGCGCTGGCCGGGCTGGACAAGACGATACGCCAGAGTGCTGCCGCCCGGGAAAAGCGTGCCATGTGGGACAACCTTTCCAAAACCATCAACGGCAATTTGGCCGGCAAGGTCAAGCTGCCTTTTGAACAGTACGTACAAGCGTTCTATTTTGACGGTGTGGTCGAAGCCGCTAACCTGCGCTTTACCCGCATGACCGACGGCCAGTACCGCCTGCTGCGCCGCAAAAGTGAGGCCGTGGGCGGCAAGACCGCGCTGGATCTGGACGTGTTCGACGCCTACACCGGCAAGACCCGCCCCGTGGGCAGCCTGTCCGGCGGCGAAAGCTTTATGGCCGCCCTCTGCCTGGCGCTGGGCATCAGCGATACCATCCAGCAGAACGCCGGCGGTGTGACCATTGAAACACTGTTTATCGACGAGGGCTTCGGCTCGCTGGACGCCGACGCGCTGGAAAAAGCTGTGGATACGCTGGCAGGGCTGGCCGGCGGCGACAAGCTCATCGGCGTAATTTCCCACGTGGAAGCCCTGCAGGACCGCCTGACCCGCCAAGTGCGCGTGACCAAGACCCGCGCCGGCAGCAAGGCCGAAATTGTGGTGGAGTAAGATGGCTGATTCGATTTTACAGCACCAGCTGGAAAAACTGGCGGCGGACCGCTATCCCCTGCACATGCCGGGGCACAAGCGCCACACCGCCCCCGCCCCCGGCCTGGGCTGCTACGCCTGGGACATGACCGAGATTGACGGGGCCGACGACCTGCACGAGGCCGACGGCATTTTAGCCGACGCCATGGCCCGCACGGCCGCGCTGTACGGTGCCCGCCGGTGCTGGTATCTGGTGGGCGGCAGCACCATGGGCCTGCTGGCGGGCATCCGCGCGCTGGCCCCCTTCGGCAGCGAGGTCATCGCGGCCCGCAACTGCCACAAGGCCGTGTACCATGCCCTGGAGCTGGGCCACCTGACCGCCCACTACCTGACCCCGCCGGTGGATGCCGCCTTTGGCGTGTACGGCAGTGTGCCGCCCGCCGCGGTGGAAGCGGCGCTGACCGCCCACCCGCAGGCGCGGTGCGTGATTTTGACCAGCCCCACTTATGAGGGCGTTTTGAGCGATATTTCGTCGATTGCCGCCATCTGCCACGCCCATGGCGTACCGCTGCTGGTAGACGAAGCCCACGGGGCACACTACCTGCCTTTTGCCGCCCAGTACGGCTGGCAGGGCGGCGCAGTGGCCGCCGGGGCGGATCTGGTGGTGCAAAGCGCCCACAAGACGCTGCCCAGCCTGACCCAGACGGCCTTTTTGCAGCTGAACGGCGACCTGGCCGACCCCGACGAGGTGGAGCGGCAGCTGGACGTGTTTGAGACAAGCTCCCCCAGCTACCCGCTGCTGGTCAGCCTGGACGGCTGCACCAACTGGCTGACCACCGACGGCCCCGCCGCTTTTGCCCGCTGGCGGGAACGGCTGGAGCGGTTTTCCGCTGCCGCTGCTGATTTGCAGCACATAAAAATCATGTGCTTCGGGCGGGACAGCCTGGCCGACCACCCGGGCTTTTTTGCCCATGACAGCGGCAAGATTTTGCTGCAGATCGGGGCCGAGGGCGCGGCGTTTCTGCGGGCCAGCGGCTTTGAGCCGGAGATGGTCTGCGGGCCGAACGTGCTGGCCATGACCAGCCCCTGCGACAACGCCTACGCGCTGGACCGCCTGGCCGAGGTGCTGCACCTTTGGGATACCCACAACGCCCCTACACCCCCCGCGCACCTGCTGCCCGCACCGGGCCGGGCGGTGTGTACCATTGCCGAAGCACTGCTGCGGCCCGCGCGGGAGTTGCCGATGGCGGATGCCTGCGGGAAGACGGCAGCGGAGTACATCTGGGCCTACCCGCCGGGTGTACCGCTGGTGGCCCCAGGGGAGACCATTACGCCGGAATTTTTGGCGGCCTGCCAGGCATTAGAAGCGGCTGGAACAAGATTGCACCACAGTGTGTGCAAGGATGGTTCAAAAATTGCCGTGCTGTGACTTGACAATCCCGCCAATCCCGTGTACAATAAATATAATTCTAAAATGTATAAAGGGGTGACTGTTTTATGAAGCACATCCAGACTCTCGAGACCCGCGACATGGCTAAGAGCCTGCTGAACGGCGGCTGCGGCGAATGCCAGACTTCCTGCCAGAGCGCTTGCAAGACCAGCTGCGGCATTGCCAACCAGCCTTGCGAGAAGACCGACAAGTAATTTTATTGCTGGCTTTAATGCCGGGGTGCCAGATATGGCAGCCCGGCATTTTCTATGTACAGCGCGGTCGCGATAGCGGGATGCCCGGGTACACAATGTTAGGGCCTTTATCGCCCCCTTGCCCCTGTACTTTCCGTACACATCCCCCATCCCTTATCCTCGACCGCTTATCTATATAACTTACTTACCTGATTAAAAAATTCTTTTCGGTTCCTTTTCTTATAAGAAAAGGAACAAACAAAGGAGCAAAACATGATTCATCAGTACAAACTCAGCGGCTACAACATTGTGCTGGACGTGTACAGCGGCAGCGTACACGCCGTGGACGATGTAGCCTACGACGCCATCGCCCTGATCGATCAGGGGCTGACCCGCGAAGCCGCCACCGCCCAGCTGGAACAGAAATACCGTGACCGCGCCGACGTCACCCCCGCCGACATCAGCGATTGCTTTGACGACATCAAGGAACTGACCGCCGCCGGGCAGTTGTTCGCCCCCGACGCCTACGCCGACCATGCGTTCGACTTCAAGAACCGTTCCAACGTCGTCAAGGCGCTGTGCCTGCACGTGGCCCACACCTGCAACCTGAACTGCAGCTACTGCTTCGCCGCGCAGGGCAAGTTCCACGGAGAGGCCGGCCTGATGAGCTTCGAGACCGGCAAGCGCGCGCTGGATTTCCTGATCGAGCACAGCGGCACCCGCCGCAACCTGGAAGTCGACTTCTTCGGCGGCGAACCGCTGATGAACTTTGAGGTGTGCAAGCAGCTGGTCGCCTATGCGCGCAGCATCGAGAAAGAGCACAACAAAAACTTCCGCTTCACCATGACCACCAACGGCATCGGCATCACCGATGAAGTCATCGACTGGTGCAACAAGGAATGCCACAACGTGGTCCTGTCTCTGGACGGCCGCAAGGAAGTCAACGACCGGTTCCGCGTGGACCTGGCCGGCAACGGCAGCTATGACCGTATCGTGCCCAAGTTCCAGAAACTGGTCAAGGCCCGTGGCGGCCAGGGCTACTACATGCGCGGCACTTTTACGCATCACAACGTGGATTTCACCAAGGATCTGTTCCACATGGCCGATGACCTCGGCTTTACCGAGCTGTCCATGGAACCCGTCGTGGCCCCGCCGGATTCCCCCGAGGCCCTGACCGAGGAGGACCTGCCCAAGCTGTTTGACCAGTACGAGCTGCTGGCCAACGACATGCTGCGCCGCCAGAAAGCCGGCAAGCCCATCACGTTCTACCATTATATTCTGGACCTGAAGCACGGCCCCTGCATCTACAAGCGCATTTCGGGCTGCGGTTCCGGCACCGAGTACATGGCCGTGACCCCCTGGGGCGACCTGTATCCCTGCCACCAGTTTGTGGGCGACCCCAACTACAAGCTGGGCAACGTGTGGGACGGCGTGACCAACACCGCACTGCGGGATGAGTTCAAGCTGTGCAACGTCTACGCCCGCCCGGACTGCAAGGATTGCTGGGCGCGCCTGTACTGCGCAGGCGGCTGCGCAGCCAACGCCCTGCATGCCACCGGCGACATCCATGGTACGTACGAGTACGGGTGCAAGGTCTTCCGCAAGCGCATGGAGTGCGCCCTGATGATGCAGGTCGCCCAGCGCCTGGACCCCGAGCTTGCCAAGAACGCCGTAAAGTTCGAGAGCGACTGCGACGGCTGCGGCGAGGGAAATGACGGCGCCTGCGAGAAGTGATGTCGCTTTCTTGAAAGAAAGCGACGCAAAGAACTTTTAATAAAAATCACACATACGTGTGATTTTTGGAGAAAAACATTGTATTGCGATTGTAGGGGCGAACATTGTTCGCCCGCGGGCGTGTAGGTTATCAACCAGTTTGCGGGCGAGCAGTGCTCGCCCCTACACGTATATTTTCAACAATCTAACCGATTCTTGAGGTATTACCATGAAATACGATTTTACCACTGTGTATGACCGCCGCGGGATGGATGCGCTGGCGGTGGATGCCCTGGGGCAGCCGGGCGGGTTTGCGCCGGGCAAACCCAAGGACGGCTTCTCGGTGCTGCCGATGTGGGTCGCGGACATGAACTTTGCCACCGTGCCCACCATCCCGGTTTCCATCATGGAACGGGCAAAGCACCCGCTGTACGGCTACTTTGCCACGCCGGACGCCTACTACCAGGCTATCATTGACTGGCAGCGGGACCGCAACGGCGTGACCGACCTTCCCAAAGAGGCCATCGGCTACGAGAACGGCGTCCTTGGCGGCGTGATGTCGGCCCTGGGCTGTCTGGCCGCCCCCGGCGATGCCGTGCTGGTCCACAGCCCCACCTACATCGGCTTTACCCGCACGCTGGAATCCAACGGCTACCGCATCATCCACAGCCCCCTGCACCGGGACGAAAACGGCGTGTGGCGGATGGATTTTGACGACATGGACCGCCTGCTGAAGCAGCACCACATCCATGCCGCCATCTTCTGCTCGCCCCACAACCCCTGCGGCCGCGTGTGGGAGCGCTGGGAGATCGAGCGCGCGATGGAAGTCTACCGCGCCAACGATGTGACCGTTATCTCCGACGAGATCTGGTCCGACATCCTGCTCAACGGCCACAAGCACGTGCCTACCCAATCGGTCAGCGAGGACGCGCGCCAGCGCACCGTGGCCCTGTACGCCCCCAGCAAGACCTTCAACCTGGCGGGCCTGGTGGGCAGCTACCACATCATTTATAACCCTGCCCTGCGGGACCGTGTGCTGGCCCGCAGCGAAAAGCCCCATTACAACGAGATGAACGTCCTTTCCATGCACGCCCTGCTGGGTGCCTACACCCCCGAGGGCCGCGAATGGGTGGACGAGCTGTGCAAAGTGCTTTCCGGCAACGTGAACTTTGCCTGCGATTTCATCGCCCGGCATTTCCCGGGTGTGCAGGTTGCCAGACCCGAGGGTACCTACATGCTGTTTTTGGATTGCACGGATTGGTGCGCCGCCCACGGCAACAGCATCGAGGATGTGCTGCACGCCGGCTGGGACGTGGGCGTAGCCTGGCAGGACGGCCGGATGTTCAACCACCCCTGCGCTATCCGCATGAACCTGGCCCTGCCCCGTGCCCTGGTGGAGGAAGCTTTCAGCCGCCTGCGCACCTACGTGTTTGTGTGAGCCTATGGAAAATCGTGAACGACTTGGCAGCCGTTTAGGCTTTATCATGCTGTCGGCCGGGTGCGCCATCGGCTGCGGCAACGTGTGGAAGTTTCCCTGGATGTGCGGGCGCAACGGCGGCGGCACCTTTATGCTGCTGTACATCCTGTGCCTGCTGGTGCTGGGCCTGCCCGCTATGGTGATGGAATTTGCCGTGGGCCGCGCCGCCCAGGCCAGCCCCATCTATATGTACCAGCGCTTGGAAAAGCCCGGCCACAAGTGGGGCGTGTTCGGTGTGTTCAGCCTCATTGGCAACATTGCGCTGATGGCTTTTTACACGGTGGTCACGGGGTGGATCTTTTACTACTTCGTCAAATTTCTTACCGGCAGCAATGCCGATTTCGGCTTTGCCCAGATGATTGCTGACCCCAAGGTCAACGTGACCTATCTTTTCATCACCGTGGTGTTGGCGTTTTTGATCCTAAGCTGCAACCTGCAGGGTGGACTGGAACGGGTGACCAAGGGCATGATGACCGCCCTGCTGGTGTTGATGCTGGTTTTAGCGGTCCACAGCCTGACCTTTGCCGGTGCGGCCGAGGGACTGCGCTTTTACCTGATGCCGGATCTTTCCGCCATCAACGGCTCGGTGGTCGTTGCCGCCATGAACCAGGCGTTCTTCTCGCTGTCCGTGGGTATGGGCGGCATGGCCATCTTCGGCAGCTACATCGGCAAAGACCGCAGCCTGATGGGCGAATCGCTACACGTCATCTTCCTGGATACCTTCGTGGCGGTACTGGCGGGCGTTATCATCTTCCCGGCCTGCTTCACCTACGATTTGGAAGTCACTGCCGGGCCGAGCCTGTTGTTTGACACGATGGCCAGTGTTTTCAACCACATGCCCGGTGGGCGCTGGTGGGGTGCGCTGTTCTTCCTGTTTATGGTGTTTGCGGCGCTGTCCACCGTGCTGGGTGTGTGCGAGAACATTCTAGCCATGATTCGCGAGTTGACCGGCTGGTCCCGCCCCAAGGGGTGCGTAGTCTGCAGCGTGGGCATCTTTGCCCTGGCGCTGACCACGGCACTGGGCTACAGTGTGCTGCACTTCCAGCCTTTTGCCCCCGGCACCGCCTGGCTGGATTTTTGGGATTTCATCGTATCCAACAATGTGCTGCCGTTGGGCAGTCTGGTGCTGGCGTTGTTCTGCTGCAACCGTTTTGGTTGGGGCTGGGACAATTTTGTAGCCGAGGCCAACATCGGCAAGGGCCTGAAAGTGCGACCCTGGATGAAGCCCATCTTCCGCTATTTTGTACCTGCGGCGATCCTGTTCATCTACCTGTATGGGATGGTTACCTTCAACTGGCGGTAAAAACAGGGTAAATTGGCGCCAAATTTGCAGGGGTCAAACTGTGTTTTTGCAAGACTGTGCAATGCACAATTCAGCACAATTTGAAATTTAAATCACATTTTCCTGTTACCGTGCAACAAATCAAGTTATAACAAAAATCAAAAACAGCGAACCTGCGCATTTTATGTTCTTTCGGTTGTTGAGAGAACACATTTAGCACAGTTTTCACTGTTTTTTGTTTTTTGTGACTACAGCACCCACTAGATATGGTAGTTATGGCACAAAAATAGAAAGACAAAATCATAACCCCACGTTGAACGTGGGGTTTGCAAAACAGCCCCATAGGGGCATCAATACCAGCCGCGCCTAAAGGCGCACAATGAGCGACGCCAACC
>CAVAGJ010000023.1:0-43513 GCA_963588145.1 Coriobacteriaceae bacterium
AAAAGCCTGCTGATATCTGAAATTATTAACTTTAAAACTTATTATACGAGGAGGAGTCAATATGAAAACGAAACAGGAATTGGCTGGTATCTATGTAGCCAGCATCACCGCGTATGACCAGGCAGGCCAGGTGGATGCCACCGCGCTGCAAAAACTGATGCAGCGCAATATCGATGAGGGAGCCGCAGGCTTCTTTGTGGGCGGTAGCAGCGGCGAGTGCTTTATGCTGACCGAAGCCGAGCGTGTGCAGGTGTTTGAAGCCGCCGCTGCTTACGCCGGTAAGACGAACCTGATCGCCCACGTGGGAGCCATCGGCACAGATGAGGCTGTCCGCTACGCCAAGGCCGCAATGAGCATGGGCTATGATGTGGTCGCTGCCACGGCACCGTTCTATTACGGCTTCTCCCCCAAAGAGGTCTGCCGCTACTACTATGATATCGCCGAAGCCGCCGGTGCCCCGGTACTGATTTATAACTTCCCTGGCAATACCCACAAAGAGTTTGATGTGGCCAACCCGGATTACATCCAGATGTTCAAGAGCGGTGCTATTCTGGGCGTTAAGCAGACCAACTACAACCTGTTCCAGATGGAGCGCATCCTCAACCTGAACCCGGACCTCATTGCCTTTGATGGCTACGATGAAACGATGGTCGCCGGCCAAGCTCTGGGCAGCAGCGGTTCTATTGGCAGCACCTTTAACATGATGCTGCCCCACTACAAAAAGATCTTCGACCTGTTCGATGCAGGCAAGCGCGAGGAAGCCCTCGCCCTGCAGCACAAGGCCAACAACTGCATGGAAGCTATGTGCAGCGTGGGCCTGATTCCTGCTATCAAGTACGAGCTGGCTCGCCAGGGCTACCCCGTCGGCGATGCCCGACGTCCCTTCGTTACCCTGACCGATGAGCAGAAAGCCTACGTTGACGGTGTGCTGGACAAATACCTCGTCAAGTAATTTAGAATATGGAATAAAAAATCCGCTGGGCGTTACACCCAGCGGATTTTTGCATATGTACAGGTTTTACAGCTTGCGGACCTTAAAGCGGATGCGTACGTAATCTACGTACCACACACCCTCGTGCAGCAGCACGGGGCGCAGGTCCTCCACCGTCTCGGCAATGATCTGTGCCGCCAGCGCGGGATCGCCCCCGGCAAAGGGAGCTGTATCAAACATACGGATCCAGTCGGCCAGGCCATCCGGGCCGTTCTGCTTGGTGGGGCGGTCAAACAGCGTGGCATATTCCACGCTGAAACCGGCCTTCTCCAGCATCGGCGCGTACTCGCCTACAGTAGGGAAGTAGAAGGTGCGGCGGTAATGCAACCCGTGGGCGGTAAACCGCTTTTCCAACGTAGCATGCACCGTCTCGGCGCAGCCCTTACCGCCAAACTCGCAGACCAGCAGGCCGCCAGGCTTGATCTGGCTGGCAATGTGGTCTAACATCGTTTGCTGTTTGTCCGCATCGATCCAGTGCAGCACGGCATTGGAGAACACCGCGTCCACCGGTTCGCCCAGCGTAAAGTCCAGGGCATTGCCGGGTTGGAACTTCAACTCCGGGTGGCCAGCGCGGGCCAGCGCCAGCATCTCGGCCGAAGAATCCACGCCGGTTACGTCATAACCGCGGGCAGCCAACTGCTCGGTCAGTGCACCGTTGCCGCAGCCCAAGTCCACCACACGGGCACCGGGGGCAGCATCCAGCAGGTCCAGTACGGCTTCGCCGTACTGCGGCACGAACGAAAAATCTTTTTTATACTTTTCAGCATCCCAGAAAATATTCATGGGTCAGATCGCACCTTTCTGTAAGCATTATTCCGGCAAAGCCTCGGGGGCTGCGTCCGTATCAGCAGCCTCCGGCAGGCGGGGCGTACGGCCGGTTTTTTCCATCATTTCCTCGTACAGGCCGCTGGCGGCTTCAGGAGAGTAGCCGTACACCAAAAAGGCATCCATCACGTAAGGGGAGTAGGGGATACCCGTCAGGGTCTTGGCAAAGGACATGGCCGCGATCTCGCCCAGCACCGCTACGCCGGAGCGATTGTGCAGCGGCTTGGGTGCCCACAGTTCAATCTTGTAGGTGCGGGTCCAGATCTCCTTTTTATACTTCTCCTCCACGAAGTGGAAAAGCTCATGCCCCAGCAGCAGCTTAGCGATATCCAGCTGGCCGGTCAGCGCATGGGAGACACCCGGCTCGGTCAACAGGGCGCGGCCTTTGCGGACACCGTCCATATAGATGTGGATGTTGTTCGGCTCGCGGAACTCCGCAAACAGGACACGCTCCGCATTCTGCGGCATATCAGGATAATCCACATTCAGGCCCATTTGCTTGGCCAGCTTTTCGGGATCACGCATGCCGTACTGCGCAGCCAGCTTCTCGGCGTACTCATGCCCACAGGCAATAGCCTGGCGGGTGAGGTCAAGACGCTGTTCATCGTTGAACTTACCGTTCAGCGGTTCACGAGAAAAGGCGTACTTGGCCCACTCATCCTCGGGGATGCGGCACAGATCTTCTACGATCATGCCTACCGGACGTACCGTGTAGTGGGGCATCTCGCCGTAGCGGGTACGCTGCTTGCCAAACAGGCCATCAGCAATGGGTTTGAGTAATTCCTGAAACCGTTCCTTTGTCATGTTCGTTCACTTTCCAAAAACGGCTCCGCAGAGCGCGGAGCCGTTTTTTACATTATTTGGGTTGAATCAGCGGACATCGTTCACGGAAGCAACAACGATGATCTCCTCATCGGGCTCACGATCCATGATATCCAGATCCATCAGCAGCATGACCTGATCCAGGTCAACGGCAGAGTAGTCGCAAACACGAGGGCCAACGCAGACAAAGTAGTCGGGACGCAGAACCGTATCGGTCTTGAACACGGCCATATCCTTCCACAGCTCTTCAACCTTCTCCTTGTACTCGCCAGCCTTGACCTTAGCGGCCACGCCGTCAGAGCACTGAACCTTGATGAAGCCCTTCTTATCTACGATACGAATGGGATGTCGATCGCCCATGTCGCCAGTGTAGACGTAGAACTTATCGGTCTTTTCTGCCAGGTGGATGTTGGTGACCTTGGAACCAAAGTCTTCCTTAGCCAGTTGCTCAGCCTCGGTCTCATCGCACTCCTTCAGCAGGTCAGTGGTCTTGACCTCGGTAGAACCGGTAGCGATAGCGGTGACCTTACCGGTCTGGCTGTCAATCTCGATATGAACCTCAACGGTGTCGGGAGAAGCGCCGGAACCGATAGCAGCATCGGTAGCTTCCTTCTTCAGTTCCTTAATGTCCTCCTGGGTCGGATTGGGGATAACACGTTCGACAACGTCACGAACCATGGACAGAGCAACGCCGATGGAGGAGATAACCTCGGCATTCTCGGGGATAGAGTACTGCAGTCCCATCTTCTTGGCGCAGTAGGGAACCAGAGAGGCAGCACCGCCGCCGCAGCCAACCAGTTTCATGGCATCGTGATCCAGCTGATACTTGTCAGCCAGGGCATTGATGCAGGCGTTGACCTTCTCGAAGTCCTTGTCCAGGATCTGGGTAGCCAGTTCCTCAACGGTGATGCCCAGTTTGTCAGCAACGGGCTGCATGCACTTACGGGCAGCGCTGGCGTTGCCGTGTGCGAAGTACTTCTCATCGATCAGGCCCAGCACGTTGGCAGCGTCAGTGTTGGTGAAGCAGATGCGCTTGCCGCTTGCCAGCTTGACGGCAACGTAGTCAGAGGGGTCACCCGGCTTCGGGCTCAGCATCTCGATGGTCAGCGGGCCGGCATCGATCTCCTCCTCAGGAGTGAAGCAGGCGTACTCACAGCCAGCGATATGAGCGGAACGGGGGCCAACGTCCTCAACGCCGTGGTCGTTGATACGAACCATGGAACCGCCAGCGCAGCCCAGGATGCGGACATCCAGAGAGTTGATGTAAGTATCGTGACCGCCGATCTGGGCATAGTCAACGCCGGGACGGCCGTTCTTGATAACACCGATGTTGGTGGTGGTGCCGCCGACCTCGAAGTAGATGGCGTTGGAAGCACGCAGATACATCAGGGAACCCATGACGGAAGCAGCAGGGCCGGACAGAGCTGTCAGGATGGGACGCTTACGCATCTCACTGATCTCCATAACGCCGCCGTCACCGCGCATGATCATCAGGGGAACGGTAACGCCAGCGTTGCGGACAGAGCTCTCGGTGGCATTTGCAGTAGCCATCATCTTGGGCAGGATGGATGCATTGATGGCAGCAGTGCGGGTACGGCGGGTCAGGCCGTACAGCTTGGTGATGTCAGAAGCCATGGAAACCGGAAGGCCCTGAGCCTCGGCCAGGTCATGGATCTTGACTTCTTCGTCCATGTTGTCAACGCCGAAAGCCATGGAGGCAACGATAACCTGGCTGCCTTCACCGCACAGCTCTTTAATAGCGGCGTTAATCTTCTCATCGGTCAGGTCCTTCTTCTTCAGGAACTTGTTGTGCACGGGAATCTTACGACCGACCTTCTCGTCCAAGACGATGTCCTTCAGATTCAGCTGGCGCTTTGCCAGGAAACCTTCCAGACCGCCGCCAGCAACACCAATGACACCGACAGAAGCAACGTCGCCCTCGATGAAAGCGTTGGTTGCCTGGGTGGTGGAGTGAGCAACGAAGACGACATCCTCAGGTGCGATGTCGTTCTCGGCCATGCAGTTCTTAAAGGACTGCACAACGCCGGCGGCAACGCCGTCCTTGTCGTCGTGGGTGGTCTTAACTTCGTTCTTACCAATGATCTCATGGGTCAGGTTGTCCATAGCGACACACTTGGTGTAGGTACCGCCAACGTCAATACCCATGCGAACAGCGCGATGTTCTGCCATTAGTTTTCCTCCTAAATGTTTCTCATAGGGTAGGGGAGTATTCTTCTCTAAAAAGTAAGATGCCGCCGCCCTCGAGGCGGCGGCACCCTAATTTACAGTTTAACTTACAAGGTCAAAGTGGATCAGATGAACCACTCGGCACCCAGACCGCTCATGGTGACGAAGGTCAGGATGTACAGCAGGATACCACCGACGTAAGTCATGGGGATGGAGAGTCTCAGGTAATCCTTAGACTCAACCTTGGTGTAGGCAAGGCCCCAAGCAACCCAAGACTGGGTGATGCAGGAACCGATGTTGACGGTGATGGTGGGGATTGCGAAGACGCAGTACAGGAACGGGACGCTGAAAGAAGCGACACCGCGCAGAACGCCCAGCGTAGCAGCACCGCAACCAACCAGGGTCATAGGACCACGGAACAGGCCCAGAGCCAGCAGAACAGCAAACAGGATGCAGACGACCAACTCACTCTTCGGCATGACGGGACCCAGAACGGCCTTGAAGAACGGGGAAGCGTAAGTAGCAACGCTGTTGAACATGGGCAGGGTCAGCAGGAAGCCAACCAGGGGAGCGGTATCAACAACGCCGTCATAGTACAGCTTGTTGACCAACTGGCAGTTCTCCTTAAAGGAGCCCTTCATCTTACCGCAGAGGAACAGAGCGGCGAAACCGGCGATGACGAAACCGCCGATAACGGAGAAGTCGAGCCAAATCTTCAGGACAACGGGAACGATGGGCAGGATCAGGGTGTACAGAGGAGCATCCTTCTGCTCGGAAGCGCCGCGGGTCTGGGCAGCCCAAGCATGGCTGGTCTTGCTCTTCTTCAGGAAGATAGCGCTCAGGACGGTGGTGACGATGAGAGAGATGATCAGAGCAGCGTAGCCCCAGTGAGCGGCGTACCAGCCCAGGGTGAAGTTGGGCATCTCATCGACCTCGATGAAGAAAGCACGATACTGAGCGAAGTTGACGGGGTTCAGGTAGATACCAGCGGCAACAGACTCCATGAAGCTGAACATGGCGATTGCCTTGGGAACACCAAGGGACATCATGATGGGCAGAACGATAACGCCGATAGCGATAACAGGGCCGGCACCAGTCATGGCGGTGAAGATGATAGCGGTAACAACGTTCAGCAGGGCGATGGTGACCATGGGATTATCGCCGCCCAGCTCAACGGTCTTACGAATCAGGGTAGAAGCAATACCGGTCTCCATCAGGACGCGGCCGAACCAAGCGCCCCAGCAGACGTTGACCAGCGTGGTGCCCCAACCTTCGGGGGCGGACTGGTAAATCTTATTCAGAATGGAGATCAGTTTAACAGGCTCGCCATTCGAATAGAAAGCGGTGGTGGACAGGAACTCAGGAGAGGCGAAAGCAGCGCCCAGGAAAGAGAGGACAGTCCACAGGATGGTGATGATAAGGAAGCCGATCATCAGGTTGTGGCCCTTAACGCAGTAATAAGCAAGGCCAAAGAACGTGAGGAGCAGCAAAATACCGACTACGAACTCCAAGGTAAATACCCCTTTCTTACATTACAATGATTCTCCTGACTGCTTAGAGCAGTCGTTTGCCGGGAATGTGCTTTCCTCCTTTCATACAGTATAAATGATTACCTTATTCATATTACCAAAGCGGATACGGACCGTTTTGGTATTTAAGACACCCCCTCCAGGCGGTAGGGAAGCCTTAAGACAAGATTAAAAGTTGAGATCCTCGGTTTTCTCGTTTTCGTAGAAGTACTGCGGGTATAACCGACGCAGATGATCTGCGTCACGAGTGATGAATCCCAAATGCTGATGGCACATCACGGCGATAGCCTCAGCATCGCGTCTGCGCAAGCAGTCCAGCATCATGCGGTGTTCGGTCAGGGTATTTTCCCAGCTGGCGACCGCCACCATGTGGACTTTGTAGCTGTATGTCATGATCTGCAACTGACGGATACGCATCATGTCGCAGTTGATGATGGAGAAGCTGTCCCACGCGTGTTCCCGACCACAATATTCATAAAACAAGCGGTGCATGTAGGTGTCCTCATCCAGCAGCTCGGTAGAAGCCTGATCGGCGTAGTGACGACGCTGCTTTCGCAGGCTGTCCTCCAGCGCTTCAAACTGTTCCGGCGTAACACCGGTGTTACAGAGCTGACGCAGTACGCTTTCCTCAAGCACGGTCCGTAGAAAAACCGCATGCCGCAGGCGGTTGATTGAGATCCGGCTAACCTGGGTACCGCGCTGAGGGAAAACCTCTACGCAGCCTTCTTCAGCCAGGCGGGCAATCGCCTCGCGAACAGTGGCGCGGCTGGTACCCATCTGGGTGGCCAGGGCGTTCTCGCTCAGGAACTCTCCGGGCAGGAGAGTAAAGTCAATGATACGCCGCCGAAGCTGGATATATGCATCATCGGGACCCGTGATCACAGGCTGCATAGCAAGCTGTTCCATCTGCTGTACCTCGCTTCCCTGGGTGAGCATTGTTGCCAACTAGATGTTGTGGAACGAACCGGGGAAACCGCGGCCGGTCGCTGTGCATACAAGCAACGGCACACCAGTACCATCGGGTCTGACAATAAAATAGCACGGTTTCTTGGGATTTGCAAGCCTTTTTTGACACTTTTTCTTTTTTTTTGCCGGAAAGTTTGAATGTTTCGTCAAAATGAACAACAAGTTTTCAACAATTTTGGCATACAAGTCAGTCTTGCAATTTGTCGAGAGTTGCGTTATACTATAAGTGAATCTGGGGGCGGGGCGTGAAAACTGCTCTAATTTCGCCAGAATCACACTACAACACTGGCACTACAGGATGTAGATGCGCTTACGAAATTATTCTATTAAGGCCTTAAGCCGGAGAGGAGCTGATAAACATGCAGACGGATGTACGTAGTGTACGTGCCCCTGAAGAATCCGCCCGTGCGTTTGTTTACCGCGTTCTTTCCACTTATATAAGGGAGATGTTCCTGCATCCCGGTGAGAAATTGGCGGAAACTGATGTGGCCGCCGAATTGCAGGTCAGCCGCACCCCGGTGCATGACACTTTCTCCCGCCTGGAGCGCGAGAAGATGCTACGCCCGGTGCCTCGCGGCGCGGTTGTGCCACCACTGAACACCGATATGATCCGCCAGACGGTGTGGATGCACCGCACGGTTTGTCAGGCGGTTTTGGGCGAATTGTACAATCATCGCCCTGCTACGCTGGAACCGCTGGAACAATGTGTGGCTGCCGAGTTTGAGGCCTTGCAAGGCGGTGCGATCGTCAAGATGGCGCGCCTGCACTTGGAATTCCACCGTACCTTGTATTCCTTGGTTGGACGTGAGCCTGTCATGGATGCTATGGAACGCAACAGCGGTGACCTGTACCGGCTGCTCCGCATGTTGGAAAGTGCCGATCTCTGGAATTATGTGGCGGAGCAACACTCTACTATCGTGCAGGGTCTGGCCATGCGTGACTACGAGATGGCCGCCCACGCACTGGAGGCCGAGTTTGACCTGGTAGAGCCGCTTTTGGAAGAGTGCCGCTACCAGCAGCCCTATTTCTTTGAATAATTTCAACTGAACCATTCCGGGGCGGGCCTGCAGGCACTACCTGGCAGACAGACCCCGGTGGGAGATATATTATTATTTATTATAAAGTAAACGGATTCGGAAGGAGCAACTACCTATGAAAATCGCAGTTCTTGGTTCCGGCGCAATGGGCGGACTGTACAGTTCGTACCTGAGCCGCCACAACGAAGTGACCGTGATCGATGTAAACGCCGCACTGGTGGAAAAGGTGAACGCCGAGGGCCTGGAAGTCCAGGAACCGGACGGCACCTCCAATGTATTCCATCCCCATGCGGTCCTTTCTACCGAGGGCATGGAGCCTGTTGACCTGATTGTTGTCTTTGTTAAGGCCATGTTCAGCGAAGGTGCCCTGAATAACAACAAGGGCATCATCGGACCCGACACCTACATCATGACTCTGCAGAACGGCAGCGGCCATGAGGATCTGCTGGGCAAGTTCGTCCCGCAGGATCATATCATTATCGGTACCACCCAGCACAACGCCAGTGTGGCTGGTCTGGGCATTACCAAGCACGGCGGCAGCGGCATGACCCATATGGGCTGCGTTGTCGGCGAGGCTGCCCGTCTGCAGAAGTTTGCTGATACTTTCACCGAGTGCGGCTTGGAGGCTGACGTTTCTGACGGCGTTCAGAAGATGATCTGGAACAAGCTGTTCACCAACGTTTCTGCCAGCGCTCTGACCGGTGCCCTGCAGGTGCCCCTGGGCTATATCTCTGCTAACGAGCACGCTTGGAAGCTCTGCTGCCAACTGATTCGCGAGGCTGTGGACGCTGCTGCAGGCCTCGGCATGGAGTTCGATTACGATAGGAAAGTCGCTGAGGTTAAGGCTGTCTGCGATAAGTCTCCCAACGGTCTGACCAGCATCTATGCTGACCTGCGAGATGGCCGCCGCAGCGAGGTCGATACCATCAGCGGCAGCGTTGTCCGCGCTGGCAAGAAGGCTGGTGTTGCGACCCCGAGCCATGAGTTCCTGGTTGAACTGATTCATGCCATGGAGGGCCGCCCGAAGGCCTGATTTGGCAATTGTTTTTTGTACTTCGGGATGTCCGGAACTCGGACATCCTAGAAGATAAATGCACATTTTTTAAAGGAGGATTTTTCCTATGTCTGAACAGCCTTTGACTTATGATTGGGTTGCTGGCAAACCGAAAGCCGTTCCCGCTGACAAGCTGCCCCCGAAAGAATACATGAAGGGCAACCTGCACATCGTCGACCTGAGCAAGTGCGTTGACCCGTACACCGAAAGCCGCCGCTGCAACCTGTGGCGCTTCAACACCGGTGGTGACGTGCCTGACTTCCATACCAACGTTGACATCGGCAGCCATCTGGGTACCCACTGCGAGTGCCCCTACCATCACGATTCCGACTGGCCCAGTGTCGCTGAGCTGCCCCTGGATCAGTTCATGGGCCGTGGCATCTACTGTGAGCTGGACCTGCCCGAGGATCATCAGATCACCGCTGCTGACCTGGAAGCTGCTATTGGCGACCGCGTCCAGCCAGGCGATACCGTCATCCTGGACAGCCCCCACAAGATTCCTCCCTTCACCAGCCTGACCGGCGGCCCCACTGACCACCGTTTGCAGGTCGGCGCTGAGATGGCTCAGTGGCTGGCTGACCACAAGGTTCAGTGCGTTGGCTTCGGCGATGGCGTTGCCATCGAGGGCGATGTCCGTAACGTCAAGCCTTTCCACGATATCCTGATGGCCCAGAACTGCACCTTCCTGGAAGTTCTGTGCAACCTGGAACTGCTCAAGACCGATACGTTCTTCATCAGCTATGCTCCGATGAACATCATCGGCCTGGATTCCTGCCCGACTCGCGTTTACGCTATCGAGGGCCTGCCCGGCTTTACCCGCTAAGCTGAGGCAATACTGCTAAAGGCAAATCAAAGGCTTCCCCTCTGCGGGGGAAGCCTTTTTCTGAAAAGGAGAAGAAAAACATGGAAGGTCCGATGAAAAATCTGTTCGACCCGGCCGGTAAGGTAGCACTGGTCACTGGCGGTACCAGCGGCCTGGGCCATGCCATTGCCGAGGCTTTTCTGCAGAACGGCGTTGACGTTGCTGTCTGCAGCCGCCACCCTGACAGCGCCCCCGAACTGGCCGAGCTGGCCGCCGCCGAAGGCCGCCGCTACCTGCCTGTGTACTGCGACATCACCAAAGAGGAAGATGTCGAGAAGATGGGTGACATCATCGAAAAAGAGCTGGGCCCCGCCACAATGCTGGTCAACAGCGCCGGTATGAACATCCTCAAGCATGCCGAGGACTACGATGCCGAGTCCTTTAATAAGGTCATGTCGCTGAATGTCCTGGGCACCCACAATGTCAGCAAAATGTGCGGCAAGCGCTGGATGATCCCTGCCCACAAGGGCCGCATCGTCAACCTGTCCTCCGCCAAGGCGTTCCTGGGTACCGACCGTGACTACACCGCTTACTGCGCCAGCAAGGGTGCTATCAATATGTACACTGCGCAGCTGGCCTGCGAGTGGGCTAAGTTCGGCATCTCGGTCAACGCCATTGCGCCGACCTTCGTTGTGACCCCCATCAATGCCGACCGCCTGGCAAATCCCGATTTCTACAATTCGCTGGTCAAGCGCATCCCTTACGGCCGCTTGGGTACCGGCAAAGATATGGCCGCCGCAGCCCTCTTTCTCTGCAGCGAGGGTTCCGAGTTCATCACCGGTGTTACCCTCAAAGTGGATGGCGGCGTGACCTCTATGCAGTAATTTCCGCATAAGGAGAGCAAAATTATGATTTCTGGCAACATCCATGAAAAAAGCAACCTGGCTATTCTGCCCGAACCGCTGCAGCGCGCTGTGCAGTTCCTGAAGGACAACGATCTGGCTGCCCATGAGCCCGGCAAGTTTGAGCTGGACGGCGACAAGATGATCCTGCAGGTCATCGACCAGTCCACCGGCCCCCGCGAGAACTTGCGCCCTGAGTGCCACCGTAAGTATATCGATGTGCAGTTCCTGGCCGCTGGCGGCCCCGAACGCATCGGCTGGTACCCCGACCTGGGCGATAACGAGGTAGACGAAAACCTGCTGGACACCCCGCGGGATATCTGCTTCTACAAGAACAATGCCAATGCCCGCGAAGGCGTTATCGAGATGCAGCCCGGCAGCTATGCCATGTTCTTCCCCTGGGATGTACACATCCCGGCCATCCAGGTGGGGGAGCCTGCCAAGATCCGCAAAATCGTTATCAAGGTCGCACTGGATACCTGCCTGTGACCTGAAGAAAGGAACCGCCGTGGAAATCGAAAAACATCTGGCCGAACTGGCCCAGGCTGACCCGCAGGCCCGCCGCGCGGCCCTGGAAAATGTGCTGGCCGCCGAGGGACTAACCCCGGAGATCCAGGAATGTGAAGCGGACGAGCGCCGTAAGGCCGCCCGCAACTACCTGCTGTATACGGCTGACAAGGATGCCAAAGGCCCGCTGCTCTGCGCCCATTATGATGCGCATCCCGGCAGCACCGGTGCCAACGATAATGCCGCCGGTGTCTGCATCCTGATCGCCCTGGCCAAGGAATTGCAGCAGCGAAAGATCCCGGCCACGATCGCCTTTTTCGATGGCGAGGAATCCGGCCACAGCGGTGCCAAACTGTTTGAGGATGGCCGCAAACGCGAAGTAAGCTGCGTGGTCAACCTGGATATGTGCGGCTATGGCGATACCATCGCCGTCTATGCCCGCGGCAGCGAGAACCGCGCCGGTGCGCGGACTTTCTGCGCCAAGGAACGGTTGGATGCCCACCACGGCGAACTGGTCAAGTATATGCCGGAGGGGGACAATGTTTGCTTTACCACCCGCCGTCAGCCGGTGGTCAGCATCGCTGTCATGCCCAAGTGGGACACTAAGTACCTGACGGCCATGGCTGCCCAGGGCATGGGCCTGCTGGGCCGTACGCCGGAGTTTAAAGCAATGCTTGGCGAGATGGAGGTCTCCTCCACCATGCACGGCGGCTTCCGCGATGCCATCAAGTGGGTCCAGCCCGAAGCCATGCAGATGCTGTATGACTACCTGCTGGATGCCATGACCACCCCGCCCCCGGCCAAAAAGCTGTTCGGCATTTTCTGAACAACTTTCGATCCAGCCCCGTGCAACAGCAGGGGAGTATGACCCTGACTGCATGGCTGCTTGTTCAGACAAACAAAACTGCCGCACGGCTTTGGCAAACAAAGCTGCGCGGCAGTTTTTGCTTTTGGTTACACGCTTACGCTGTCAATGGTAAAATAGCCAGGATAGCGCTCGATCTTCTCCATCAAGTTGCCCCTAAAGCTGGTCAGGTGCTCGCTGATCTTCACCTCCGGCTGCACGTCGTCCGGCAGCCCCATCAGCAGGTAATCACAGAATTCCCGGTGCTGGCGGGTCACGCGGTCATAATCGCAGTCGCCCTCCAGTGCGTCCAGATAGCGCAGCCGGTCGTAGTGGGAGACCAGCCCGCGAATGGCCAGCCAGGTGTGGCTGCGCCCGCCAAAGTAGTACATCAACCGGTGGAACTCATCGTCCAGGTGGATGAACTCGTCCACGGCATCGGGCATGCGGGGACGCAGACTTTCCTGGCGGCGCATGCAGTCCAGCAGTTCCTGCACCTGGCTGCGGCCGATCTTACCGGCGACATCCTTTAATAAGGCGCTTTCCAGCAGCAAGCGGGTGGAGTACCCCTCCTTGACCAGCGCCGGGTCAATGCGGCTGACCTGGGTGCCCCGCTGGGGAAAAATTTCAATCAGCCAGTCGTTGTGCAGCGTAGTGATGGCCTCGTGCACGGGGGTGCGGCTCATCTGGAACAGCTTGGCGATCTCAATTTCGCTCAGCGGTTCGCCGGGCTTTAGGCGGAACGTCATAATATTCATGCGCAGCACACGGCAGGCGTACTCGCGGTTGCTCTCTTTGGGGTGTGGCTGGGGAATCAGCAGATCCATCGCAGACCCTCCTTGTTCGGCAGATACGATATATAGTCTTTTCACTAATATATCAGTTAAAAATCTAACATGCAAGCCATTCAGCAAAACTTTGTGCAAAAGTCCGATTTTTACCCGGAAAATATGGTAAAATCAACAGTTGCAATTCGGTTTCAGCTGTGTTATGCTGATAATACCAACGGATGAGCTGATATATCAGTGAACGTCCGGCAAAGCAAGAAGAAACAAAACACTACAAGACCACCGCACTGACCAAAAAGGAGAGAATGAATATGAGTATTCGCGTACCTTATGAAACCGTCAAATCTACCGTTACGCAGGCGTTCCTGAACCTGGGCCTGACCCCGGAGAAGGCTGAGAAGTGCGCTGAGATCCATACCGAGAGCAGCCTCGAGGGCATCGAGAGCCACGGCCTGAACCGTGTGCCCCGCTTTGCCGAGTATGTCCAGAAGGGCTGGGTCGACATCAACGCCGAGATCGAGCTGGTCGGCGCTAAGGGCGCTGTCGAGAACTATGACGGTCACCTGGGCATTGGTACCCTGAACGCTACCTTCTGCATGGACCGCGCTGTGGCCCTGGCTAAGGAGCACGGCATCGGCTGTGTTGCTCTGCGCAACACTACCCACTGGATGCGCGGCGGTTCCTACGCCTGGCAGGCTGCCCAGGCTGGCTTCATCGGCATCAGCTGGACCAACACCGAAAGCTGCATGCCCATGTGGGGTTCCAAGGTCCCCGGCGTTGGCAACAACCCGTTCTGCATCGCCATCCCGCGTAAGAGCGGCCCCATCGTCCTGGATATGGCTATGAGCCAGTACGCTTACGGCAAGCTGGGTGTTTATCGTCTGGCTGGCAAGCAGCTGCCTTTCCCCGGCGGCTTCGATAAGGACGGCAACCTGACCAGCGATCCCGGTGCCATCGAAGCTTCCGGTCGTATCCTGCCCACCGGTTACTGGAAAGGCTCCGGCATGGCCATCGCTCTGGACCTGGCCGCTGCTGCTATGGCGAACGGCAAGACCGGCGCTGATCTGGACCGCGAGGGCCAGGGCAGCTGCACCGGCTGCTGCCAGATCTTCATCGCTTACGATCCGTATCTGTTCGGCGAGGAGGAGGAAATCCAGGCTAAGTTTGATGACCGCGTAGCCGCTGCTGATGCCACCACCCCCGAGCGCGAGGGCGGCCACGTCACCTGCCCGGGCGAGCGTACCGCTGCTACCCGTGCCCGCAACCTGGCCGAGGGCGTTGTTGTTGACGAGCAGGTCTGGCAGCAGTGCCTGGACCTGGCCGCTGGCAAGATGGACACCAAGGACATCGCCAGCACTTGCATTCTGGACAACATGAAAGAGGAGGAGAAGAAGTAATTCTTCCCCCTGCTGAAACACAAGTCCCTACCTTATTATAATAGACGATATAGAACTTATTATTTTAGAGCAAGTAAAGGAGCGTTCATTATGTATTTTGCACCGATTTCTCAGGCTACCAAATATAACTACCTCGATGATAAATTCCAGGCTGCTTACAAGTGGCTGGCCGAGACTGACCTGGACAACACCCCCGCTGGCAGCTATCCCATCTGCGAGGGCGTGACTGCCAACGTGCAGGAGTACACCACCTTCCCCGCAAGCGAGGGCTCCTTCGAGACTCACGATAAGTTCTTCGACATCCAGTATGTCATCTCCGGCAAGGAGCAGTTCGGCGTTTGCAAGCGCGAGGGCCTGGTCCTGAAAGAGGATCACCCCGAGAACGACCTGAAGTTCTACGAGGAGCCCGCCATGAGCGGCACCGTCCTGCTGCTGCCCGGCGACATGATCGTTGTTGCCCCCGAGGATGCCCATAAGCCTCGCTGTGCCGCTGGCGAGCCGGAGTTCGTCCGCAAAGTTGTTGTTAAGGTCAAGGTCTGATCTTAAAATTCGTATCACGTTTGTATCGTTCGCTTTTGTAACAGGAATTTTTAGAAAGGTCGTTATTTCATCATGAAAGCAATCAAGTTGGCTGAGCCCTGGAAAGTTTCTTGCGTTGACATTGAAAAGCCCGTGCCGAAACCCGGCGAGGCCCTGATCAAGGTTGTTACCGCTGGCATCTGCGGCAGTGACATCGGCGCTTTCCGCGGCACCAATGGCCTGGTTTCCTATCCCCGCGTTATCGGCCATGAGCTGGCTGGTATCGTTGAGTCCATCCCTGAAAACAACAAGAAGGGCATCAAGGTCGGCGACCGCGTTGTTGTTGACCCGTACCTGTACTGCGGCCACTGCTACCCCTGCCGCATCGGTCGCACCAACTGCTGCACCGACCTGAAGGTTCTGGGTGTGCATGTGGACGGCGGTATGGCAGAGTACTACTGCCACCCCGCTGATATGCTCATCAAGATCCCTGAAGGCATGAGCTGGGAGCAGGCCGCTATGGCCGAGCCCCTGACCATCAGCCTGCACGGCATCCATCGCGGCGGCCTGAAGGCTGGCGAGTACTGCGCCATCATCGGTGCAGGCCCCATCGGCCTGGTTGCCGGCATGGTCGCTCAGGCTTACGGTGCCCACGCCATCCTGCTTGACCTCGTGCAGGAGCGCCTGGACTTTGCTAAGAGCATCGGCATCGAGTATGTCATCAACTCCGGCAAGGAAGATCCTGTTGAGCGCGTCAAGGAAATCACCGGCGGTGAGATGGCCCATCAGGTTATGGAGTGCTCCGGTGCAAACCCGGCAATCCGCCAGACCTTCGACCTGGTCTCCAACGCTGGCCGCATCACCCTGACCGGCTGGCCCAAGAAGGAAACCAGCCTGCCCACCGATGTCATTACCAAGAAAGAGATCGACATCCGCGGTGCCCGCACCAGCGCTGGCGAGTTTGAGGAGGCTCTGGACCTTATCAACACCCGCAAGGTCGACATGATGAAGATTCTGACCAAGACTGTCACCATGGACGAGGCTCCCGATACCATCGTGGATATCGAGAAGAACCCCGGCAACTACATGAAGGTTGTCGTCCGCGTCAGCAATGATGACTAAGCGTTAAACAATTCCGCATCTCAATATATCTCCCATTAAGGCAGCCCGCCCGGAAGTTCTCTCGCTTCCGGGCGGGCTGTTTTGCGCTTTTAGCTGTGTACGGGCAAATAAAAATCCCCACCCGGATAGGGCAGGGAAGAAGTGTATTATAAAAGGTAGAAAAGGAAAAAACGCTTATTTCAGGTTGGGCCGATCCTGGTCGCCATCGGCCTTGAACAGCACAAAATTTTCCGGCTTGTTGGTAAAGTAGTAGTACTCGGTGTTTTCCAGCAACGGCGGGGTCAGGTAGTTGGGGATGACGCTGCCGTCTCCCTCCAACCGCTCGGTAAAACCGGCGGCCTGCCAGACTTCGGCGGGGATACCGGCATTGTAGCAGTCCATGTACTCGCCGCCCGCGCGGTTCAGTACGGCATCCAGGGCACCTCCCAGACGGGGCAGCACCGCATCCTCGCCGATGAAATCGACCAGCCGCACCACCGGTACGCAGCCGGTCTCCTCGGCAGTTACGGTGCGGGTCACCACGTAGGCTAGAAGTTTGCCGTTCTCCCGCGCAGCCCAGACATCATAGTGGAAGTAGGGGTAGCGGAAATACCTCCGCCGCAGATACCAGGTGTCCTTTACCGGCGTGTGGGGCGTGGCGGGCATCCCCAGCGGAATCAGGTCGGCCGCATTCTCCACCTTTTCCAGCCCTAAATCGCGCTGAACCGGGGGCAGTATGTACCGTAGCGGCTTGGCCAGCTGGTAATCCTTGCGACGGCCTAGACGGTAATAGTGGGGCAGGCGTTCGGCTTTCCAGCCCAAAAACTGGTAAAAAGTGCAGGTATTGGGGCGGATGTTGTTGCAGGCCAGCACATTGGCATGCAACAGATCCGGCAGGGCATTCATCAGTTCCAGCCCTACGCCGTTGCGGCCCTTTACGGCTACCCACACACTCACCCACACATCGGGGCGGCGGTGGGTGTTGGCTAAAATGTACCCGGCGGCGCTGACGTACTCGCCATCATCCTCGGCCACGGCAAACTGGGGCACACCGCCACGGCCTGCGTAGTAGTGGTGGTACAGCTCCGGCCGATTGATAAGCGGCAGCCGCATATCAAAATTGGCGTTGATAAAATCAATAATCGCCTGATCTTCGCCCAGACGGGCCAGGCGGAACGTAAGCTCAGACAATGGCCGAACCTCCCGTTACCGGCAATGTTACGCCGGTAATAAAGCCAGCCTCGTCCGAGAGCAGGAACGCCATGGCAGGCACCACATCGGCCGGGGTGGCGTTGCGGCCCATGGGGTTGTCCTCGGCCGCCGCCTGCACGATGAGGTCGGGGGTGTCCTTCAGGAAGTTGGTCTCCATCATGCTGGGGGCCACGCAGTTGACCGAGACGCCAAACTTGGCGTACTCCACGGCCAGACTCTTCACCAGCCCGCCGATGGCGCTCTTGGCCATCACGTAGGCGGCAGTGTTTTTGGGCGGACAGCCGATGGTGTAGCTGGTCTGGATGAACAGCACACGGCCAAACTTGGCCCGGGCCATGGCGGGCAGCACAGCCTTGCAGATGCGCACGGCGCTGTGTACTTCGATCTCCAGATCCAGATCAAACCGGCGCTGGTCAAAAGCCTTGAACTTGGTGTTGACCACCGGCAGGGCAGGCAGGTGGATAAAGTGGGTCGGGGCCGGGGCATCCGCCGCCAGCACCTCCACAAAAGCGTCCACCTTGGCGCGGTCCGAAAGATCTACGTCGTAGGTGCGCAGCTGGCCGGGGTACTTGCGGCACAGCTCGGCCATTTTGGCCAGGTCGCCGCAGCCCTGGGCCAGTACCAGTGTGCCCTCCGGGGCGTTTTGCAGCAGCCGCTCGATCAGCGTGCGGCCCACATCGCTGGTGGCACCGGTGATCAGGTAAGTATATGCCATGGGAAAAACCTCCCTCACAAATCGTTAAAGTTACTTGGCCAGCCCGGCCTTGATGATGCCGCGGGTGACCCGCTTGCCGTCCTGGTTGGTGATGACGGCCTTGATCTCGGCCTCACTGCCAATCTCGCTCACGCGCTCGACGATGCCCTTGATGGTCAGCGTATCGCCGATGAAGATGGGCTTGGCAAACTTGCATTCGACCCCATGCAGCAGGCAATGCTCACCGGGCAGATAAACGCCCGCCAGAGTGGAGAAAAAGCTGGCCCCCAGCATGCCGTACACCACACGGCCAGAGAAGCCGCGGTCCTTGGCGTAGTCGGCATCGATATGGATGGGGGAGACATCGCCGGTGATGGCCCGGAACTGGTCCATCATCTCGGCGGTGACGGTGACGGTGAATTCCTCACTCAAACCGGGCACCATCTCGGCAAGTGTATAGTGGTTCATACATCCTCCTCGTGCGGTGTGAAGCTGCGAAAAAAAGGCGGCACCGGCCGCCCAAAAATATTTGAATTATGCGAAAAAATCAAACCATCCGTGCAACCAGATCCAGCAGATCGCCGACATCCTTCAGGCCACGTACATCAGAAAGCTTGAACTTGATGTTGAACTTCTTCTCGATGGCGGTCAGCAGGTTGATCTGCTCCAGGCTGTCCCAATCCTCGATGTCATCGGCGCAGGTATCGCGGGTGATCTCCAGGGTGTCATCGTCAAAATTATCGCGGAAAATATCCTGCACAGCGGTCAGAATTTCCTGTTCAGTCATAATGGGTACTCCTTTATTTTGCCTATAATATGGTAGTTACCTATAATATACCATAAAACACCCCGCCGCGCAAGGCAATTTCGCGGTTTACAGGCCGTAATCTTCCAGCCATTTCTGCAGCTCCCGCTCATTGATGATGGGGATGCCCTGCTGCAGCGCCAAAGCACCGCCAGCACCCCCCAGCGGCGAAAGATACAAAAAACGCGCTGATTTTTGTGTATTTCCTATAGTTTCACGCCCCTTTTCCACTGGTATGGACGCAGTACCGCCACAAAATCAAAAAGTTGTGAATTTTGTCTGAGGGGGTATACTTTTTCTGCCTGTTTGTGCTATAATCTATCCTATAGCTTTATGCGATTCAGTGTGACGGCTTTTTGCTGTACGCTTTGCTTTATTCTGTGATTAAGGAGGCGGTTCCCATAGAACCCAAACAGCCGCGCCATATCTCAACCGATGGCGTAAAATCTACCGCAGGGGCCACCGGGCAGCCGGTACCCAAGAAAATGAAACCGAAGCGTAAGCGCCATCCGGTGGCGACTTTCTTCCGCTTTATCGGCTGCTTGCTCTGTGTCTGCATTATGGCGGCCAGCGTAGGCGGTGTTCTTCTTTCGATGTACATCGTACAGGTCACGGCCGATGACGGCGAGGTTCTGGACTTGGACAACCAGAAAAACAAACAGACGACCATCATCTACGACATCAATGGCGATGAGTATGCCCAGCTGACCAAGGGTGAGAACCGTATCTGGCGTGAGCTTTCCGCCATGCCGGAAAATCTTCAGCATGCGGTCATTGCCATCGAGGATAAGGACTTCTATAATGAGCCCGGTATTAACGTCAAGCGTACCATCGGTGCCGCGCTGAACGAATTTACTGACCACGCACTGTACGGTTCCCAGCAGGGGGCATCCACGCTGGAGCAGCAGCTGATTAAAAATTTGACCGGCGATAACGAGACCGACAAGATGCGTAAGGTGCGCGAAATCTTCCGTGCTCTGGGTCTGTCCAACAAGTACAGCAAAGAGACTATCCTGGAAGCTTACCTCAATACCATTCCACTGACCGGTATCGTCTGCGGCATGGAGGCCGGTGCTAATGAGTATTTCGGAAAGCATGTCGAGGATCTGACACTCTCTGAGTGTGCCATTCTGGCTTCCATCACCAAGAACCCCACCAAATATAACCCCTTTACCAACCCTGAGCAGTTGATAAAGCGCCGCAACCACGTGCTGTACGAGATGTACACCCAGGGTTATATCACCGAGGAAGAGTACAACTCCGCCCGTGCTGAGAGCATCCAGGTCGTGGAGAGCAAGGGTGGTGCCGAGAATGTGACCCGCACATCCAACAACTCCTACTTCACTGATGCGCTTTACTACGAGCTGCTCAACGACCTGCAGGAAAAAGCTAATTATACAGCTGAGGAAGCTAGTTCGCTGATCTTCAACGGCGGTCTGCGCGTCTACTCCACCGTTGACCCCAAGGTTCAGACTGTCATTGAGGAAGAACTCTACAATGCCGATGACGAGATCCCGGCCTTGTGGCATGAAGCTCCGGTCGCCCTGCGCGATTACCCGGCGGATACTAGCAGCTGGGACGAGGTGCAGTACGATGAAGCCACCGGCCTGCCCATCACCAAGGATGGCTACGCTGTCTACAGCGTCGAGGACATCCCCGTCTACGCCGACGATGAGGAGACCGAACTGAAGACCGGCACTTCCACCGACCCGAACTACCCCAACGATGATACCGTCTACCTCTGCGTCTACGAGAAAGTTCGCACCCAGGCTTCGGCTGCTATTCTGGACTACAACGGCAACATCCTGGGCATCGGTGGCGGCATTGGCGAAAAGCAGTACGACCTGGGCACCAACCGCGCTACGGTCCCGCACCAGACGGGTTCTACCATGAAGCCCATCGGTGCCTATTGCCTGGCGCTGGATTACGGCCTGATCAACTACTCCTCCCAGATCCTGGACGCGCCGTTCTACTCGGCCGCCGACAAGGAAGTGCTGAAAGAGCAGTACTCCTATATGGACAAGTACTCCACCGCAGCCCAGTCTCGCAATGATATCTGGCGTGACTGGCCCACCAACTACGGCGGTGCCGGCGGTCAGGGTGACCCCATGCTGGTCTACGATGCTCTGCGCCAGTCCTACAACACCGTGGCTGTCTGGGTTGGCAACATGGTCGGCGTGGATTACCTGTACAACTTCGTGCATGATACGCTGGAATGCAGCTATATCAGTGCCGAAAACGATATGGACCTGGCACCTCTGGTGCTTGGTGGCCAGAGCCGCGGCATGACCGTGGTGCAGTTGGCCGGTGCCTACTCCATCTTCAACGATGGTACCTTCACCAGCCCGCACTACTACACCGAAGTGGAGGACTACCTGGGCAACACGGTGCTGGATAACACCAAATATATCAACACCACCCAGGCTATCAGCCCAGAGACCGCACAGATCATGAACCGTATGTTGGCTAACGTCTTAAAAACCGGAGGTACGGCTTCCAGTATTGGTGTGCCTGAGGCAGGCGGCATGGATGCCGTTGCCAAGACTGGTACTACCAGTAACAATAAAGATTACACCTTCGCTGCTCTGACTCCGTACTATGTCACGGCCCTGTGGTGGGGCTTTGACCGCCCGGAGGATATGTCCCAGTACAGCGGCGGTAAATACGGTACGCCCATCCAGAAAGCCTGGAAAAATATGATGAACGAGCTGCAGGCAGACCTGCCCTACAAGGAGTTTGCTACCAGCGAGAATGTTCTGGAGTGCCACTTTGATACCTCCACGGGTGCCATCATCTCCAGCGGCGGTGCCATCGGTTATTATACCGAGGATAACATGCCCGACAGCAGTTATGCTGCTTCGACGGATGACGATCCATATTCTGCCCTGGCCCAGGCTGCGGCTGAGGGTGCCCAGACCGGCGATACCACAACCGAGCCTACCGAATAAGGCAAAACAACTTAAAAACAAAGTCCCCTGGTTGTTTAGCAACTGGGGGAATTTTGTTTGCATAAGGTGCACAGCTGTCTTTGTACAAAAACAATGGTGGATAAGGAGGGGCAAACCGTCAAACTGCATAAATTGCGGAAAATTTGCCCCAAAAGGCTTGCAAGTCGGAGCTTTCCGTGTTATAGTAAATCCTGTTGAAACACAAATGTACGCAAGGAGGGGACACGATGTCTGAACGTCGTTTCCTGTTGATCGATGCAGATGTCCTGCCGGAAGTTTTCGGCAAGGTGCTGCAGGCCAAAGAGCTTTTAGCCTCGGGGGCGGTGCCCAATATTTCGGCTGCTGCCCGCCAGGCTGGTATTTCCCGCAGCGCTTTCTATAAATATAAGGATACTGTCTTTGATGCCGAGACCGGCCGCGAGACCATCACCGTGGTGGCCACGCTGCTGGATAAGACAGGTGCCCTGCAGGGGCTGCTGTCCGGCATCTCAGCGGCTGGTGCCTCTATCGTGACCATCACCCAGTCCCGTCCGGAAAACGGTGCGGCTCAGGTGGAAGTTACTGTGCGCACCGGCACCATGCAGATGACGGTGGACGAGATGCTGACCCGCCTGTCCCGCCAGCCCTGCGTGGTGGAGATCCACCGCGGCGCGTAAGCGGCTCTACCTGTAAGAAATACCGAAAGGGGAATTTTTCTCATGGCTAAAATTGCAATCATGGGCTTCGGCACTGTCGGTAGCGGTGTACTGGAAGTCTGCCGCCGCAATGCGGCATCCATCGCCCGCCGCGCCGGTGAGTTGGTGGAAGTTAAATACATCCTGGATGTCCGCGACTTTTCTTCTTCGCCGGATGCCGCCCTGTTTACCAACTCCATTGATACCATCCTCGCGGACCCTGAGGTCAAGGTCGTGGTCGAAACCATTGGCGGCACCAAGTTTGCCTACCCGTATGTCCGCCAGTGCCTGGAGAGCGGCCGTAGCGTCTGCACATCCAACAAAGAGATGGTCGCCACCTACGGTGCCGAGTTGCTGGCCCTGGCCAAGGAGCATGACGCAGCGTTCCTGTTCGAGGCCAGCGTCGGCGGCGGTACGCCCATCATTACCCCGATGCACCAGTGCCTGGCTGCCAACCACATCAGCCAGATCCAGGGCATCGTCAACGGTACCACCAACTTTATGCTGACCAAGATGAAGCGCGAGAACATGGGTTTCGATGAAGCACTCAAGATCGCCCAGCAGCTTGGTTACGCAGAAACGAAAGACCCCGGCGATGACGTGGACGGCCGCGATGCCTGCCGAAAAATCGCCATCCTGGCCAGCCTGGCCTGCGGTCATCATGTTTACCCCGATAACATCCCGGCCCGCGGCATCCGTGCCATCACGGTCGCCGACATCCAGGCCGCTGAAAAGCTGGATTCCGCAATCAAGCTGATCGCATGGTATGACGAGGGCGAAAACGGCCAGATGGCCGCCGGTGTGGAGCCGATGCTGGTCTCCAACGCCAACCAGTTGGCAGGCGTGGATGATGTGTTCAACGCCGTGCTGATGAAGGGCGATATGCTGGGCGATGTTGTTTTCTACGGCAAGGGCGCAGGCAAGCTGCCCACCGCCAGCGCCGTGGTGGCCGATGTCATCGATGCTCTGAAAGAGGGTGTCCACGTCCACGACAGCTTGTTCTGGAAACCGGCCGAGAAGTTGGACGGCCAGCTGAAGGACGAGGCCGTTTACCCTTGGTATATCCGCGTCAGTGGCGTGTCTGCCGCCCTGCTGCCCAACGTGGCCGGTGCGGGCCACACGGTGTTTGAGGCTGACGGTCAGGCCGCCTACCTGGTGGATGCTGCCAACGCCGCCCAGATCGAGGAAATCGGCAAGAAAATTGAAGCCCTCGGCGGCAAGGTGGAACTGGCGATGAAGAAGCTGGCTGAATAAGCCGCGCGGAAAAGGGGAGAGTAGAAAATGATTACTGTTACCGTCCCGGCTACCAGCGCCAATGTAGGCGCTGGTTTTGACTCGCTGGGCCTTGCAGTTTCGATGTACAACGTTTTTACCTTTGAGGAAGCCGACCGCATCCAGATTTCTTCGGTAGACGGCACTCATATCCCGACTGGCTCCAACAACCTGGTGTACCGCTCGGCCCGCGTGGTGTATGACCAGCTGGGCATTCCGCTGAAAGGTCTACGCATTACCCAGAAAAACATCATCCCGATGGCGCGCGGCCTGGGTTCCAGTTCGGCCTGTATCGTGGCCGGTATCCTGGGGGCAAACGCCCTGCTGGGCAATAAGCTGACCCGCCGCCAGATGCTGACACTGGCAACCTCCATCGAGGGACACCCCGATAACGTGGCACCGGCCATGCTGGGCGGTTTCGTTACCAGCGTCATCGATGAAGGCCAGATCTACAGCGTGAAGAAAGAGATCGACACCGAACTGGCCTTTGCCGCGTTTGTGCCGGACTTCCGCCTGCTGACGGCCAAGGCACGCGCGGCCCTGCCCGCCATGGTCAGCCATAAGGATGCGGTTTATAACCTGTCCCGTGCAGCTTTGGCAACCGCCGCTTTCTGCGATGGCAATTATGCGCTGCTGGGCGTGGCTACCAAAGATGTGCTGCACCAGCAGTACCGCCTGCCGCTCATCACCGGCGGTGACGAGGTGTTTGAACTGGCTCAGGATCTGGGGGCGCTGGCCGTTTATATTTCGGGTGCTGGGCCTACCATCATGGCCGTTGTGCATAAAGATGATAAAGAGTTCTTTGACCGTGCCGAGGCGGCACTGGCGGCGGATGGCCCGCTGCATCACTTTACCGTTCATCGGCTGTTGGCCGATAACGTTGGCGCAGTGGTAAGCTGACGCTACTATAGAGGAGGAACAGAAATCCTATGGGATTGATCGTGCAAAAATTCGGCGGTTCATCGGTAAAAGATCGCAACCGCATCTTCAACGTGGCGCGCATCATCATGAACACGCGCAATGCCGGCAACGATGTTGTCGTGGTGGTTTCCGCCCAGGGCGATACTACCGATGACCTCATCGCTAAAGCGGCCGAGATCACCTCGGATCCGTCCCATCGCGAGATGGATATGTTGCTAGCCGCCGGCGAGGAAATCTCCATCTCCCTGCTGACGATGGCCTTGCAGGAACTGGGCGTTTCTGCCATCAGCCTGACGGGCTGGCAGGCCGGTTTCAACACCGACCGCGCCTACTCCAAGGCCCGCATCAAGCGCCTGGACACCGAGCGTGTCGAGAGTGAACTGGCCCGCAACCGCGTGGTCGTTGTGGCTGGCTTCCAGGGCATCAACCGCTCGGACGACATCACCACCCTGGGCCGCGGCGGCAGTGATACCTCCGCTGTGGCACTGGCCGCTGCCCTGCATGCAGACCGCTGCCAGATCTTTACCGATGTCGAAGGTGTTTATACCGCCGACCCGCGCAAGATCCCCAAGGCTACCAAGCTGAAAGAGATCACCTTTGACGAAATGCTCGAACTGGCCTCCCTGGGTGCCCAGGTGCTGAACAACCGCAGTGTCGAGCTGGCCAAAAAGTACAATGTAGAGCTGGAGGTCATCTCCAGCATCAATCCGGTGCCCGGCACCGTTGTTAAGGAGGAAACCAAAGTGGAAGGTATGCTCATTAAAGGCGTGGCGAAGGACACCGATGTCGCCGTTCTGACCGTTAAGGATGTTCCCGATGTGCCGGGTATGTCCTTCAAGATCTTCAGCCTGCTGGCCCAGAAAAACATAAACGTTGATATCATTCTGCAGACCACCGGCCGCGATGGCCGCAAGGACATGAGTTTCACCGTGCCCCTGGGCGATGCCGAGAGCGCTGTCGCTGCCCTGAAGAACGCCACCAACCGCATTGGCGGCGGTGACATCACCGTGGATAAGGGCTGCGCCAAGGTCTCCATTGTGGGCGCTGGCATGCAGAGCCATTCCGGCGTGGCTTCCACCATGTTCGAAGCACTGTTCAACCAGAACATCAATATCAAGATGATCTCCACCAGTGAGATCAAGATCAGCGTCATCATCGATGAGCAGGATGCCGACAAGGCTGTCGCCGCCATCCACGATGCTTTCATCAACTAAGTTTTTTCTGCATGTAAATATAGAGGGATAGGGTAAGCCCCCATGCACAGTGCGGTGCATGGGGGCTTTGTATGGCTTTATTGACTTACTTAAAACAATTTCTTCCCTTGGGCAAATTTGGCGGTCAACGCACCCTTGCCCAGGTATGCGTACCGCTCCAGCCGTTCCGCCGGGGTAAAGCTGCGCAGGTTATGCAAAGCGCTGTCGTTCAGCACCAAAGCATCAAAGGCATAGCCCGGCTCAAACAGGCCGACCTGCTCACCAAAATCCTGCCAGAAATCACCGCCGCCCACGGTAGCTAGGTACAGCGCTTCGGTCATCGTCAGCGGGGCTTCGCTCTGGTCCACATAGCGCCAGCGCAGTTTGCTTACCTGCACGGCAGCGGCCATCACGGCAAACAGGTCCAGCGTGTGGCCGCCTGCCACGTCACTGCCCAGGCCCACGCGCCAGCCGCCCCGCAGGTACTTGGCCGCCGGGGCAATGCCTGCGATGACATTCTCATTGCTGGTGGGGCAGTGGGCAATCATCACGCGGTTGGCTTTCATAGAAGCGCATTCTTCCTCGCCGCTGTAGATGCAGTGGGCCATTACGGTGGGCACATCGCCGCCAAACAGGCCGTAGCGGCTGTAGCTTTCGCCGTAATATTTCGTGCCGGGGCACAGCTCGGCTACCCATTCAATCTCGCTGGGATTCTCTGAAAGGTGGCTCTGGGCAGGCACTTTGTACTCGGCGGCCAGTTCGCCCAGGCCCTTCATGTACTCATCGCTGGCGCTGGGGGTAAAGCGCGGGGTAATCATCGGGCGCACCGGGCCACCGTGCAGCATCTGCTCCTCGGCGCAGGTGTCCAGCCAGCGGCGGGTTTCGGTCAGGCCAGCGGCAGGGGAAGGTTCCCGATAAAAGTTCGGGCTGTTGCGGTCCATGCTCAGCTTTCCTACAAAGGCGGAAAGTTGGGCGGCCTTCAGCTGGTGCATCAGTTCCAGCGTAGCATCGGTGTGTAGGGTACCAAAAATGCAGGCACGGGTGGTGGCACTGTGCTTGAGATCCCGCACGAAATAGCCGTAGCCCGCATGGGCATAATCGGCATCGGCGTAGCGGGATTCCTCTGGGTAGGTGTACTGCTGCAGCCAGTCCAGCAGTTCCAGATCCATAGCGGTACCGCAGTAGCTGTACTGCGGTGCATGCAGGTGAAGGTCCACCAGGCCTGGCGTGATGATCTGCCCGCTGTGGTCGTACACCGGAATTTCACTTTGGGCAGGCGCAGCCTCACTAAAAGCCCCGCAGCGGCCATCCTCACACAGCATATAGCCATCCCGCACCCGCAGGGTATCCGGGGTAGGGGTATCCACAAAAATGCCCTTTACGGCAAAATGTTCCATATTGTCCTCCTGAAAGCAGAATACCTATATTATAACCGTTCCGCATATCCCACTGCAAGTTTTTTGTTTACTTTTATTGCCTAAAGCGGTATAATATAAATATCTATTTGCTGTTTGAAAGGAAAAAGGATTTGGAACGTAAACAACTTGCTCCTGGTGTGTTCATTACATCGATGAGCGCCGCTAAATTCAACCGCTGCCGCATTACGATCCATCTGCGCTTCCCCGCGAAGCGCGAGACAGCCACCGATGCTGCCGTGCTGGCGCTGGTGCTGGAACGCGGATATGCGGCCTGCCCCGATATGACCGCCCTGTCCCGCCGTCTGGCCCAGCTGTACGGCGCAGATTTGGGTGTGGATCTTTCCAGCGCTGGGCCGGACCGTGTGCTCTCCGCCGATATCTGCGGCATCAAGGATGCCTACGCACTGGCTGGCGAGAACCTGACCGATGCTTATGCCAACATCGTGTTTGGCACCATCTTTGACCCATACCTGGTGGACGGTGCTTTCGACCCCGAGGCCGTGCGCATTGAGACCGAGACCCAGGCCCGCCGCCTGGAAGCGGAGTTCAACTCCAAGCGGCTCTACTGTGTGCGCCAGGCCCGCCGTAAGTTCTTCGGCGATTCCCCGGCGGGCATCGAACTGGGCGGCTACCCGGCCGAGCTGGTCAATGTGACCCCCGCCAGCCTGAAAGCGGAGTATGACCGCATTCTCTCCACCGCGTCCATCGATGTGATGGTGCAGGGCGTGGACGAAGCTCGCGTGGCCGATTTGCTGCTGCGCAAGCTGGAAAGCATCCGCCGTGACCCGCAACCTTTTGCGCTGCCCATGGCTATGCCCCGCACCCCGCTGCGCCATTTTAAAGAGGAAGTTCCCGGTCTGACCCAGGCTAAGCTGTGCATGCTGTTCACCACCGGCGGCGAGTCTGACCCGCCCAGTGTCAGCATCCTGCGCGTGGCGATGAGTGTACTGGGCGGTTCCGCCACCAGCCGTTTGTTCCGTAACGTGCGCGAGAAGCAGTCCCTTTGCTACTACTGCGGTTCCGCTGCCCAGCGTTCCACCGGCGTGATGATGATCGATTCCGGTGTGGAGCCGGGCAAGGAACAGCAGGCCGAAGCCGCCATCCTGGCCGAGTTGGAAGGCTTGAAGAACGGCCCCATCACCCAGGAAGAAGTGGACGACTGCCGCCGCGGCCTGCTTTCCAGCATGGACGCGCTGAGCGACAGCCTGGCTGCGCTGGAAGGCTGGTACTACGGTCAGATTACCCGTGGCGAGCCGCTGTATCCGCCGGAGTACGGCAAGGTGCTGACCAGCGCTGTCACCCTGGACGAGGTGCGCCAGGCGCTGCAAAGCTACAGCTATTCGGTCTGCTATGATGTGACCGCAAAGCCCGGTACGGCGGGCAAGGGAGGTGCCGAAGATGTCTGATTTTGCAAATCTGTCTGCGGTACAGGCCCGCGCCGCTGCCGCCGTTGGTTGCCAAAGCACCACGCTGCCCAGCGGCATGACCGTGCTGTGCCGCACCATGCCTGGCTACAGCAGTGTGCATGCCATTTATGCCACGTCCTTTGGCTCCATCCACCGCAGCTTTACGCTGGACGGCAAAGAGGTAGTCCTGCCTGCGGGCACGGCCCACTTCCTGGAGCACAAAATGTGCGAGACCCCCAAGGGCGATTCGTTCAGCTTCTACGCCAAAACGGGTGCTTCGGCCAATGCCTTTACCAGCTACGACCGCACCTGCTACCTGTTCTCCGCTACCCAGAAGATCGATGAAAACCTGGATATCCTGCTGGGCATGGTGGGCAAGCCCTGGTTCACCAAGGCAACCATCGCCAAGGAGCAGGGCATCATCGGGCAGGAAATCAAAATGTACGATGACAGCCCCGACTGGCGGCTGCTCAACGCCCTGTTCCGCTGCCTGTATGCCGACCACCCCCTGCGGGATGACATCGCCGGCACGGTGGAAAGCATCGCGGGCCTGACCCCGCAGATGCTCTACAACTGCACCAAGGCGTTCTATGCGCCGTCCAATATGGTGCTGTCCGTGGCGGGCAAGATCACGCTGGAACAGGCGGTTGAAGCCTGCAAGCGCAACGGCCTCTACCGCGCCCGCGCCGCCCATGAGGTGGAGTGGGACATCCCGGCGGATAACGGTCCGTTGGCCCACAAAGAGGCGCACTTCACCATGCCGGTCACCAAGCCCTGCTTCGGCGTGGCCTATAAAGAGGAACCCCTTGTGCCCGGCGACCTCAAGCGGGAACTGCTGCTGGATATGCTGGCCGACCTGGTTGTCGGCGGGCTGACCAAGCTCTACCGCAAACTGTACGATACCGCCATGGTCAACCCGGAGTTTTCCGGTGACTTTATTGCGGTGCGCGGTGCCTGCGCCGTGGCCTTTACCGGCGAGAGCGACACCCCGCGGGAGGTTGTAGACATGCTGCAGGAAGAAATCGAGCGCCTGCGCACCGAGGGCATCGACCCCGAAGTCTTTACACTGGTGAAAAACCAGATGTACGGTGAGCTGCTTGGTGATGTGGAAGCCGTCGACGATGCCGCCGAAGAAGCCGCCGCTGCCTACCTGAAAGGCCGCACCCTGGCGGATGAGATCGCTGCGCTGGCCGCCCTGACCGTGGACGATGCCAACGAACTGCTGCGCACCGCCCTGCGGGAGGAAAACCGCGCCTACGTGCAGATCGACCCGGCCGAATAAAACGGCATATCAAATTACTCCTACAAGGAGAACTACAAAATGACCTATCATGTTCAATTTCCTAGCCTGGGGCTGGCGCTTACCGTCAACCGTGTGGCCGTGTCCATCGGCGGGTTCAACATTTACTGGTACGGTGTTATCATCGCCGCTGGTATGATGCTGGCCCTACTGTACGCTTTCCGCAATGCGGTGGATTTCGGTATCGACTCTGACCGTTTGGTGGACGTTGTTGCCATCGGCACCGTTATGTCCATCGTCTGCGCCCGCATCTACTACGTGGCCATGGCACCCTTTGAGTATAACAGCATCTGGGAGATGATCGATATCCGCCTGGGCGGCATTGCCATCTACGGCGCGGTCATCGGTGCGTTTGTGTTCGGCGGGCTGGCGGCCAAGTGGCGCAAGATCCCGCTGCTGCCGCTGTTTGATCTGGTGTCCCTGGGCTTCCTTATCGGCCAGGGCATCGGCCGCTGGGGCAACTTCGTCAACCAGGAAGCCTTCGGCACCAACACCACACTGCCTTGGGGCATGGTCAGCGAGGGAACGGAAGCCTACCTGAAGTCGGTGCAGGTCACCCTGCCCGCCGGTATGACCGTTGACCCCACTGCCCCGGTACATCCTACCTTTTTATATGAAAGCATCTGGTGCCTGGCGGGTTTTGCTATTTTGGCATGCCTTGTCAAGCGCCGCAAGTTCAACGGGCAGATCTTCCTGTCCTATATCATCTGGTACGGTCTGGGCCGCAGCTGGATCGAGGGCCTGCGCACCGACTCACTGCTCATCGGTGACACCGGTCTGCGCGCCAGCCAGTTGATGGCGATTGGTTCGGTCATTGTGGCCGCTGTGCTGATGGTCATCGGTCTGCGCAATGTCAAGGGCAAGCAGCTGCAGGTGACGCTGGCAGTCAGCAACATCAAAAAGCAGGCCGAAGCAGGGGACCGTTTTACCCCGGACACCCTGCCCGCCAACGCCCCCCACGCCGAGTTTGTGAAAGTCACGGATGAGATGAACCGCCGCCTGAAAGATTTGGATCTGGACGTGCCGGAGATCGAAGAACTGGAAGACCCGGAACCGGAAGAAACCGAAGCCCCGCAGCCTGCGGACAATGCAGCTGTCGAAGCCCCGGCGGAACCGGAGACCGAGCCGACCGAAGAAGAAACGACAAAGCCCGAAGCAGACACCGCCGAGACCCCGGCAGAACCGGCGGTCAAGGAAGAAGAATGACCCGCCCCGCAGTACGGCGATAGGTACTGCATGGTGTAAGATCCAACACCGTTTTGCCCGCAAGGACAAAAAATATATTTGAAAGAGGGAACTATCATGGGAGCAAGTATTATTGACGGTAAGGCGCTGGCCGCAGCCACCAAAGCGGAAGCTGCCGAGAAGGTCGCTGCACTGAAAGCCCAGGGCGTGAACCCCTGCCTGGCTGTTATTCTGGTGGGCGAGAACCCCGCCAGCCAGGTGTATGTGCGCGGCAAGATCAACGACTGTGCCCAGTGCGGCATCGAGAGCCGCAGCATCAACCTGTCTGCCGACACCACCCAGGCAGCCCTGTTGGCCGAGGTGAAAAAGCTGGCTGACGACCCCGCCGTGCACGGCATCCTGGTCCAGCTGCCCCTGCCGGAGCAGATCGACGAGAAGGCCGTCATTGACGCCATCCCGCCGGAAAAGGACGTGGACGGTTTTTCGCCCATCAATGTGGGCCGTATGCAGATCGGCGAACCCTGCTACCTGCCCTGCACCCCGGCAGGCTGCATCCGCATGATCGAGTCCACCGGCACCGAGATCGCCGGCAAAAACGCCGTGGTCATCGGCCGCTCCAACATTGTGGGCAAGCCCGCCGCACTGCTGCTGCTGGCTAAGAACGCCACCGTCACCATCTGCCACTCCAAGACGAAGAACCTGAAAGAGGTCTGCGCCGCCGCTGATATTCTGGTGGCTGCCGTGGGCCGCGAGGGCTTTGTCACCGGGGATATGGTCAAGCCCGGTGCCGTGGTCATCGATGTGGGCATCAACCGTGGTGCCGATGGCAAGCTGCACGGCGATGTCAATTTTGCCGAGGCCAGCGAGAAAGCCGGTTACATTACCCCGGTGCCCGGAGGCGTTGGCCCCATGACCCGCGCCATGCTGATGCTGAACACCGTAGAGGCCGCCGCCCGCCAGAGCGGCAAGACCGTATAATTGCAGAATTTGCTGTAAAATCGCCCAAAAAGCCTTGACAAGCTGCCGGGACTATGGTATTATACTAGAGCCGCTTGGTATGGGCTCTACAAGTGTGTGCTTTTATAAGCGCAGCGCCCTACAGTCCAGCGAGACTTATTGAAAGAGGTTATCCACATGTACGCAGTTATCAAAACCGGTGGCAAGCAGTACAGCGTTAAGGTCGGCGACGTTGTTTACGTCGAGAAGCTGAACGCTGAGGCTGATACCGAAGTCACCTTCGATCAGGTTCTCGCCGTTGGCGAGGAGGGCTCTGTCAAGGTTGGCGCTCCCGTTGTTGAGGGCGCTACCGTTGTTGCCAAGGTCGTCAAGAACGGCAAAGGCAAGAAGCTCAACATCCTGACCTATCGCCCCAAGAAGGGTAGCATGGTTCGCAAGGGCCATCGTCAGCCCTACACCAAGGTGGAAATCACCGCGATCAACGGCTAAGGAGGTAAATCACAATGGCACATAAAAAAGGCGTAGGTTCTACCAAGAACGGTCGTGATTCCGAGTCCAAGCGCCTCGGCGTCAAGCGCGGCGACGGTCAGTTCGTTCTGGCCGGCAACATCCTGGTTCGTCAGCGCGGCACCCACATCCATCCGGGTGAGGGCGTCGGCATCGGCAGCGATGACACCCTGTTCGCTCTGGTCGATGGCCGCGTTCACTTCGAGCGCGTTGGCCGTGACCGTAAGCGCTGCACAGTCAAGCAGTAAAAGAACCGTTCGGGCGGGCCATTACGGCTCGCTCGTTTTTTGTAACTGGCTATTTTTTAACGAGGTAACACATGGCAACCAGTAATTTTATTGATACCGCGACCATCTGGCTGCATGCCGGCAAGGGCGGTGACGGCGCAGTGACCTTCCACCGCGAAAAGTTCGTGGCGGCTGGCGGCCCGGACGGCGGCGATGGCGGTCGCGGCGGTGATATCATCTTTGTCGCCGACGACAACCTCTCCACCCTGATGGACTTCCGCTACAAGCGAAAGTACACCGCAGCTGATGGCGAAAACGGCCGCGCCAAGCGCCAGAGCGGCGCTGATGCGGACGATCTGGTCATCCGCGTACCCCGCGGCACGGTGCTGAAAGAAGCCGAGACCGGTCTTGTCGTGGCGGACCTTTCCGGCTCTGAGCCGGTGGTGGTCGCCCGCGGCGGCCGCGGCGGCTGGGGCAACAGCCATTTTGCCACCCCCACCCGTCAGATCCCCAAGTTTGCCAAGCCTGGCCTGCCCGGCGAGGATATGCATTTGCAGCTGGAACTGAAAGTCATTGCGGACGTGGGCCTGATTGGTTTCCCCAACGTGGGTAAGTCCACTCTCATCAGCATCATTTCGGCCGCCCGCCCCAAGATCGCCAACTATCACTTTACCACCCTGACCCCCGTGCTGGGCGTAGTGCGGGTTGGCCCGGAGCAGAGCTTTGTCTGCGCCGATATTCCAGGTCTGATCGAGGGCGCTGCCGAGGGCGTGGGCCTGGGCCACGACTTTCTGCGCCATGTGGAGCGCTGCCGCCTGCTGCTGCACGTGGTGGATGTTTCCGGTTGCGAGGGTCGCGACCCCAAGGCGGACTTTGAGCAGATCAACCACGAGTTGGCCGGTTTCAGCGCCGAGCTGGCCGACCGCCCGCAGATTGTGCTGGGCAACAAGTGCGACATTGCCACCACGGAGCAGGTGGAGGAGTTCAAGAACTATATCGAGTCCAAGGGCCTGACCTTCCTGCCCATCTCCGCCGCCACCCGCCAGGGCGTGGACAACCTGCCCGCGATGGTCTACAGCCGCCTGAAGGACCTGCCCCCGGTCAAGGTCTACGAGGCCGAGTACAAGCGTCCCGACAAGAGCGCCATGCCGACCCGTCCCTTCACCGTCACCCGCACCGGTGACCACGAGTTTACTGTGGACGCCCCCTGGCTGGAGCGCATCCTGGCCGGTACCAATGTCGAGGACTACGAGAGCCTGCAGTATTTCCAGACGCAGCTGGGTGATTCCGGTATTCTGGACGAACTGGTGGCCCAGGGCGTTGAGGAAGAGGACACCATCAAGATCGGCGAGTACGAGTTCGATTACCTGTACTAAGCCTGCAATTTAAATAAGGCATCCCCATCGCAGGTTTACTGCCAATGGGGATGAGTTTTGAAGCTTATGCTGTTTACACAAAATTCGGAAGTGGACATCCACGAAATGTCCCCGCTGGCGCTGGCTTTTGTGGGGGATGCGGTGCTGGAACTGCTGGTCCGCGCCCGCCTGGTGGGCACGACCCGCCTGCAGCCCAACCGGCTGCACACGGTGGCGACCCATTACGTCAGCGCCCACGCGCAAAACCTGGAACTGGCGGTGATCGAGCCGATGCTGACCGATGCCGAAGCCGCCGTGCTGCGCCGGGGCAAAAACGCCAGCAAGGCCACGGTGGCCAAGCATGCTACTGTGCAGGAGTACCGCGCTTCCACCGGCTTTGAGTGCCTGCTGGGCTGGCTCTACCTGCAAGGCCGCAACGACCGTATCCAGGAATTGTTCGATGCCCTGTGGGAGGGGTATCAGCCGGAGCGGAAGTAAGCGGGCGGATATAGAATCCGCCCCTACAGTGCCTCGGAAATAGCCCGTTACACATAGAGGCGCATTCCGTATGCGCCCGTGAACCGTGCATTGCTGCCTATTTATCGGTTATGTGCCCGCGCCATCCCGGCGCGGCTCACCTCACTTGCAGTTCCTGCGGTCGGTGATATTGGTGGTTTTCTGTTGGGTACGGTTGGTCGTTTTCTGGGTAGAATGGTTGGTCGTGTTGTTTGTCTGATTCTTTGCCATAGGTGGTTGACTCCTTTCGCAAGTAAGTGTGTGCGATCTGCGGTTCTGGCCGCAAAGGTGGTTTGCCCGCCCCTGGCTTTTTTATGCAAAGGGGAAACGTATGCAATTTCCTGCTGATTTCACCGCGCGGGAGCAGGCACTGCTTGGCCCGCGCTTTGCGGAGCTGTACGCCTATGCCACGCCGCAGCCTGCCCGCGGGGTCACGGTCAACGGCCTGCGCTGCACACCGGATTGGTTTGCCGCCCATGCGGATTTTGCCGCCGCGCCGTCACCGTTCTGCCCCACGGCCTTTACGACCGCACCTGACTTTAAGCCTGGCCGCCATCCCTGGCATCATGCGGGCGTGTTTTATGCCCAGGAACCCAGTGCTTCGGCCCCGGCCGCACTGCTGGACGTACACCCAGGCATGAAAGTGGCGGACCTCTGCGCTGCACCGGGCGGCAAGACCAGCCAGCTGGCGGCGGCTTTGCAGGGGCAGGGCTTGTTGCTGGCGAACGAGTTTGTGGCCGCCCGCGCTGAAATTCTGCGCCAGAACTTGGAGCGTATGGGCGTGACCAATGCTGTCATCACCAACGAGGACACGGCCAATTTAGCCAAGGCGCTGCCCGGCGTGTTTGACCGCGTACTGGTGGATGCGCCCTGCTCCGGCGAGGGCATGTTCCGCAAGGAGCCGGTGGCGGCAACCCAGCACAATAACGCGCTGGTGGACCACTGCGCCGCATTGGGCGCGGAAATTCTGGAAAACGCTGCTGCCATACTGGCCCCGGGCGGGGTGCTGGTCTACTCCACCTGCACCTTTGCCCCGCAGGAGGACGAGGCCCAGATCGCGGCCTTTCTGGCCCGCCACCTGGAGTTTACTCTCTGCGACCTTTCTGCCTGCGGCTTCGGCCGATCGGGTGAGAAAAATCGTGCCCCCGACTGCACTGACATCATCCGCTGCCGCCGCATCTGGCCCGCTGATGGGGGAGAGGGGCACTTTATGGCAAAGCTGCAGAAAAGCCCTGATGCCGAGGCCCCGGCCCCGGCGCGCGTAAAGCCCTGTAAACCGGCCAAGGTGCCAACCGAATGGCTGGACTTTGAGAAAGCAACTTTTCCGTTTTTAGCCGACCGTCCGCTGACAACGGCAGGCGACTGGCTGCTGCTGCCGGTGCCGGGCAGCGAACTGCTGAACCTTTCCAAACTGCGCATCGTGCGCGGCGGTGTGCTGGCGGGCTCGGTGCTGAAAAAACGCTTCCAGCCTGCCCATGCGCTGTTTATGGCCTACGGTGCCCAGTGCCAGAACCGCGAGGAACTGACCCTGGGCGACCCCCGCGTAGCCGCCTGGCTGCGGGGTGAGGAAATCAACGCCGCAACGGCACAAAACGGCTGGTGCGCTGTACTGGTGGATGGCTTCCCGCTGGGCGGGGGCAAGGCCAGCGGCGGGCGCATCAAAAACCACTACCCCAAGGGCCTGCGCAGCCTGCAATAAGGGCTTGAAAAGTACGCAGGGGTGTGCTATAATATTTTATTAGTAATATCGGTAACGCCGGGTCATGCGGCGCTGCCTCATCGGTTTGCCCGGCAGGGCACCGAGTGAATACAAACTTAGGGGGAACTTATCCATGTCCGGACATAGCAAATGGAACAATATTAAGCGTAAAAAGGAAAAGACCGATGGCGCTCGCGCTAAGGTTTTCACCAAGATCGGCCGAGAGATCGCTGTTGCTGTTAAGGAGGGCGGCGGCAACCCCGCTTCCAACTCCAAGCTGGCTGCCCTGATCGCCAAGGCTAAGGCCAACAGCGTGCCCAACGATAACATCCAGCGCATCATCAAGCGCGCCGAGGGCGGCGACAAGACCGAGTACGAAGCAATGACCTACGAGGGCTACGGCCCCGGCGGCATCGCTGTCATGGTCGAGACCCTGACTGACAACCGCAACCGTACCGCTGCCAATATGCGCCACTACTTTGATAAGTTCGGCGGCAACCTGGGCCAGATGGGCTGCGTCAGCTTCATGTTTACCCAGAAGGGCGTGATTGTTGTCGACCTGGAGGACAAGGATCCCGACGAACTGATGATGGATGCCCTGGATGCCGGTGCTGACGACTTCGATGCAGGCGAGGATGCCGCCGAGGTCACCACCACCCCCGACAACTTCACCGCTGTCTGCGAGGCGCTGGAGAAGAAGGGTTACACCTTCGTTTCCGCCGATGTCGCCATGGTGCCTTCCACTACCACCACCCTGACCGACCCCGATCAGCTGGTGCAGATGGGCAAGCTGCTGGATGCCCTGGATGACGATGACGATGTCCAGAACGCATGGCACAGCCTGGAGAATGAGGAAGACCTCGACCGCTAAAAACGACTTTGAGAGAGTAAAGGAACCCTTTGCTCTCTTTTCTTTTTTGATGCACCTACGCTGAAAAGGATGTGATCTCATGTCGGAATCGCTTTGCCCACACTGCCTGCAACCCCTGCGGGACCGTTACGCGGGGGACTGCCCCCACTGCGGGCGTTCGCTGGAAAACCGCAACCCCGAGGGCGCACTGCCGCTGGGCACCCAGTTGGTGGGCAAGTACACGGTCGGCACCTATCTAAGTGCCGATGGTGACGGCCTGGCCTACCGTGGCATCCTGAACGAGGAAAAAAAGTTCGTCCTCATCAAAGAGTATTTCCCCGTCACCCTTTGCAACGGCCGCAGCCCCGATGGCGCGCTGATGCCCAAAGAGGGAAAAGAGGTGCTGTTCAAGACCAGCCGGATGGACTTTAAGGACCTGTATGATGATCTGCACAACCTGACCCCGGCCACCGGCCTGAACACCATCCTGGATGTGATGGAGGAGAACAACACCGTCTACGCCGTGGAGGAAAGCGAAAAGGGCATGACCCTGACGCATTACCTCAGCCTGCGCAGCCGCACCCTGACCCCCGCCGAGGCCCGCACACTGCTGCAGCCGGTGATGGAGGGTGTGGCGCTGCTGCATAAGTCCGGCCTTATCCATCGCGGTATCTGCCCAGATAATATCTTGCTGCCCATCGACGGCACGGCCCGACTGACCGGTTACGGCACACTGGCCCTGCGCACCGGCGGCAGTGAGCTGAAAAGCCAGCTTTACTCCGGCTATGCCGCGCCGGAGCAGTACTCGGCTGCCGAGTTCAGCGGCCGCTACACCGATGTATACGCGCTGGCGGCGGTATGCTACAAGATGGTGACGGGACAAACGCCGGTGGCCGCGCCCCAGCGCAAGGTGCGGGATAGTTTGGAATCCGCCCATAGCTTGGAGGCGGGGGTGCCAACCTGGTTCTCCCAGGTATTGGCCTGCGCTCTGCGGCTGGACCCTGCCCGCCGTATGCAGACAGTGCCTGAACTGATGAGCGCCCTGACCGACCCTAACGTTGCCAATGCTATGTTTGAGCGTGGTGACAACCAGATCAGCACCCGCAAGATCATGGCGGTGTCGCTGGTGGTCATCTTTATTCTGGCGATGCTGCTGTTCTGGAGCTTGCTAGGAGACCACGACAGTGATAAGCCGACCCCCACCCCTGCGCCTACCGAAAGTAGCGAGGAGGGGGCCGTCAGCTACGAGGAGATCGAGACCATCCCCGACCTGGTGGGCAAGCGCTACCTGACCGAGATCAAGGACAGCAATCTCTACGCGGGCTACCGCATTGTGATGACCGAGCAGAACTCCTCCGGGGTTGCCCAGGGCGTTGTCATCAGCCAGGACCCGCTGGCGGGTACGCTCAAGACCGAGGAAAACCAGATCATTCAGCTGGTGGTCAGCAAGGGGCCGAACCTGGCGGAGATGCCCGACATCCTGGGCTTTACCCAGGCCAACGCTATTAAGCAACTGGACGAGCGCGGCATCCAGTACCGTATGCAGGTTATTGAAAATGACGGTACTTTTGCCGAGGGCTGCGTAGCCAAAACGGATGTGGTAGCGGGCACTAAGTTCGATGCTGGCAAGACCATCGTCAATGTATTTATCGCCGGGGAGCGGGATGACACGCTGGTAGCCTCCACCGCCAGTTCCGATGCCGAATCGGACAGCGGTGACAGCCAGGCGGAATAAGAACATAAAGCAAAAGGGACTTCCTGCGATTGGAAGTCCCTTTCCTGTTTTATCCCTGTTTCATCCGCTGGTCATCGCCCATAAATAAAAACTGCCTGCAGCCACCCAGCATACGGCTGGCTACTTTTTCAGTGTAGCGGGCAGCAAAAACGCTTTGGTCGGTGATGTTGGTGGTGTAGATGGTCGGGCGCTCGGTCAACATGCGGGTGTTGATGAGTTCATATAGCACACTAATGGTCAACGGGGTGATGTACTCGGTGCCCAGGTCGTCCAGAATTAATAGGTCGGCCTCCTGGCAGGCTGTCAGCCATTCATCGCCGCTATTGTAGTCAAAGTGCTCGCGACTTAAGCGGGCAGCCAGCGCGGCGGAACTGGTGTATAGCACATCGTGGCCACCTTCCAGCACGGCATCGGCAATGGCTAGGGCTAAATGGGTCTTGCCCAGGCCGCTACGACCCATAAACAGCAGGTTCTTGCTTTTGCTAGTAAACTTAGCAGCGTAGTTTTTGCTCAATTCCAACAGCTTGGTCATGTAGACGCGGGCAGTCACGCCAAACTCCGGCACCAGCGTGTCCGGGTAGCGGTTCACGTCAAAGCTGCTGAACTGGCAAAGCCCCAGGGGGCTGGCGGCATTGATCTCCTCCCGGCGCAGGCAACGGGCAACATCGGCCACACAACTGCAGGGTATACCGCCCCGCATGCCGGTATCCTGGCACAGCGAGCAGCGGAACTTGGGGACAAAGGCTTTGGCACTGAAACCGGCAGCCTGGGCGGCTTCGGCAGTAACCTTGTCGGCGGCTTCCAGGGCAGCGCGGGCGGCATCCATATCCCCGCCCAAAGCGGCGGCACGGGCCAGCGAAAGACCTGCCCGCATCTTGGCATCATCGGCTTCCCCTAGTGCCGGGTTGGCGGCATAGGCAGCGCGGCGGGCAGTGTCGGCCTGCATAATGGCATGCTGCCGCCGGGTAGCAATTTCCCGCTGGGCGGCACGGAACAGTTCGTCTTTGGTGCGCATGGGTTAGCCCTCCTCATCAAACATGGCCATCCAGTCACGGCTGGACAGGGGGTGCTGGGCGCTGGTGATGGCAGGCTGCTGGGGCGCTGGACGCTGGGTAGCAAGGATGTTGCTGCCGGAAAGCTGCCCCTGCCCGCGGGCGGTGCCTACGGTAGTAATGCCCTGGGCGCGCCAGGCCCGCAGGATGCCGTCCACATAGCGGATGGTGGTCTTGTTGCCTGCGCGCAGCAGCGCTTCCTCGATCATCTCGCGGCCAATGCCCCATTCCTCGTGCCAGCGAGCAATGGCACTGCGCTCCCACCGGGTCAGGGCATCCACGGCTAGGCCGAACTGCTCGGCGGCTTCGGCACACCACTGTTCGCGCTGTTTGCAGCGGCGCAGGTGGCGCTCGGCATCCTCGCCGGTCTCCACGCCAGACTCTCGCCAGCGGATGAGCTCCCGCGCCACGGCGGCGATGGTGCGCCGTCCCTGGCGGGCGACCTCGGCACAGCAAAGCAAAATTACGTCAGGCTGCCAGCCATCGGTCAGATAAAGGCCAACCAACCGCTGCATTTCGCTGCGGCTCAGAGCCTTGCCAAAGGCGGTCTGGGCTTCCTCGCACAGTACGGCTACGTAGGGGTCGTTTAAGCTGGCTAAATCGATTTTCTGGGGCTTTTCCGGCTCCGGGACAGGCGCACCGCCGCGGCAGTTGACCAGTAGACCGGCACCGGCCCAATATTGCAGGGCGCGCTTGGCGGCCTCTACGCTGGGCATAGCCAGGGCGCGGGCCATGGTGCGGGGGTCGGTATCGCCAGTTTGCAATATGTACAGCGCCGCGCGGATGATATCGCCGTCCGTCTGCGTCAGGTGCGTAACCACCAGCTGCGGTACGGCTAAGGTGTCACCATGATATTCTGCCAATTTATAAGGCATGCCGCAAACCTCCCACTTTAAAGTAGCTTATATTATACCAGTTTTAGCGGAAAGTGTAAAGAAAACTGCCCAAAAATGCGGCGCGCATTTTGGCTAATGCGTTTATTGTAATTGTGTTCAAAAAATTGTACAATAGGACAATAAAAAGTACAGGGAAGCGTTGATAAGGCGTGCCCAGACGGAGGGAAAATCTTATGGCGATGAATCTTGTTAAACTGCCCACCGGCAAACCCAACCTGCAGCTGCGCGTCAGCAAGGGCCACTATGCCACCAGCCACAGCCACATCAACTACTACATTGATGTCACCCTCACGAAGTTCCGCTTATCCGAAGCCCGCGCCGCCGCCCAGGAATTGGTACGCGGCTATCGCGGTACGACCATCATCGATACCATCCTCTGCCTGGACGGCACCGAGGTCATCGGCGCCTGCATGGGCAGCGAGTTGACCAAGGCGGGCTACAGCAATATGAACGCCCACCAGACCATCTACGTTGTCACGCCGGAGCATACTACCGGTAGCCAGTTGATCTTCCGCGAGAACACGGCCCCGATGATCCAGGGCAAGCACGTGCTGGTGCTGGCGGCCTCTGTCACCACCGGCTACACGGTGCAGGGCGCAGTGGAGGCCATCCGCTACTACGGCGGCGAGCCTGCCGGTGTGACCGCTATCTTTGCCACGGTGGATGAGTGCGCGGGTTACCCCGTAGCCAGCATCTTTGACCCCCACGACCTGCCTGACTATCAGAGTTATGACTCCCACAGCTGCCCCTGGTGCAAGGAGGGCAAAAAGATCGATGCCCTGGTGAATAGCTTTGGGTATTCGAGTTTGTAATAGGTAAATACACACGCCCTTTCCCCGGCACAGGGGAGAGGACTTGTGTGTGACCTGTTCGCCTCTACATTCTCGGTATTGTGATTTTCCCTCTTGACGAACGACCCTCGCCTTATTTATAATAGGAAGGCTTGTGAAAAAGGGAGGAATTTTGTTGAATAGCGAGAACCTGAACACGATTTTGGCCCAATACATCCATGATTTTGCAGAGATTTCCCAGGATGATGGCGAAGAAAGCCTCTGGCAGGCCATTGATACTTTCGGTGCGGAGTGGGATATCGAAGCGGCAGATTTCCCGGCCATGTTTGCCAGTGCCATGCAAGGAGCAGCGGCCCAGCTGGATACCCCTGCCGTGCAGCCGGTGGCAGGCTTAAAGCTGCTGATGATGCGCGACAGCGAGATCGAACTGGTGAGGGAGTGCTTCCGCTGGCTGTATAACGATGAGGATGACGATCTGAAAAAACGCCGTGGCCGCGCCGAAATGTTTGCCGACCAGATCACCGGCCGCTTCCGCCGGTGCTTCCCCCGGATGAACAAATATACCATGACTCCGGCCAATGCGGTCTACTTCCTCAACCTGTGGATGCCGGAGGAAAACTTCTTCTACATCTCCGCCGAGGCCAAGGCCTGGGCCGATTTTATGGAGTACCCGGCAGAGTTCGGCAACGGTGCCAGCCTGGACCTGGCGGCTTACTACGCCATGTGCGAGGACCTGGTGGCCGCCTTGGCGGATTACCCCGATCTCATCGCCCAGCATAAGGAGCGGCTGCGCGCCAACCTGGGTGGCATCAACGACCAGCTGCACCTGCTGGCTTACGATATCCTGCATGCGGCCTACCAGCGTGGGTACTACCCTAAAGGCTTCTCCCGCAATGCAACGGCCAAAGATCGCGCCAAAGCAGTAAAGGAAAAGCAGACCCGCGCCGAACTTTGCCTGCAAATCGCCGAAAAAGAGCAGAAATTGCAGGAACTGCAGGCAGCTCCGGTGCCCCTGCCTGATCTGACCGGCTGCCGCATCGTGCATAAGATGTTTGGTGCCGGTACCGTGCTGCCCAGCGAGGGCCAGTTCATGGTCATCGACTTTGACGGCACACAGAAGAAATTCAGCTACACAGCATCGCTTTCCAGCGGCTATCTGACCGCCGAGGATGATGGTGCGATGCAGAAAATGCAGGATTATCAGAACTACGGCAAAGCCTGTGATGTCCTGCAAAAAGAACTGAAAGCCCTGAAAGATGAGCTGGTCAAGTTGTAAAAAAAGCGCAGGATCAAATGATCCTGCGCTTTACTATTGGAGCGGCTGATGGGAGTCGAACCCACGTCCTCAGCTTGGAAGGCTGATGTACTAGCCGTTGTACGACAGCCGCATAACAATATAAAATATTATACGCATATACTTCGGGGTTTGTCAAGTTGGTAAGATTAAAAAGTTTTATTTTGATTAAATTGTGCTGCAAATAACACAAAAACGGGCGAATGTGCGCTGGATAACAACGCTACCTGCAGTTGTACTGCGTTTAACAACTTTGTGTGCACAATTATTTTACATATTCTGTAGGTTTGTCAATGAAGAGTTACAGAGAAAAAGAAGATAAAACCTGTTTAGGG
>CAVAGJ010000024.1:0-43381 GCA_963588145.1 Coriobacteriaceae bacterium
TTGATTGGAAACAGCAGTTCTATGCAGATGTGCTGTCCGGAAAAACAGCTTATTACAGCAATTTGATTCCGGAACAATATCCGACTGAAGATTGAAATGCTGCCAACATAATACATTTGTTTTGTGTTGCCTCTTGCTGATAAAAACAGCAGGGGCTTTTCTTTTTGAGGAATTTTAGGAAGGAGGCGATTCCGCTGTGGCAATGACCCGCATTATCCCCATGCATCTGAATAAGGGGAAATCCATCAAGCAGTGCCTGTCCAACAGATTGGACTATGGGAAGAATCCGGACAAAACTGAAAACGGCACATTTATCAGTTCCTATGCCTGTGATCCGGAGACTGCTGATGCAGATTTCGCACTTTTAAAGAGAGAGTATTTTCAGCTGACCGGACGAAAGCAGGACAGCGATGTTATCGCCTATCAGGTGCGTCAGTCCTTCAAGCCGGGAGAGATCACACCGGAGGAAGCGAACCGTATCGGCTATGAATTTGCCGAACATTTCTTAAAGGGCAATCATCCCTTCATCGTCTGCACCCACACGGATAAGGATGATGCCATGAATATGAATCAGTTCCTTGCACTGGTAAAGAAGTACACCGAGGTGCAGGAACTCACGGCCGAGATTATCCGGGAATTCGTAGAAAAGATTTATGTGTACCAAGCCGAGAAGGTTGACGGCCACAGGGTTCAGAGAATCAAAGTAGTCTGGAACCACATCGGAGAACTGCCAAGCACCAGCTCCAAGGCATAAGAAAACGGCATAGCCGCTTATAACGACTATGCCGAATTTTTCAGGGATTAGAGAATCCCTAAGTTGCACTCCCTTTCAACAGGCTCCTCTTTCTGTTTGCGGGGCAAGGGATAGATCAGTAGTTCTTGCTCTTGAGCTCAAAATAGCTCTGGGGATGGGCGCATACCGGGCACTTGAGCGGGGCATGCTGGCCGATATAGGTGTAACCGCAGTTACGGCACTGCCAGACCTGCTCGGTCTCGCGCGCGTAGACCTTGCCTGCCTCGATGTTGGCAGCCAGCTGTTTGTAGCGCTCCTCGTGATCCTTCTCGATGGCGGCCACCATCGTGAACAGGGCGGCAATCTGGTTAAAGCCCTCCTCCTTGGCTTCGGCGGCCATGCGCGGGTACATCGAGGTATGCTCCTCGTTCTCGCCCGCAGCGGCCATCTTCAGGCAGGACAGGGTGTCGGGGATCTCGCCGTTTTCCATCAACAGCTTGAACCAGATCTTGGCATGCTCTTTCTCGTTGTTAGCGGTTTCGGTAAAGATCGCGGCCAGCTGCTCATAGCCCTCTTTCTTTGCCTTGGACGCGAAGAAGGTGTACTTGTTTCGGGCCTGGCTTTCGCCGGCGAAAGCTTCCCACAGTTTTTTTCTATCTTGCTGCCTCTCAGTTCCATAATGATTGCCTCCGTTTATAATGATATTTGCTTTTAGGAATCAATCTCGATTTATTTTTATAATACCGCGTTTGCAGGATTTGTCAAGCTAAATTTCAGGAACAATTATTGTTTACGTTACCTAAAGCTTGACAGTGGCGCGGCTTTCGTGTATTGTATGTTTAAGATAGTATCTTAATTTGAAAGGAGTGCTTTCCATGACCCGTCAACGTACCTTGATCTTGGATATCATGCGCGAGAAAAGCCCCCAGCACCTGACGGCGGACGAGCTTTTTAACGAAGCCCGGCTGCGGATGCCCCACATTGCCCGGGGCACGGTGTATCGCAACCTAAAAATGATGGAACTGGACGGCGAGATCGGCCATCTGGAAATGCCCGGCGGTCCCGACCGGTACGACTATAACCCCAGCCCCCACGGCCACCTGCTGTGCGACGGCTGCGGCCGCCTGGCGGACCTGCCGGTGGTGGGCCTGATGCGGGAGGTAGAGGCCGCCATTGGCACCGAGGTGCGCGGCTATACGCTGACCATCCACTACCTGTGTCCCAAGTGCCGCGCTGCCAAGCCCGCGGACGAATCATAAGAAAGAAGGCTTTGTTATGGCCAAACAGCGCGACCCCGTGCTGGACAGTATGCGCGGCATCGGCATTGTGCTGATGGTGCTGGGGCATGCGGGGTTCCCCGGCTCCGGCTTTATCTATTTATTCCACATGGCGCTCTTTTTTATGCTCAGCGGGTGGTTTTTCTCCCCCCACACGGGCGAGAGCGTCTACCGGCTGGCCCGTTTTGCCAAGCGCAAGGTAGTCACGCTTTGGCTGCCCTTTGTAGCGGCCAACACCGTGTACACCCTGCTAACCAACCTGTTTTTAAAGCTGAATATCCTGACCGGGGACGAGCATATTCTCGATTTGCCCGGCAACATCGTCACCACGCCGGTGACGGTCAAGGACATCATCGGCCGCACGGCCCACTGGTGCGTGTTTGACGGCGGCACCCAGCTGGGCGGCGCAATGTGGTTCATCCAGGCGCTGTTCCAGATTTCTCTATTGTATGCGGTCGTAGAGTTTTTGTTGAAAAAGCTGCTGCGCGGCGGCGATACCCTCATCCCCCAAGGGCTGCTTTCCGGTGTGCTGCTCTGGCTCGGCTGGCAGGCCCAGCGCGCGGGCCGGAACGTTTGGGGCCTGGGCATTGCGGCCAGCTGCTACTGCCTGTTTTACTTGGGTGCTGTGCTGCACCGGGTGCAGCATCCCCACGGCCCGGTGCGCGGCGCACTGTGCTGTGCCGGGGCCTTTGTGGTACTGCTGGTGCTGGGGCAGTTTGGCAGTGTAGGCCTTGCGGGCAACAGCTATCCCGGCCCCCTTTACCTACTGGCGGCCAGCCTGGCGGGCTGGATGCTGGTGTATGAGGGTGCCCATCTGCTGGCGCATCTGCCTGCGGTGAGCGGCACGTTCAGTGCGCTGGGCCGCGCCACGATGCCCATTGTGATTTTGCATTTCCTGGCGTTCAAGCCCGTCACCTGGCTGGGCCTGCTGGCCACCGGGGGTGAAGGCTACCTGCTGGCGGCCTTCCCGATCTATTTCACCGGTGGCTTCTGGTGGATTGCCTACACAGCGGCAGGTCTGGCCTTGCCGCTGCTGGCCTACGCGGTATGGACCCGCCTGAAAAAGGCGGTGCGCCGTGGCTAAGCAGTATTATCAGGGCGAAACCTTTGACAATGTAGCGCCGGATTTCCTCCATGATGCCGAGTTCAACGATTGCACGTTTCTCAACTGCCGCTGGAGCGGCGCGCGCATTACGGCCTGCAGCTTTTTGGGCTGCACCTTTGATCGCTGCACCTGGAGCGATGTGGTGTTCAGCTTTTGCCAGATGAGCGACGCCTGGCTGCTGCACAGCGCCTTCCGGTCTATTGCCTGGGGCGGCCTGCAGGGGCGCAGTGCCCTGGTGCAGCCCTTTGGCAAGGCCGAGCAGTGCGAGTTCCGCTACAATGAGTTTTCCGGCATGGCGCTGAAGCAGTTTGATTTCAGCAAATGCACCTTTGGCGACTGCGTGTTTGACGATTGCAAGCTGGCTGGTGCGGATTTTCGCGGTGTGGCTTTAGGCAGCACGGCGTTCAGCCGGTGCGATCTGCAAAAGGCCGATTTCCGCGAGGCTGCCGGCTACCGCATCGACCCCAGCGACAACCAGATGAAAGGCGCGCGGTTCAGCTTCCCCGATGTGATTGTGCTGCTGAACGGGTTTGGGGTGGTCATCGAATGATCTTGCCTTTTCTTAATTAAGAACGAGCAAACAAAAAGAATTTTGATCATATCCAAAGCAAAAGAGGATCCTGCTGAAAGGTTTCTCTTTCTGTTTTGCAAAAAAATCTTGCTGCCGTCAAGGGGCTACGTAACAATCTGGTGGATTGAACAAGGCGGGATGCGTTGGTTTGTTGAATATATAAGGAAAATGGACAATTTTCTCATACTCTGCTATCCAGTACCTCCGGGAACGGAATCGTAGATTACCAGATACTGCTTGCGATAGTCAGCATCAGGCACCGGAGCCTCACTTACCGCAGCCCTAAGGTGGTCAACATTGCCAAAGTATTCCTTCATTCCCAGCATAAATGCTGCGACAAATGATTCCAGTCTGATGTTCGTTGCATCCATAGTAGTTGCCGGAACCAGAAGCCTTAGAATTTCTGCCGAAAACTCTCGGTACAGGAATAAGCACTCTTCATATGCATCTGCCTGTGAAAGGACAGGCATCTTTTTTCGTTTTGCGGGCAAAGCTGTGATTCGGCTTTCCGGCATCAGGCTGAATCTTTCCACAGTATCTACATATTTTAAATCCCTTACGAACATCCTCAACACCAGAAACCGACAGCTTTTCGCCTGTCATATCGCTTTCACCAAAATTGATTTTCCGCAGTGTTGCTTTGCGGACAAATTCATATTCGAAAGGAAAATCTTCATTATCCATCCGGTAGGCACTGGAAATATCGTTGTCCTCATCTACATCAACAAGGAGCTGCTTGCAGTAAAATACGTTGGTGCGCTCTTCACTTTCATCATTGATCAGGCTCTTCGTATAATCCATATTGGAATACACCATTTGAACTTTCAGCATAGAGCGAGCCTGCCCTGCATCTGCCCAAGCAGGGCTTCCGCATTGCGGGCAAGCTGCGGCACTTCGTCCCGTCTCCTCAATTTGCGCATCTTCTGCATCGTGGTAACAATAAGCTGCCGTTCTTATCCTTCATCTGGCGGACAAGGACATCCGTGCGATCCGTCACGTCAACGGAGCCGGTCTCAAACTTGTTAAACTCTTCGGTTGTCTGAGAATCCAAGTCTTTTCGGTCAACAAGGAAAATCACCTTCTTGATGTTCGGATTTGCTGCGAGGATCTGTGCCGTCTTAAAGGATGTCATCGTCTTGCCTGCTCCGGTTGTGTGCCAGATATACGCATTCCGGTTTGTAAGCGTTGCCTGACGGATTAGTGCTTCTACGGCATAACCTGATAGGGACGCATGACCATCAAAATCTTATCGGTATCATTTAGGATTGAAGTCATGCGGCTTTTTCGCCAGAGCTTCGTCGATATCAAAGCAGAGGTGGTCACGATTGGAGAGCTTTTCGACATCGCCCTGCCAGCGATTGTAGCTCATACCGTGCGGACGAGGATTTTCAATCACTGACATTCTGTGCTGAACGCATATCAGATCACTGAGTCGGCGAACCGCCAGTGTGCTGCCCCAGAAGTTACGGAACTTGCGGGTGCAGTCCAGAGTGGTGGAATTCCAATAGATGTGGTTATGAATGTGGTGCTTATCCGTGTGGGTGCAGACGATAAAGGCATGATTGCCTTTTAAGAAACGCTCGGCAAACTCATAGCCGATACGGTTCGCTTCCTCCGGCGTAATCTTTCCCGGCTTGAAGGACTGACGTACCTGATAGGCAATAACATCGCTGTCCTGCTTCCTTCCGGTCAGCTGAAAATACTCTCTCTTGGAAAGTGCGAAATCTGCGTCGGCAGTCTCCGGCTCACAGGCATAGGAACTGATAAATGTGCCATTTTCCGTCTTGTCCGGATTCTTGCCATTGTCCAATCTGTCGGATAGGCACTGCTTGATGGTTTTGCCCTTATTCATGTGCATGGGGATAATACGGGTCGTTGCCACAGCGGAATCGCCTCCTTCCTAAAATTCCTTAAAAAGAAAAGCTCCTGCTGTTTTATCAGCAAGAGCTTGTGAGATATTGACTTCTCCCCAAGTTGGGGAGAAGTGACTTGTGACCAACTTGGGCACAAGTTCAGCCATACATATATTCCTGAATCCGGCATTTTATGCTTTTCACACCTTCCAGAATCAGCATTGCAAGAAGCGGCAACCCAAAGGGTGTCAGGAAGAATGCCGCAACCAGTCCGGCAACGCCACTTGCGGTTCTGCCGTCGATAATGATGCAGATGGCTCCTAGCGCAGTTCCGATGGCAATGAAATTCAGTACAACAGCAGATATCTCCACTATCTTCGTAGCAATCCAGATGAGAATGGTCAGCAGCGCAAAGACCGGCGCGAGTAGGATTCTGAGTAATATCTTCATAAGCGAGACCTCCTTTGTTTCTTTCTGATTCCATTTTACTTTTTCACAGTCATCGACTCAATGATGTCGAACCGGTATATATTAAGCGGCAGAATTTTTCTACCGCTCATCGATAGGAAAGCCGTCACTGAAGCTTTGACAGCCTCGTCAGCAGTTCATTCTGCCCCTTATAAATCTCTTTCTGGTATCCGAGGATCTCCTCCAAATCCGTGTCATAGACGCGTCCTGTCTCATGCAGATGTTTGGCAATCTGATTGATATTGGCATTGGCACGGCGTAGAAGCTTCAACAGCTCCTTGATGTCCAGAATCTTATCAGTAAAAAAAGCATCGAAATCGCATAAAACATCGTCTTTTTGAGCTTAGTTTGCATAATAAATAATCCCCCTTGTTAATAGCCACATCTAGCTATTTTAACAACAGAGGATTTTGTCGAAAAAGTCAATATTTTAGTACAAGAACCCAAACACCACGCGGGAAGCCGCGCCGCAAACGGCCATCATCACCACGGCGGCTACGACTGGCCCGGCCCATGTGCGGACGAGACCAGAGGCCGGAGCAGTTTTCTTCTCCGGTGCGGGCTGTTTGGCCTTTTTTCCCTTGGGCTGAGCAGGTGCTTCCTCGCTCTCCGGCGGCAGGCAGAACACCTGCAAAAGCCCAAACAGCAGCATGATTTCGGGGAAGATCATCGATACCCGAATCGACACCGCCGCGTGAGCCAGGTAGCTGACCAGCGCCAGCGTAACCGGCGCAACGCCGGGGCGCAGCCAGTTCTGGGCGGCTTTGCGCAGGTGCGTCGCCAGAAACCACACCCAGATGGCCAACCCCAATAAACCGCCGGTCAGCAGCAGTTCCAGGTACTCGTTGTGGGCGGCGTAGAATGTTTTCATCCGAGCGGTCAGATCCGCGCCCGCCCACTGGGCCACGGCGGTGTGCATCATGCCAGGACCAACACCCAACAGTTTGCGCCACAGGGGCTGCACTGTCCAGGCCGACCAGCTGATGCGCCAGGCCGTGCCACGGTAGGTGCCCCAATCATCGTTGAAAATCAACATGTCATCGAGCTTTCCAAAAGACAGAAAGCCCGGCATAAAGTTCGCCAGCACCACCAGCACCACGCCCAGGCCGACCACCACGGCTGTCAGCACACGGCCCGCTTTCCACAGCGGGACTTCGCGGCAGCGCAGTGCAAGGAACAGCACGGCCCACACCACCGCGCAGACCACAAACCCAACATGCGCATAGTGGCCGAAAGATGCCAGAATCGGCTTACCGCCCTGGGTGTACACGTGGGTGCGCATGTACTGCATCCAGCCTGCATCGGCAAAAAAGAACATACCAATGGCCATTAGCCGCCGCAGGGTGCGGGTGGTGAAGATCTTTTGGCAAAGCAGCACCAGCACCGCCGCGCCGATGCCCAGGGCCAGGCCGTCGGCATCCACCACCGCCAGCGCCAGTGCGCCGAAAAAGGCCGGTACACCGTAAAACACCGTGTGTCGCGCCCCCCGTGCCACCAAAAACGCGTAGAACACCAGCGGCAGCGCAAAGGCCATAAAGCCGGAGCAGAAGTTTTTCTGGCCCAAAGTCGAGAAAAACTGGGCGCGCTCCACCACAGCGGTATCGGCGTAGGTGCCGATGAGGTCGATGTTAAAAATATTGAGCACATACAACACCGTGACCAGCACCGTGGTGATGCCCACACAAAATGTAAGGCCGTTGAGCAGTTTTTGCGGCGCAAAGGCCCGCACGGCCAGGTAACCGGCGGTGGTGAACAACACCATCATGCAGCCACCGTAGTAGCCACCCAACCCCCACAAGGACATGACGGGCGACAGTGAAGTAACTGTGGAGACCACCCCCGCTGCCATCACAGCCCCCAGCGCCCAAAGGCCGTGGTCAGTGCGCCAGGGCAGACGGTTTGCCCGGGGGCGCGCCCCTATGACGGCCAGCGCCCCCAGCCACAGGCAGAACGCCCAGGACAGGGTAGCTACGCCGGTGAATTTAACGACACCGAGGTTGGAAAATTTATCGATATAAAGCGGATACACACAAAGCACTGCCAGCAAAAACGCGACAGCAGACCTTTCCGCCATCCGCTGCAGTTGCTGGTTTTGTATGGTTTGCTGCATGAGGGGGACCTCCTGTTATGTGGTTGCCGGGACTGTCACACCCCTGGCAAGCCTATATTGTACCCTGTACGGCGCAAAATTTCAACTGATTTGGCAAGGTTTTACAAGTCTGACACAAACCAGCCCAGCCGGGGCGCTCCCTCCCCTACCGCATTAGTATGGGCTTTTCAGATTGACAAAATGCGCCGGGCAGGCTATCATTATAAGATAGTACACAAACAGGGGCCATGCCCCGCCAATATAAAGGAGTACAACATGAAGACCCAGCCGTTAAAAGGTATGCGCGACCTGTTGCCCCGTGAGCAGGCCCTGCGCGATTATATCCAGGGCCAGATCCTGGCCACCTACCGCGCCGCAGGCTTCCAGCGCATCTCCACCCCCATTCTGGAGGATATGGAGAACCTGGACAAGAGCGATGGCGGCGACAACCTGAACCTGATTTTCAAGGTGCTGAAGCGCGGCGACAAGCTAGCCGCCGCCCTGCAAAGCGGTGACGAAAAGCAGCTGAGCGATATGGGTCTGCGCTACGACCTGACCCTGCCGCTGTCTCGCTACTACGCCGCCAACCGCAACGAACTGCCCAGCCCGTTCAAGGTCATCCAGACCGACCGCGTCTACCGCGCCGAGCGCCCCCAGAAAGGCCGCCTACGGGAGTTTGTGCAATGCGACATTGATATTTTGGGCGATTCTTCCCCCAACGCTGAGGTCGAACTGATTGATGTAACCGCCCGCGCACTGCTGAAGATCGGCTTCACCGGCTTTACCGTCAACATCAACGACCGCCGCATCCTGCGCGCCATGCTGCAGAAGATGGGCTTTGCCGAGGGCCAGCTGGATTCCGTCTGCATCAGCTTTGACAAAATGGACAAGATCGGTGCCGAGGGCGTGAAAAACGAACTGACCGAAAAAGGCTTTGCCACCGAGGCCGTCGCTGCACTGGACGACTTCCTGCGCGCGGGCGATTTCAGCCTGGACAACGTGGCCGCCAAGGTGGACGACGAGGAACTGACCGCCGACCTGCGTTACGTCATCGCCACCAGCGAGAAGATTGCAAACGGCCGCTATGGCATCGCCTACGCACCCAGCCTGGTGCGCGGCCAGGGTTACTACACCGGCATGGTATTCGAGGTCACCTGCCCGCAGTTCAGCGGTGCCGTGGCCGGCGGCGGCCGGTACGACAACATGGTGGGCAAGTTTATCGGCCAGCAGGTGCCCGCCGTGGGCTTCTCCATCGGTTTTGAGCGTGTCTGCGGCATTTTGCTGGAACAGGGCTATCAGATCCCCGGTGCCAAGCCGCACCTGGCGCTGCTCTACCTGAAAGATGCCGACTTTGCCGCCGTGCTGGCTAAGGCCGAAGCGCTGCGCGCCGACTATGACGTGACTGTGCTGCCCCAGGCCAAGAAGCTGGGCAAGCAGTTCGGCACGCTGGAAGCCGCCGGCTACAATGCCGTTGCCTTTGCCGACAACGATGACATCAAGGTCCTTGGGCAGAAAGCCGAATAATCAGCAAAGAATTTGTGGGAAGTACCAAAAATCATGGCGCTTCCCACTTTTTGTAAATGTGCGCGTAACATTTTAGCCCCGCTGCCGTGTTTAGGGGTGAGAGGACACAGCAAGACCCCAAAAAAGAAAGGAGCATCCACCATGAAAAAACTTTCCCGCGTTTCCGCTGCCCTGCTGGCGGCGGTGCTGCTGGCAGGCTGCGGCAGCATCAGCAGCAAGGACGGCGGCTACTACAGCACCGAAAGCGCCAGCGCCGAGGTCGCCTACGACAGCGCCGCCGGGACGGCCAACAGCAGCATCATGCCAGAGGAGCTGCCCGATTCCACCGATGAGACCGCGCAAAAAATTATCTACAACGCCGACATCCGCATGGAATCCACCGATTTTGACACCGCGCGGGACAGCCTGCTGGCGGCGGTGGAGGACTGCGGCGCGTGGATGGAATATTCCAGCCTGAGCGGCGATGCGAAAGACCACGACCGCTACGCCTACTACACGGTTCGGGTGCCGGTGGAGAACTACCGCACGTTTTTGGCCGCCGTGGGCGAAGCGGGCAGTGTGCTGGACCTCAGCGAGACCGCCGAGAACATCACCAGCAGCTACATTGACGTGCAGGCCCGGCTGGCCGCACTGGAAGCCCAGCGCGACCGGTTGAATGAACTGGCCGACCAGGCCGAGACCACGGCGGACTTGCTGGAAATTGAGAGCCAGCTTTCGGACGTGCAGTACCAGCTGGAAAACTACACCCGGCAGCTGAAAAACATGGACCAGCAGGTCAGCTACTCCACGGTGGACATCCGTCTAAGCGAGGTTGCCACCCTGACCCCCACCGGCACCACCTTTGGGGAGCGGGTCGCCGCTGCCTTTGCCGATGGCTGGCGCGGCTTTGTGGTGTTTATCCAGGGCTTTGTGCTGGCGGTCATTTACCTGTGGCCGGTGCTGGTCGTGGCGGGTATTCTTGTAGTGGTCATCCGCAAGGTTGTAAAGCACCGCCGCAAGACCCACCCCAAACCGGTAAAACCGGCAGTGCCCACCAAGCCCGCAGAGTACGCACCGCAGCCCAACGGTGACGAACCGAAGCCGAAATATTAAGCAGCACTTACTACTAAGCAGCACCTACTAGAGGCTCCCTCTGCGAGACAGACTCCCCCGATACGGGGGAGGTGGCACAAAGTGCCAGAAGGGGTGCGCTGTCAGCGAAGCTGACTAAGGGAGAGAGCCTTGCCTAGCCCGAAGCTTCGGATAAAATTCATGCTCTCTCCCCCACCCGCTTGCGCGGGAGCCCCCTCCCAGAGGGGGCCGTTTGCGGGCGGATATGGAATCCGCCCCTACGGATTTTGGCGGCATTCCCTCGTTATGCGCCCGTCATACAAACACAAAAGCGGCTCCCTATCACGGGGAGCCGCTTCTCTTATGTTATAATCAATCTTTCAGCGTCAGGGCAATGTTCAAATCCTTCAGCTGCTGGGCATCGACTACGTCGGGGGCACCGCTCATGGGTTCGCCGGCGTTCTGCACCTTCGGGAAGGCGATGACATCACGGATGGAGTCTTTCTTCAGCATCAGCATGACCATGCGGTCCAGGCCGTAGGCCATACCACCGTGCGGGGGTGCGCCAAACTTGTAGGCATCCATCAGGAAGCCGAAGCTTTCGCGGGCCTTTTCCTCGGTAAAGCCGAGGGCGTGGAACATGCGGTCCTGCAGGGCGGGGTCGTTGATACGCATCGAGCCGCCGCCCATCTCGACACCGTTCAGCACGATATCGTAGGCCACAGCGTGGCAGGCACCGGGGTCGCTCTCCACCTTGTCCAGGTCCTCGGCCTTGGGCATGGTGAACGGATGGTGCATAGCCATCCAGCGGCCCTCCTGCTCGCTGTACTCAAACAGCGGGAAGTCCACGACCCACAGGAAGTTGAACTTGTCGGGGTCAATCAGGCCGTGCTTGCGGGCGATATCCAGGCGGACCTGACCCAGGGCGGTGCAGGCCTTGACCCAGTCGGTGTCGCTGACCAGCAGCAGCACGTCACCGGTCTCGGCGTTCAGGGTGGCATACAGGGCGGTCTTTTCCGCGTCAGAAAGGAACTTTTCAAAGCTGGAGGAAGTGCCATCGGCGGTCAGGCGACTGTAGGCCAGACCCTTGGCACCGTAGGTCTTGGCGACCTCGCCCAGTTTGTCGATGTTCTTGCGGGACAGCTTATCGGCCAGGCCCTTGGCGTTAATGGCGCGGATGGTACCGCCAGCTTCCAGCACAGCAGCAAAGGGCTTGAACTCGGTGCCCTTGAACACCTCGGTCATGTCCTGAATTTCCAGGTCGAAGCGGGTATCCGGCTTGTCGGAACCGAAGCGGCCCATAGCCTCGTCCCAAGGCATACGGACAAACGGGGTCTGGACATCGACGTTCAGCATCTCTTTCCACAGGCGCTTGATCAGACCCTCGTTGATGGTCATGATATCGTCCTCGGAGACAAAGCTCATCTCCTCGTCCACCTGGGTAAACTCCGGCTGACGGTCGGCGCGCAGGTCCTCATCGCGGTAGCAGCGGGCGATCTGGAAGTAGCGGTCGAAACCGGACAGCATCAGGATCTGCTTGTAAAGCTGCGGGCTCTGGGGCAAGGCATAGAAGTGGCCGGGCTGCACACGGCTGGGCACCAAATAGTCACGGGCCCCCTCTGGGGTAGACTTGATGAGGGTCGGGGTTTCGATCTCGCAGAAGTGATTCTCGCAGAAATAGTTGCGAATAATCTGCATGATCTTGCTGCGCAGCACGATCGGCTCATGCATCGAGGGGCGGCGCAGATCCAGGTAGCGGTAGCGCAGGCGCAGATCATCGTTGACGTTGATCTCATCGCGCAGTTCAAACGGCGTAGTCTGGGCCTCGCTCAGGATGCGCAGTTCGCTGACGTACAGCTCCACATCACCGGTAGCGATCTTGTCGGTCTTGGCGGCGCGCTCGCGCAGGTTGCCGCGGCAGATCACCACGTATTCACTTTTCAGGCTTTCGGCTTTGGCGAAAACATCTTTCGGCGTATCCTCGTCAAAAACCAGCTGCAGGATGCCGGTGGTATCGCGCAGGTCGGCAAAGATGATGCCGCCCTTATCGCGGGCACGGGCGATCGAACCGCAGACGGTCATCTCCTGCCCGGCGTTGGCCAGGCTGACCTCGCCGCAGTAGTTGGTACGGCGCAGGGTCCCCATCGTTTCCATAGTTCCAGTCCCCTTTACATTATCAGGCAGCGTGTCAAAGGCAGGCTGTCCGTATTCTTTCAGACATATTATTATACCGCGCCCCGCCACATTTGGCAAGAGGGGCAGTCGTATTTACTCCACTTCCCGGGGCAGCTGGTCCCGAACAAAGTCGAGAAACGCCTCGGCCGCCGGGGGCAGGTCCCGGGCGCAGGCCAGCCCCAGTTCAATTTCCTTGGGCGGTTCCAGCGGCAGGTGGCGCACATCGGTGTCCTGCCGGTTGCTGTTGATGCGGTTGGTCACGGTCACACCCAGGCCCGCGCCCACCATAGCGTAGGTAGCCTGGATGTCCACCGTGGCAAACTGGGTGTTGGGGGTCAGGCCGACCCCGGCAAAAAAGCGGCTGCTGTCGATATCCTGCCCCGGGCAGGTAGCAATGTAGGGCTCGCGTGTAAAGGTCTCTACAGGGATAGTCGCCTGTGAGGCCAACGGGGACGCGGCCGGCACCACCGCCACCAGCGGGTCCCGCCGCAGGGGCAGCCAGCCGTGACTTCCCTTCCGCGCGCTGATGATGCAAAAATCCAGCCGATGCTCCTGCAGGTGGCCGATCAGCTCGGTGCTGGTGCCGTTTTCCAGGCGGAACTGCACCCCGGGGTGCAGCGCGCGGAACGCCGAGGTAACCTGGGTAATCCACCGGTAATACCGCCGATAGGCCGTGCCGATGCCTATGGTACCAGCCTCACTGCCGCGGACGCGGGCGGCGGCCTGCTCGATCTTTTGCTGGGCATACAGCAGTTCCCGCACGGCAGGCAGCAGATCGGCACAGGCCGGGGTAGGCTGCACCCCCGCCTTGCTGCGGTATAAAAGAGGGAAACCGAGTTCTTCCTCCAGCACGGCCACGCTGCGGCTGATTCCGGAGACCGTGTAGCCCAAGCTGTCCCCTGCCGCCCGCAGGCTGCCTTTATCGATGGCGGTCAATAAGATTTGCCAACGCTCTGTATCCATTTTGTCGCTCCTGTGTTGCGGTTTTCGCAAAGATGCTTTGAAATTGTTTCGCTTTTCTCAAGGATAAATCCGATGTATGATTTTGTCAAGAGATTTTTTGAGAGGGGCATTTTGGATGCAAGCTGTTACACAAGACCTGACCCAGGGCAGCCTGTCGGGGCATCTGGTCCGGCTGGCCGCGCCGCTGGTGGTGGGCAATATTTTGCAGGAGTTTTATAACACCATCGATGCACTGGTGGTAGGCCGCTTTGCCGGGCAGGAGGAATTTGCCGCCATCGGCGTAGCTGGCACGGTGATGAACTTATTTTTGTTCGCGCTGGTGGGGTGCTGCAACGGGTTCTCGGTGCTGTTTGCCCGGGGCTGCGGCCAGCGGGATTACCAGGCGGTGCGCCGCCGTCACTTTGCCGCCCTGCTGGCGGGCCTGGGCTGCACCGCCCTGCTGATGCTGGTGGGCCTGTGCGCCCTGGGGCCGATGCTGCAAGCCATGCAGACCCCTGCCGCTTTGCAGGGGTACACGGCAGTGTACCTACGGTGGATTTTCGCCAGCCTGCCTGCGGCCTTTTTGTATAATCTGTTTGCGGCACTGCTGCGGGCGGCAGGCGATACCCGCGCCGCCCTGCTGGCACTGGCGGTGGCAGTAAGTGCCAACCTGGTATTGGATCTTGCCTTTGTTGCGGGACTAGGCCTGGGCATTGCCGGGGCTGCAGCCGCCACCGCCGCCACGCAGGCATTCTCGGCGGTATTCTGCTATTTTTATCTGTACCGCACCCACCCTGAACTGCTGCTGCGCCGGAGCGAACTGCAATTCAATGCATCCCTTACGGTGAGCACCCTGCAGTTTGGGCTGGTAACCAGTTTGCAGCAGTGCAGTTTATACTTGGGCAAGCTGCTGGTGCAGGGCATCGTCAACGGCGGCGGCACCTATGCCATTGCCGCCTACACGGCGGGTACCCGCATTGAGGCATTCGCCAACTCCTTTGAGACCAGCGCTGGGACCGCGGTATCGATCCTGGTCGCACAGAACGCCGGGGCCGGGCACAGTGACCGTGTGGAGCAAAGCTTCCGCTGCGGCACAGCCTGGCTGCTGGGCATGGGGATTCTTTCCGGTGTCATCATGCTGGCTGCCGGTGCCCCGGCCATCGGCCTGGTGCTGGGAGCCGGCAGCGGCGCGGCTTTTACCCAGGCTATACACTATCTGCGGCTGGTGGCGCTGTTTTACCCGTTCTGCTTTTTGGGTGGCAGCTTTGTGGGATATTTCAACGGCCGCAGCGCTGTGCAGTGGCCCTTTGCGGGCACCACGCTGCACATTACGATGCGGGTCATCCTCTCCTGGCTGCTGTTTGCCCACATGGGGCTGAACGCCGTGGCCCTGGCTACCGGCCTTGGCTGGGCGATGGCCTGTCTGTTCTGGGGCATGGTAAAGGTGCGGTTCGGCCGCATGCCCGCGAACGTATAAATACAACAAAAAACCGCTTGGAGCGTAATGCTTCAAGCGGTTTTTGGTGCGCCCGCAGGAACTCGAATCCTGGACCCTCTGATTAAAAGTCAGATGCTCTACCAACTGAGCTACGGGCACATCTATTTGCTGTTTCACAGCCCTAATAGTATAGCAGGTGCGGCAGGGCTTGTCAATATCTGGCAGCAAAAAAATTACCAATCCCGATAAAAAGGCACAAAAAAACCCGCAGCACGACGGCCACGAGCGTTAAAACCTATATTAGGGGGCAGGATTACTGACCAACCTTCTCCTTCAGACGGCCGCTGGCCTTGAAGCCGGGGATTGCGGTGGGCTCCAGCTTGCTGGTAACCTTGGTCTTGGGGTTGGTGAAGTTCTTGGTCTGGCGCTCACGCATCTCGAAACGGCCAAAGCCTGCGATGGTAACTTTGTCACCGCCCTTGAGCACGTCACCGATGGTGCCGAAGATGCCGTCCATGACCTTTTCGACTTCTGCGCTGGTCATATTGGTGTCGTTGGCAACCTTGGTAATCAACTGAGATCTAGTCATAATTCCTTTTACTCCCTATTGTTCAGGCCGGAGCCTGTTACTATTTACGGGCTTTATTATAGAGAAAATACCGCGCAGAATCAAGGGTTTTTTGCTAAATCGGTCGAATTTTCCCAAAAATCGGCAAATGACATAAAATTTGCTTTGTAAAAGGTTGCAAATTTCGTCACATGGCGAAAATTTGACTTCTCACAGCAGTTTTATTACCACCAAACCCGCATATTTTGTGGACTTATAAGTCCATCTGGGCTGCCGTGGGGTAGCTGGCAATAGCACCGTAGCGCTGGACGCTCTCGCCGCAGTACCGGTTGGAGAAGGCCAGCCACTGCTCCAGCTGCGCCGGGGCAGCGGCAGGCAGGGTGTCCACGGTCACGCCCGCACGGCAGAGCTGCCACAGGAAAGACCCGATGAAGCCATCCCCCGCACCGGTGGTGTCCACGGCCTTGACCGGCTTGACAGCAGCAAAGCCGTGAGCCGTGCGGGTGTAGGCGTAGGCCCCGGCACGGCCGCAGGTGTAGACCACCAGCTGCACATGGCCGGTAAACAGCTTGGGCAGAGCCTTTTCAATCTCTGCCGTGCCAGTCAGGAATTCCAGTTCCTCATCGGACACTTTGAGGATGTCCGCCTGGGGCAGGAACTCCCACACGGTGCGGTAGAGCGCTTCGTGGTCGGGCCAGAGGGGGAACCGCAAGTTAGGGTCGAAGCTGACCAGCGCACCGGCCTTATGGGCAGCGGCGATGGCAGCCTTGTGGGCTTCCCGCATCGGGCCTTCCACCAGGGATACACTGCAAAAATGCAGGGCAAAAGCGGTATCAAACAGTGCCGGGTCCACCTGCTCCGGGCTGTAAAGCAGATCTGCCGAGGGCTTGCGGTAGAAGCTGAAAGTGCGGTTGCCGTCCGCCTGCAGCGAGACGAAAGCCAGCGCGGTGTTGGCGCGGTCGGTGGTGGCAATGTGGCTCACGTCCACGCCTACCCCGGCCAGTTCGACGGTAATTTTCGCACCGAAGGGGTCATCCCCCAGCTGGGTCAGCAGGGCGCTGCGGCCGCCCAGCCGGGCAAAGGCCCCCGCCACGTTGGCGGGGGCACCGCCCACCCGGGGTGCAAAGGCAGAGACCGCGCCGAAATCGCAGCCGGTCTCGGCCGGGATCATATCGATCAGCGCTTCGCCGATCGCATACAAAATGTCATGAGCCATCGCAGATTTCTCCTTACAGCGTAATTTCGTACAGGGTGCCGCAGCAACCCGTCAGGCACAGGGCTACGGGGCCGGGGGCCGGGTAGTAACGGGTGGACAGCACCGCCGCGCCGTCATTCAGGAACACTTCCAACGAGGAGGCATCCCCCACCACCCGTAGGCGGCGGCAGGGTGCATCCAGCACCACGCGACGGCTGGTGCGGCCATAGGCCATGGCGGTGTTGGTAAAGTAGAGGGTGCAGCTGCGTTCGGCACTGCTGTAGGCCAGCTGCACACCCTCGGCTACTGTGAGGGTGAAGTCCCCCGCCGGGGCGGCCAGCAGGTCATAGCAGGGCGCAGCGGATACGGTCTCGCCATCGGGCAGGTCGTGGGCGGCACCTCGCAGAGCGGCCAGTTCGGCCACGGGGTTTTGCAAAATGCGGTCGCCATCGCGGGTCAGCTGGCGGGGCACCGTCATGCAATGCTGCCAGCCAAAGTCGATGGGGTTGGTGTAATCCGCATCGGGCATGCCCATCCAGCCGATTTGGATACGGCGCTCGCCGTCCGCAAAGCTTTGGGGGGCGTAGTAGTCAAAGCCGAAGTCCGCGTGACGGAATTCGCCCAGGGTGCAGTCGCCGCGCCAATCGCCATACACCGGGAAGTAGCCGCAGCCGTAGATGTTCTGGCACTCGATGCCCTGGGGGGACACTGCCAGGAACCACTGGCCGTCCAGTTCAAACAGGTCGGGGCACTCCCACATAAAACCGAAAGTCTCCGGCGTGGTCAAGGTGTTGATGCAGGTCCAATGCAGCTTGTCGGTGCTTTCCCAAACAAGGATCTCGCCCTTATCCTCCACCGTGCGGGCACCCAACACCATATAGTAGCGGCCCTGGTAGGCAAACACTTTGGGGTCGCGCACATGGCAGGTCAGGCCAGCGGGGTAATCTTTGTTGTAAAGCAGGCACTGCTTGGTGTCCAGGTAGATGCCATCCCGGCTGGTGGCCAGGCAGACGTTGTGCCCACGGCCCTGCTTGATGTAGTCGTAGTCGCCGGGGTGCTTGACGTTGCCGGTGTAGTAGAGGTACATCGTACCATCCTCCACCAGGGCGGAGCCGGAGTAGACACCGTGGCAGTCGAACGGCTCGTCCGGGTAGAGCATGACAGGCTGGCGCTCCCAGTGCATCAGGTCGCGGCTGGTGACGTGGCCCCAGTGCTTGACACCGCCGGTCACATCAAAGGGGCCGTACTGGTAAAACACGTGGTAAGTATCGCCGATCTTGCACAGGCCGTTGGGGTCGTTGAGCCAGCCCACGGTGGGCTGCACATGGAAACGCTGGCGGTGGGGGTCGCCCTCAGCTTTCTCGGCATCGAGGGATTCCACCAACGGAACAAGTTTTTTCAGATCACGCTGTAAGGCGTTCATAGGGGCGCTCCTTTGTTTACGCGTTTTCTTCTTCCGGCTTCCAAATCACCCAGGTCACGGCAAAAGCCACACCAAATGCGATGAGCATAGCGATGACGTACTGCAGGGGCATATGCAGGTGCAACAGGACGCCGAAGATACCGGTCACGCCGGTGCCGGTGGCACCCAGGCCCACGATGCTGGCATACAGTGCGCCGCAGGCACCGCCCACCAAGCCGCCGATGAAAGGCTTGAAGTAGCGCAGGTTGACACCGAAAATGGCAGGCTCAGTAATGCCCATGCAGGCAGACAGGGCGGAGGGCAGGGCCATGGACTTAACCTTAGCGTTCTTGCTCTTGAGGGCAACGGCCAGAGCGGCACCGCCCTGGGCCACGTTGGCAGCGCTGGCCAGGGGCAGCCAGTAGGTGTAGCCGAACTTGGCCAGCTGGCCGATATCGATGAGGGTGTACATGTGGTGGATACCGGCCACAACGGTGATGGCGTACAGACCTCCCATGATGAAAGAACCGATACCGTAGGGCAGCTGGATCAGGGTCTGAACGCCGTTGATGATGCCGTCCTCCACGGTGGTGAAGATAGGTCCGATGACAGCGAGGGTCAGGTAGCCGGTGACAAAGACAGAGACCAGCGGGGTGACGAACAGGTCAAACATAGCGGGCACGATCTTGTGCAGCCGCTTTTCGATCTGAGACATGAGCCAGACGGCGATGATGACCGGGATGACGTGGCCCTGATAGCCCACCAGCGGGATGGTGTACAGCCCGCCGAACACTGGCTGGTAGGTCTGCACACCCTCGGACGCAACGGTCCAGGCGTTTTGCAGGTTGGGGTGGATCATGATCATACCGATGACCGCACCCAGGAACGGGTTGCCGCCGAACACTTTCGCGGCAGAGAATGCAATGAGGATGGGCAGGAAGGTGTACGCCGTGTTGGAGAACAGCTGGGCGAACACGTAGATAGAACCGGAGGTGTCCACACTAAGGAAGCCGTTGTTGACCATGAAGTTCAGCGCTTCCATGATGCCCATCAGGAAGCCGGAAGCCACGATGGCCGGGATGATGGGCACGAAGATGTCTCCCATCGTCTTGATGGCCTGCTGATACCAGGGTGCTTTGGCAGTCGCCGCCTGCTTGACTTCCTCTTTGGTGGCTGCACCGATGCCCGCCAGGGCGGTGAACTCATCGTAGACTTTGTTGACGGTGCCAGTGCCGAAGATGATCTGCAGCTGGCCCTGGGCCTCAAAGACCCCCTTAGCGCCCTCGGCGTTCTCAAGGGCCTTTTTGTCCACCTTGCCGTTATCCGCAATGACCAGGCGCAGGCGGGTTGCGCAGTGGGCTGCCGATACAATGTTGGATGCGCCGCCGATGGCATCCAGTACCTGTTGTGCCGCGTGTTTGTAATCCATGAAAATCGCTCCTTCTATAAGATGTGATGTAGAGGATTGTGAAATCAATTTCATCTGACGACTATATTATAGTTGATGGGGCGACAGATTTCTATTCGCCAGATGCCACAATTTCATCCCGATGTGTTATCGATTTCACACAGTTTCACATGGTTTATTGGTGATTTGCACAAAAACGGAGCACTTCTTTTTACAGCGCCCAAATATTCTCATCGGCATTTTCATCGCCGGTAGAAGCGCGGCATTTTAGTTCCCAGCCCAGTTCCAACTCCCGCGGGCGGGCATGGGGGTCGGCCAGCTGGTCCAGCAGCAGGCGGGCGGCCTTGTCCCCTGCCGTGCGGTAGTGCAGGTGGGCACTGGTCAGCGGCACATAGGCCACCCGGCCCGCTCGGCTGTCGCCTACCGAGGCCACCATCACATCCTCGGGCACACGCAGACCCTGGCTGCGGCAATACTGGATGGCTCCGATGGCAATCGTATCCGTGGCGCAGAACAGGGCGTTGATCTCCCCCGCCCGCTCGAACAGCTGGCGGGCCTGCTCGTAGCCGGACTCCATATTGAACTTGGCCACGCTGATGCGCTGGGCACGGGGCGTTAAGCCTGCATCCCGCAGAGCGGCTTCGTACCCAGCGCGGCGGGCCTGACCCACGGCCTTATCCAACATAGTGGCACCCAAAAATCCTGGCAGGCGGCGGCCTTTTTCCAGCATGCGGGCGGTAGCGGCGCGGGCCGCACCGAAATCATCATGGTAGACGCAGCTGTAGCCGGGGTGCTGCTGTGCCAGGATGACCACGGGAATTTTTAGGCTTTCCAGCACGGCCTCATGCTCCGGCGTAAAAATGGACGCAATCAGGATAATGCCGTCCACCGCATCGTGGCGCAGCATATCCATGGCCCGCACCTCGCGGGTGTTGTCGTTGGCGGTGTTCACCAGCAGCAGCTGGTAGCCCTGCTCGTCCAACACACGGCTGATGCCCTCCACCATGCGGGCGCAGCTTTCACTGCTGAGTTTGGGCAGGATAACGCCGATTTGTTTGGTGCGGCGGGTGCGCATCATCTGAGCCTGCATGCTGGGGCGGTAGCCGGTCTCCTCCACCGCTTTGGCGATGACGGCGCGCTTCTCGGTGCTGAGGTAGCCGCCGTTGAAAAATCTGCTGACCGCCGCCTTGGACACGCCCGCATAGGCAGCAAATTCGGTGATGTTCATGGGTAAGCCCCCTTTGTGGTATTGATTTCAGTATAGCGCGGTTGCAGGCAATTGTAAACAAAAAACGCCCGCACCTTTTTATGGGTGTGGGCGGTTGCTTTAAACTTTATTCTCCTTTGGCGGCTTCGCGGTGGAGATAGGCGATATCGACCAGTTCCATCTGGCTGATGTCATGGTCGCCGCGCAGGGCATCCACCAGCACACGGGCGGTGTCCATCGCCGTGATGCAGGGAATGGACAGCTCGGTGGCCTTGCGGCGGAACTTGACCGAGTCACGGTGCGGGTCGCGGCCATGGGGGCTGGTAGAGATGATGTAATCCACCAGGCCGCTTTCCAGCAGGTCGGTCATGTTCGGGCGGGCACCGCTCATCTGGCGCACCACGCTGCATGGGATCATTTGGCTGTTCAAATAGCGGGCCGTCTCGGCGGTGCCGTAGATCTTGTAGCCGTAATCATGCAGCTTCCAGGCCAGTTCGGCGGCTTCGGGCTTGTCGCTGTCCTTAACAGACACAATGCAGCAGGAGCCGGGGCCAGGCACCTTGAACTGATAACCGGCAGCCACCAGACCTTTCATCATAGCCTCGTGGAAGGTGGGAGCAATGCCCAGCACCTCGCCGGTGGACTTCATCTCGGGGCCGAGCATGGTGTCCACGCCGTGCAACTTCAGGAAGCTGTAGACGGGCACCTTGACGGCGTAGTAGGGGCTCTTGCCGTTGCGCCACAGACCGGTGCCGTAACCCATATCTTTCAGCTTTTCGCCCAAGGTGCAGCGTACAGCCAAGTCGACCATCGGCACACCGGTGACTTTGGAGATGTAAGGCACGGTACGGGAGGAACGAGGGTTAACCTCGATAACGTAGACGCGGTCGTTCTGCACAGCGTACTGCACGTTGACCAGGCCGACAACCTTCAGCTCACGGGCAAAGCGGCCGGTGTAATCCACCAGCGTATCGATGACTTTCTGGCTGAACGTATAGGGCGGATAGACGCAGATGGAGTCGCCGGAGTGTACGCCGGTGCGCTCGACCTGCTGCATGATGCCAGGCACCAGATAATCGGTACCGTCGCAGATGGCGTCGACCTCGCACTCGGTACCCAGAATGTACTTATCCATCAGCACCGGGTGGCTCATGTCCACGTGCCTGGTGATAACGCCCATGTACTCGGTAACATCGGCAGAGTTGTAGGCCACAATCATGTTCTGACCGCCCAGCACATAGGATGGGCGCATCAGCACAGGATAGCCGACTTCCTGAGCAGCCTGCAGGGCTTCTTCCAGCGTAAAGACGGTGCGACCCTCAGGACGGGGGATACCGCAGCGCTCCAGCAGTTCGTCAAAGCGCTCGCGATCCTCGGCTTCATCAATGGCATCCGCCGGGGTGCCCAGGATGGGCAGACCGATCTCGTCCATGTGTTTCGCCAACTTGATTGCGGTCTGGCCGCCGAACTGCACCAGGCAGCCGTCCGGCTTCTCAGTCTCGATGATCTGGTCGACACTCTCGGGGTTCAGCGGGTCAAAGTAGAGGCGATCACCAGTGTCAAAGTCAGTGGAAACGGTCTCAGGGTTGTTGTTGACCAGCACAGCCTCGCAACCGTGGTTTTTCAGCGTCCAGACGGCATGGACCGAGCAGTAATCGAACTCGATGCCCTGGCCGATGCGGATGGGGCCGGAGCCAAAGACCAGCACTTTCTTCTTTTTGGGGTCGCTGCGCTCGGCAATAAACTGCTTGGCCTCGTTGTCCTCATCGAACGTGGAGTAGAAATAAGGCGTTTTAGCGGCAAATTCAGCAGCGCAGGTATCGACCATCTTGAAAGCGGCGGCGGGGTGCTCGGGCAGGGTGTCCACACCGGCCAGGCGTTTGATGGTCTTATCCAGGAAGCCGAACTTCTTTGCGTTCAGGTACTTTTCGGTCGTCAGTTCGCCGTTTTTCAGTCCCATCTCGATGTCTGCCAGATGCTGCATCTTATCCAGGAACCACCAATCGATCTTGGTGATATCGTAGATGGTCTCATGGGGCACACCGCGCTTGAGGGCTTCGTAGACGCAGAACGCGCGCTCGGAGTCCTGCACATGCAAGTGCTCGATGATCTCCTCGGTGGAGAGCTTCTCGAAATCCGGCAGGGTCAGGGTGTCCAGGCCCAGCTCGGTGGAGGAGACGGCCTTCATCATGGCATGCTCGAAGTTGTTGCCGATAGCCATGACCTCGCCGGTTGCCATCATCTGGGTACCCAGGGACTTATCGGCATAGACGAACTTATCAAACGGCCATTTCGGGTATTTGACGACAACGTAGTCCAGCGCAGGCTCGAAGCAGGCGCAGGTCTCGCCGGTAACATCGTTGGTGATCTCGTCCAGGGTATAACCCAGGGCGATCTTGGTGGCCACCTTGGCAATGGGATAGCCGGTGGCCTTGGAAGCCAGCGCCGAAGAACGGGACACGCGGGGGTTGACTTCAATGACGGCGTACTCGAAAGAATCCGGCTTCAGGGCAAACTGGCAGTTGCAGCCGCCCTCGATGCCCAGTTCGGTGATGATATCCAGCGCAGCGGTACGCAGCATCTGGTACTCTTTATCGGAAAGGGTCTGGCTGGGGGCCACAACGATGGAGTCGCCGGTGTGGATGCCGACAGGGTCCAGGTTCTCCATGTTGCAGACGGTGATGACGTTGCCCTTGGAGTCACGCATGACCTCGTACTCGATCTCTTTCCAGCCGGAGATGCACTTTTCCACCAAAATCTGGTGAATAGGGGAAAGACGCAGACCGTTGGTGGCGATCTCATGCAGTTTTTCGCGGTCCTCGCAGATGCCGCCGCCGGTGCCGCCCATGGTAAAGGCGGGGCGCACAATGACGGGGTAGCCGATGACCTCGGCAAAATCCAGCGCATCGTCCAGGTCCTCTACGACCTTGGAGGGAATGATGGGCTGGTGCAGCTTTTCCATCGTGTCCTTGAACAGCTGGCGGTCCTCGGCGCGGTCGATGGTATCCGGCTTGCAGGCCAGCAGGCGAACACCGCTGCGGTCCAAGAAGCCGTTGCGAGCCAGCTCCATAGAAAGGTTCAAGCCCATCTGGCCACCCAGGTTGGGCAGGATGGCATCGGGCTTTTCTTTTTCAATAATGCGCTCCACGACCTCGGCGGTCAGGGGCTCGATATAAACATGATCGGCGATGTCGGGGTCGGTCATGATGGTAGCGGGGTTCGAATTGACCAGCACGGTCTCGACACCTTCGGATTTCAGGGCACGGCAGGCCTGGGTGCCGGAGTAGTCAAACTCCGCCGCCTGGCCGATGATGATGGGGCCGGAACCGATGACCAGCACCTTTTTGATACGCGGGTCCTTAGGCATCGGCGATCACTCCTTTCGCTGCCAGCATGCGGCTGACAAATTCATCAAACAGAAATTCGGTATCCTTGGGGCCACCGTTGGCTTCGGGATGGAACTGGACGGTGAAGCAGTTCCACTGGTAGTAATCCACGCCCTCGCAGGTGCCATCGTTGGCGTTCACGTAGCTGACCTGACCCACATCGGCGGGCAGGGTCTCGCCTTCCACGGCATAACCGTGGTTCTGGCTGGTGATGAAAGTGCGGGCCTTGCTGGCATGGGTGACAGGCTGGTTCGCGCCGCGGTGGCCGTACTTCAGCTTGCAGGTATGGGCACCAGCAGCCAGGGCGGTAAGCTGGTGGCCCAGGCAGATGCCGAAAGTCGGGACACCGGTGGAGAGCATCTGGCGGATGTTCGCGATGATTTCCACATTCTCGGCAGGGTCACCGGGGCCGTTGGAGAGCATCAGTCCGTCCGGATGCAGCTCGACCAACTGGGCGGCGGTGGTGGTGCCGGGCAGCACGGTCACGCGGCAGCCGCGCTTTTGCAGGCAGCGAATGATATTATTTTTGCAGCCCAAATCCAGCAGGGCCACATGCAGCGGGGTATCGCCCCACTCCCCTGCTTCAGTCGGCTCGTAGGTCTTTGCCTCCTGGCAGGTGACGGTCTTGACCGCGTTGACCACTGCGTAGGCGGCGATCTCGGGCAGCAGGGCGGTTTTCTTCTCCGGCTCTGCATCGGGGTCAAACTCGGTGGTGATGGCACCGTTCATAACGCCGCTTTCCCGCAGGGTGCGGGTCAGGCTGCGGGTATCGATACCCGCAATACCGATGATGCCGTTTTCTTTTAAGAATGTATCCAGCGTTTTTTCGCTGCGGAAGTTGGAGGGCGTTTTGCATGCTTCGCGCACGATGTAACCCTTGGCCCAGATCTTGCCGCTCTCCACATCCTGGCTGTTCATGCCATAGTTACCGATGAGGGGGTAGGTCTGGGTGATGATCTGGCCGTAGTAGCTGGGGTCGGTAAGGGTCTCCTCAAAGCCGACCATACCGGTGGCGAAAACCACCTCGCCGATGGTGGTACCGGGGCAACCCACGCTGACACCGCGGAACACCCGGCCGTTTGCCAATATCAGATATGCCTGCATAGTTAGCCTCTCTTTTTTACAGCGTCTGCTTTGCCTGCTCTTTCATTTTGCGGCTGCCCAGGTGTACCAGGGGCAGCTTGCCCTCCTTGCAGATGGGGCATTCTTCAGGGGCGTAGTTGGGCAGATCCAGCTTGAGGGCGCTGGCAACGATGGGGATCGGGGACGGAGCCTCAGCGCGGGTACGGTCGACCACGCAGGCGATGCCCAAGCATACGCCGCCGTCCTCCTCGATAACGCGCTTGGTCTCCAGGCTGGAAACGCCGGTGGTAACAACGTCCTCGGCGATGATGCAGCGCTCACCGGGCTTGATCTTGAAGCGCTTGAGGGTCATGACATTATCCACACGCTCGGTGAAGATGGCGCGCTTGCCCAGCTGGCGGCCCAGCTCGTAGGCGTAGACGATGCCGCCCATGGCAGGGCCGACAACGACATCCACGTTGAGTTCTTTCAGCTTTTCGGCGACCGGGGCCATGACCTCGGCAGCCTTATCGGGATACTGCTGCAGGAATGCCATCTGGCAATATGCGCCGGAATGGCGGCCGGACGACAGCAGGAAGTGCCCCTCCAAAAATGCTTCACATTCCTTTAAAACTTCCAGTGCTTCTCTTGCCATGATACTTTCCTCCTGTATAATTTCCAGCTTATTGTAGCATATTATGTATATTTTTGCAATATGATTGTATATTTATTTTGTATGATGAATTAGGCATTACCGTATCATTGTAGGGGCGGATGCTTGCATCGACCCGCAGGCGGATGCAAGCATCCGCCCCTACAGCGAAGGTCTTATCCCGCCTTTAGGTCCGTGCACACCCTCTGATCTCATCCAGCGTTTTGACACCATGGGCATCCATCCACTGGGCGATCTCGGCGGTGATGCGGGTGCAGGCTTTCGGGTCCAGGAAGTTCGCCGTACCCACCTGCACAGCCGTGGCGCCGGCCATGATAAACTCCAGCGCATCGCGGCCGGTCAGGATGCCGCCCAGCCCCACCACGGGGATGCTGACAGCGCCCACGGCCTGCCAGACCATACGCAGGGCGATGGGCCGCACCGCCGGGCCGGACAGACCCGCAAAGGTGTTGTTGAACACCGGGCGGCGCTTTTCCAAGTCAATGGCGCAGGCCTGGAATGTATTGCACAGGCTGATGGCATCCGCACCGGCGGCTTCCACGGCCTTGCACATTTCGGGGATACTCTCGGCCTGGGGGCTGAGCTTGACGATCAGCGGCACAGTGCAGACTTTGCGCACGGCGCTGACCACCTCGCTGGCATCCTGTGCGCGGATACCGAACGCGAGACCGCCCTGCTTTACGTTGGGGCAACTGATGTTCAGTTCAATAAAATCCACACCGGCAGCGCAGAGCATAGCCACACCCTCGATGTTTTCCTCGATGGTATGGCCGCCCAGGTTGGCCCAGACGGTGGTACCGCACTGGCGCATGGCGGGCAGCTCATGGTCGATAAAATGTTGTACGCCGGGGTTTTGCAGGCCGATGGAGTTCATCAACCCGGAGGGGGTCTCGTACAGACGCTCGCCCTCGTTGCCAGGCTGACCGTTCAGGGTCAGGCCCTTGCCGGAGATGCCGCCCAGCAGGCGCAAGTCCTCAATATCGGCGTACTCCGGGCCGAAGCCAAAGGTGCCGGAGGCCGCGATGACCGGGCCGGCCAGCCGCTTGCCGAGAAAATCAACATGCAGGTCTGCCATCAGTCAAACACCTCCTGTGCGTTAAACACCGGGCCGTCCTTGCAGACGGTGACCGGGCCGATTTTCGTGTGGCAGGTGCAGCCCAGGCAGGCACCCAGACCGCAGGCCATCTTCTTTTCAAGGCTTGCCAGGCAGGGCACACCCACGGCGGCGCAAAGCTTGGCTACACCGCGCATCATCACCACGGGGCCGCAGGTCAGCACAATATCGTAGTTTTTCGCGTCCAGCAGATCAGTGACCAGGCCGTGATGGCCCTCGTTGCCGGAATCGGTTGCCACAAAAATATCGTGGCACCAAGGCACGAACTTGTCCATGCCGTAGGTAGTATCCCGGAAGCCGACATAGACATCCGGCCGCACCCCTGCACGACAAAGCTGCTTGCAGAGCAGCAGCAGCGGCGCGGTGCCGATGCCGCCGCCCACCACGGCGATACGCTGGCGCTTGGCGGCCAGGTCGGCAGCGTCAAAGCCGTTGCCGCAGGGGCCGGTGACGGTCAGCGTCTGGCCGGGCTGCAGGGACGCAATCTTATGCGTACCCTCGCCTTTCAGCTGGTACAAAAAGGTCAGCGCACCGGTCTGGTTGTCGAAGTCGTTCACGCTGATGGGGCGGGACAGAATCGGCGTTGTATCCGCTGCCCAGGCCCGCAGCATGTAGAACTGGCCTGCGTGGGGCTCGTGGTGGGGATCCTGCCACTGCACCGTCAGACAGCGAATATCGGGTGCAACAACTTCTTGTTGCAGCACCGTTAAATTACAGCTTATTGCACTCACCCTGAATGTCCTCCCGCATACGTACGCACTCGTTGTAGGCGGCCTCGTCAAAGGCTACGCCGGGCTGTTTCTTGTAGGCCAGCAGGATGCCGCGGCTGGAGTTGACCACGCCACCGTTACCCTTGATTAAATACTGGGCAATGTCGGCCGCCTTGCCGCCCTGGGCACCGTAGCCGGGGATGAGGAAGAAGGTGTTCTTGTAAGCAGCACGGATGGCGGTAGCTTCCTCGGTATGGGTGCCGCCGATGACCAGGCCGATGCTGGAGTAGCCGTGCTCGCCCATGTAATCCTTGCCCAGGGCAGTCAGGCTGTCGCCCACCAGGTCATAGACGTGGCGGCCATCATCCAGCTTCTTGTACTCAAAATCTTTGGCACCGGGGTTGGAGGTGCGGCAGAGGACGAACACACCCTTGCCCTGCTGCTCGCAGTAAGGCAGGTAGGGGCTGATGGAATCAAGTCCCATGTAGGGGGCCAGGGTGATGATGTCGGCCTCGAAGTCGCCGGTGAAGTGAGCCTTGGCGTACATCTCGGCGGTCTTGGCAATGTCACCGCGCTTGATGTCGGCGATGACCGGCAGACCGGTGGCGCGGGCCAGCTTGAGGGTTTCGGCGTAGGCGTGCATACCGTCCAGGCCCAGGGACTCGTAGTAGGCGATCTGCACCTTGTAGCAGCCTGCCACGCCCTTGGTGGCGGCGATCAGCGTGCGGTTGAAGTCCAGCACGTTCTCACCGGCGGTCTTGGCGGTGTCGGTGGTAGGCAGGTAGCTGATCTCGGTATCCAGGCCCACACAGACCGGGCCGTTGGCCGCTACGCTCTCGTACAGTTTATCCATGTTCGTCAACATTGTGTGCTCCCCCGTTTATATAATGTAGCTTACTTATTCCTCAATTTGAAATGTGACCTTGCCGCCCTTGATGGTGGTAACGACCTTGCCGTACAGCAAAGTACCATCGTAGGGGCAGTTCTTGCTCTTGCTGTGCAGTTCCTCGGCGCTGACCTCGTACATGTGGTCCAGGTCCACCAGCACAACATCGGCATCATAGCCCGGGGCCAGCATGCCCTTGTGATCGGCCAGGCCCAGCACGGCAGCGGGACCAGCACTCATCAAAAAACTCAGCAGCTCCAGCGGCAGGCGCTGCTCGCGGCAAAGCTTGGTGTAGCAGACACCGAAGGCAGTCTCCAGGCCCACCATACCGGCAGCGCCCCTTTCCTTTTCCTCGGCGGTGTGGGGGGCGTGGTCGGTGCCGATGCAGGTGACGGTGCCGTCCTTGATGGCTTCGATCAGGGCGGTAACGTCATCGGCCTTGCGGATGGGCGGGTTGACCTTGTACTGCAGGCGGCTGTCATCGAACCACAGGTGATGCGGCGTGACCTCGCAGCTGACGCGAGCTCCTTTCAGGCGACTCATGCGGATGGCATCGATGGACTCTTTGGTGGAGACATGGCACATATGCAGGCGGGTGCCGTAATACTCGGCCAGGTGGCAGTTGCGCACGGTCTCTATGTTCTCGGCCAGGCGGTAGTCCCAGGGGCTGATCTCCCGATCCTCGGCATGGGACATGACAGTCAGGCCGCGCTCGGTCGCGATGGCAAAGACCCGCGCCATGACGGCGTTGTTCATCACGCCGTTGCCGTCCTCGGTGATGAACTTGATGTCCTCCGGCAGGGTCAGCAGGTGGTCGATGGTCTTGCCGTCAAAATCCTTGGTGATGGAGACGGTCTGGTTGGCATCGCACAGGCCGATGCGCTTAGCCTCGGCTTCCACCGCGTGGGCGATCTCCGGCGTGGAGCAGACCGGCTTGGTGTTGGGCATCAGGTTCACAAAGGTGTAGCCGCCTGCGGCTGCAGCAGCCGAGCCGGTGGCAATATCCTCTTTATACTCAAAGCCGGGGGTGCGCCAGTGGCAGTGGGTATCGATGAATGCGGGCAGGATGGTGCGGCCTTTGGCATCCAGCACGTCCTCACCCTCGGGCACCACAAGGCCCTGGCCGATGGCTGCGATCTTGTCGCCGCGCAGCCAAACCTCGATGGGTTTGCCGGCGGTGTCTTTTGCATTGCGGATCAGCATGTTATACCTCCCTGGGTGTGCATTTGGGCAAAAAAAAACTTTTCCCAAAACGGGAAAAGTCAAAAAGTCATACCATGCGCAGCGGCGGGAAAGGACGCTGCGCCGTTGATCTTAAAGTTTGCAAAACCGCTCATCAACATGCAGACGTACTCCTTCCCTGCGTATTACATAAATTTTACTTATTGTACCATGCCCCGGCGGTGGTGTCAATGCAATGGGGGTTTTTGGGCAGTTAGGGATTTTATAGAGTTTTGGGGCAACTTTTGGACATTTTGACAAAATGCACCACAGAACCGCTTGGCATTGCCTTTTGCGCGGGATTGTGCTACTATATATACTAAATTGGTATGCTATTAAGAAATAGAGGGAAAAGTCATGGGCCTTTGGGAAGACGCCAAAAATATCCGGGATAAGGACCCCGCCGCGCGCAATGTGGCGGAGGTCATCATTCTGTACCCCGGTTTCCACGTGCTGGTTACACATCGTATCGCGCATTTTTTGTATAACCACAGGTGTTTCTTTTTGGCGCGGCTGGTCAGCCAGCTGGCCCGCCACCTGACGGGCATCGAGATCCACCCCGGCGCGAAGATCGGCCGCAAGCTGTTCATTGACCACGGCATGGGCATCGTCTTTGGCGAGACCACCGAGATCGGCGACAACTGCACCATCTACCACGGCGTAACCCTGGGCGGCACCGGCAAGGATACCGGCAAGCGCCACCCGACCTTGGGCAACAACGTGCTGATCGGCGCGGGTGCCAAGGTGCTGGGGCCGGTGTACATTGGCGATAACGTGCGCGTGGGCGCAGGCAGTGTGGTGCTGAAAAACCTGCCTGCCAACTGCACCGCCGTGGGCGTACCCGCCGAGGTGGTGCGCATGCGCAACGAGGCCAGTCGCCCGTCGGACGATCTGGACCAGCAGGATCTGCCGGACATCGTCAACCAGCGCATCTCCCAGTTGGAAGCCCGCCTGAGCCACCTGGAAGCCGAACGCCAGGGGGAGTTTCCTCCGGATAAGAAATAATTAACTATAAAAAAACAGGAGCGCCGACGATGATGGGGACGCTCCTGTTTTATTGCTATCTAAAAGCCTACCAAAATTACGCTTTTCTCCGGTTAACCGAGATCTGCAACACCAGCCAGGCGGCCACTAGGCATACCACTGTGATCAACCCCATCATCTGCCAGGAGTGCATGAGGTTGGCTACCGTGGCATCATACATGGGGCTGTCAAAGCCCTGCTTCAGCCAGGCCAAACGGCTGTTCAGGTCGGTGGAAGCGCCCAGTGCCCCCATGCCCCAGCGGCAGACGATGACCGCCGCGACCTGAGCGGCCGTGCCGGTGAGCGTGAACATGATGCCGCTGAACACCACCTGCCCGATCATCAGCACCAGCACTACCAGAATCGCACTCTCGCCGCTTTTGAAGATGGCGGAGATCAGCAGACCGATGGCGCTGGATGCCACCAGCATAAGCAAAATCGAAACAAAAATCTCCACGTTGGTATCCAGCAGCAGATGGTTTTGCGAGATGTGTACAATGCGCACAAAGCCAAAGGTCAGGATGGCCGCCTGGATATCCTCGATCAGCAGCAGCACGAATGCCTTGCTGAGCACCACCGCCAGCAGGCTGACCCCCACCGAGGCTTCGCGCAGGATGATCTCCCGCTCCTTGCAAATTTCACGGTAGGAGTTCAGTGTGCCCATAAAGGCGGCCATGGCGCTGATGATGAACAGCGCCGTGCGGCTGCCAATGTTGATGAGGTTGGAGGTAAAGCAGTCCGGGTCGACCACCATTTTAATGACCAGCACCATGAACGGGGCCTGCAAAATCAGGCTGGCCATCGTGAGTTTATCGTTGAAAATCAGGCGCAGGTTGCGCTGCACCAGCACCGTGAACTGTCGCCAGAATTTCATCAATTTTATTGGCTGCATCGCTTATCCGCCTCCTGCGCTGCCTCGGGCCAGGCCGCCACCAAGCGGTTGAACTCCGGCGTGGTAAAGTATTGCTGGCGGTACTGCTCGATGAGTTCGGGCACTCGCAGCTTTTCAAAAATATCGCTGGTCAATTCCACATCAAAATAGCGGTGTAGGTTTTCCGGCGCGCCGTAGTAGCACAATACACCGCCCACACCCAAAAAGGCGATCTTATCGCACAAATTGATGTTGGACATGTTGTGGGTCACCATCAACACCGTACAGTTCTGGTGGCTGAGTTTGCGGCACAATTCCATCATACTGCGGTCCAGGTCGGGCGAAAGACCGCTTGTCGGCTCGTCCAGAATCAGCAACCGAGGGTTAGCCAGCAGTTCCATAGCGATGGAAACACGCTTTTTCTGGCCGCCGGAAAGCTGGGAGATCAGCGTCTTTTCCCGCCCGGTCAGGTCCACGGCCTCGATGGCGTGGGTCACGACGGCGTTGATCTCGGCCCTGGTGGCATCGTGGGCGATGCGCAGCTTGGCCGTAAAGGTCAGGCTCTGCTCCACCGTCAGGTTATCATGCATGATGTCTTTCTGCGGCACGTAGCCCAACACAGCCTCAAAGGCGTTGCGGTTGTCGGCGGTATCCAGGCCGTCAAACCGCACGCTGCCCTTGGTGCAGGGTGCGGTGCCGGTGATGCAGGTAAGCAGGCTGGATTTTCCGGTACCGGAGCCGCCCACCAGCACCACAAAGCTGTTGGGTTCAATTTCAAAGTTGGTGCCGTCCACAATGTTCAGCGGCTTGCCGGTGTTGCGGTTCTTGACGGTTTTGTAGACATTGAGCAGCTGCACACTGATGCCGCTTTTATGCTCGTGGTAGTGCAAAAGGCCGCCGGAAAAAGCAAATACCTGCGTAGGTACGTTGATGACCGCACCGCTGCGCAGCACAGTGCTGGTGACGCGCTTGCCATCCACATAGGTGCCGTTGGTGGAGCCAAGATCCCGCAGTTCGTAGTGGCCGTCCTTGTACAAAATTTCGCAGTGGTGACGGGATACGCGGTCACTGACCAGCTTGATATCGCAGTCATCGCCGCGGCCGATGAACACCCGCTTTTTGCGGCGGACATCCACCTCCCGCAGGACAGCGTTGTCAGTCTGTTCCTGGCGCAGGCCGGTCTCTCCGCCTTGGGCCGTACGGATTTCTTCTACCCGAAAGGTAATTTCCTGCGTAGACGCATCCCCATCCGTATTCAGGCCCAGCACATCACCCTCCTGCAGGGGGCAGGTCTCGCCCTGGTTCAGGTAGCGATTGTTGTACCAGGTCGTGCACTCGGTGGAGGAATCGACCACGATCCAGCCATCCTTGGTGCAGGCCACCACAAACTGCACCTCACCCACGTTATTGCGGCGCAGCACATACTCGCACTGGGCGCTGCGGCCGAAGCGGTAGCTGCCGGCAGGCAGGGTGATGCGCTGTTTATTGCGTTGTTCGGTAATTAAAAAGACAATTTCACTTGCCACACTGCCACCTCCTTACCAGCTGAAATCCGGACCGCAGAAGGGAACGAATTTCAGCGTGGCAGTGCCCAGGCGCAGGGTCTCCTCCCCTGCCAGCTCCTGGGGTTCCAGCAGCGCGGCGTCGCCCAGGTAGCACAATTCCTGCGAGGAACCGGGCAGCAGCGTATAAGTCTTTGCTTCGCCGTCATACACCAGCACAGCCTGACGCAGGCTCAACGGCGCGTCGGCGCTCAAAGCCACCGGCGTACCGTCCTTGTCCAGGCCCAAAAAGGTCCGGCCCACGCCCAGACGCAGGTCGCGGCCTTTGGCTTCGCCGTCTAGCACCACCAGCCAGCCGGTCACGGGGCCGGCGGCTGCCGGAACGGCAGGTTCCGCCGGGGTTTCTTCCGTGGGTTCTTTCGCCACACCGCTGCGCACGATGGAAGAATCGGTCTGTAAATCGGTATTGCAGTAGGGGCATTCGGGGTATTTATCAGCGTCATAAAAATGGCCACTGGCACATTTGGTCAGTTTCATTTTGTTTCCTCCGCTCACAGCACCAGGCGTATCGTCGTGCGTCCCAGGCGCAGGGTATCGTTATTCTGCAAACAGTGCTCCCCGGCAATCTTTTCACCGTTGACGAACACCATTGTATCGGAATCCAGGGGCTGCACCAACAAAGCTTCACCCCGCACGACCAGCACGGCATGCTGGGGACGGATGCGGCTGTCCGGCAGACAGAGGTCGCACTGGGCAGCATCGCTGCCCAAGATCAGGCTGCTTTCCACAATGCCCGCCCAGCGGCTCTCGGCAATGGAGCCGCGCTGCGCCCAGAACAGCGTCACCCACCGTTTGGGCAGCGCATCGGTGCCGTCCAGGCTGGCAGCGCCTGCCAGCAGGTGCTCGGCTTCGGCGGCCTGCTCGGAGACACGCTCCTTGCGGCGCAGCAACAGCCAGTTGAGAGCCAGCGCCCCCAGAAGCACCACGGCGATGGTCAGCGGCATGCTGAACCGCCCCATGTAAAACACCCGATCCCGGGGCCAGCGGGCCACCATAAAGGTGCAGCTTTGCTGCCGGGTGCTGACGTTGGCGGGGGTCATGCGGCTGGACACCTTATTTAAAGTAACGTTGTAGCGTCCCTGATAGAGCGGCTCGGTAGTCAGCACAGCGGTGCGGCCATCCTCGCTCAGCTCCACTGATTCAATTTTGACGTACCAGCCCCACACATCGTTGGTGACCACGCGGTAGTACTGGGGGCGGTTGGCGTTTGCATTGACCGCCTGGTTAAAGGTCAGCCGCAGTCTGGTGCGGCCCAGCGGCTCCACTTTGGTGACCTGGGGCTTCTCCATTTTAAAGCCCATGTACACGGTGGTGCTGCTTTTTACGGCGCTACCCAGCTTGGGCACCGACAGGGTGAATACTTCCTGCCGCTCGCCGGTCAGGCTGTCCGGCACTTCGGTGCGCAGGGTCAGTGCCTTGGCGAACATCGTCTGCTGGCCCTGCATCTCGGTGGCCAGGTCCTCATGGCGGCAGGCGATGACCTTGCCGTTGGACATCTGCGTCATCGATTCCAGCCGGTCGGGCGCGGCGGTGCAGATGAAGGTGTACATCGCCATGTTCAGGTTGTTCTGGTCGGTGCCCATCGTGCCGCCCAGCAGCGCCAGGTTGGTCATCACCTGGGTGGCATCGGTGCAGATAAAGGCCACCTTGCGGGGTGCCAGGGATTGGTACTCGGTCTGGATGTCCGCCGCCAGCGAAGCCGCCGCATCGGTCAGGTCGATGGCCCCCTCGCTTTGACCGATGGTGCGCAGCGTGTTGAAAATTTCCGTTTTATCGTTGGTAGCAGGCAGGGCGCACTGCACACCGCCCGCCAGGGTGTAGACCATGATCTGGTCCTTGTCCTGCTTGGTCTGGGCCAGCTTCCAGATGGCCGTGCGCATCTTGTGGAAATCCTCGGCATCGATGGAACTGCTGTTGTCCAGCGCAACGATGTAGCAGATGGGGTCATCGGCCACACCGATCATGCCGGTATCCAGCTTGCGGTCGCCGAGGGTCGCCTCCACCCCTTGCGCCTGCACCACAATGGGGCTGTAGGAGTCCCCGTTGGCATCGGTGGCGTAAAAATAAACGTCCAGTTCCGGCGCATTGACGTAGACCTGTTCCAGCTGGAAGCTGCCCGCCGTGCCGGAGGCCGTGGTGGTCGTATCCTCGGCCGAGACACTCAGGGCGCACCAGAAGGCGAGTGCCAGCACCAGCAGTGCCGACACCCAATATGTATGGCGCTTCACAAAAAGCCTCCTGTCTTATTTCGGCAAAACCGCACAATTCTAAACGCGCAGGGCGGGAATTGTGCGGTTTTGTTTCAGACTTTACATTTCACCCAGCTTGCGGCGCAAAGCGCGCAGGGCGGCCACGGCCTTTTTGCGGCGCGGGCCGCTGGTCGTCACCTTGGCAGGGGTACTGGCTGCCGGGGTGTCAGGCTGCGAGTCAGGCTGTACCAAGACTGCGGACGCGGCGGTCGAGCCCGACTCCTCGTCCTCCACGTCAGCATCCAGATCCGGCAGCAGCGGGGTATGGGGGCCGCGCACCGGCGGCTCCTCGTCCAAAATCGGCTCACCTTTCTGGCGCAGGATCGGGTAGGAGAAGATTGCGCCGGGAATCTCCACTTTCTCCTGCTGCTTGGCAGGGGCTTCGGCGGGTGGGGCCTGCAGGGTATGCAGTTCGTTGGCGGTGGGGGTAGTGTCGAAATATTCCGGCTGGGGCTGGCGCTCGGGGCCATCGGATACCGGGCGGGCCACGCGGGTATCGTTGGCATGGTCATTCCACTCCGGGGCCACCACGCAGTTACGGGGCTGGCCGTCCTCGCCAGTCAGGTCCGCGGAGGTCGGGGCAGACTGCGTGTCGGCAACATCCTCGGTGCGCAGAGCACTGGCGGCAGCATCCACCGCAGTGGGCGAAAGATCCAGCTGCGGCTCGGCCGAAGGCTCGGTGGTTCCCTTATTTTCCAAGGGCTGCGGACTGTTTTGCTGGGCGTAGTCCTGGGTCTCCTGCAATTCCACGATCATCTGGGACAGGAAATCCATCAGCTTGCTGCGTTGCTGCTCCATGGCATCGATGCGGCTTTGCAGGTCTTGCAGGCGTAGGCGATGGGCGTTCTGGATCTCGCGGGTCTCCTCGGTGGCGGCTTGCACCATCTTGCGAGCCTGGCCGATGGCCTGCTCCCGGGCCAGCTGGTCGATGGCCTCGGCTTTCAGGTTGGTGTCTTTTAACAGCTGGTCGGCTTCCTCCCGTGCCTGACTGCGGATGCGGGCGGCTTCTTTCTGCGCCCCGGCCACAACGGAATCCCGTTCGGCCAATACCTGCTGTTTGGCCTGGTCGTGTTCGCGCCCTTTGATGCGCAGGGCAGCATCGGCGTTCTCGGCGCGCTCGGTCAGCTCTTTATTTTTCAGTTCCAGATCGGTATTTTTCAAGCGCAGCATCGCCACCTGGTCAGTCAACGAGTGGTTGCGCTCCTGAACTTTGGAGTAGCGCGTTTCCATGTCGCTCTGCATCCGGGCAATGCGGTCAGCCTTGCCAGCCAGCGAGGCGTTCTGCGTGGCCAGGTTCTGGTTCTGGCCGATGAGCGTCTGGCAGCGGTGGCGCAGGGCCTCGGCCTCCTGCTGGGCCGCGCGCACCTGCTGGGCGGCCGTGTTCAACCGCTGCTCATAGTCGCTGCATAGATCCTGCATCGCCTGTCGCACATCGTCCGGCTCGTATCCGCCGAACCGCGCCTTGCGCATGCCGCTCTGTTCGATATATTGGTTAATGTCGATGGTAGCCATAGAGATCCTCCCCAGCCACAAACATATGTATACTTATTTAATATTATACGGCACAAAGCCCGTTGTGGCAAGAAAAATCGACAAAATATCGTGTCAAGTTGTGTTTGAAACCTGGCAAAGCACCAGGTTTTCGACGAGTTGCGCCATAGATATCAATCCCTTGTTGAAAATCCCGGCTAAATATGATAGTATGAATACTAAATTAATTATGTTTTGGGGCAGCGGTCCCGCGAAAATTACCCGCCAGCCCTTTTGCTTGAGGAAGGAACACACCCCCGAATGATTACAAAGCGCGAAAAATTACAATACATCTACGTTTTTTTTGTAGACTTAGTGGTACTGCTGCTCAGCACCCTGCTAGCCTGGCTGGTAACGGACGGGCTGTTAAAGCAGCTGATCCCCTACGCTCCCAGTGATTGGGTACAGACGATCTGCCTGTTGCTACTGGCCTTTGTGGCGACTTTCATCTGCTTTGACCAGACGGAGAACATCGTCACCCGTACCCGTGGCGAGGAAGTTAAGCTTTCCATCAGATTCAACGTGCTGCTGGCGCTGGTTTACTCCACCGCCATGCTGCTGACGAAAGCCACCATGCTGGATTCACGGTACTTCACGTTGGCGGTGCCACTCATCAATTTTATTTTGCTGCCCATCGCCCACGGGCTACTCAAGCGGTCGCTGCTACAGATCCGGAGCCAGTCCGGCCTGGAAAACCTGGTGGGGCTTATCACCACCCAGGACCGCGCCGAAAAGCTAATTGCGGAACTGCAGCGCGACTGGTCCAAGCGCATCAGCGGCGTAGCGATTCTGGAAGCCCCGGTCTCCGAGATCGGTTCCTCGCTGGCGGGCGTACAGGTGACTGCCAACTACGATAACTTTATGGATTGGATCCGCCAGGCCGCGCTGGATGAGATTTACGTTGACATCCCCATGGACAGCGGCGAGTCTTTCATCCCTGTGCTAGAAGAAATGGAAAGCATGGGCCTGACCGTGCATTTCCGCCTGCTGCTGCTGGACCGCATCGAAGAGCAGTGCTGCGGCGAGACCAGCGCCGTGCAATTTTCCCGCATTTTGGGCCGCTGCGCCGGGGGCAACATCGTCACGATGGGCACCCTGGAGTTGAAGCTGCGTGACCGCGTTCTGAAGCGTGCCATGGACATTCTGGGCGGCTTGGTGGGCTGCATCATCAGTGCGCCCATCATCGCCATTACGGCCATCCCACTGAAGCTGGAAAGCCCCGGCCCGCTGATTTTCAAACAGAAGCGCGTGGGTCTGAACGGCCGCGTGTTCTACATCCACAAGCTGCGTAGCATGTATGTGGATGCCGAGGAACGAAAAAAGAGCCTGATGGCCCAGAACGAAATGAACGGCCTGATGTTCAAAATGCAGGATGATCCCCGCATCACCAAGGTGGGCAAGTTCATCCGCAAGACCAGCATCGACGAGCTGCCGCAGTTTTTTGATGTGCTGCGCGGCGACATGAGCCTGGTTGGCACCCGCCCGCCGACGCTGGACGAGTACAAGCAGTACGAGAGCCACCACAAGCGTCGCTTGTCCATGAAGCCCGGTATCACCGGCCTGTGGCAAGTCAGTGGCCGCAGCGATATCGAGGATTTTGAGGAAGTCGTCCACCTGGACGTAAAATACATCGACAACTGGTCCCTGTGGGGGGATATCAAGATCTTGTTTAAGACGGTGTATGTAGTGTTCGCCAGGCGCGGGGCAAAGTAAAAAGAAGACAACACAAAAGCTGAATCTTCTGTGTTTCCTTCGGATTGGAAGCACCGAAGGCTTTTTATTTGGCAGCAGTTACACTCTAAAATTTACATCAAGAGTAAGAGAAAAGGCGCTTACCCCCTAAAACGGAGGTAAGCGCCTTTTGTTAGCCTTGTCCTTTTTCCATCGCCCGCATCATAGCGTCTATTTCTTCAGCGGACAGCCCCATATCATCGCCGTATTCATCAGCAATGTCATTAACCTGCTTATCCCATTCGCTACCCTTACCGCTATGGTAATCGGACTTCGTACTAGTGCTGGATTTACTGGAACTATTGCTTGAATAGGTACTTTTTGACGTTGCTGTTGATGTGGATGTTGGGGTAGAATCTCCTGTACACCCAGCAAACGCAATAGCCATTATAGCCGTGCCTATCACTAATATTACATTTCCTATTTTCATGTGTGACACTCCTTTTCTAGTTCATCAACATTCCCAAAAAACCAAACACTATAAGCAGAATAGCACCAATAGCAATCAAAGTTCCACAACCATCTGCTGTTTGCTGGCCTCCAAACATAAGGCAGCATACAATCAAAATTAGCAGAAATACAATCATTTCATATCACCCTTATAAATTCGGAAAGTAATACCATCTACAATTTGAGCAAAGGTAATGGTCTACACCGTCTTTCGTTACACAGTAGGTTGCCGTGGTTTTCGTTTTACATGTTTCGCACTTAAAGCCCGCACTGGCTGATACAGCGCGTACGCTGTCCTCTTTTGCACCACAGGCGGTCATTGCAAGCGACATTGTTAGTGCTAACACAATCCCTAACACCTTTTTCATTTTAATGCCCCTTTTCTTATGATGCACTTATTACTTCATCGAATCCATCACGTTCAATCTTCACCCAGCTGGTAAGTTGTTCAAGTGCTCTGTTGATATGTTCCAATTCGTCACTCGTGTACTCGTAATCTGTTGAATATTTTATGGCGTAGTAAGTTAGCCCAAACATATCTACCGCATCATCAAAAATATATCCTACTGGAATATTCGTGTTTTTCCTTGTTGCTTCAACATTTTTAATCACCATCAGTGCTTCATTGTTTTCAGAATCTAGGCTGCTGCCCGTATCAAAATTGTAAGTTGTCATCTTGTAATCAATCCATGCCATCCCCATCGTATCATTTCTGATAGCATCGTTAAACGACATATTGCTTACAATAATATCTTGACCGCTTTTAATGCTTGCCAAGCGTTGGAACACTATCCAAGACATTGCCGCATCATAAAGTTTCTTTTCCTGCGCAGTCAACCCATATTTTAAATCCGGCATTGTGAGGCTGGCTTCTTTGTAAAGGTAGTTGTCGCCCTCACTCTCTACAACTAAGTCACCCTTTACATTACGCATATTTTTCCCAAGTGTTTTTTGCACATCTTCCGGCTGTGTCTCAACCAGCGGAATCATCACCTCTACCTTGTAATCTCCCAAAGGAAGTGCCACCCCGTTATTGGAGAACGGACCCGCAACTGCTTTTCCGTCAACTATCCGTAACGAATCATCTGCTTTGTAATTTGTATTATAGCCTGTATCGTTTGAGTTGCCTGCCCCAACTAAACTTACGATTATGTTCGTCTCATCTGGCAAATTTGTTTCAACCGTTACATAGGCAAAATTATCACTTTCAATCTGGGCTGTAATCTCCATTTCAGCATCAATTTTTTCTTCTAAAACGCCGCTACTTATTGCGCCATAGACCGCAGCTACAGCAACAATCAATAGCCCCACTATCAAAACAAGCACCTTGTTTCGTTTTTTTCGCGTGGGAGAGTCCATAACCAACACTTCACTTTCTTTTTTGAATTTCTGCATAGAATCTATCTTTATTATACAGTTTCTTTTGCGTATTGTCAATAAATCTATACATGTATAGATAATTATATATCACTCAGTGCATAGTAAAGTTATCATTAGAAGGAAGTGATAGCTTGATTTCTGACAACATTAAAAGACTGCGTGAAAACATGGGGCTTTCACAGGCTGCACTGGCCCGCAAATTAGGCGTAACACGTGCCAGTGTAAACGCATGGGAAATGGAGTTATCCTCTCCCACAGCGGCCTATCTCGTAGAAATGGCGCGGCTATTCCACACTACTACCGATGATATACTCGGATTAAGCCAAGAAGAACAAATCAGTCTGCGCGGTATGAACGACCAAGAAAAGCATCTTGTATATGATTTGGTTGAATATATCACCGCCCAAAAGAACACATAAAAATAGACGCACCGTGTGCGCCCATATACCCCTACAACAAAATCCCCTAAACAAAAAGCGCCCCTTCCACTGTTTCCAGCGGAAGGGGCGCGGTACCAACCTACTTATTCAGCAGTTCGCAGCTATGATCTTTCGATTACAGCTCAGCAAAGTACTTAATGGTACGGACCATCTGAGAGGTGTAAGAATTCTCATTATCATACCAAGAGACAACCTGAACCTGGTAGGTATCGTCGTCAATCTTGGCGACCATGGTCTGGGTAGCATCGAACAAAGAGCCGTAACGCATGCCGATAACGTCAGAAGAAACGATCTGATCCTCGTTGTAGCCAAAGCTCTCGGAGGCAGCAGCCTTCATAGCAGCGTTGATAGCTTCCTTGGTAACGTCCTTGCCCTTGACAACGGCAACCAGGATGGTGGTAGAACCAGTGGGAACAGGAACGCGCTGAGCAGAGCCAATCAGCTTGCCGTTCAGCTCGGGGATGACCAGGCCGATAGCCTTGGCAGCGCCGGTGGAGTTAGGAACGATGTTCTGAGCACCAGCACGAGCGCGGCGCAGGTCGCCCTTACGCTGCGGGCCGTCCAGGATCATCTGGTCGCCGGTGTAAGCATGAACGGTAGTCATGATGCCGGAAACGACGGGGAAAGTCTTGTTCAGGGTGTCGGCCATAGGAGCCAGGCAGTTGGTGGTGCAGGAAGCAGCGGAGATGACCTGATCCTCAGCGGTCAGGGTCTTCTCGTTGACGGAATAGACGATGGTCTTCAGGTCGTTGCCGGCAGGAGCAGAGATAACGACCTTCTTAGCGCCAGCAGCGACGTGAGCCATGCTCTTCTCTTTGCTGGTGTAGAAGCCGGTGCACTCCAGTACGACATCGATGCCCAGCTCGCCCCAGGGGCAATCCTTAGCATCTTTGATAGCGTAGATGGTGATCTTCTTGCCGTCGACAACGATGTAATCCTCGCCAGCCTCGACGGTGTGCTTGTTCTCACCGATCTTGCCCAGGAAAGAGCCCTGAGCGGTGTCATACTTCAGCAGGTGGGCCAGCATAGCAGGGCTGGTCAGGTCGTTGATAGCGACAACTTCGTAGCCGTCAGCCTCAAACATCTGACGGAAAGCCAGACGGCCGATACGGCCAAAACCATTGATAGCAACTTTAACAGCCATTGTTAAATCCTCCCAAGATTTTTGTTGTACCCGGCAGCCCGGTTGCCCGCTCTGCCGTATGCTATTATTGTACCCTATTCTTGCGAAATCCGCAAGGGGCTGTTATTCATTTAACAGGAATTTTTCAAAAAAATCATAGTTTTTTTCGTCTGGAATCATTTCCCACCCGTCCACCGAGCCTTTTTTCACAGACCAACAGCATCCTAGCACCACGAGAGAGGGAGTGCCAATGCAGGTCTTTGTCGATCCGCGCCGCCTGCCCGCCGCGCGCCGGACTTGAACGCCGAGACCGTCGCCCTGTGTACGGCTACCAGCGATCTCACAACAGTGGTGCACATGGAAGAAGCAGAAGCACCCCTGCACGGCTTGAAAGCAATCGGCTATTCTGGGCTGCAAATTGCGCAGACTACAAGCAAGAAAAAGCGCCGTGCTGCACATCAAGGCGGTATCATCTATCTTGCAAAAAAGAAAAGGCTGAAAAGCGGGCAAAGTTAGGTGCAAGACCGATAGATCTGGCATGGGCAGTCGAAAAAGCCGCGTGGATTGAGGACGACCTAGACATCGAACCCTGCTTGGCAAAAGGGTATGATACCGACGAAAATCTGCCAAAGCTGACAGAACTGCGTCTGGGAATGCGCATGGGGTTTGATGAACACGATTACGATGATCCGGCGCTGCCGCTGCATATCATAAAGAAGCGCCGCGTCCACCAGCTGCGAGACTGGGCACGGGCACAAAATATGCTACCGCCAATGTACTACGAGGACCCTATTCACGGTATCACCAAAGATCAGCTGCGGGAATTGCTGATCGGCATCGCCAACGGTATCTATCCCGATGCTGTTACCGCTTTTCAATTTTCCGGGCTGTTTCGCAGAGAAATTCAAAGGAGATTTTCTTGATTATCCGCTCACTGGAAAGATACGTTGGTACGTTCTCTCTGG
>CAVAGJ010000025.1:0-41451 GCA_963588145.1 Coriobacteriaceae bacterium
GAAAGATACGTTGGTACGTTCTCTCTGGTGATTGTTCACAAAAACTAATGGAGAGAGGTGAAAAGAATTGATAATTTTAATGATTTTAATGCGTCCCTCGTGAACCTGTGCGTTGATATTTGTCAGCGTAACGGCAAGAGCAAGCTCCTGTAGCTGGGCGATAAGGATAAGACCCTCGCCTATGAACCGAAGTCCGATGAAATGGTGCTGACGGTACATAGATGGTTCGCCAACAAATCTTGCCCGGGAGACTGGCTGTACAACCGTCTCGGCAACCTTGCCGCAGAGGTTAATAAGCGGCTCATAGGCGGCTCTACTGACAGATGTACCCTCTGACAGTAAAACGCTGTACAGGGTACAGACAGGGGCGTTCTCGAAGCGTTCCAATGCTGACGCATGGGCGGCAAAGCTCAAGGCGGCTGGCTACGATACCTACATCGTGCAGATGGACAATCTGTACAAGGTACAGGTCGGTGCTTACAGTCAGAAGACCAATGCCGAAAACATGATGGCGAAGCTGAAAGCCGATGGCTATGACGCTTTCATCACTACTAAGTCCGGCTCGGCGGCTGGTACCGCGAAGAAATCTGCGGCTGAAATTGCCAAGGAGATTTACAACGGTACTTGCTCTGATTCTCGCTGGTCTTCGTGGGGCAACGGTACTGACCGTGTGAACCGTCTGAAACAGGCTGGTTATGACCCGAGCGAAGTACAGTCCGAGGTCAATAAGCTGTTTTAACCCAAGTAGTAAAAGTAGTTAAAAATCGGTTTTTGCGTAAACTTTTTATAGATACGCGCGTATATAGAGGAAGTTATACGAAAAAAGCCAAGAATAGCTACTTTAACTACTTCACCAATCAAATTTAAGGAGGAAATGACCTATAATTAACTGGAAAGTGCGTATCAAAAACAAGAGCTTTTGGATTGATCTGATTCCGGCGGTGCTGTTGCTGGTACAGGTGGTTGCCGCCGTCTTCGGCTACACCCTCGATATGGGTGAGCTGGGTGACAAACTGCTCGCAGTGGTGAACGCCCTGTTCGCAGTCCTCACGATTCTCGGTATCGTGACCGACCCGACCACCGCTGGCATTGGCGATTCCAAACAGGCTCTTACCTACGAAACGCCGAAAAAAGAGGACGTAGATTAACCTACGTCCTCTGCTATGAAAACAAATCCGAAACAGTGCTTAACGAAAAAGAATGAGTTCGGATTTGCACTATTTGGTGGACCTGGAGGGATTCGAACCCTTGACCTCTCGGATGCGAACCGAACGCTCTCCCAACTGAGCTACAGGCCCATATATTTGGATGACTTGTTTATTTTAAGCCTTTACCCCAGAAATGTCAAGGGATTTCGCGCAAAATCTTGTTTTGCGGCGGTGTCGGCCGCCAAAAGCTGCTTTTGTTTTCCGTTCGGGTACAAATACGATGCTTTCGCTGTATTTTTCCCCTGCGCTTGCAATAAAAGCCGCAATACGGTATACTGTGCAAATACAGGAGGGATCACCATGCGCTTATTTGATGTTCTCGGCCCGGTCATGACGGGGCCGTCCAGCAGCCATACGGCCGGTGCGGTACGCATTGGCAGTACGGCCCGCCGCCTGCTGGGGGAGCAGCCCGCCCAGGCGGAGATCCTACTCTACGGCAGTTTTGCCGCCACCGGCCGCGGCCATGGTACCGACCGTGCCCTCGTGGCAGGTCTTTTGGGCATGCAGCCCGATGATGACCGCATTCCCAACAGCTTCGCCTTAGCAAAGGCCAGCGGCCTGCACTATAAAATCGGTTCCATCAATCTGCGCGGTGCCCACCCCAACACGGCGGTGCTGCGGCTGGTCGGCGTTTCGGGCCGCAAGCTGGAAGTCGTTGGCGCATCTATCGGCGGCGGGCGCGTCAACATCTGCCAGATCGATGGCATCACCACCAACTTTGGCGGCGACCACAACACCCTCATCGTCCATAACCAGGACACCCCCGGCCACGTGGCCGCCGTATCTGAATGCTTAAGCGCCCATGGGGTCAACATTGCCACCATGCAGCTCTACCGTTCCGCTGCGGGCGGCTATGCCGTCATGGTGCTGGAATGTGACGAGCCGATTCCCGAAGCGATTGCCGGGGAGCTGCGCAGCCAGCCTGGCATCGTAAAAGTTACTATTTTGAATCTGTAAGGGGGTGTCTGTATGTCATTTTCATCCATCCGCGAAATGCTGCAGGCCTGCCAGGAATCCCGGCAGCCCCTGTATGAAGTAATTTTGGAAAGCGACCTGGCGGAAAGCGGCCTGACCCGCGCCGAAAGCGAGGCCGAGATGCACCGCCTTTGGTCGGTCATGCGCGCCACCAGCGATGGCTACTGCGGCACTGACCGCTCGATGAGCGGCTATGTCGGCGGCGATGCAGCCAAAGTAGAGCAGGCTGCCGCCCAAGGCACACTGTACGCCAGTGGCTACTTTGCATCCGTCATGGCCGAAGCCCTGAAAACCGCCGAGTGCAACGCCTGCATGAAGCGCATTGTAGCGGCCCCTACAGCGGGCAGCTGCGGTGTTTTGCCTGCGGTGCTGCTGCCGCTTTGGCGCACCGGCGCAGCCGATGAAGAAGCCGTCTGCCGTGCCTTGTACGTGGCCGCCGGTTTCGGTCAGGTGGTCGCAAGCCGCGCTACGCTGGCGGGTGCCGAGGGCGGCTGCCAGGCCGAAGTGGGCGCTGCCAGCGCCATGGCTGCAGCAGCCCTCGTTGACCTGAAAGGCGGCACCGCCGAGCAATGCGCCGAGGCTTTCGCCATGGCCCTGACCAACCTGGAGGGCCTTGTCTGCGACCCTGTGGCAGGCCTGGTGGAGATTCCCTGCGTCAAGCGCAACGTCATCGGCGCGATGAACGCAGTCTCCGCCGCCGATATGGCCCTGGCCGGGGTCGTTGGCCATATTCCCGCCGATGAAGTCATCGATGCTATGGCCGAGGTGGGCAATGCCATGAGCAAAGACCTGCGCGAGACCGGCATCGGCGGTCTGGCTGGTACCCCCACCGGCTGCAAGATTGCCGAGATCGTCACGATGAGCGCCGACACCGAGGAAGAAGACTAACACCTACAGGCAGTACCGCACAGATTTTGCCGCAACGGCATTGGGTTTTGTGTGGTACTGCCTTTTACTTTTTTCAGCTTTGTGTTATACTGGTACAAACGTAAATTTACAGGAGGATTCCGTATGAACGATCCGCGTTGGGCATCCATTGATGCCTTTGCCGAAGAAAACCGCGATAACATCCTGCGGGACATCACCCGTCTGGTGGCTGTCCCCAGTGTCGAGGGCGAAGCTGCCCCTGGTGCACCGTTCGGCCCCGGCCCCAAGGCCGCGCTAGCTAAGGCACTGGAAATCGCCGAGGAACTGGGCCTTGCCACCTATAACGCTGACAGCTACATTGGCTGGGCCGAGACCGGTGCCATTGCTGACGGACAGAAGTTCCTGGCTACCATCACCCACACCGATGTCGTGCCCGAGGGCAACGGCTGGGATGCCGACCCCTACACCGTCCGTGTGCGGGATGGCTGGCTGCTGGGCCGCGGCGTGGCCGATGACAAAGGCCCCAGCATCCTCTGCCTGTATGCGCTGAAATACCTCAAAGACAGCGGTGTGCAGCTGAAATACCCCGTCCGAGCCCTGCTGGGTGCCAACGAGGAAACCAACATGCACGATGTAGACTACTACGCCGAGCATTACCCCATGCCCGCTTTCTGCTTCACCCCGGATGCCGAGTTCCCAGTCTGCAACGGCGAGAAGGGCGGCTTCAACGGTGAGATCGTCAGCCCCAAGCTGGACGGCATCATCACTGCCTTTGAGGGTGGCGTGGCCCACAACGCTGTGCCTGATCGCGTCTCCTGCACCGTGCAGGTCGCAGCCGGTGCCCTGGTTCAGACCGAGGGCGTAACCTTTGAGGCAGGGGAGGGCGGCTCCACCGTCATCCGTGGCTGGGGCAAGAGCGGCCATGCCGCCATGCCCGAGGGGACCGTCAACGCCATCAGCCTGATCGTGGACTGCCTGCTCAAGAGCGGTGTCTGCACCCCGCAGGAGGAAGCCTACCTGCAGGTGCTACACACCCTGCATGCCTCCACCGATGGCAGCGCCCTGGGCATTGCTGCAGACGATGGCCTGTTTGACCCGCTGACCATCATCGGCGGCACCATCGAGATGAAGGACGGCGTTATCCGCCAGAGCTTCGACTGCCGTTATCCCACCAACACCGACCCCGAAAAGATGACCGCCATCCTGACCCAGGTCTGCGGCGATGCTGCTCACCTGGAGGATCTGTCCAGCCGTGTGCCGTTCTACATCGCCGCCGACAGCCCGGCCATCCAGACGCTGATCACCACCTACAATGATGTGACCGGCGAGGGCAAGACCCCCTTCACCATGGGCGGCGGCACCTACGCGCGCCACTTCCCGTATGCGGTCAGCTTCGGCCCTGAGCATACCGACCTGCCCCTGCCGGAGTTTGCCGGCCCGATGCACGGTGCCAACGAGGGTGCGAACTTCGACAAGCTGATCGAGGCACTGAAGATCTACATCCTCGCTCTGCTGCGACTGCAGGAGATTGAACTGTAATCGACTCATTATTTAAATAAGTACACAGACGGTCCCGTTTGGGGGCCGCCTGTTTTGGTATAGGGGAATTGTCACAAATTTGACGTTATAAAATTCACAATTTATGAAAGAATCGTACAAATTGTGCAACATTGCCCCAAACTTCTTGCATAAATTGCGTTTTCCTCACAGATTTGCCGAAGTGTCCAGAATTGCCTTGACTTGCTTTTTAAAGGCGGTTACAATGAAATCGTATTACTGCCCATTTTGCGGGGAGAGAACGCCGCTGCACAGCGCGTTTCCGCTTGATGGGCCTAAAATCCAGGGTACAGCAGGGGAGCGATCCTGCCTGCTGTGCCGAACCAGAATGGGGGAAATAGCTTGTTCAAATCCCTGAAACGCTCCGCCAAAGGCGCGAATGTGCCCCATGCGAAAGCGACTGCCGGGCTGGCTACCGTCAAGATGCCTACGCCTGAGCATGTCATCATTCCCATGTCGATGCACATCGGTGCCCCGGCCGAGCCTGTCGTCAAAAAGGGCGACACCGTTATGGTTGGTACGCTCATCGGCAAAGCCGGCGGCTTTGTCAGCGCCAACATTTATTCCAGCGTATCCGGCACGGTACAGGACGTTGCCCCGATGCGCATGGTCAACGGCAGCATGACCACCGCCGTTGCCATCAAAACTGACGGCGAGCAGACGATCGATCCCGCCTGCGTACCGCCTACTGTTACCGACAAACCCAGCCTGATGGCCGCTGTGCAGAACTGCGGCCTGGTCGGTGTGGGCGGTGCCGGTTTCCCGACCCATGTCAAGCTGGCGGCCAACACCATTGATACGCTGCTCATCAACGCAGCCGAGTGCGAGCCTTACCTGACCACCGACTGCCGCGAAATGCTGGAGTGCAGCGACACCATCATCTCCGGCATCGAGGCGGTGATGAAGTATTGCGAGATCCCGCACTGCATCATCGGCATCGAGCGCAACAAACCGGAGTGCATCGACCTGCTCTGTTCCCTCGTGCGTGACATGAAAGGCGTGGAGGTCAAGCCGCTGCCCATGCGTTACCCGCAGGGCGCTGAAAAGACCCTGGTCGAGACCTGCACCGGCCGCGAAGTGCCCCAGGTGGGCCCCTCCGGCAAGCCCGGTCTGCCCGCCGATGCTGGCTGCGTCATCATGAACGTGACCAGTGTGTCTACCCTGGGCAAGTACCTTAAGACCGGTATTCCTCTGGTCAGCAAGCGCGTCACCGTGGAGGGTGATGCCATTGCCAAACCCCAGAACATCGAGGTTCCCATCGGTACGCTGTACCGCGATGTGATCGAAGTCTGCGGCGGCATCAAAGAGGGTGTCGAGCTGGGCAAGATCATCTTCGGCGGCCCCATGATGGGCGGCGCTTCCCCCAGTGCAGACTATCCTGTGCTGAAGCAGAACAACGGTCTGCTGCTGTTCAGCAAGCAGGCTTCCGTCCTGCCTGAGCCTACGGCCTGCATCCGCTGCGGCCGCTGCATCGAGGCCTGCCCGATGGGCCTGGAGCCTGTCGAGGTCGTTTCTGCCTTTAACAACAAAGATTTTGACACCCTGAAAGCGCGCTGCGTCGACCTTTGTGTTGCCTGCGGCAGCTGTACCTATGCCTGCCCGGCCAAGCGTCCTGTCAGCCAGACGATGACCCTTGCCAAGGGCTGGTACCTGGGTGAACTGCGGAAAGGAGGCAAATGATCCATGGAAGATCGTCTGCTTGTTACTGCCTCGCCGCATATCCGTGACCATTCCACCACCCGCGGTCTGATGGGCAATGTCGTTATTGCTCTGCTGCCCGCTGTGCTGGCTTCGGCACTGATCTTCGGCGCACGGGCCCTGCTGCTGGTGGTTGTCACCACCTTTGCCTGTGTGGCATTTGAGTACATTTATGAGCGTCTGCTCCACAAATCCAACACGGTAGGGGATCTGTCCGCCGTGGTCACCGGCATCATCCTGGCGCTGAACATGCCCGTCGGCATGCCCATCTGGATCGCCATCGTCGGTGCGTTCGTGGCTATCGTTATTACCAAGCAGTTGTTCGGCGGCCTGGGCTATAACTTTGCCAACCCCGCCCTGGTCGGCCGTATTGTGCTGTTCCTGGGCTTTACCTCCCGCATGACCGCCTACGTCTACCCGGATATGGCCGTGGATGCCCTGGCTTCTGCCACGCCGCTGGCCTCCAGCGTAGACCGTCATGCTGTCAGCCTGCTGGATATGTTCCTGGGCCTGCACGGCGGCATGATGGGTGAAGTCTGTGTGCTGGCTATCCTGCTGGGCTTTGCCTACCTGGTTGCCACCAAGACCATCCAGGCCACCATCCCCGTTACCATCGTGGCTACCGTCTTTATCCTGACTACCCTGAACACCGGCGACCCCTACGTTGCCCTGATCGAGTGCATGTCCGGCGGCCTGCTGTTCGGCTCTGTCTTTATGGCGACCGACTATGTGACTAGCCCGTTCACCACCAAGGGCAAGCTGTTCTACGGCGTTTTCATCGGCCTCATCACTTTCCTCATCCGCCACTTCGGCTCGATGAATGAAGGCATGAGCTATGCCATTCTGCTTGGCAACCTGATGACTCCGTGGTTCAACGCCTGGGGCCACCAGACCCCGCTGGGCTACAAGAAGCCCAAAAAGGCCAAGAAGGCCGCTGAGGAAGGGGGCAAAGCCTGATGGCAAACGAAAAGAATACCGAAAACCAGAGCGCTTTTAAAGAGCTGGTCCTGCCGGTCATCGTGCTGGTGGCTATCTGCCTGATCTGCAGCGCTTTGCTGGCCGTGCTGAATGACATCACGGCCCCCATCATTGAAGAAAACAACCGCGCCGAGACCCTGGCCGCCTATGTCTCCGTCCTGCCCGAGGGCACGAACACCGATGACATGACCGAGCTGGATGCCCTGACCACCGATGGTGTGCAGGGTGCTGTCACCACCGTCAACGGCGATGTGGCCGTCAAGGCTGCTGCCTCCGGTTACTCCGGCAAAGATGTCACCGTCTACGTGGCCTTTGACACCGAGGGTGCTGTCTCCAATATCAGCATCGATGCTTCCACCCAGACCACCGGCATCGGCTCCAAAGTGGCCGATGACAGCTTTGCTTCCGGCTTCCTGGGCTGGAACGACGGCGAAGTCTCCAACGGCAGTCCCGTGGATGCACTGTCCGGCGCTACCTATTCCAGCAACGCAGTCTTTAACGCCGTCAATGCAGCCATCAACTGCTACAATAACGAGATCAAGGGGGTGCTGTAAAGATGAACGAAAAACCGAGCAAATGGAAAGTCTTTACGGCGGGCATCATTCGTGAGAACCCCGTCCTGCGCCTGGTGCTGGGCTGCTGCTCTGCACTGGCTGTTACCACCACCGTTTCCGGTGCAGTCGGCATGGGTCTGGCTATGACCTTTGTACTGATCTGCTCCAACATCGTTATCTCGGCCCTGCGCAAGGTCATTCCGGCCAAGGTGCATCTGCCGTGCTACATCGTCATCATCGCCACCTTTGTTACCGTGGTGCAGATGGTGCTGCAGGCCTTTGTGCCCGACCTGTACAAATCCCTGGGTGTGTACCTGGCCCTGATCGTTGTCAACTGCATCATCCTCGGCCGTGCCGAGATGTTCGCCTGCAAAAATACCGTCATCGATTCCGCTCTGGACGGCCTGGGCATGGGCATCGGTTATATCCTGACCATGCTGCTGATGTCCTCCATCCGCGAGATCATCGGCAACGGCACCTGGCTGGGCATCACCATCATCCCCGACAGTGTTGACAAGATGACCGTGATGAACTCCGCACCCGGCGGCTTCTTCGTGTTTGGCTGCCTGATGGCTGGCTGTGTTTGGCTGGAGCGTAAGCTCAACAAGCCCATCGAGCGCAAGAGCTGCGGCGATGTGATGCTAGAAAAGATTGATGCCGCCAAAGAAGAGCAGAAAGGGGGCGCTGAGGAATGAATACACATATCGCAACCTTTGCCACGATCTTCTTCAGCATGATCCTGGTCAACAACTACGTCCTGGTCCAGTTCCTGGGCATCTGCCCGTTCCTGGGCGTTTCCAAAAAGCTGGATTCCTCCGCCGGTATGGGCGCGGCCGTTATCGTTGTTATGGTCATCGCCACGGCCGTTACCTTCCCCATGCAGATCCTGCTGCTGGATAAGTTCAACCTCGGCTATCTGCAAACCATCGTCTTCATTCTGGTCATTGCTGTTCTGGTCCAGCTCATCGAGATCGTTCTGAAAAAGTACGTCCCGGCCCTGTACCAGAGCCTGGGCGTCTACCTGCCCCTGATCACCACCAACTGCTGCGTGCTGGGTGTTACCATCCTGGCCGTGCAGGACTACTCCGCTGTTGTGACCGAGTTTGGTTTCGGCATGGCTTACGCCGAGGCTCTCGTCTGCGCAGCCGGTGCTGGTGTGGGCTTCCTGGTGGCTATGTTGCTGTTCTGCGGCGTACGTCAGCGTGTGGAGGCTTCCAACCCGCCGGAAAGCTTCAAGGGCCTGCCTATCACGCTGGTTTCCGCCGCTATCACCTCGCTCAGCTTCATGGGCTTTGGTGGTCTGGTCGAAAACATCATCAACGCGATTCTGTAAGAAAGGGGAATGGAGAGAATGAACCCTATCGTATTAGCTATCGTGGTACTGGTGGTGCTGGGTCTGGCTGGCGGCGTCATTCTGGTGCTTGCTTCCAAATTTATGGCTGTGTATGAGGACCCCCGTATTGCACAGATTACCGAGTGCCTGGCCGGTGCCAACTGCGGCGGCTGCGGCTATGCCGGCTGTGCCGACTACGCCAAAGCCATCGTCATGGACGGTGCCCCTACCTTTAAATGCGCCCCTGGTGGTGATAAAGCAACCGATGCCATCAACACCATCATGGGCAACGATACTGATGACCGCCCCAGCCTTCGCGCTACGGTCATCTGCGCTGGCGGCGAAAATTGCGGCAAGCGCTATGACTACCAGGGCATCCAGACTTGCGCCGCAGCTGCAGCCTTGGCTGGTGGCCCCAGTGCCTGTGCCTATGGCTGCCTGGGCCTGGGTGACTGCACCCGCGCCTGCAAGTTTGACGCAATCCATGTCATCAACGGTGTGGCCGTGGTCGACCGCAAAAAGTGTACCGGCTGTACCGCCTGCACCGCTGTCTGCCCGCGCAAGGTCATCCAGATGAAGCCCATCGCTCCTCAGCCTGCCGTTAAGTGCAGCAACAAGGACAAGGGCGCTGCGGTCAACAAGACCTGTAAAGTCGGCTGCATTGCCTGCGGCCTGTGCGTACGCAATTGCCCGAATCAGGCAATCTTCCTGAAAGACAACGTGGCCGTCATCGACTACACCAAGTGCAATGGCTGCGGCACCTGCGTAAGTAAGTGCCCCAAGAAAGCCATCCAGTGGGTCGAAGGTGCCCCGCGCGCCATGGATGCCCCCGTGCCCGAGCACGAAGTCCTCAAGACCCGCGTATAAGAAATCGCGTCCCTGCCGCAAGGCGGGGACTTTTTGTTTTATATAAGCTGTTTTCCGTCTGCTTGTAGGAGATGGTGGCCTCGGCACTCGGTGAAGCTGGCGTTATAATCAACTTCATATTTCATAAAAATATTTTTTAGAAACCGAGACAAATTCCTAAACTTGTGGTATACTATATTCATAGGTAAAAACTTATCAATCTCACAATCCAAACCGATGCAACAATTTTTAATCCCCTTGATTCCAGATTCCGGATTTCAGTTTCACGATTTCTAATTTTCATTTACGGGAGGAACCCACTATGGAAATCACAAAAGATATTGTTTACCTCGGTGTCAACGATCACACAGTGGATCTCTTTGAGGGGCAATATAGTGTCCCCAACGGCATGGCCTACAATTCCTACTTAATTATGGATGACCAGACCGTGGTTATGGACACTGTTGATGCCCATTTCACCGATGAATGGATCACCAAAATCGCAGCCACGTTGGGCGAGCGTGCCCCGGATTACCTCGTAGTGCAGCACATGGAGCCTGACCACGCCGGTTCCATCGATGCTTTTACCCAGGCTTACCCCACCACAAAAATCGTATCCTCTGCCAAGGCGTTTATCATGATGCAGCAGTTCTTCGGCACCGATTATGCCGACCGCCGCGTCATCGTCAAGGAGGGGGACACCCTGCCCCTGGGCCATCACACCCTGCACTTTGTCACGGCTCCCATGGTCCACTGGCCGGAAGTCATCATGACTTATGACGATGCGGACAAAGTCCTGTTCAGTGCTGATGCTTTTGGTAAGTTCGGTGCCCTGGATGTGGAGGAAGAATGGCTGCCCGAAGCCCGCCGCTACTTTATTGGCATCGTGGGCAAGTACGGTGTGCAGGTGCAGGCTGTGCTGAAAAAAGCTGCCGGTCTGGACATCGAGACCATCTGCTCGCTCCACGGCCCCATCCTGCATAAGGAGCAATTGGCCGATGTACTGGCCGCTTACGACACCTGGAGTGCCTACCGCCCCGAAACGGACGGTGTTCTGGTGGCCTACACCTCCATCTATGGCCACACCGCCGAGGCTGCCGAGCAGCTGACCGAGGAATTGCGCGCCAAGGGCCAGCAGATCGTTGCCATGGATCTGGCCCGCTGCGATATGGCCGAAGCTGTCGCCCAGGCATTCCGCTTCAGCAAGCTGGTGCTGGCAACGCCCACTTATAACGGCGATGTGTTCCCGTTCACCAAGACCTTTATCGAGCACCTGATCGAGCGCAACTATCAAAACCGCACTATTGCCTTGATGGAGAGTGGTTCCTGGGCCCCAACCGCTGCCCGCGTCATGCGCAAGATGTTCGAGGCCAGCAAGAACCTGACTATCCTGGACGAGACTGTTACCGTCAAGGGCTCTCTGGATGATGCTTCCACCGCCCAGCTTCATGCCCTGGTCAATGCCCTGAGCAAGTGATTTTCTTACAAAATGCCCCCAGCCGCTCTTCGGCTGGGGGTATTTTGTATACAAATACGCATGACACCGACACAATTTTTCGCCTGCAAATTTGTCCCAGCAGGGGCTTGACAAAACGGATGCAATGCTTTATAATTATCAGCGTTGACCAACCGAATATGGATGATTAGCTCAGCTGGTTAGAGCGCTGCGTTCACATCGCAGAGGTCGAGGGTTCGAGTCCCCCATCCTCCACCACAAACCTGATGGCAAATATGCTGTCAGGTTTTTTTGTTGTATATTATTTTCCTTGTACGAAAATATACGCGCAGTCCTATATTCTGACGCTTTCTAGCAGGCTTCGACAAGAAGAAGAGAATATATCTTGCAATAACATTGTTGTTTCGCTCATTTTATGCTGTCGGCGTATAAAAGCGTGTATCGTATGTGCATTGATTCTCGCGCTGGTATCTCCTATAGTTTTAAGTAAGAAATTTTCTGGGGAACGGCCGCATAATTGCCATCCCTGCATCAAACAATAGGGGAGAACCGCTACGATGAAATCTATCCAAGAGACGCCTTTGGCCCACTATGTGCGCAACTACTCGGCGCTGCCGGGGCTGCAGCAGGCCCACAGCGTAGAATACACCCTGCGCCGCAGCGATGGCATGCTCTGCTTCAGTGTCTGCCGCAGCAGCGAAGCTGCACCTGTCCGCTATTATACCTCCGCCCTGGAGGAAGCCCCCGCCTGCCGCCTGCTGTGCTATTTATCCGAGAACTCCATCGGGCCGGAGCAGATGCGGGACGTTTTATCAGATTTCTGTGACAGGGCGTTGTAACTATGAGCAGACTACTATGGAATGACCGGGACACCCCGGGCAGGGAAAAGGGAAGGGATACCATGGGATTTACAGGCTCGTTTGCACCTGTTACTACACTGTTTGCGGTGCAGTCCCATCTGGACCGCAGCAGCATACATCTTTTCGCCCAGACGCACCCAGAGGTCCGCGCGCTGGCGGTCGTTTCCACCGGGCGGGAGGTGCTGCATCTATTGCAGAACGGCCTGAGCCCACAGGTCATTGTGCTGGATATGCAACTGCGTGACCCTGGTATCCAGACCCTGATCTGTGAGATCCGCGCCATGCAGCTGATGTCCAAACCACGCCTGCTGCTCTCGGCTCCCACACCGGAACAGACCTCCGCCGAAGATGCGTTGTTGACATTTCGCGGCCAAGAGGTTATTCTTAGACCATACGAGATGCGCACATTGTTTGAGCGTGTCTACCTGTTGGGTGCTGGTGATGAGGCCGCGCAGCTCTACCGCGTACGAAATCACTGCCGCCGCATCCTGCGGGATATGCAGGCCAACCCGGTGCTAAGCGGCTGTACCTACCTGGAGCGGATGATTCTTTTCGCCTGGTCGGATGAACGGGATCTGCCCATTGGCACCCTGTATCAGATGGCCGCCAAAGAGCAGCCGGTGGATGAGCGCGCCATCACAGCCGCTGTCGGGCGGCTTTCCCGCGCGATGCAAAAGCAGGGTACACCGCTGTATCAGCAACTCTGTGTGCGCTTCGGCCTGCCGCAGGACGCTGTGCTATCCAACGGCAAGCTGCTGAAAGGTATGCTGGAATACATACGGGAACTAGAAACATATTAAGGAAAGGGGCGTAACCACATGCTGCAGGGCGATGAATCGTTGGCTTTGGCGCTGTGCAGCGGTTTGCGCGGCCGTTTCCAGGGCACTTTCAACCCGTTGGAAAATGCGGTTGAAGTCCTGGATGACTATATGCTCCAACATTTGAATCCTGCCGAGTATGCGGATCTGCGCACCATGATGCGGGAAATCAACTGGCAGCTGGCCTACCTGCGTCGCCTGGGCGACCATGCTGCCGATGCTGCCGCAGCCCCCGTGCTGCAAATGTTACGTGTGCCCACCCCTATGGAATTGCTGAGCCAGCTGCAGGAGACAGTCGAACTATTTAACGAACTGACCCTGGGCGGCGCCCGTGTCCTCCATGCCCAGCTGGAGACCACCCCCGGCCTTGACTTTCTGCCATCGATGGGCAATCCTGCTCTGTTGGACGGGCTGCTGGTTAACCTGTTTACCAATTCCGTGCAGGCTGTGCCAGAGCCGGATGCCGTGGAAATCACCCTTTCTTGTGTACCGGGCCAGCTTTGCTACCGGGATAACGGCCCCGGTCTGGCAGAAGATGCCCGCCGCCTACTGTTAGAAGGCATCTGGACCCCGGAACTGCTTGCCAAAGGTGGCCTGGGTCTGCCACTGATTCGCGCCTACTGCACCGCCATGGGCTGGCAGATCAGCCAGCCGGAAGGGGAGCACGGCCTGCTGTTCACCCTGCCCGCCTGTCGGGATGAGGATATAGGCACTTTGCACCTGTCTGCCACAGATGCAGGCAGCACCCAGCGTCGCCGCCGCTTGTACGAGAGCGAGCTCCGCCTCTGCCTGTCCGCTTCGCCGAATCCTACCGCCCCCTGATAAGTTATCATCAAACAAATCCCGCGTGTTTTCTGTTCGCCGCCTTGCGGCCCCAAGCAGAAGATACGCTTTTTTTGTTTCATGGCTTTACTTTATGGCCAAATTATTGTAAAATAGTATCTAAATAAAACAATGGTTTACTGTGCCTGTGCGCAGTAAACGCAAGAGGTGTGTATTATGGCAATTCAGTATAAACGTATCCTACTGAAAGTCAGCGGCGAGGCTCTTGCCGGCCCCAAGGGTACCGGCTTTGACGAAGAGACTATCGCCTCCATCTGTACCGGCATCAAGGCAGCCCATGACCTGGGTGCCCAGATCGGTATTGTGGTTGGCGGCGGTAACTTCTGGCGCGGCCGTTCCAGCGGTAAGATGGACCGCATGGACGCTGATAAGATCGGTATGCTAGCTACCGTGATGAACGCGCTGGCCGTCAAGGATGCCCTGCGCCAGCAGGGTGTGCCCGCCGTGGTCATGACCAGTTCTTTCATGCCCCAGGTGGCTGAGGTGTTCACCAGCGATAAGGCCATCGCCGCGCTGGAATCCGGCAAGATCGTCGTCTTTGGCGGCGGCACCGGCAACCCCATCTTCTCCACCGATACCGCCAGCGCCCTGCGCGCTTTGGAGATTGGCGCGAACGCTATGTTCAAAGCAACTATGGTGGATGGTGTCTACGACAAGGACCCCCACAAATACGCTGATGCCGTGCGTTACGACACACTGACCTTTACCCGTGTGCTTGATGAGCGCCTGGCCGTCATGGACTCCACCGCCGCTACCCTCTGCCGCGACAACGGCCTGCCCATCCTGGTGTTTGACTTGGGCGAGCCTGCCAACATTGCCAAAGCTCTGCAGGGTGAGGTCGTTGGCACTCTGGTCAAAGAGTAAGCCGGAATTTTTACAAAGTAAGCAGAAAATTTCATAATATCCCCCTATACTAATACAGGAATAAGGAGAATTACCTATGAGCAGTACTACCAAACCCTATGAAGAAAAAATGAACGCCAGCGTCAACCACCTGGTCCACGAACTAGCCGCTATCCGCGCTGGCCGTGCCAACCCCGCCATCTTGGACAAGGTTGCTGTTGACTACTACGGCAGCCCCACGCCCATCAACCAGATCGCCGCTGTGGCCGTGGCCGAAGCCCGCATCCTGACCATCACCCCCTGGGACCGCCAGATGCTCAAGCCCATCTCCAAGGCCATTCAGACCAGCGACATCGGCATCAACCCTATCGATGACGGCCAGGTCATCCGCCTGGTTTTCCCCGCCCCCACTGAGGAACGCCGTAAGCAACTGACCAAGGAAGTTCAGAAGCAGGGCGAGGAAGCCAAGGTTGCCGTCCGTAACGTCCGCCGCGATGCCATGGATAAGTTCAAGGCCATGAAGAAGGCTGGCGAACTGACCGAGGACGACCAGAAAAAGCTGGAGGACGAGACCCAGAAGCTGACGGACAAGTACGTCAAGCAGATCGATGAGACCTGCGCCGCCAAAAACAAAGAAATCATGGAAGTCTGATCCTCACGCATCAGCCCTCCAATCATGCCTGTGCGGGTATGCCTGATGGTATGCCCGCATAGGCTGTTATTAAATCCATCCGTGAAAGGGAACACCGTATGAAGACCCGCGTTATCACCGCTGTTGTCGGCCTGGCTGTTTTGGCCGTTGTGTTGGCATTTTTCGATACCATCGTTTTTGATTTTGTTCTCAGCGCCATCTGCCTGCTGGCTATCCATGAGGTTTTCAGCGCGATGGGCTTTGGTAGAAAGCAATGGTATCTATATGCCGCTTCTGTGCCGTTCACGTTGCTGGTCATGCTTACCAGCAGTCAGGCTGTGCGTACTTTAATCCTGCCGTTCTGCTTTCTGCTGGTGCTGTTCCTCAATGTGTGTCAGATCGCCCACGTGCAAACGCTGGATTTCGGCAAGCTTTCGGGCTATGTGTATTTCTCCGGTGTTATCGTGTTCTGCTTCTATTCGCTGATCCACCTCAAGCGCTGCCTGCCTTTTGCCCAGTACCGCTATGATGCCATCTACTTTATTTTGCTGATCCTCTGCTTTGCCTGGGGCGGCGATACCGCTGCTTACTTTGCAGGCCGGGCTTTCGGAAAGCACAAACTGGCTCCCATCGTCAGCCCCCACAAAACAGTGGAGGGCGCTATCGGCGGCGTGTTTGGTAGCGTACTGGCTGGCATCGTGCTCACGCTGGTGTATTCGTTCCTGTCGCCTAAATACAATGTCATCACCCTCCAGGTGCAGCCCCGGCATTATGTGATCCTGGTGGTCATGGGGGCTATCGCCTCGGTGCTGGGCATCATGGGTGACTTGTTCGCCTCGTCCGTCAAGCGTCAGGTCGGCATCAAAGATTACGGCACTATCTTCCCAGGACACGGTGGCATCCTGGACCGCTTTGACAGTGTGATGTTTATCGCACCGTTTGTTTCTATCGCAGTGCGCTATTTCTTCTATGTTCTGTAAAAAAGGACGTGTCAACATGAATAAAACTATTACACTGTTGGGTTCTACCGGCTCTATCGGCACACAGAGCCTGGACGTAGCCCGCATGCACGGCTATTCCGTGTTTGGTCTGGCCGCCAATTCCAGCGTGGATAAACTGTTGGAGCAGATCAATGAATTCCACCCTAAATACGTAGCCGTGGTGAACCCCGATGCCTATGTGAAGATTTCAGCCGCACTGGCCGGTCAGGCTGATGCCCCCAAACTGCTGCAGGGTGCTGAGGGTCTGCGCGAGCTGGCTGCCATGGATGGCCCCGATGTAGTGCTGAATGCTGTTGTTGGCATCGCCGGTCTGCCCGCTTCGCTGGCTGCGATTGAGAGCGGTCACGACCTGGCTCTTGCCAACAAAGAGAGCCTTGTCACCGGCGGCCACCTGGTTACCGATGTCGTCAAAAAGTACGGTGTCAAGCTGCTGCCCGTGGACAGCGAGCACAGCGCTATCTTCCAGTGCCTGCAGGATGCCCCCAGCGCCAAAACACTGGAAAAAATCCTGCTCACCGCCTCCGGCGGCCCGTTCTTCGGCATGAAAACCGAGGAACTGCGCACTAAAACCAAGGCCGATGCCCTCAAACATCCCAACTGGAACATGGGTGCCAAAATCACCATCGATTCGGCTACGCTGATGAATAAGGGCTTGGAATTGATCGAAGCCGCTTGGCTGTTCGGCCTGCCGGAAGATAAGATCCAGATTGTTGTCCAGCGCGAGAGCATCATCCACTCCGCCGTGCAGTTTGCCGACCATTCCATCATCGCCCAGCTGGGTGTGCCGGATATGCGTATTCCCATCCAGTACGCGCTGACCTGGCCGGATCGTCTGCCCAGCCCCGTGCCGGAACTGGACTTCACCGCCCTGACCAAGCTCAGCATCGCCCAGGCGGACGAGGAGACGTTCCGCTGCCTGGCCGCCTGCAAAAAAGCCATCCGCAAGGGCGGCCTGGCCCCCTGTGCCGCCAACGGTGCCAACGAGGCCGCCGTGGCCCACTTCCTGCGGGACGAGATTGGCTTTCTGGACATCGGCCGTCTGGTCGAAGGGATTGTCGACAGTGACAGCTTCGGCGGCGATTATACTTTGTCTGACGTTTACGAATGTGACCGCATGGCCCGCGCCTATGTGGAAGCGCATATTTGATTTTGTGAGGTGGCTATGACTGCATTGCTGACCGGGCTGGTATCGCTGCTCGTGTTCGGGGCTGTCATTCTGGTACATGAGCTGGGGCACTTCCTCGCCGCCCGCCACTGCGGCATCCATGTCGAGGAATTTTCCATCGGTTTCGGCCCCAAGATCTTCCAGCGTAAGCGGGGGAGTACCACCTACACCCTGCGCCTGTTCCCGCTGGGCGGCTACAATCTGTTCAGCCCCCTGCCGGAGGATGACGCAGACGAGGATACCGTCCCTGCGCCGCAGCCAACCCAAAAGCAACCGCGCAAGCGCAGCTTGTTTCCCGTGGTCGTGCAGGACCAGCCTTTTGAGGAAGCCACTGCCTGGCAGCGCTTTTATGTAACCCTGTGCGGTGCGCTGATGAACTTTGTGCTGGGCTTTGTGGTACTGCTGGTGCTGGTTATCACCAGCGGTAAGCTGGGCAGCACCACCGTGGCCCAGTTTACCGACAATGCCCAAAGCTATACGGACGGCCTGCGTGAGGGGGACACCATCTTAAAAGTAGACGGCCAGGTCTGCCGCACCATCGGCGACCTTTCCGGCTGTTTTGATGGCACCACCCAGACCCATGATTTTACCGTCCTGCGTGACGGCCAGGTCGTGCAGCTGCCCGGCGTTACCGTAGGCCCGTCTGCCGATGCTGACGGCAACACCGTTGCTATCGATTTCCGCGTGGCGGCGCTTTCCAAAACGCCGTGGCACGTGCTGCAGCGCACCGGTATGCTGTTCCGCTATTACAGCACCGCCATCCTGGGCGGCTTCTGGCAGCTTGCCACCGGCCAGGTGGGTGTCGAGGAACTTTCCGGCCCCATCGGAACCGCCACCACCATCGGCCAGGCCATACAATACGGCTGGCAGGATGTGTTTTCGCTGCTGGCGCTTATCACCATCAATATCGGCATCTTTAACCTGCTGCCCATCCCGGCGCTGGATGGCTGCAAGCTGATTTTCCTGCTGATCGAAGCCGTTTTTGGCCGCGCTGTGCCGCAAAAATTGCAGATGGTGGTCAACACCGCCGGTATGGCACTGCTTTTGTGGCTGATGGTGCTGGTGACCATGCAGGACCTCACCCGATTCTTGTAAGGAGAAAAAAGATGACTCGTCAACTGAAAAGAGAAGTCAAAATCGGCAATATTAAAATTGGCGGCACCAACCCCATCGCCGTGCAGACGATGCTGAATGTCCCCGTCAAGGACATTGCAGGCAACGTGGCCCAGGCCAAGCGCGTAGCCGCCGCAGGCTGCCAGATCGTCCGCGTCACGGTGCCCAGCCCGTCGGATGCCGCCGTAGTAGCCGCGATTAAAGAGGCTGTGGACATCCCCGTTGTGGCCGACATCCATTTTGACTACCGCGCCGCATTGGCAGCCCTCGATGCCGGTGCCGATAAGATCCGCATTAACCCCGGTAACATCGGCGATGATGACCGTGTCAAGGCCGTGGCCGATGCCTGCAACCAAAAGGGTGTGCCCATCCGCATCGGTGTCAACGGCGGCAGCTTGGAAAAACATATTTTAGCCAAGTACGGTGCCCCTGTGCCCGAAGCCATGGTCGAAAGTGCGCTCTATCACGTGCGCCTTTTGGAAAAGCACGACTTCAATAACATTGTTATCTCCATCAAATCCAGCAACGTGCCCCGCATGATGGCCGCGTACCGCCTGCTGGCCAGCCAGACCGATTACCCGCTGCACGTGGGTGTCACCGAGGCTGGCGGCAACCGCATGGGCCTCATCAAGTCCGGCATGGGCATCGGCGGCCTGCTGCTGGAGGGTCTGGGCGACACCCTGCGCGTCAGCCTGACCGATGAACCGGAGAACGAAGTTTACGCCGGTTACGACATCCTGCGCGCCGTGGGTTACGCCGTGGCCGGGCCGGAGATCATCAGCTGCCCCACCTGCGGCCGCACCCAGTACCCGATGATCGAGATCGCCAACGAGGTGGAAAAGCGCCTGCGGGACGAGGGCTTTAAAAAGCCGCTGAAAATTGCCATTATGGGCTGTGTCGTCAACGGTCCCGGCGAAGCATCCGATGCCGACATCGGCATTGCAGGCGGCAAGGACGAAGCCCTGCTGTTCATCCGCGGCGAGAAAGTCCGCATGCTGAAAGGCGACATCGTTGGCCAGCTGCTGGACGAGATCCATAAAATGTAAGAGGTATTTCTTTGAAACCCTTTGTCACCCAGGTCTGGCCGCAGTTTACGGCCGATAAACAATTCTGCGATACTTTCGGCAGCGTCATTGTCGACTGTGTCGAACTGCATCGCACCACCCGCCAGGTGATTCTCCGCCTGCGCAGCTCTGAACCCTTGGATCAGGCGCTGTGCGGGCGTCTTTGTGCTTCCCTTCAAGAGGTTTTCGCCGGGTACGAACTGCATCTGCAAAACTACTTTGCCTACCCCAACATCACGCCCGAAGCCGTGCACCTGATGATCGAGGAGCTGAAAGAAAAAGGCATGCCGGTCAACGGTTTTTTGGATAAAAGCCAGCCGGTCACCTTTGGCAGCGATGGCATCACCGTGCGCGTCAATGCAGGCCGCGCCATCCTGGAAAGCGTTGAACTGCCCCGTGTCCTGGCCGAACTGATCCAGGAACGAACCGGCAGTCTGCCCATCGTCCGCCTGGCCGATACCGGCAAAGCCCGCACAGATGAAGAACTGGAACAGTATTTGCAGGAGAAAACGCCCGTGGTCAAGTTCGAGGTCAAAGAGACCCCGCCGGACTTCACCATCGAGGGGTTGGCCCTCACGGACAAACCCGTCAAGCTGTTCTACGGCAAAAACTTCAAACCCACCGAGACTCGCCACCTCAACGACCTGGGCGATGGCGGCAAGGTCACCATCTGGGGCGATGTCTTTGCCACCGAGGTCAAGGGCAGCCGCCGCAAAATTTACTTCACTTCTATCACCGACTATTCCGGTTCCGTCAACCTCAAAGTGCTGGGGGACGAGGATGCCGACATGTCCAAGTGGGAGAACCTCAAGCCCGGCACCACCCTCATCGTGCGCGGCAACTATATGTACGATAAGTACGAGCATGACTATGTTGTGCTGCCCTACGATGTTTTACAGGTCGAGCGCCAGCAGCGCCAGGATACCGCCCCCGAGGGCCACAAGCGCGTGGAACTGCATTTGCATACCAAATCCAGTACGATGGACGCTTTCAACGACCCTGGCAAGATCGTGCGCCTGGCTCACCGCATGGGCCACCGCGCTATCGCCATCACCGACCACGGTGTCTGCCAGGGTTACCCTGAAGCCATGCTGGCAACCGATGCCATCCACGAGACTGACCCAAACTTCAAGCTGATCTACGGTTGCGAGGCTTACTTCGTGGACGACATGATCCCCGCCGTCTACGGCAACGCCCAGATGGACCTGCCCGGCACCTTCGTTGTCTTTGATACCGAGACTACGGGCCTGGATTCCAACACCGAACGCCTGACCGAGATCGGTGCCGTCTATGTGGAGAACGGCAAGATCAACGAGGAAAAGAAGTTCTGCACCTTCGTCAACCCCGGCAAGCCCATCCCACAAAAAGTCGTTGACCTGACCGGCATCAACGATGCCATGGTCGCCGATGCCCCCAGCCCCGAGGAAGCCATCCGCGCCTTTAAAGAGTTCTGCGGCAGCAACATCCTTGTCGCCCACAACGCCCACAGCTTTGATATGCTGTTCATCCGCAAGGCGGGGGAGAAGGCCGGTGTCAGCTGGGAGGAAAATACCTATATCGACACCCTGCCCATGGGCCAGGCGTTGTTCCCGGGCCTGCGCAACTACAAGCTGGACACCATCAATAAGCACCTGGAAATTCCGCCGTTCAACCATCACCGCGCCGTTGATGATGCCATGGCACTGGCCCGCATCTTCGAGGTCATGCTGTCCGATCTGGAAGAAAAGGACATCCACACCGTTGAAGCCATCAACACCGGCCTTGGCGGCAACAAAGAGGTCCTAAAGAAAAAGTATTACCACCTGATTATCCTGGTTCAAAACCAAGTGGGCCTCAAAAACCTCTACCGCATCGTCAGCGCGGCCCACACCCAGTATTTCTTCAAAAAGCCGCGTGTGCCCCGCAGTCTGCTGAATAAATACCGCGAGGGTTTGCTGCTTTCGCCCGCCTGCGAAGCCGGTGAACTCTACCGCGCCATCGTTGCCGGCCAGCCCTACGAGCAGCTGCTGCGTATTGCCGACTATTACGACTACCTCGAAGTCCAGCCCCTGGGCAACAACGAGTTCATGGTCCGCAACGGCCAGGTGGAGTCCATCGACACCATCAAGGACTTCAACCGCACCATCATCAAACTGGGCGAGGAGCTGCACAAGCCTGTTGTCGCCACCGGCGACTCGCATTTCCAGGAGCCGGAGGATTGGATCTACCGTGCGGTCCTGCAGGCTGGCAACGGCTTTAAGGATGCCGACAACCAGGCCCCGCTGTACTATCGCACCACCCCCGATATGCTGGACGATTTCAGCTACCTGCCTGAAGATAAAGCCTACGAGATCGTGGTGACCAACCCCAACAAGATTGCCGCCACCATCGACAACAACCTGCGCGCTATCCCCAAGGGCACCTACCCGCCCAGCATCCCCGGTGCCGAGGAAGAACTACGCAACGACACCTGGAGCCACGCCGCCCGCGACTACGGCACCCCCGTGCCTGATGTGCTGCAAAAGCGCCTGAAAAAGGAACTAGACTCCATCTGCGGCCACGGCTACGCCGTTTTGTACGTCATCGCCGTGCGTCTGGTGGCCTACTCCAACGCAGGCGGCTACCAGGTCGGCAGCCGTGGTTCCGTTGGTTCTTCCGCTGTAGCGCACTTTTCTGGTATTTCCGAAGTCAACTCGATGCCGCCGCACTACCTGTGCCCCAACTGCAAGCACAGTGAGTGGATCAACGATGGCATCCACTTCGATGGCTTCGACCTGCCCGATAAAGACTGCCCGGTCTGCGGCAAGGCAATGATCGTGGAGGGGCACGACATCCCGTTCGAAACGTTCCTGGGCTTCTACGGCGATAAGGAACCCGATATCGACCTGAACTTTTCCGGCATGTATCAGTCCCACGTACACCGCTATACCGAGGAACTGTTCGGCAAAGAAAACGTCTTTAAGGCGGGCACTGTCTCCGGTCTGCAGGACAAAACTGCCTATGGCTACGTCAAAAAGTATCTGGAGGAGCGCGGCAAAACCGTCAACCGTGCCGAGGAAAACCGCCTGGTCATAGGCTGCACCGGCGTTAAGCGCACCACCGGCCAGCACCCCGGCGGCATGGTCGTTGTGCCGGACACCTTTGATATTTACGATTTCTGCGCCATCCAGCACCCGGCCGATGACGTCAAAGGCGGCCTGCTGACCACCCACTTTGAATTTAAATACCTGCACGATACGCTGCTCAAACTGGACGAGCTGGGCCACGATGTGCCTACTTTCTATAAGTTCTTCGAGGAATACTCCGGCATCCCCATTGACTCGGTGCCGATGAACGACCCCAAAGTCTACAGTCTGCTCACCAGTCCCGAAGCCCTCGGTGTGACCGAGGAGCAGATCGGCTCCAAGACCGGCACTTTCGGCATCCCGGAGATGGGCACTAACTTTGTGCGCCAGATGCTGCTGGATGCCCAGCCCAAGAATTTCTCCGAGCTGATCCAGATTTCCGGCCTGTCCCACGGCACCGATGTCTGGACCGGCAACGCCGATGAACTTATCCGTTCCGGCACCTGCACGATTGCCGATGTTATTGGCTGCCGTGACAGCATCATGCTCTACCTGCTGCGTAAGGGCCTGGAACCCAAGATGGCTTTTGACATCATGGAGGCCGTGCGTAAGGGCAAGGTTGCCAAGGGCGGTTTCAAGCCCGGCTGGGAGGAAGCCATGAAGGAGCACGATGTGCCCGACTGGTACATCGAGTCCTGCCGCAAGATCAAGTATATGTTCCCCAAGGCCCACGCGGTAGCCTACCTGATGGCGGCCATCCGTCTGATGTGGTTCAAGGTCTACCACCCGGCCATCTTCTACGCGGTCTATTTTACGGTCCGCGGTGCGGATATTGACTACGAGGCCGCCGTTGGCGGTGTGCGCGTTGCCAAGCAGCACTTGAAAGACAACGAAAAGATTCCCAAGGACGAGCGTACCGCCAAGGACGATGATGCCCTGGTCAGTCTGCAGCTGGAAAACGAAATGCTGCAGCGCGGCTGCCAGTTCCTGCCCATCGAACTGGGTAAGAGTTACGCCAGCAAGTACGTGGTCGAAGACGGCAAGGTCCGCCTGCCGTTCACAGCCCTGCGTGGCCTGGGCGATGCCGCCGCTATTGCGCTGGAAGAAGCCACCATCCACGGCCAGCAGTATATCTCGGTCGAGGAATTGCAGCAGGCCAGCGGCGTGGCAAGCTCTGTATTTGATAAGTTGCGCGCCGTGGGCGCTTTAGGCAGTCTGCCCGAAACGAGCCAGGTCGACCTGTTCAGTCTCATGTAAAAAACGACTGTTTCATTTGTAAAAGATTGCGCTTTCCCTTGCTGATGGGCCGCAAAAGGCGTATAATAATACCATCCGCAAATTACGGAAAGTCAGGAGATATTCAATGTCCGATTTTTATACATACCGCAATGAAGTTGCGAGCCAAAGGCGCAAGCGCAGCCTGATGCTGGCCCTCATCATTGTTTTGGCTGCGGCCTGTGCTGGTGTCGGGTGGTTCTGGATGCAGCGCGATACACAAGCCACCGAAGGCGAGACCGTTGCCTCTGGCGAGACGAGTTCGACGGCAAAGAGCACCGAAGAAGAAGCTACCGCCGAAAGCGCTGCTCCAGCAGAGCCTGTCAGCACAGGGGAGGGGCCGACCCGCATTGTGCAGGCAGTCGATACCGCCGTGTGGGATACCCCCACAGCCGTTGAGCAGACCATCGATACCGAGTACCTGAACACCGACCACCGCATGGTGGCCGTCCCCATGCTGGGCACCGTAACGCCCGCTTACTTTGATACCGTTACTTTCGCGGGCGACAGCATTGCTTCGGGCCTGGGCATCTACGATACCGGCTACAAAAACGCCCACTATGCCACCTATGTAAGCGCTGGTGTACAGACTTTCGTCAACAACGTCAGCGTGAAAAACGCCGTCACCGGCGCGACCGAGACCCCCATGGAGACCATCGCAGCCAGTCAGCCGGATTACCTGTATATTCTGGTAGGCACCAACAACCTGGTCGTGCAGGGGAGCGAGGAAAGCTTTATCGCATACTACGAGCGCCTGATCGACATGCTGCGCGAGCAGCTTAACCCCGGCGTGGTTTTCTACATTCAGTCTATCCCCGGTGTGCAGGAGGATGTCGTCCAAAGCAAGCCCGGCCTGAACAACGCCCGTATTGCCACTGCCAACGACCTGTTGGCTAATATGGCACTGCGCAAGGGCTGCTACTTCGTCAATGTGCGCGAGGTGCTGACCAACCCCGCTGATGGCAGCCAGTACGATGACTACGCCACCAAGGACGGTGTACACTTCAACGCCGCAGGCTACCAGGCCTGGGCCGACTACCTGGCTACCCACACCATCTGGAACCGCCGCAGCCAATACCTCGGCCAGAACCCCTATTATATTTACGGCGCATAAATTTTCTGTAGTAAATAAAAGCTCCTTGCAAGGTAGTGATGAGGTGACCCCTCAAAGTTAGACTTTTACGAGACGACTTTGGTCGTCTCGTTTTTCTTTATGCAGTTAAAAGATGGAGCCTGCATTGAACAGGACTCGTCCATCCCAACTTTTCTTTTATCCGTTTCTCATTATAGTATTTTATAAAGCGTTCTATCTCTGATTTTAATTCCTCATAGCTGTAATAAACAACGCCATAGTAAATTTCCTGCTTGAGCAATCCAAAGAAATTTTCCATTACAGAATTGTCCAGGCAGTTTCCTTTTCTGGACATACTTTGAAATATTCGTTTTTCTTTTAATCTATGGGAGTATGCCTTCATTTGGTAAGCCCATCCCTGATCTGAGTGAAAAGTTCTTCTGTATGGGCAGTCTGCGGTGACTGTAATTGCTTTATCCAAAGCATCCATTACATTCTTAGCAGATGGTTTCTGATCTATTCCATAACTAAGTATTTCACCATTGCACATATCCATAAACGGATCGAGATAAAGCTTATGAGTGCTCACATGCCCTTTCGCATCAATTTCATAATACTTGAACTCACTGGTATCTGTAGTGATTTTCTGATGAGGTATATGTGTATCAAATCGTCTGCGAATCCTATTCGGTGCAATGGTGCCAATCTTACCTCTGTAAGAACTATACTTCCTGCTTTTACGAGTATAGGACATCACCTGTAATCCAAGTTTTTGAACAATACGTTGAACTTTCTTTTTATTTATTCAAAAGAATGTTTAGCCATAAAAACACCGACCTCCAATCGTTAGATTTTTAGGTCTAACTTTTGGGAGTCGGTACAGAAACGCCTTGTAGGGAGCTTTTAATATTTACGATTGCTGAAAAGGGGAATTATAAGCACAACTTACTGGACTGTAGGGGCGACCTTGGTCGCCCGCGGGAGCATATGGAATACTCTCTTACGAACCGTATGCGCGCCCCCCCTATGGATTGCCGTAGAGGCAATGAGAAATGATATTGAGGTTGTAGGGGTCCCGGGCAGCTTGGTGGTTGCGCTAGATTCTACGGGCGAACACTGTTTGCCCCTACATTTTTCAGTATTGACATACAAAAAATCCCACCACCGTAGTGATGGGAAATCGTAATTATAACTTAGGAACCAGAAGCAGTCCAGACAACTTCGCTTGTAAAAGCAGCTTCGGGAACAGTTGCACCATAAGATTCGGGAACGTCATCATCGCTAGCTACATAGTAAGCGCCATCGACGTAGAGGCAACCATAGGTGCCATCCCAAAGTTCAACAGCCTTAACCTGACCAATGGTGTCATTAGTATCGTTAGTATCGTTAGTATCGTTGTTGATATACACCTTGAAATTCCACTTATTCGCATCAGCCTCAGCCAGCTTTGCAATAGCGTTAACTGTAACAGAATCCGAAGCTTCCTTAGTGGTGTCAAGCTTGCCCTGGCCATAGGCCTCGCTCACAATGGTCTGGGCAGCCATGGTGACGGTGCGGGTCTCAGCAATGACCTTCTCCTTGTTGGCCTTGTCGATGTAGCCGGTCAGGGCGGGGATCAGCAGGGCAGCCAGGATGGCCAGGATGACTAGAACAACGATCAGCTCTACCAGGGTAAAACCTTTTTCGTTCTTCATCTTACGAATCTTCTCAATCATGGTTTAATTTCCTCCATTTTCTTTTTTGGGCGTAAAATTTGGGCGTAAAAAGCAGAATACACCCTTTCGGATTGGATATATAATAACATATGATAAGTCGATTTGCAAGGATATCTGTCGAAAAAGACGGGATATATCTTGCTTTATTGCACTAGATATTATGGATTCGGATACATTTTGTCCTTTCGAAATGCGGTAATGGATACCTAACACATCTTTGCGGTCTTTTGTAGAGAGCGATGCTTGAATCTGTCCCCTATATTTAAACGGATTTATAAGCCTTGCAATAAATCTCATTTTCATCCATTGTTCACTTTACCGCCATCTGCACATTTTTTAAATATGCAATTTTTGTACGATGTTACTAATAAAATCCTGCAAACTGTCGAATTTACACAAATTCAAATATTCTCCCTATAATTTTTTGGCAGATTATTACAGAAAAGCCTTGAAATTTATGTGCGAAACAGGTAATATAGAGTTAGTAAATATTCGGGGCGGTCCAATCAGGGCTGTTCCAAAAGGGGAGATTACGTTGAAGCAACGCAAACAAGCGCCCAATAGTTCTGATCTGCCCATCTACCTGTTCAAGCAGGGCAATAATCAGGAGGCGTACCGCTACTTTGGCGCGCATTTGGAAGTGCAGGACGGTGCCCCCGGCGCGGTTTTCCGTGTCTGGGCACCCCATGCAAAAGCAGTTGCTGTTGTAGGTGATTTCAACAGCTGGGTCCCCGGCGAACACACGATGCACAAAGTGACCGATGGCATCTGGGAACTGTTCATTCCGGGCATCAAGGAATACGATATTTATAAGTACTGCATCACCACCGCATCCGATGAACTGATCTACAAATCCGATCCCTACGCCTTCCATACCGAGACCCGCCCCTCCAACGGCAGCAAGGTCTATGATATTGAAGGCTACACCTGGGGCGACGACCACTGGACCAAAGAGGTTTCCAAGCGGGATGTCATCAACAGCCCCATGTCCATCTACGAGATGCAGGCAGGCAGCTGGAAGATGAAGGACGCCGAGAACGGCATCCCGTATAACTATTCCGAGCTGGCCGATGAGCTGATCCCCTACATAAAAGATATGGGCTACACCCATGTCGAGCTGCTGCCCATCACCGAGTATCCGTTCGATGGCAGCTGGGGCTATCAGGTCACGGGCTACTTTGCCCCCACCAGCCGTTACGGCACCCCCAAGGACTTCATGACCTTTGTGGACAAGCTGCATCAGGCAGGCATCGGCGTCATTCTGGACTGGGTCCCCGCCCATTTCCCGAAGGACGGCTACGGCCTGTACATGTTTGACGGCGCCCCCTGCTACGAGGACCCCAACCCCCGCCGCGGTGAACACAAAGAGTGGGGCACGATGGTCTTCAACTACGGCATGAAGGAAGTCGAAAGTTTCCTGATTTCCAGCGCCATGTTCTGGGTGGACAAGTACCACATCGATGGTCTGCGCGTGGATGCCGTGGCCAGCATGCTTTACCTCGATTACAACCGCAAGGACGGCGAGTGGGAGCAGAATGTCAAAGGCGGCAACGAAAATCTGGAAGCAATCGCTTTCCTGCAAAAGTTAAACACTGCCATCCTGGGCAAATATCCTTATAAGATGATGATTGCTGAAGAATCCACCGCCTGGCCGCTGGTCACCAAACCTGCCGCTGATGGTGGCCTGGGCTTCAACTTCAAGTGGAACATGGGCTGGATGAACGACATGCTCAGCTACATGAAGACCGACCCACTTTTCCGCGCGGGGAACCACGGCAAGGTTACGTTCAGCTTCTTCTACGCTTTCAGCGAGAACTTTGTGCTGCCTATCAGCCACGATGAAGTCGTCCACGGCAAGTGCAGCCTTATCAATAAAATGCCCGGCGACTATGAGCAGAAGTTTGCTAACCTTCGTACTTTCTACGGTTACATGACCGCGCATCCCGGCAAAAAGCTACTTTTCATGGGCCAGGAGTTCGGCCAGTTCATTGAGTGGGACGAGAAGAAGCCCCTGGACTGGATGCTGCTTGGCTACGACAAGCACCGCCAGTTGCAGGATTACGTCAAGGACCTGAACCACCTGTACCGTGACACGCCCGCTCTGTGGCAGGTCGATTACAGTTGGGAGGGCTTCCAGTGGATCGTGCCGGATGATAGCAAGCAGAGCGTGATCGCGTTCCTGCGCCGCGATGCTGCGGGCAAGATGCTGCTGGTCGTCTGCAACTTCAATCCTGTGCTACGCCAGGGCTACCAGATGGGGGTGCCCCACCCCGGCAGCTATAAGGAAATTTTGAATTCCGATGATAAGAAATACGGCGGCTCCGGTGTCACCAATGGCACCGTCAAGGCAGAAAAGGGCGAGATGCACGGCTTTGAACAGTATATCTCGCTGACACTGCCGCCGCTGTCTACCGTATACTTCCAGGTACCTGTCGCCCGTAAGCCTCGCACAAAAAAGGCCGCCGAGGAAACGGACGCAGCAGCCAAACCCGTGAAGAAAACCGCTGCTAAAGCAAAAAAAGCGGCCTCGGCAGCTGAAATCGCTACCACAACCCCTAAGCGCCGCGGGCGCCCCGCTAAAGCCAAAACGCCGGTCTGACCGTGCGAGATGGATAAATACCACTGTTCAACAATGGCGTAAAGCCAGAATGTTAAGGGGAGAAATTTTATGGCAAAAGAAATGATCGCAATGATCCTGGCAGGCGGTCAGGGCTCGCGTCTGTACGCGCTGACCCAAAAGCTCGCCAAACCCGCAGTACCATTCGGCGGTAAATATCGTATTATCGATTTCCCACTGTCCAACTGCGTCAACTCCGACATTGATACTGTTGGTATCCTGACCCAGTATCAGCCCCTCGTTTTGAACGAGTACATCGGCAATGGTCAGCCCTGGGACCTGGACCGTCTGCATGGCGGTGTCCATGTTTTGCCGCCATATCAGCAGGCTTCCGGCTCTGACTGGTACAAAGGCACGGCCAATGCTATCTATCAGAACATTTCCTTTATCGATCGTTACGATCCCAAGTACGTCATCATCCTGTCTGGTGACCAGATCTGCAAACAGGATTACTCCGACTTCCTGCGCTTCCATAAGGAAAAGGATGCCGAGTTCTCTGTTGCCGTTATGGAAGTGCCTTGGAGCGAGGCTTCCCGCTTCGGCCTGATGGTCACTGACGAGAACGATAAGATCAGCGAGTTCCAGGAGAAACCGAAGAATCCGAAGTCCAACCTGGCTTCCATGGGCATCTACATCTTCAACTGGGATGTGCTGAAGAAATACCTCACCGAGGACGAAGCCGACCCCAACTCCGAGAACGACTTCGGCAAGAACGTCATCCCCAACCTGCTGAAAGACGGCCGCCGTATGTACGCCTATCACTTCAGCGGCTACTGGAAGGATGTCGGTACCATCTCCAGCCTGTGGCAGGCCAACATGGAGGTCCTGGACCCCAGCCATTCCGGCATCAACCTGTTCGATGAGAACTGGAAGATCTATTCCCGCAACTCCGGCAAGCCCTGCCAGCAGATCGGCAGCGATGCCACCATCGTCAACTCCATGATCTCCGAAGGCTGCAAGGTCAACGGCACGGTCAACCACTCCATCCTCTTCCCGGGTGTCGTTGTTGAGAAGGGCGCTACCGTGGAGGCCGCTGTCGTCATGGGCGGCACTGTCATCAAGGCGGGCGCTTCCGTCAAGCACTGCATCGTGGCCGAGCATGTCAAGATCGAGGAGGGTGCCACTGTCGGCGCTATGCCTGAAGGCGGCCTGAACATTGAGGAACCCGGCGATGTTGCTACAATCGGTTCCGGTGTCGTCATCGGCAAGGGTGCCACCGTTGGCCCCAAGGCAATGGTTTCCAGTGATGTAAAGGATGGTGAGGAACAATGGTAAACAGCAACGTCAACGCACTCGGCGTCATTTTCGCCAATACCTATGATAACCTCGTTCCCGAGCTGGTGGCGGAGCGCTCCATGGCCTCCATCCCCTTCGGCGGACGTTATCGTCTGATCGACTTCACGCTGTCCAGCATGGCCAACGCCGGCATCGATAACGTGTCTGTCATCGTCCGTAAAAATTACCACTCCCTGATGGACCATCTGGGCGCTGGCCGTGAATGGGACCTGACCCGTAAGCGCGGCGGCCTGAACATTGTGCCGCCTTTCGCAGAGCGCAGCGTCAAGCTGTACTCCGGCCGTGTCGATGCTCTGGACAGCATCCTGAACTGGCTGGAAGCCCAGAAAGAACGCTATGTCATCCTTTCTGATTCCTACATTGCCATGAACTTTGACTTCGGCAGCCTGATCGATGCCCACGTTGCATCCGGCGCTGATGTCACCATGGTCTACAACCGTGCCCCCATCCCTGAGGGTGCCCGCAGCGATAACTACACCATCCGCATCGATGAGACCGGCCGTGTGCAGGAGATCCTGTCCAACGACTATCGCATGGGCGAGCAGAACCTTGCTATGAACATCTACGTCATCGAGCGTGAGAGCCTGATCCACCTGATCCACGATGCAGCAGTCCGCGGCCTCGTCTATTTCGAGCGCGACATCCTGGCCCGCAACCTGAAGCTGCTCAACGTTCAGGCTTACGAGTTCAAGGGCTATGCCGCCCGTGTCTCTGACATGAAGAGCTACTTTGACGAGAACATGCGCCTGCTGCAGGATGGTAGCATGGATGCCCTGTTCGGATCTGCGCCTATCTACACTAAGATTCGTGACGATAACCCCACCCGCTACGTAGCAGGCAGCTCTATCAAGAATAGCCTGCTGGCCGATGGTTGCGTCATCGAGGGTACCGTTGAGAACTGTGTGTTGTTCCGCGGCTGCCAGGTCAAGAAAGGTGCTGTTGTCAAAAACTGCGTCCTGATGCAGGATACCGTTGTGGAGACCGATTGCGATGTAGAGTATGTGGTTACCGACAAGAACGTCCACATTACTGCAGGCAAGAAGCTGGCCGGCACAGATACCTTCCCGGTATTCGTTGCCAAGAACCACAGCGTATAACAGCTCATAGAGGTTGTACTCCCTCTCCCCGGAGGCAACTTTTGATGAGAGGACGGGGGAGAGTAAAACTTCCCCGTCCTCATATTTTTGAAAAGAACCCACCCGCATGGAGGTGCTTATGAAAATCTTGTATGCAGCCAGCGAGGCTGCTCCCTTTGCCAAGTCCGGCGGCCTGGCCGATGTGGCCGGTGCGCTGCCCAAGGCTCTGGTCAAGGACGGCATCGATGCCCGCGTTGTTATGCCGCTGTACGGTGACCTGAAATTCAAGGACACCCTGACCTATATCACCAACTTTAGTGTACCTGTCGGCTGGCGCAGCCAGTACTGCGGCCTGTTCAAGGCCGAGCGTGACGGTGTTGTCTACTACTTCATCGATAACGAGTACTATTTCAAGCGCAGCGGCCTGTACGGCTTCTATGATGACGGCGAGCGCTTTGCGTTCTTCTCCCGCGCCATCCTCGAAATGCTGTTCTACACCGATTTCGAGCCTGACATCATCAATTGCAACGACTGGCAGACGGCCCTGACCCCCGTTTACCTGAATCTGTACTACCGCCACCTAGATAAGTTCAGCCGCATCAAGACGGTCTTTACCATCCATAACATTGCCTACCAGGGCAAGTATGGCCTGGATATCCTCGAGGATACCTGCGGCATTGGTGCCCGCGATGCTCACGTTGTGGAGTATGACGGCTGCGCCAACTTTATGAAAGGTGCCATCGAGACCGCTGACAAGGTCACCACCGTCAGCCCTACCTACGCCCAGGAGATTTTGGACCCGTGGTTCAGCCATGGTCTGGACGGCCTGCTGCGTCAGAAGCAGTACAAGCTGTGCGGCATTCTGAACGGCATCGATGTGGATGTCTTTAACCCCGCCACCGACCCCGATATTGTCAAGAACTACGATGCCGATACTTTCCAGGACGGGAAAGCCGCCTGCAAGGCTGCCCTGCAGGATAAGTTCGATCTGCATAAGGACGGCAGCCCCGTTATGGCTATGGTCACCCGTCTGGTCGGCCATAAGGGCGTTGACCTCGTCCAGGCTATCGCCGAGGGTCTGCTGCAGCAGGGCATCGAGCTGGTCATCCTCGGCTCCGGCGAAGGCCAGTACGAGAACTTCTTCAATGAGCTGTGCGCCCGCAATCCGGGCCGTGTGGGTGTCTACATCGGCTTCAACGCCAAACTGGCCCAGGAGATCTACTCCGGTGCCGACATCTTCCTGATGCCCTCTCGCTCCGAGCCTTGCGGCCTGGCCCAGATGGTCTCCTGCCGCTACGGCACCATCCCTGTTGTCCGCGAGACCGGCGGCCTGCGTGACTCCATCCACGACTCCGGCGATGGTTTCGGCAATGGCTTCACCTTTGCCAACTACAACGCCCACGAGCTGTACGAGGCCTGCTGGCGCGCCAAGGAAGGCTACTGGCAGAAGGACGGCTGGCCCGTGTTGGTCCGCCGCGCCATGGAGTGTGACTTCAGCTGGTCCAACTCCGCCAAGAGCTACGAGGGTCTGTACAACGAAGTGGTAAACCTCTGGTAATAATTTCACAGTTTTTCAAAGCCGACAGGTTCGCCTGTCGGCTTTTTTCTTGCATTTATCACAAATATGGTGTATGGTATTTGTTGGTTATCGTAAAACAATGTCGAAGGGAAAGGGGACTGCCATGCACAAGCTTGCTGCCGGTTCGGCGGCTGCGGCCTGCCTGTTTTTGTGCAGCTGCGCCGCTACCGTTACCCTCCCTGTAAACATTGCAACGGGCGAAACGGCCGCAACGCCGGAATCTGCCGCGATGGGCTTGGTCCTGCCGCAAACGGACACTGCCATCCCTGCCTGGCTCGCTTATGCCGCCCTGCAGGCCACACCGGAAAGTGCCTTTTTCCTGCCCAGCACCGTGCAGCTGGAAGTCGAAAACATCCTGCAAAATCCGGAACTGCCCAACGGCTGCGAAATCACCTCCGCCGCCATTGTGCTGAACTACTTAGGCTTTACGATTGATAAAGTCCCCCTGGCCGAAAATTACCTGCCCATGCACATTCCATACTGGGAAGCCGACCCCACAGTCGAGTTCATAGGCAACCCTGCCGATGAACTTTCGTTCTACTGCCTGCCCGGTGCTATCACCACCGCCGTCAACGCCTATCTGGATGCGCAGGGGAGTGCTTACAGCGCGCTGGACATCACCGGTGCCGAGCCTGCCGAACTGGAAATGTACTTGGCCCAGGGCATCCCCATTCTGATATGGGCGACCCGCGCTTTTACGGAACCGATCTACAACTACACTTTCACCATGGACGATGGCAGCTGGCCCTACGCCAACTCCCACTGTCTGGTGCTGACCGGCTATGATGAGGACAACTACTATTTTGCCGACCCCATGCAGGAGATTACCGAGATCGACCGCGATACTTTCGCCCTGCGGTACGAGCAGCTCGGCAGCCACGCCGTTATCATCACCCAATAACATAACAAAATAACAGCAGGCAGTCTGTCCGTTTTGGATAGATGGCCTGCTGTTTTGTGCGCCTTACTTGTATTCTATTTGCCAAATCCGCCAATCACAGTTTTCCGCTCAGTTCATACAATCGGCGGCTGGCGGCTTCGGGGTCTTGGACCGCAAAAATGGCGCTTACCACGGCCACGCCTGCCAGGCCGCGGCCCTGCAGCTGTAAAATGTTGCTTTCCTCAATACCTCCGATGGCCACCACCGGGATATCCACCGCCGCCGTCACGGCGCGCATCGTTTCGGCCGTCACCGGGTGGGCATCCAGCTTCGTGCCTGTCACAAAGGCAGCACCACAGCCTAAATAATCCGCGCCGTCTGCCTGGGCTGCCAATGCTTCCGCCGCATTGTGGGCTGAAACACCCAAAATTTTGTCCGGTCCCAGCAGGGCGCGGGCGCGGCGGGCGGCCATATCGCTCTGGCCCACATGCACACCGTCAGCACCGGCGGCCAAGGCCACTTCCACGTTATCATCCACTACAAAGGGCACATGCCGCGCGTGGCACAGTGCCGCCAGGGCACGTGCTTCTTCCAGCAGCGCGGCAGGGGAAAACTCCTTTTCCCGCAGCTGCACAAAGGTCGCGCCGCCATCCAGTGCGGCGGCTACCGTATCCAGCAGGGTGCGCCCCTGCAAGCGGCGGCTGTCCGTTACGGCGTACAAACGCAGTTGCTGCGGTAAAATTTTCATCATAGATTCCCCCTGTGTTCAATGTATTTTCACTATACGCCGCGCCGGGCAAAAAAGCAAGCCCTTGACAAACTTTTTGCAATGGTGTATCATGCAAGACAAAGAACAGGGGAGCCGGGTACCCGGCTGAGAGGAAATTGTATTTCGACCCTTTGACCTGATGTGGATCATGCCACCGTAGGAAGGACTTTTTCAAACGTCTTTTTGCAGGGCTGCCCATCGGCACCCTGCTTTTATTTTTGCTTTGGGGAAGGGAAGGATCTGACCGTTCCAGAAACGCGGGCCGAGGGGGAGCGCCCTGGGCCTTGAGCAGCGTCAGCGATGGGAAGCCGTGTTCCGGCGTGAGAGGAAGCCAGCAAGCTTCGACCGAACAATAAGCCATTTTGGTAAGGGGCTTATTGTGCCCGTGCGGGCGGCTGGCGTATTTCTGGCGGCAGTCCTTCCGCTTTTTTCGTTACGATACAAAGAAAAAAGGAGACCAAAAATGAAAACCAACACAAAAAAAATCGCCCTAGCCGGTGTGCTGTGCGCTGTAGCCGTTGTTGGCAGCATGTTCTCGTTCCCGGTATTTGGCAGCAAATGCGCCCCGGTACAGCACATGGTCAACGTGCTGTGCGCCGTGCTGCTGGGGCCTTGGTATGGCGTGGCTGTGGCCTTTGTGGCAAGTCTGCTGCGCAACCTGCTGGGCCTGGGCAGCCTGATGGCTTTCCCCGGCAGCATGTGCGGTGCGCTGCTGTGCGGCATCGTCTACCACAAAACCAAGAACCTGCTGGCCACCCTGTGCGGTGAAGTCTTTGGCACCGGCATCATCGGCGGCCTGCTGGCCTGGCCTGTGGCCGTGTTCCTGATGGGCAAAGCCGCCGGCGATATTGCTTTCTACGCCTACATCGTCCCGTTCCTCGTCTCCACTGTCGGCGGTTCCATCATCGCCGGTGTGGTGCTGATTGCACTGGAAAAGAACAACACCCTCACAAAAATGCAGGCAAGCCTTGCCCGCTGAAATAGGTGAACCCATGACCCGATCCGAAGCCCTTTCCGCCATCCGCGCCCGCAAACCGCTGTTACACTGCATCTCCAACCTGGTCACCGCCAACGACTGCGCCAATTTAGCATTGGCCGTTGGTGCCAGCCCCATCATGGCCCAAGCCCCGCAGGAGATGGCCGACATTGCCGCGCTAGCCAGTGCCGTGGTGCTAAACACCGGCACCCCCGATGAAGCCAAATTCACCGCTGCCCGGCTGGCCGGGGCCGTCGCCAACCAGCGCGGCATCCCCGTGATTTTGGACCCTGTCGGCGTGGGGGCCAGCCCCTGGCGGCTGGAGAACATCCGCCGCCTTTTGCGGGATGTCCACTCCGCCATTCTGCGGGCCAACTACGGCGAAGCCGCCGCGCTGCTGGGGCTTTCCGCTGCCGAGCACGGCGTGGACAGCCTGGCTATCCCCACCGATGCCGCCGCCTGCGCCCAAGCCCTGGCACAAAAGCTGGGCACGGTGGTGGTTCTTTCCGGGGCCGAGGATCTTGTCACCGATGGCACCGTCCTGCACACTATTACCGGCGGCAGCGATTTAATGCGCAGCGTCACCGGCGCAGGGTGCATGCTGTCGGTACTCTGCGGTGCCTTTGCCGCAGTACAGCCGCAGGAGTCGCTAAATGCTGCCGTGCAGGCCGCCGAATTCTGGAAAGCCTGCGCCACCGCAGCGGAGCCCCAGGCCCACGGCCCGGCCAGTTTCCGGGTTGCCCTGCTGGATGTCGCCGCGCAGATCCTGTAAGTATCCCTTATGACAAAAAAGAGGAAGACGAACCATGCCGTCCGGCTTCCTCTTTCTATTTTGTAAATATTCTTACCAAAATCAATGACGGCTTTCTTCTTCCGCCCGCAGGTGGTTGTCTACCCATTTAATCAGCAGTTCCAGCGCCACCATGTTCTGGCCGCCTTCGGGCACAATCAGGTCCGCCTTGCGCTTGCTGGGTTCCACAAACTGCTCGTGCATCGGCTTTACGGTGGTCAGGTACTGAGTCACAACGCTGTCCAGCGTACGGCCGCGCTCCTTGACATCGCGCACAATGCGGCGCAGGATGCGCACATCGGCATCGGTATCCACAAACACCTTCATGTCCATCAGGTCGCACAGTTCGGGGGAGTCAAAAATCAAAATACCCTCCACGATGATGACCGGCGCGGGGCGCACCAGCACAGTCTCGTTGCTGCGGTTGTGGATGGTGTAGTCGTACACAGGCACCTGCACCGGGTGGCCGGCGCGCAGTTCCCGCAGGTGGGCTACCATCAGCGGGGTGTCGAAGCTGTCCGGGTGGTCGTAGTTCAGCTTGCAGCGTTCCTCGTAGGGCAGTTCGTCATGGCGCTTATAGTAGCTGTCATGGTTGATGACGCTGACCTCGTCCATGCCGAAGTGGTCGCGCAGGCGCTCCGTCAGGGTCGTTTTGCCGCTGCCGGTGCCGCCGGCGATGCCAATGATAATGGTGTTCATGATTCCAATTACTCCTTTATACTTCCAGCTCGATCTTGCGGCCGGTCGGCTCATACGCCCGGTATTTTACGCCGGTCATATTGAACATACGGCGGCTGGCGATGCTGGCATGGGTATCGTGGTATTTGTCCGAAAGGTAGATCAGTTCCTTAATGCCGCTCTGGATAATAGCCTTGGCGCATTCGTTGCAGGGAAACAGCGTCACATACATCCGCGCCCCTTTCAGGTCGTGGTTGGGGCTGTTCAGGATGGCGTTCAGTTCGGAGTGGCAGACGTACATATACTTGGTCTCCAGGTCCTCGCCCTCGCGCTCCCAGGGCATGTCATCGTCATTGCAGCCGATAGGCATGCCGTTGTAGCCCAGGGATAAGATCTTGTTCTCCGGGCTGACGATGCAGGCACCGACCTGGCTGTTGTTATCCTTAGAGCGCATGGCCGAAAGCAGCGCAATGCCCATAAAGTATTCGTCCCAGCTGATGTAATCCTCTCGTTTCACAGTATTCACGTCCTTTTGTATGGATTTCTTTACAGATATTATACTGTTCTGTACAGCACCGCGCAAGTTATTTGTGCAAATATTTCAAGCGGGTGGCTTCGCCGCCCCGCAGGTGGCGTTCAGCCTTGTTTTTCTGTACCACGGCCTGTACCTCGGCCCAAAGGGCGGGGCTTGTGCGGCACAGTTGGGCCTGGTCTTTCCAGATGGTGCTTTTGCTTACGCCAAACACCACCGCCGCCGCCCGCACTGTAGCGCCGGTATCCGCAATATAGCGCCCCACCACCAGGACGCGTTCCTCAGGGTCACCTTTCATAGCTTGCCCTCCCCACATAGAGATTTTCTGTCAAATCCCATGTGAAAAGGCTGCGAGATATGCTATAACAAACGAATTGATAGCAGTACAGCCCCGGGCGCTGCATCCGCCCGGGGCTGTACTGTTGCCGTGGCACACAAAAAGAATTTTTACCATCTATCAAAATCTCCTTAAAACGTCTTTTTGCTGTTTTCTTGCATTCCGGAGTTTGTTTCTCACTTGATTTGTGGCATAATTTTGCCTAAAATCGCATACTTTTTCCTGCAAAAGTAGTACGAAAAGTAGTAAATTCGGGGTCATATCGGGATTTTACTACCCCACATTCACCAGCCGTTGCAGTTCGTCTTTTGCATCCTCATAGCCCAAATGCGTATACATCTGTAGCATATTGGCATCGGACATCTATATACCCAGTGCGACCATGCTGGCAAGTTGTTTTTTCTCTTCCAGTTAGTTTGATTTTCTTTTTTGTGTATTTGATAAATTGAGCAGCATCATGCACATAAGGGCAGACAAAATACCAGCTATAACGCGAGTCAAATATTTTTGCTTTTTCATTGGATATACCTCCATCTAAAAAATAAAAGGTATTCGTCTTCTCTTACCCTGCATCGGAATCACCACACCTTTCTTCTGATGCCTTACCTCTTGCCCAAAGAATAGCATAGATCATCTATATTTGTTAATAAAAAGTATTGACAAATATAGATGATCTGATATAGTAATATTGAACAAAATGCAAAGTAGGATTGTCTATGAAACTAGAAAAAAAGTCGAAAAGCGATCCTGCCCAAGGTATGCGGGATGCCATGAAAAAAGCCACCACTGAAATGCTGGTCCTGTTTATGCTACGCCAAAAGCCCATGTACACCTACCAAATGGCTCAAGAGGTGGATCGCCTAACCCAGGGGGTACTAACCTATAACACCATGTATCTAGCAGTGTACCGTCTACAAGAAGGTGGCTATATCCAGGAAACGGAAAAACGCATTGAGGACGGTCGGGCGCGCATTTATATGGACATTACCTCCGCAGGGCAGGAGTATTATGAGAAATTACGCGACGAATACAGAATTTTTATCACGGCATTAGAGAAATTGATGATGCAGGACGGTGCCTTGTACCCGGAGGAAACAAAAGATGTTTGAAAAAGAACTGCAAACCTATTTGAAAGCTGCCTCATCCGCCCTCCCCTGTGCTGAAGCGCGGGCGGCTTTTGAGGGTTATGTTCACTGTGTGGCACAGGATGTTTGCAGCGCAACTTCGGAGGAGAGTTTTACTGTGGTGGTGGCACAACTGGGCTCCACACCGGAACAAGCTGCTCGAGATTTTATGGAAAGCCAATCTCCGGAGACGATAGCCAGGTGGAAGACAGCTGCCCATCGACATAAAATTCGTTTGCGGCTGGCACTGGGTTTGGCCATAGGCGTGTTGGCGGTATTAGTTACTTTTTTCGTGGTTACCAAAGGTGTGCTGATTATCAATACGGAAACTACTATCGTTAACTGGGGTGATACGGACATATCGCAGAAAGAAATGTTAAAAAAGGCAATGGAACTTTCGTAATCAAAGGAGTGAATCTCATGAAACGTAAATTCTGGAAAAACATTTTTTCTCTTTTAATTTGTTTTCTATTGGCGATAGCAGCAGCTGTTCCTTGCTTTGCGCAGGAAAACAATCAAGTGGTCATGACCTATACCGAGGATTTGGGCAATGGCATCACCGTTGTCACTACCATCGCCAAAACAGTGACCCGCAGCGCTACAAGTACCACAAAAACAAAAGATTATTATTCTGGCGGGCAGAAAATCGGTCGAGCAGCATTGTGTGGAAGCTTTTCCTATAACGGTTCCACCGCCCAAGCTACGGGCGCTGACGGTACTGGAATGGGCATCAACGGCTGGAGCTACGGAGGCCAAAGCACCTGGACCAGTGGCAACAGCGCTCATCTGAGTGCTACTCTGTCCAAAGGCAGTGTTAGTGTTCCTGTTAGCATTTCCTTAAGCTGCGATGCACATGGTAATGTTTCTTGAAACATCTTTGTATGGATTTTAAATTTACCGAAATTGTGTGTCCTTTGAGTTAGAGCCTCTTGGAATTAGAGCGCCGCTCTCCCCATTTCACCCGTGCATACCGATCAGTACACAGTAGCACAATCACATAAGAGCAAGAACTCGTAGCAGTTGAGGATTATCCTTTCCCGGATTTCTTGAAAACAGCCATTTTCCTGCGGTTAGTGTTTTAATTGAATCCTGTAATGTTTGCTTGACATTCTCTGCGGTCATACACTTCACTCCTTGCAATTAGTTGTCACAGTGGACGTTTTCTAACTACAAGGGCCGCTTTGCTTACTGAAGTAAGCAAAGCGGCCGTACGTTCCGAGTCTATTGTCAAGTGTTTGAAAGAAAAAATCCCTCTATACCGTTTCCTGCGTTGGTATAGAGGGATTACCTATTTAACTAAGTGACATTGGTGCAGGTACGCCGCGCATTTTTATTACCGTTGTTAAAGCTATAATTAGTCGTATGACGAAAAGGAGTAAGTTGGTAGTAAGTTCCTTTCTGCGCCGCAAATTATCACCGATATTTCGTTTTATTTTGCTCGACCTTTAAATACTGCCGTGATTTAATAATCTTGTTTCAGATAATCCAGATTGGCCCAGCCGAACTGCCCCCGATACCGCACCAGCGCCCAGGCAGGGGCCGCATCGGAATAACCGTAAATGCGTAAGGATGTATACTCCGGGATTTTTTCCACAATATCGTACTTCGTGCCAGGCTCGGCGCGCAGGTTCAGGCTGCCACCCTCGGTGATATTCCCGGGCAGACCGTCCAGCGGGTCGGGCTTTGTCACACCGGGGATCGTGTACTGGTGCCATCCATCGCCCAGCTTGACCCAGGCAGTGCCGCCGTCCCACACAAGGCCATCATATGTGCAGGGGACATATTCTGCGCCCGTGCGTTCCAACAGGCCGAATTTCCCGTTGCTGCCTGGATTCTCGGGTTAACATGACGAGGTTGGTACCTCTATCCCAAGGGCTTCAT